>REAW01000053.1 GCA_004293725.1 Curvibacter sp.
CCACCGGCCACGAACACAAACTCTTCGCTGCCATCGGCTTTTTCAATACGCACCGAGCCTGGCTTGATGCGTGTGATCAGTGGAGTGTGGCGAGGCTTAATGCCCAGTTCACCCGCCTCACCGGGAAGCGCCACGAAGACGGCTTCACCGGAGAAGATGGACTCTTCTGCACTGACCACATCAACGTGGATGGTGTTCATGGTTTAAACCTTCTTGGCTTTTTCGAAGGCTTCGTCAATGGTACCGACCATGTAGAACGCCTGCTCTGGCAGGTGATCACATTCGCCGTTCACGATCATCTTGAATCCACGAATGGTTTCAGACAGAGGAACGTACTTGCCAGGAGATCCGGTAAACACTTCAGCCACGTGGAAGGGCTGGCTCAAGAAGCGCTGGATCTTGCGGGCGCGTGCCACAGCCAGTTTGTCTTCAGGGGCCAAGTCGTCCATACCCATGATGGCGATGATGTCGCGCAGTTCGCGATAGCGCTGCAACGTACCTTGCACCGCACGGGCGGTGTTGTAGTGGTCTTCACCCACCACCAGCGGGTCGAGCTGACGGCTGGTGGAGTCCAGGGGATCCACCGCAGGGTAGATACCCAAGGAAGCGATGTCACGGGACAACACAACGGTGGAATCCAAGTGGGCGAAAGTAGTAGCAGGCGATGGGTCAGTCAAGTCATCGGCAGGAACGTAGACGGCCTGGATGGACGTGATGGATCCCACTTTGGTCGACGTAATACGCTCTTGCAAACGACCCATTTCTTCGGCCAGTGTAGGCTGGTAGCCCACGGCGGAAGGCATACGTCCCAGCAGCGCGGACACTTCCGTACCGGCCAATGTGTAGCGATAGATGTTGTCCACGAAGAACAACACGTCCTTGCCTTCGTCACGGAACGATTCCGCGATGGTCAGACCTGTAAGAGCCACACGCAGACGGTTGCCTGGGGGTTCGTTCATCTGACCGTACACCATCGCCACTTTGGACTCGGGCAGGTCTTCGAGGTTCACCACGCCGGAATCGGCCATCTCGTGGTAGAAGTCGTTCCCTTCACGGGTACGCTCACCCACACCAGCGAACACGGACAAGCCGCTGTGCGCCTTGGCGATGTTGTTGATGAGTTCCATCATGTTTACGGTCTTGCCCACACCGGCACCACCGAACAGACCCACCTTGCCACCCTTGGCGAACGGGCAGACCAAGTCAATAACCTTGATGCCGGTTTCCAGCAGCTCTTGCGAAGGGCTCAGTTCGTCGTACGAAGGAGCCTTGCGGTGGATGGAAGCAGTGTGCTCTTGACTAACAGGACCACGTTCGTCGATGGGCGCACCCAACACGTCCATGATGCGGCCCAAGGTCGCTTTGCCCACGGGCACGGTAATTTGTGCGCCAGTGTTGTACACCACCAGACCGCGACGCAGGCCGTCAGACGAACCCAGCGCAATGGTACGCACCACGCCGTCGCCTAGCTGCTGCTGCACTTCGAGAGTCAGCGGGGAGCCTTCCATCTTGAGTGCGTCGTACACGCGGGGCATGCGGTCGCGTGGAAATTCCACGTCCACCACAGCGCCGATACATTGAACAATTTTTCCTTGGGCTTGCATTTTTCGCTCCAATAATTTTTGAATTCGCTTAGCCGCTGATGGCAGCTGCACCGGACACGATTTCAGACAGCTCTTTGGTAATTGCAGCCTGACGGGTCTTGTTGTAAACGAGCTTGAGCTCGGCAATGACGTTGCCGGCATTGTCTGTGGCGGCCTTCATGGCCACCATGCGTGCAGCGTGCTCGGACGCCATGTTTTCGGCCAGCGCTTGAAACACCAGTGCCTCGACATACCGCACGAGCAATTCGTCGATGACGGTTTGCGCATCCGGCTCATAGAGGTAGTCCCACGCGTGAGCACCACCATCTGCTTTGCTGTCAGCCGCCATTTTTTCGGCGGACAGTGGTAGCAATTGCTCAATGACGGGGTCCTGCTTCATGGTGCTAACAAACTTGTTGTAGCAAACGTGTACCGCACTGACCTCACCCGCGACATAGGCATCAATCAACACCTTAACGGGCCCAATGAGCTTGTCCAGGTGAGGACGATCGCCGAGGTGGGTCACGTGTGACACAACTTTGGCACCAATACGATTCAAGAAGCCAAGACCCTTGCTGCCGATGGCAACTGCATGCGCAGTTTTCCCGGCTGCTTGCGTATCACGCAACTTGCCCGTCACCTGGCGCAACAAGTTGGTATTCAGACCGCCACAGAGACCCTTGTCCGTGGTCACGACAATCAGACCGACAGCTTTCGCGTCGTTGGTCTTCATGAAGCTGTGCACGTACTCAGGATTGGCCTGCCCCAGATTCGTCGCGATGTCCCGGATCTTTGTGCTGTAAGGTCGGGCAGCGCGCATACGCTCCTGCGCCTTGCGCATCTTGGAGACCGAGATCATTTCCATGGCCTTGGTGATCTTCTTGGTGTTTTCCACCGATTTGATCTTGGTGCGTAGTTCCTTACCTGCTGCCATCAACGGCTCCTTGTGATCAGGTGGAAATTAAGCAAAAGTTTTCTTGAACGCGGCAACAGCAGCAGTCAATTCAGCCTCTGCATCCTTGTCCAGCGCCTTGGTGTCTTCCACCTTGGCCAACAGGGCTGCGTGCTTGTCTTTGAGGTAGGCATGGAGACCGTGCTCGAAAGCCAGGATCTTCTTGACTTCCACATCGTCCATGAAGCCCTTGTTCACTGCGAACAAAGATGCGCTCATGATGCTGATCGACTGGGGGCTGTACTGCTTCTGCTTGAGCAACTCGGTCACGCGAGCGCCGCGGTCCAGCTGCTTGCGGGTGGCTTCGTCCAGATCAGAAGCGAACTGCGCGAATGCAGCCAGTTCACGGTACTGGGCCAAGTCGTTACGGATACCGCCAGACTGGCCCTTGACCACTTTGGTCTGCGCAGCAGAACCCACGCGGGACACCGAGATACCGGCGTTGATCGCGGGGCGCACGCCTGCATTGAACAGGGAGGTTTCCAGGAAGATCTGGCCGTCAGTGATCGAAATCACGTTGGTAGGCACAAAAGCGGACACGTCACCAGCTTGGGTTTCGATGATAGGCAGAGCGGTCAAAGAACCGGTTTTTCCTTTCACGGCGCCCTTGGTGAAGGCTTCCACGTATTCGGCGTTCACGCGGGCTGCGCGCTCCAGCAGACGGCTGTGGAGATAGAACACATCGCCGGGGTAAGCTTCACGGCCAGGTGGACGGCGCAGCAGCAAGGAAACCTGGCGGTAGGCCACGGCTTGCTTGGACAGATCGTCGTACACAATCAGGGCGTCTTCGCCGCGGTCGCGGAAGTACTCACCCATGGTGCAACCGGAGTACGCAGACACGTACTGCATGGCAGCAGACTCAGAGGCGGAGGCAGCCACCACAATTGTGTACTCCATGGCGCCAGCTTGCTCCAGGGCGCGGACCACGTTCTTGATCGAAGAAGCCTTTTGGCCGATCGCAACGTAGACGCAGGTCATGTTCTGACCCTTCTGGTTGATGATGGCGTCGATGGCCACGGCGGTCTTGCCGGTCTGGCGGTCGCCAATGATCAACTCGCGCTGACCGCGGCCGACAGGAACCATGGAGTCGATGGACTTCAGGCCGGTCTGCATGGGCTGATCCACAGATTTACGGGCGATCACACCAGGTGCCACCTTTTCAATCACGTCGGTCATCTTGGCGTTGATGGGGCCTTTGCCGTCGATGGGTTGACCCAGGGCGTTGACCACACGGCCTTTGAGCTCGGGGCCCACCGGCACTTCCAGAATGCGGCCGGTGCACTTGACCGTGTCGCCTTCGGAGATGTGTTCGTATTCACCCAAGATCACGGAACCGACCGAGTCACGCTCGAGGTTCAAAGCCAAACCGTAAGTGGGCAGGCCGTCGCTACCAGCGGGGAATTCCAGCATTTCGCCTTGCATCACGTCAGACAGACCGTGGATGCGGCAGATACCGTCCGTTACCGACACCACTGTGCCTTGGTTACGGATGTCAGTGCTGGCGGACAGGCCGTCAATACGGCTCTTGATCAATTCAGAAATTTCTGCGGGATTGAGTTGCATGACTCTTTCCTTCTTTCTTTAGTTGGGCTTCACAACAAGGGGCTTGCGCCTCATGCAGTGAGAGCCACTTTCATTTGTTCCAGACGGGCCTTGACGGAGGTGTCAAGCACTTCGTCACCCACCACCACGCAAATACCGCCGATCAGATCGGCGTCGAGCGCAACGGACACATTGAGCTTGCGGCCGAAACGCTTTTCGAGCGAAATAGCCAGATCCGACAACGCATGCGCATCGATGGCAAAGGCGCTGTACACCACGGCATCAGAAAGTCCGCTTTGCGCATTTTTAAGCGCACGAAACTGGGCTGCTATTTCAGGCAGAGCTTCCAGGCGCCCGTTGTCGATCACGGTGCGAAGAAAGTTCTTTCCTTGCTCCGTCAATGCAGCCTTGATCACTCCCGCAATCAGGTCGTAGACCTGTGCATTCGTGATTTGGGGGTTGCTGGCGAACTGCTGCAACTGACCATCTTGGGCAATTGCAGCCAATTCGTCCAGCCACCCAACTGCACCGTTCAAGTCCGCTTTTGCGGCCTGAAACAGGGCTTCGGCGTAGGGCCTGGCAATCGTGGCAAGTTCGGCCATGGTCTTCCCTTACAGCTCAGTCTTCAGACGAGACAGCAAGTCGGCATGCACACCGGCATTGACTTCCTTGCGCAGGATCTGTTCAGCGCCTTTTACGGCGAGGGCGGCGACCTGTTCGCGCAATGCTTCACGCGCCTTCACCGACTGTTGCTCGGCTTCCGCTTTGGCAGCTGCAATGATGCGGTTGCCTTCTTCGGTTGCGCGTGCTTTGGCTTCTTCCACAATGGCCTGCCCACGACGCTCAGCTTCAGCCAGGCGACCTGCGGTCTCATTCTTGGAGGTTGCCAGTTCGGCTTCCACACGCTTGTTGGCGGACGCCAGTTCGGCCTTGGCCTTGTCGGCGGCGGCTAGGCCGTCGGCGATCTTCTGTGCCCGCTCGTCCAGCGCTTTCGTGATCGGGGGCCACACGAATTTCATCGTGAACCACACCAGGATCGCAAAAACGATAGCCTGCAGGAACAGGGTTGCGTTGATGTTCACGGTTTGATTCCTTCTCTAACGTGAAGGGCCGTTGATTAGCTCAGAACGAAGGGGTTGGCGAATGCGAACAGCAGAGCGATAGCAACACCGATCAGGAACGCAGCGTCAATCAGACCAGCCAAGATGAACATCTTGGTTTGCAGTTCGTTCATCAGCTCTGGTTGGCGAGCCGAAGCCTCGAGGAACTTGCCACCCATCAGCGCGATGCCGATGGAAGCGCCGATAGCGCCCAGACCAACGATGATGCCGCAAGCCAATGCCACGAGGCCGAGAATGTTTTCCATGAGAAGCTCCTAAAAGATAGTGGAAAAAGAAAAACGAAAACTAAAGAGAAACAATTACATCAATGTGCGTCGTGCGCTTGACCGGTGTAGATCAGCGTCAACATCATAAAGATGAAGGCTTGCAAAGTGATGACCAAGATGTGGAACAAGGTCCACACGGTTCCGGCGATAACGTGACCCAAGGCCAAGCCAACACCGGTTGCTGACAGCGCCCAGCCACCACCCATCAGGGCAATCAACATGAACACCAATTCACCTGCAAACATATTGCCAAACAACCGCATGCCGTGGGAAACGGTCTTGGCAACGTATTCAATCATCTGCATCAAGAAATTGATGGGGTACAGCGCCCAGTGGTCACCGAAGGGAGCCGCAATCAGCTCGTGCGCCCAGCCACCCAAGCCCTTGATCTTGATGTTGTAAAACACACAGATCAGCAATACTGAGCAAGAAAGACCCAGCGTAGTGGAGAGATCAGCGGTAGGCACCACACGCATGTAATCTTTGAAACCCATCGCTGGGCCTGCGGTATGCCAGATCTGGGGAATCAAGTCTACAGGCAGCATATCCATGGCATTCATCAGGAAAATCCAGACAAACACCGTGAGCGCCAGAGGAGAAATCAGCTTGCGGCTCTTGGCGTTATGAATAACACCCTTGGCCTGGTTCTCCACCATCTCAGAGAGAATTTCAACCGCAGCCTGAAAGCGACCAGGCACGCCGGATGTGGCTTTGCGCGCCGCGCTCCACAAAACAAAACAACCAATCACACCCAAAACCACCGAAAAGAATACCGAATCCAGATTGAACAAGCTGAAATCGACAATACTGGTCTGCTTCACACTTTGAAAGGAAAAGTCCTTTTGCAAGTGTTGCAAGTGATGCTGGATGTATTCACCAGCAGAAGGGGCATTTGTTGCAGTGTTTTCTACAGACATAGGTCACCAAATATCAATTCGAACCGTTGAGACTTCGGCGTCGCGAGTGCAACCACGCGGCCACCCAGTACACCTTCATCGTCACTACAAAACCAGCCACCAAGGCCAGCCAGCTAATCGGGGAAACCACCTTAGGTGCCACTAACAACATAGCAACCGTCAAGACAACCTTCACCGACTCCCAAACCATAAATCCCAACAATGCCGCGCCAGGCAAAGTCACTGCGCGCTGGCGCTGCAACCCCCTCACCATGAGCGCAGCAGGAAAAACCACTGCCAGTGCACCATAAGCAGCGGAAAAGCCCGCCGCGTTGCCACCCAATAGGCCAACGACCAAAGCTAGCACAGCACCAACCACCACTTGCCACACCACAACTCCCCACGGGGAAATTGCGGGATTGGCACTACGCCACTGCCGGGCTTCTTCTGCAGTCAAGGGCTTGAACTCTGCATCAAAGATCCCATCTGGGTTCTCTGGGTCAGTAGGCGAGTAAGGCTGAGGCGTGATTGTCATCAATGAAAAAACGCTCAAGTTACTGCCGCTGTTCAATGCACAGCCTTCGATTATACGTAGAAACCCGATCGTGCCTAGCCGTTCGGCTTTTTGTCCCTCACCTTTTTGAGGCCGGAGCGATAATTGCACGCAGCGCACCTTGCTTGCAAAACGTCCTGCGCTGGCAAGGGCTTCCCCATTTCTTCGCTGAGAGGCCACAACATGAACGTTTCCGCCCCCACCCCTGGCAGCCCTGACGCTTCGCGCGCAGAGTCGCTGATTGAATACCCTTCCCTGTTCCCTATCAAAGTGATGGGCCACAAGGTGGACGGCCTGGTGCACGCTATTTCGGTTATTGCCAAACAATTCGACCCCGCATTTGACGCCTCCACTATTGAGCTGCGCGAAAGCAAGGGCGGCAACTACTTGGGCGTGACCATCACCATCACCGCCACTAGCCGCGAACAGCTCGACGAGCTATACCGCACGCTGTCGACGCACCCTATGGTCAAAGTGGTGCTTTAGCTTGTGGCAATTGAGCTACTCAACTTGGGCCGGGTGGACTACCTACCCACCTACGCAGCGATGCAGGAGTTTACGAATCAAAGAGATCTTGTGTCTTCAACTAGAGAGAACGACCAGCTTTGGATGTGTGAGCATCCCCCTGTCTTCACCCAGGGTCTGGCAGGCAAACCGGAGCACATCTTCCTTCCCGGCGACATCCCCGTAGTGCAGACCAACCGTGGCGGCCAAGTGACTTACCACGGCCCCGGACAAGTGATGGGGTATCCACTGATCGACCTCAAGCGCGCTGGATACTTCGTCAAAGAATACGTTTACCGGATCGAAGAAGCCATTATCAGGACGCTGGCACACTTCGGCGCAACCGGCCACCGCGTGGCGGGAGCGCCCGGCATTTATGTCCGCCTGGACGACCCCACGGGGCACGCACCGCTGGCGCAACGCCCCAAAATCGGTGCCACCCACCAGACCGAACCCGACTTCACTGGCCTTGGCAAGATTGCCGCGTTAGGCATCAAGGTCAGCCGTAACTGCACCTACCACGGCGTGGCGCTCAATGTAGCCATGGACCTGGAACCCTTCTCGCGTATCAACCCCTGCGGCTACGCCAAGCTGCAAACCGTGGATCTTTCTACAATCGGCGTCTCTGTCGGCTGGGCTGATGCCGCCGACATATTGGGCCACAAGCTCGCAACCTACCTCGCGCCCTGAGAGCGCCCCCGCCCCATGAGCCATAGCGAAGACACCACCCTCCAAACTCCAGCTAACGCTACCGTACGTGACGTGCAGTCGTTGGAGACTTACAAGGCTACCGACAAGCAAAAGGCCGCGGCCAAGCTGTCACGCATCCCGGTCAAAGTGGTGCAAGGCGAAGTACTCAAGAAACCGGAGTGGATTCGCGTCAAGGCCGGTAGCCCCACCACGCGCTTCTACGAAATCAAGGACGTGCTACGCGCCAACAAGCTGGTCACGGTATGCGAAGAAGCCAGTTGCCCCAACATTGGCGAATGCTTTGGCAAGGGCACGGCCACCTTCATGATCATGGGCGATAAATGCACTCGTCGCTGCCCATTTTGCGACGTTGGCCATGGCCGCCCCGACCCACTGGATGCCAATGAGCCCGACAACCTGGCCAGAACCATTGCGCAGCTCAAGCTCAACTACGTAGTCATTACCAGCGTGGACCGCGATGACCTGCGCGATGGCGGCGCGGGCCACTTTGTCGAATGCATCCGCAAGACGCGCGAGCTGTCACCCAGAACCCAGATTGAAGTGCTGGTGCCCGACTTCCGCGGCCGCGATGACCGTGCGCTGGAAATTTTGAAAGCCGCACCACCCGACGTGATGAACCACAACCTGGAAACCATCCCCCGCCTCTACAAAGAAGCGCGGCCAGGTTCGGACTACCAGTTCAGTCTGAACCTGCTCAAGAAGTTCAAGGCGCTTTTCCCCCAAGTGCCAACCAAGAGCGGCCTGATGGTCGGCCTGGGCGAGACCGATGAAGAAATTTTGGACACCATGCGTGACATGCGCGCGCACAACATTGAAATGTTGACCATCGGCCAGTACCTTGCCCCCTCAACGAGCCACCTACCGGTTCGCCGATATGTGCATCCGGACACCTTCAAAATGTTCGAAGTCGAAGCCTACAAGATGGGTTTCAAGCACGCCGCGGTAGGCGCCATGGTCCGGTCCAGCTACCACGCAGATGTGCAGGCAGGACATGCACTAGGCACCGCAACGCCTTGAAATCGCTACAAAATACGTAGCTGCATACGCTTACACCACTTGATGTAAGCAATATTTGGCACTTATTTCGGTTTGGCGAAACCGCCTTCTACCCAGGCCACCGCACTGCTGCGGTTGAGCTTGAATGAAGGTAGTACGCGCACCTCTGCCAGCATGTCGTCGCGCTCATCCCTGGCGCTCAGCACGGCAGAGGGGTTGTCCTCATCCGGCTCTATGTCGAGGTAGACCGTTATGCGGGCCGAGCCCGCGGTCACCGCAATGCTTTGGTGAAGCGATGCATGCAACTGCTGCTCGCTGCGGCGCACAAATTCGCTTGCTGTCTTCACCAGCGTACTGAAGGCGTTGCCGTCCAGTGGTTTGGGGTTCTTTTTGTCGCGGCCCATGGTCCAGGGGCCGACCAGCGCGGGCTCCGCGTGACCGTCTTTGGTCATGGCCACGGCCCAGCCGTCGTCGTCCTCGTTTTTGATGACCTGGGCGGTCCAGCCGTCGCCGCTCCAGCGGCGGGGTTCCTGGAGGGAAGTGGGGGAGAAATCAGTCACTAGCAGGCAATAGAAAAAGAAGAATGCTGGATTCTGCGCCCTGCGCTGCAACAGTGCGTCTGGCCGGGTAGCATAGCGGTGTGCAGCGTTATGCCGGGCGCTATTCAATCCATAGCTACCCGCGCAACAACAGCGAGGCCTAGAGACCAGTTTGCCACCTTTTTCTGAACAAACGCCATGCAATACCACGCCAACGCCGCCCGCTACAACGGCACCGTCCCCTACCGTACCTGCGGCAAAAGTGGCCTCAAGCTTCCGGCGGTGTCCCTAGGCTTGTGGCACAACTTTGGCGATGCCACGCCCTTCCAGACCCAGCGCGACATGCTGCGGACCGCGTTTGACCTGGGCATCACCCATTTCGACTTGGCCAACAACTACGGCCCGGCGCCCGGTAGTGCCGAAATCAACTTTGGCGAGCACTTGCGCCGTGACTTTGCGCCCTACCGCGACGAGCTGATCATTTCCAGCAAGGCGGGCTATGACATGTGGCCCGGCCCTTATGGCCAAGGCGGCGGCTCGCGCAAGTACGTGCTGGCCAGCCTGGACCAGAGCTTGAAGCGCATGGGCCTGGAGTATGTCGACATCTTTTACAGCCACCGCTTTGACCCTGACACCCCCTTGGAAGAAACCATGGGCGCACTGGCTACCGCCGTGCAGCAGGGCAAGGCCCTGTATGCCGGTATCAGCAGCTACTCGGGCACCAAAACACGCGAAGCAGCAGCCATCTTGAAGAGCATGGGCGTGCCCATGCTGATCCACCAGCCCTCGTACAGCCTGATGAACCGCTGGATTGAGGAAGACCTGCTGGATGCGCTGGACGACACCGGCATGGGCTGTATCGCCTTCAGCGCTCTGGCGCAAGGCCTGCTGACCAACAAATATCTTAATGGTGTGCCGACAGACGCCCGTATCAACCGCCCCGGCGGCGGGTCGTTCACCCAGGACCACCTGAGCGAGCAAAACCTCAAACACGTGCGTGCGCTCAACGACATTGCGCAAGCCCGCGGCCAAAGTTTGGCGCAGATGGCCACGGCTTGGGTGTTGCGGGATGCACGGGTGACGTCTGCGCTCATTGGCGCGAGCAAGCCCGAGCAAATCGTGGACCTGGTAGGCGCCATGCGCAACTTGAACTTCAGCACTGACGAGCTGACCTCCATCGACCGCCATGCAGTAGATGGTGGCATCAATCTGTGGAAGCGCCCCTCCACCGACCAACGCCTGGCCTGAGGTAGATAGCCTTATGCACGCCGCCCATGGCTCCCTGTCGCTGCGCCAGTACGGCACATCGCCGGGCAGCCATGTGCACGACCACTTCCAGGTACTGCTCGGTCTGGAAGGTACGCTGGAACTTGAGGTGCAGGGCCGAGGCCATCGCATCGCGGCCGGCAACGGCTGCGTGATTGCACCCGGCGAGCGGCACGACTTTGAGGCCGCTGGCAACGCCCACTGCCTGGTGCTGGACACGACCGAAGCCCGGTGGGCCAATGCAGTGGGCGCACCGGTGCAGCCCGCCACCGCGCAGGCCTTGGCGCGCTACCTGCAACTGGCCTTGGCGCGGCAGGACAGTCTGGCCCAGCACTATGGCCCCCTGTTACTGCTGGACTGCTGGCGCGCACCAACAGTCCCACCTGCGCGTAGCCAGCGCCGCATAGACTGGAATGGCCTGACCGCCTGGTGCCAGCAACAACTGCACACCCCGCTCGCCGTGGCCGACCTCGCACGACAGGTATTTTTAAGCCCCACGCAGTTTGCCGTGCGCTGCCGACACGAGACCGGCATGCGCCCCATGCAATGGCTGCGCGACCTGCGTCTGCAACGCGCACGCCATCTGCGCGCCCAAGGCCTGGCCATGGCGGAAATTGCTCGACGCTGCGGCTACCATTCAGCATCGGCCTTGACCGCAGCGCTGCGTCAACACACATAGCACTGTACGCTGCCTGGACTGTGATTGCGCGACAGCAGACCGTTGTTGCGCGCCAATACGTGCGGCTAAGCTTGTTGCCATGCAATCCTCCCTCCTCGCACTCGCTGCCATTGCCCTCTGGGGTTCACTTGCACCGCTGGGGGTGTCCTTGGGCCATGTGCCGCCGTTTTTGCTGACTGGCTGTGCGCTGCTGATTGGCAGCGTCATCGGGCTGGCGCTCTCCAAAGGCCGGGTGCAGCAGTGGCGGGTACCCGCGTCCACGCTGGCGCTTGGCGTGTACGGGTTGTTTGGTTTTCACTTTCTGCTGTTCATTGCGCTACGCCACGCGCCGCCGGTGCAGGCCAACCTGGTGAACTACTTGTGGCCGCTGGGCATTGTGCTGATGGCACCGCTGTTCCTGCCTGGCGTGCGGCTGCGTGGCTTGCACATTGCAGCCGCACTGCTGGGTTTTGCCGGTGCAGCGCTGGCCATTGTGGGTGGGCGTGATCTGCAGGGCGCTGGAATGGGTGGTTGGGCCTGGGGCTACATCCCGGCGCTGGCCTCTGCCTTTGTATGGGCCAGCTACTCACTGCTGACCCAGCGCGTGCAGGCCTTCCCCAGCGCGGCAATTGGCCTGTTCGGGCTGGTGTCGGGCCTGCTATCGCTGCTGTGTCACGCGCTGCTGGAAACCCCGGTGGACTTGAGCGCCCACGACTGGCTGCTGTTGGCCGCCATGGGCTTGGGGCCATTGGGCGGCGCGTTTTACCTCTGGGACGCGGCACTCAAGCGCGGTGATGCACGACAGATTGGCGTGTTGTCATTCCTCACGCCATTGCTATCCACGCTGGCACTGCTGTGGCTGCGGGGGGAGTGGCCCAATGCCTCGGTGGTTCTGGCAGCGGTGATGATTGTGGGCGCCGCAGCACTCGGCGCACGGGCAGGAAAATAGGGCTTTCACAAGTAAAAAAGGCCTGCAGACCTCGTCAAAACTGCGCAAACAGCTCTTCTTTTTATAGCGGCATAGGCCGGCTGCTGAGCTCCTCGCCAGGTTCTTCAGCGTCGCAAACGCCCAGCGCCCAGGCTTCCAACTTGCCCGCATCAGCGCGCAAGATCTCCTGTTTGACTGCGAGGATTTGCGCTGGGTGCATGGAGAAGCTGCGCAGACCCAGACCCAGCAACAAACGGGTCATGGTTACGTCACCGGCCATTTCACCGCACACACTGACATCTTTGCCATGTGCGCGGGCTGCGGCAATGGTGTCTGCCACCAAGCGCAACACTGCCGGATGCATAGGGTCATACAGATGCGCAACCGACTCGTCGGCGCGGTCGATTGCCAGCGTGTACTGAATCAGATCATTGGTGCCGATGGAGAGGAAATCAAAATATTTGAGAAACAAGCGCAAGCTCAACGCGGCGGCCGGAATTTCAATCATGGCGCCAAGCTGGATAGGACCGTAGGCCACGCCACGCCGGTCCAACTGCTTGCGTGCTTTCTCGATGTGTGCAATGGTCTGGCGAATCTCACTGGCATGGGCCAGCATAGGTATGAGCATACGCACCTTGCCATGGGCAGCGGCGCGCAGGATGGCGCGCAACTGGGTCAAAAACATGGCGGGGTCGGCCAGGCTCCAACGGATAGCACGCAGGCCTAAAGCGGGGTTGAGGTGGGCGTCGTCGCGGACCGAATCGTCCAGGGGTTTGTCCGCCCCGACGTCTACGGTGCGGATGGTTACCGGCAGGCCCTGCATGCCTTCCACCGCCGTGCGGTAGGCTTGGTATTGCTCTTCTTCGTCGGGGAGTTTGCCCTGTCGGCCCATGAACAAAAACTCACTGCGAAACAGGCCCACACCCAACGCTCCTGCTTTGAGGGCGACTTGAGCGTCCTCGGGCATTTCGATGTTGGCCAGCAATTGCACCCTCTGGTCGTCCATGGTGACAGCGGGTGTATGCAACAAGCGCTTCAAGCGACCACGCTCGAGCTCGCCCTGGCGTTGCTTAAAGCCGTACTCCGCCAGAATGATGGGCGAGGGGTCGACGATGACCACGCCGGCATCGCCGTCAATGATGATCCAGTCATCCTGGCGCACCAGTTGGCTGCAGGTGCGCGCCCCCACCACTGCGGGGATATCCATGCTGCGCGCCACAATGGCCGTGTGCGATGTCTTGCCGCCTACATCGGTAATAAAGCCGGCAAACACGCTCTGCTTGAACTGCAGCATGTCCGCGGGTGAAAGGTCGTGCGCTATCAGCACCAGCGGAACATCGACCGTGTCGTCCAGCAGCAAGTCTTGTTGCGAAGGATTGCGGGCACTGCGATGCACGGGCGGCACTACGGGCGACTGCATGCCTTTCATGGCGCGCAAAATGCGTTCGCAAATTTGCTCCATATCAGCCTTGCGTTCACGCAAGTAGGCGTCTTCCATTTCGTCGAAATGGCGGGCAATAATTTCCAGCTGTGTGGTCAGCGCCCATTCAGCGTTGTAAAGGCGGTCCGTGATCCAATGCTTGACGCCCGACTCCAGCTCTTCATCCTGCAGCAACATCAAGTGCACGTCGAGCAGGGCGGATAGTTCCTGCGGAGCCTCTTTCGGCCCCATGCGGGTAATGCTTTCCTGAAGGCGTCGGATTTCTTCTACGACAGCGTCGCGCCCGGCACGGACACGGCCAATCTCGGCACCTACTTGGTCCGGCTTGACAAAGTAGTGGGCCACATCCACCCGGCTGGACGCCACCAGCACCGCACGGCCAATGGCGATGCCGCGCGATACGGCCAGACCGTGGATGGAAAACGTCATTGGCCTTCGCCGAACTTGTCTGCAATCAAGGCGAGTAGCGCATCCATTGCTTCCTGCTCGCGCTCACCGCTAGTTTCGAGTGTGATTTGGCTGCCGATGCCAGCCGCCAGCATCATCACACCCATGATGCTCTTGGCGTTCACCCGACGGTCACCGCGAGCCATCCACACTTCGCAAGGAAAACTGCCCGCCAGTTTGGTGAGCTTGGCAGACGCGCGGGCATGCAGACCCAGCTTATTGACTATGGTTGTGTTGGTGCTGATCATGGGGTTTGCGATGTTGGTTTTGGGGGGCCGTCACAGCCACTTGCATGATGCACTGGGCACCGCCCGCCAGCGCGCGGGTGACCAGCACATCCAACGCCTCCTGGCGGTAGTTCATCGTACGCAAAAGCATGGGCAGGTTCACACCCGCTACCAGTTTGGTATGGACACCATCCACCACTTTTTGTGCCACGTTACAGGGCGTCGCACCGAACACATCGGTAAGCACCAGCGCCTCTGGTGTGCCCAATTGAGCCAGCAGTGCCTGGGCAGCAGCGCGCGTGAGTTCCGGGCTGTCCTGGGCTGCCACATCCAGTGCCAACACTCCGTCTGCCGCTTCGGGGTAGACATGGAGGGCTGCCGTCCGCAAGGCACTGGCGAGCGGTGCATGGGCGACGATGAGGATGCCGGTGTTCATGGTGAAGCCAGAGAGATGGGCATTGATTATGGCGCCTTTGCCCGCAGGAAATCGCCAAGCCCATGGCGCTGAACCCATCCAGAAGCAAGCCAATACCCCATTGCACGGCAAATACGCCGACGAAGATCACCAGATTGAAGGCTGACAAGGCACGCCCGGCCAGTGCTGCGGGAAACGCCATACCCACTGCAGGCTGGGATAAAGTAACCACAGCTCAGCTAACGCTTACCAGTGTCAACAGCGCAGCCGTTCCAGTGGACGCTGAGCCTCCAACAAACACGAGCGTAGTAAAGAGACAGAAGTTCAATGGCATCCCCCAAGTGATCAGCCTTTCTGCGTTGTAGGCTTTGCGTGTGAGCCAAGGGTTAGTCCAACCCCATAGCCAGAACGCCAACAACATCGCCACATTGAGGCCAAAAAGCCCGGTGGCTGCCTGCTGCGCGCTGTAGCCCCCCACTTTGACCATCCATGGACCGGCCCAAAGTGTCTGCATGGCAACCATGCCGCCATAACTAAAGAAACCTAGTGGTGCCATTTTTTTAAAATAGGGGTTGCGCCATACCTCGCGGTAGCTGTCAAGCACTCCCGTTCGCAGAGAGGCCGAGTCGATATCTGATTGCCACCGCGGTGACTGCCAGGCTATCGCAAGCATGGCCATGACCACCAACGCTCCAAGCAGAACAAAGACACCACGCCAGCCGACAAACGGCATTAACCATTGCACGGGCAACGTGGATGCGACCATCCCAAACGACCCGACCATTAACATCCAGGAATTTGAGCGCATCTGTTGTTCGGGCGCATACCAGCGGCGGTAGCCTGTCAAGGGGGCCATCAAGCAGGCGCTGAGGCCCACCCCACACAGCACACGGGCAGCGAGCAAACTCCAAAAATTCTGCGCCAGCGCAAACGCGAGACACCCTACCACAGCGACCATCAAAAACGATAGCTCAACACGCTTGGGGCCCAGTCGGTCTAGCCAGAGGCCCAATGGCAACTGTGTCAACGCAAACCCTAGAAAGTACCCCCCTGCAAGCAGACCCAGATCGCGTGATTGGAGGCTGAATTCCTGCACCAGCGTGGGGGCCAGCGTGGCAGTCACGGCGCGAATCAGTGCCGACAAAAAGTACGCCATTCCGAAGGCCATAAATACCACGGCCGCTTTGCGGGGGCTCAACAACCTCATAAACTGGAAAGGCCTGTGAAAAATGGCTCGGTCTTTTCTTCACCCAATTGGTCTGCATACACAGCGAGATGGTAAATGTCAGTCCCCAGAACTAGCCATGCCAGCTGCGCTTGTACCGCACCGCCCTGTGGGCGTTGGCCCGTTGCATGCAGCCATTGGGCATTGACCAAACCAGGTAGATGGGCAAAGTTAGGCGCTACGCCTGTGCGTACTGCATCCTTCTCTGACCGCATCGCTGCCAGTGCTGATTCTCGCCATGCCTGCGTTACTTTCGGCACTGCGGTGGCGTCACGCACCTGAATGCGGCTGACTGCAAACAGTGCGCCGCCCGCTTCACAGCCTTGCATTTCGAGTGTCAGGCTTTGGCCTGCCATTGGCACTTCTCGCTGGGCTTTGTCGGGCTTGCAGGGCAACGAGATTCGGAGGGCTCCCAACGGGGCCTGCCTCCAGTTCAGTGTGGGGCTGCACGCAACGATACCCAACAGAGCCAGCACGAGGCAGTTTCGTGCGAGGTCATTAGCGCTCACTTCAGCGCGCCAAATACTTTGGTCAGGATGGAGCTTCCGTAGGCCACAGGATTTTGGCGGATCTTTTTTTCCTCTTCCGAGATCATGAAGAAGAGACCGTCTAGCGCCTTTCCAGTGACGTACTGCTGAATGTTGGCGTCTTCTTTTTTCATGAGCCCTATTTCGGAGGCCTTCCCTGCCAGTTGGTTGTATTTGGCAGCGAGGCCAACTTTCTCGGTCGCCGTGGTTACGATGGGCAAAAATTTGACGCCCAACGGGTTGCGTGTTTTTTCGGCAAAGAACTGTGTGACCGCCGTGTCCCCACCACCCAAAATACCTTTCGCATCGTTCACTGACATGCCTTGGACTGCTTTGAGCAACAGTTCTTTGGCCATGGGAACGGCAGCTTCCGCGCCCCTGTTCATGGACAGCACCAACTCATCGACCCTTGCGCCTTGGCCAAAAGTGCGCAAGAGCTTGGCGGCATCCTCAAGATATCCTGGCAAAGGTATGCGAACTTTTTCGTTGCCCATGAATCCATCCTGTACACCCAATAGGCCTACCGCTGCCAGCGCCCCTTTTTCGAGTGCGGTTTTCAGCCCCTTGGTCGCATCAGTCTTGGAAAGGTCTGCCAAGCTTATTGCGTAGGCGGGGTGCAACGACGCCGCTGTCCACAGGGCTGCGGTTGTTAGTGTGATGGAATTAAACTGTCGGCGGTCCATAGGGAATACCTTTTCATGAAAAAACATATTGTCGTTGTAAGCTTCGTTGCGGCTGTAGCCTTAGTCGCAGGCGGTTATGCATGGACTCAGAATACCGAGGCTCCGGTATCCACCTTCATTTTGTTAGATGGCTCACAGAAACCTTCCTCGGCTTTGCAAGGCAAGGTTACTTTGGTTAATTTTTGGGCCACAAGCTGCGTCTCTTGTGTAGCCGAAATGCCAAACTTGGTGTCAACCTACGAAAAATACAAGAACCAAGGGTACGGCACGGTCGCCGTTGCGATGGCTTACGACCCGCCCAGCTATGTGGTGAATTTTGTCCAGACTCGCAAGCTACCATTTGATGTGGCTATCGACAACACGGGGGCTGTTGCCAAAGCGTGGGGTGATGTGCGCATCACCCCAACCAGCTATTTGGTCAACAAGCGAGGGGAGATCGTAAAGCGTTATGTGGGCGAGCCGAATATGCCGGAACTGCACCGACTGATAGAGGCCCTACTCAAAGAATCCTGAGCTCGGGCTCGCGGTGCCTTATGAGCGGAAAGCGTCGTGGCACGTTTTACAGCTTCCGCCTACAGCGCCGACTGCGGCTTTGATACTGTCCAAGTTGCCGGTTTTGGCTGCTGCGTTTAGCTTATTCATTTCGCCCTGCATTTTTTCAGCGTAGTCATTGAACTTGGCCTTATCGCTCCAAATCTCGGCCTTGGCCTTGGTGGTCCCCTTGTCTGTTCCCTCCCCAAACGCTGCCCAGGGTAGTTTGGCCATATAGGCGGCAACTTCTGCACTCTCTGCGGCAATTTTGGCGTCAAAAGGAACCCGGCCGGCTGACATGCCAGCTACACGGGCAAAGTTTTGTTGCATGACGAACATCGTGCTTTGTCGATACTTGATCGCGTCTTCTGGCTTTGCGAACTGGGCCATTGCCGGTGCTGACAAGGTCGCAGCAGCGCTGGCAATAAGCAGAAAGGCTAATTTTTTCATCGAATATCCTTCGGATGTTGATAGAAATTGACCCGCAGTAGTGTCCAAGCCGCACTTGGGGGATGGCTCAAGGACATCATAGAGGCAAGCCTCGAGGCACGCCACTATTTTGTGTCAGTGATACATTGCCCGTTCTGGCTATCGATGGCGATCCACAAGTTTTCTAGGAGAGCAGAATGCAAACTACACGGGTATGGGACTTGCCCACCCGACTATTCCATTGGCTCTTGGTCATTGCGATTGTTGGTCTGGTGGTCACAGCGCAAGTGGGCGGTAGCTGGATGGATTGGCATTTCCGCTTCGGCTATAGCGTTCTGACTCTTTTGTTGTTTCGGTTTGTTTGGGGCTTTGCGGGTGGGTATTGGTCCCGTTTTTCGCATTTCATTTACAGCCCGTTAACCATACTCCGTTTTGTCCGTGGTCAGTCTGTGCCTGAGCATTTGGCTGGGCATAACCCACTCGGTTTTCTTTCCGTATTCGGCATGCTTGGAATCTTGTTGTTACAAGTCGCCACTGGTTTGTTCAGTGATGACGAGATCGCTACCAGTGGCCCTTTGTCTAAATTTGCTAGCGGTGATTGGGTTCGTCGCGCCAGCGATTACCACACCGATGTCGGTAAATTCGTACTTCTCGCGCTGATTGTTTTGCATGTCGCTGCCATCGCTTACTACCGCTTCAAAAAGGGCAATGACTTGGTGCGGCCCATGCTGCTGGGAGACAAACCTACCGCTCCTGGACTGCCGAATGCGCGGGACGATTGGGGCTCTCGTGCTCTGGCGTTGCTGGTTCTGGGTTTGTGTTCAATGGCGGTCTATGGCATGTTGATTTGGGCGGCCTGAATGGAATCTCTCGCACTCTCTTATAGGCGGGCAATGCTCTTGACACCAACCACCTTTGAGGCGCTGAACGCAGTGCGAGATCTTTTCCAGGAGTATGCAGTTCAACTGGGGGTTGATTTGTGCTTCCAAAATTTTTCCCTGGAAGTCGAAAATTTGCCTGGTGAATATGTAGCGCCACGTGGTGCCTTGCTCGTCGCCATCTTGGATGGCGTCTTCGCAGGCTGTTGCGCCTTGCGCCCCTTAGATTCCTCAGACTACTCCAATGCCGCTGAAATGAAACGCCTCTACGTTCGCCCGGGTTACCGCTCCCTGGGACTGGGGCGGCTTTTGGCGGAGGGCGTACTAGATGTCGCCCGTCAAGGCGGCTATGACTGTGTACTTTTGGACACCTTGGACGACATGGAAGCCGCGCGAGCGCTTTATGAGGACTTGGGGTTTACGGAGGTCCCGCCTTACTACTACAACCCCATCGCTGGCGCGCACTACCTCAAAGTAGAACTTTGAGGTAGTGGCGACTCGCGTTAAGTTGTTGCCTGCGCTAATAAGGTTTCGGCGTCACTAACTTCGAATTTTCCAGGGCCTTCTATGTTGAGGGTGGCCACTTTTCCGTCTTTCACCAGCATGGAGTAGCGGTTGCTACGCAGGCCCATGCCTCGCCCAGTCAGGTCCAGCGTAAGGCCGGTAGCTTGGGTAAAAGCGGCGCTACCATCCGCCAGCATCCGAACTTTGCCTGCCGTTTTTTGCTCCCGAGCCCATGCGCCCATCACAAACGCATCGTTCACGCTGACGCACCAGATTTCGTCCACGCCTGCGGATTGAAACGCCTCAAAGTGCTCTACATATCCAGGAACGTGTTTGGCCGAGCAAGTCGGCGTAAACGCACCAGGTAGAGCAAACACGGCGATGGTCTTTCCAGCGGCCGCTTTGCCAACATCTACGGGGTTTGGGCCAATGCTGCACCCCTCACCTTCCACGTCCATATATTCCATGAGCGTTGCGGTTGGCAATGTGTCTCCGACTTGAATCATGTGTACTCCTAGGGTTGATAACGCGTCACATGCATCATGCGTACGCATCAATGAAAACGGCCCACATTGTGGGCCGTTTTGATGTCACGCGCGGTGAACTAAGCCAATAGGCTTAAATCGCAGCAGCCTTTTCAACCAAGCGGGTGGCAACCCAATTCTTGGTCTTGGAGATAGGCTTGCTTTCGGTGATTTCAATGACATCACCCATCTTGTACTCGCCCTTTTCATCATGGGCGTGGTACTTGCTGGTCTTTGCCACGATTTTTCCGTAAAGCTCGTGCTTTACGCGACGCTCGATCAGTACGGTCACTGTCTTCGAACGCTTGTCGCTGACCACCTTGCCAATCAAGGTGCGCTTGAGGGATATTTTAGCTTCCGTCATTTATCGCTCCTTATTTGGCGGATTTTTCAGCGCTTTGCTTCTCGACAAGAATAGTCTTGGCGCGAGCAATATCGCGGCGCGCAGTGCGCAGCGTAGCGGTGTTGTTGAGTTGTTGCGTGGCTTTCTGCATACGCAAGCCAAAGTGTGCTTTTTGCAGCGCTTTGACTTCCGTAGTGATACCGGCAACGTCCTTGGTGCGCAGTTCAGCAGCTTTCGTCATTTCGATTTCTCCTGAATTACTGACCAATCATGCGTGCCACAAAGGTGGTACGCAGAGGCAGCTTGGCCGCAGCCAAGCGAAATGCCTCGCGTGCCAATTCTTCAGGCACACCGACGATTTCAAACACGATCTTGCCGGGCTGAATTTCAGCCACGTAGTACTCGGGGTTACCTTTACCGTTACCCATACGCACTTCAGCAGGCTTTTGGGAAATCGGCTTATCAGGGAACACGCGAATCCAGATACGGCCACCACGCTTAACGTGACGGGAAATTGCACGACGTGCAGCTTCGATCTGGCGAGCAGTTAGACGACCGCGGTCAGTGCATTTGAGACCGAAGTCACCGAATGCGACCGAGCTTCCTCGGGTCGCAATGCCGGTGTTACGGCCTTTTTGCTCTTTGCGGTATTTCCGGCGAGCGGGTTGCAACATGGTTATTCTCCTTTACCGTCAGCTGCTGCAGCTGGCGCGGCGACTTTGCGAACGCGCTTAACGGCTGGTTTGTTATCGGCACCGAGTGCTTCTGCAGGCTTGTCGCTGCCGTCAGCGGGGGCAGTGTTGCCACCCGCAGGACGACGAGCACCAGCAGCAGGGCGGCGGTCACCGGAAGGACGGGCACCACCGCGGTCATCGCGGCGAGGTCCACGTGGGCGACGCTCTTCTTCAGCGCGAGGCTCTACAGCAGCAGGCAGATCATTGCGGCCCAAGGTATCACCCTTGTAGACCCAGACCTTCACGCCGATGATGCCGTAGGTAGTCTTGGCTTCGGAAGTACCGTAGTCAATGTCAGCACGCAGTGTGTGAAGTGGCACGCGACCTTCGCGGTACCACTCGCAACGGGCGATTTCAATGCCGTTCAGACGACCGGACGACATGATCTTGATGCCCAAGGCACCCAGACGCATGGCGTTTTGCATAGCGCGCTTCATGGCACGGCGGAACATGATCCGCTTTTCCAGTTGCTGCGTAATGCTGTCGGCGATCAGTTTGGCGTCGATTTCGGGCTTGCGCACTTCTTCGATATTCACAGCCACAGGCACGCCGAGCTGTTTGCCCAGTTCGCGCTTGAGGTTTTCGATGTCTTCGCCTTTCTTGCCAATCACCACGCCCGGACGTGCCGAGAAAATGGTGATACGTGCGTTCTTGGCAGGACGCTCGATCAAGATGCGCGAAACCGAAGCGTTCTTCAACTTGGCCTTCAGGTACTCACGCACCTTGATGTCTTCCGCCAACATTCCCGCGAAGTCGCGGTTGCTAGCGTACCAACGTGAAGACCAATTACGGCTGATCGCCAAGCGAAAGCCGGTTGGGTGGATTTTTTGTCCCATATCTTCCTGGCCTCTTTCAGTTACCAACCGTCACGTACACATGGCACGTGGGCTTGCGGATTTGATTGCCACGGCCTTTGGCACGTGCTGTGAAGCGACGCAGTGAGGCACCTTGTTCAACGTAGATGGTTTTCACCTTCAGTTCGTCGATGTCGGCGCCGTCATTGTGCTCAGCGTTGGCAATGGCGGACTCCAAAACCTTCTTGATGATCACAGCAGCTTTTTTCTGTGTGAATTGCAAGATGTTCAGAGCTTGGTCAACTTTTTTGCCACGGATCAGATCCGCGACCAGACGACCTTTGTCTACCGACAAACGGACGCCACGAAGGGTTGCACGAGTTTCCATGGTCACCTCCTTATTTCTTCTGGACTTTTTTGTCCGCTGGGTGACCCTTGAAAGTACGGGTCAGAGCGAACTCACCCAACTTGTGGCCAACCATTTGATCGGTGATATAGACAGGCACGTGCTGTTTGCCGTTATGCACGGCAATGGTCAAGCCGATGAAATCGGGCAGGATCATGGAGCGACGCGACCAGGTCTTAATCGGCTTTTTGTCCTTGGTAGCAACGGCCTTTTCGGTCTTGGCTATCAAGTGGTGGTCCACAAAGGGACC
>REAW01000054.1 GCA_004293725.1 Curvibacter sp.
CGCATGCAGGGTGCGGCGTATGCAACGGCGATTGCCGAGCATTTTCGGGACCAGGGGCGCCATGTCCTGCTGCTCATGGATTCTTTGACTCGCTATGCCATGGCGCAGCGTGAAATCGCGCTAGCCATTGGCGAACCGCCGGCTACCAAGGGTTACCCGCCATCTTGTTTTGCGAAGCTACCGCAGTTAGTGGAGCGCAGTGGCAATGGACTCAATGGAGTGGGGTCCATCACTGCGTTTTACACCGTGTTATCTGAAGGAGACGATCAGCAGGACCCAATTGCAGATGCGGCTCGCGCGATTTTGGATGGACATATCGTTTTGTCCCGCCAATTGGCTGAGGCGGGGCACTATCCGGCGATAGATGTGGAGCAGTCGGCTTCGCGCGTGATGCACAACGTCGTGCCTCGCGAGCACTTTGAGCTGGCCCGGCGCTTCCGTAGCTTGTATTCCAGGTTTGAAAAAGGGCGTGATCTGGTGCAGATTGGCGCATACGCACACGGCTCAGATCCATTGTTGGACGAGGCCATTGCACTGCAACCGCCCATGCATCAGTTTTTGCAGCAAGACATGTTCGAGGCATGCACTATGGATGAGGCATTGCAAAGCATGGCTGTTTGCACAACTTTGACGCACGCTGGTCCTTGACCCACCAAGTAGCGGAAAGCCACCATGAATCCATTCCACGGTTTGCAACTTGCCATTGAGTTGGCCGAGCGCAAGCGGGACCAGCGGATGTTGGCGCTGGCGAATGCGCAGCGCCAGCTGATCAATGGGCAGCAGCAACTGCAGCAGTTGCAAAGTTATGCCAACGACACGGATAACCGGTGGTCTGGTGGACGCGGCATGGTGTTATCGGCCGAATTGATCCGGCACCACTACCAGTTTGTTGAGCGTCTGCAACACGCTATTGGGATGCAGGACGGTGTGATTGATGGTTTTCGGCAGCAAGAACAGAGTTTCCGAGGCGCACTCGCAGTCGCGGAAAGCCGCGTTACCGGATTAAAGCAAGTGTTAGCCAAGCGCAAATTGTTGTTAGCCGCTACCGAGCAACGCCGGGAGCAGGGACGCATGGATGAAATGGCCGCCATGGTCTACGCGCGAAGGTTGGGTATTCCCAAGATGGAGGACACACTATGACGATCGAATCAACGACTTCAACCCCGACAGGAAAGTCCGCCCAATCCAGTGCGGTTGGAAAAACTGCCGCAGCGTCTGCAGGTGCTGGGGGGGCTGCGGGCTTCTTGGCGATGTTGTCAGCGGCAGACGATGCGCTAGCGCTGCCTACCGATGGGTCGGACTTGACTAATTTCCTCGGCTGCAAAACGGGTACCTTGCTTGAGGAGGAGCAGAACCTCACGGCATTGGATACAGACGCCAGTGCCTTGGCTGAATGGCTGTTGGCCGTGCCCATGCCTGCACCTCAGGAAGCTGCTACACGTGCACACTCCAGACACGGCGGCTTGTCGGCTCCTGTGGTCGACGCGGGGTCGAGTAGTTTGGCGTCCGCCACATCACGTAAATCGGGCAAGACATTGGGTACATCAGAGCTTCAGCAAGTGCAAACCACGGTGCATAGCCCAGCTGTTCTGCAGGGGTATGAGCAAGTCGCAAGGCAAATCTCGGATGTGAAGCCTGCTCTCATGCCCGACGTAGCACCGTTACCCGTCCCTGATAGTCGGGAGGCTCCTGCTGTTGCCGTGCTAATTCCACTAGTTGAGCGGCAATTGTTGGAACCCATAGGCGTCAGGGCAGCGCCCGTGGATGGCGTCTACTCACAGTCGCAGTCTGCAACAGCGCCGCTCGGCATGGACGGAGTCGTTTCGAATCAGTCGTCGGCGCCAATGGACTCCTATGTTGCCGAACAAGTGAAATATTGGATTAGTCAGGATGTAAAGAGTGCTGAATTGACTCTTGATGGAATGGGCTTCAGTCCGGTGGAGGTGAGCATCAGCATGCAGGGCAATGAGGCACAAGTGGAATTTCGAACGGATGAATCGAATGCCAGAGAGGCTATCGAACAGGCGTCCGAGCATTTGAAAGAGTCGTTGTTGCGCCAAGGGGTCGTTCTGGCAGGGATGTCTGTAGGGACATCGCATGGTGGTGGGGCATCAGGGCAAGAGCGGCGCCAACGAGATGAAGGTAGGCAGGCCAAAATGACTGTTTTGGAGCCCCTTCAAGTGCCGGGTGCCGGTCGCCAACCCACTTCCATGGGGCGTGCAGTGGATCTTTTCGTTTGATCCAGTCTTTGTGTAAGTTTTGAAGGCGAAGGCTGAATTTCGTGTCTTATTGTTCCTTGGGTTGCGCTTTCTCCATCAATAATCAGCCATTGCCTAGAGTTTGAGGATTTACCGTGTCAGAAAAACCAGATACTGCAAGTGCTCCGCCGAAAAGCAAAAAAATGCTGATCATCATCTTGGTGGCCGTATTGGTGCTAGTGTTGGGCGGCGCCGGCGCTTTTTTCTTCATTAGCAAGCAGCGCGCTGCCGCAGAAGAGGGCGAAGAGGCAGCGCCAGCTAAGGTCGTAGCAAAGAAAGTCGAACCCGGCACGCCACCCGCTTACCTGCCGTTAGACCCGATGGTGGTCAATCTTGCAGATCCCGGTGGCGAACGAGTTGCACAGATTGGCGTGACATTGGAGGTGGTTGATGTGAAGTCCTCTGAGTTAGTAAAAGCCTATTTGCCAACTATCCGGAGTGGCATATTGATGCTGATCTCCCAACGAACTGCTGAAGAACTACTCAAGCCTGAGGGTAAAGAGAAGCTGGCCAGTGATATTTTGAGAGAAGCATCGGTTCCGTTTGGTGGTGGAGATGATGCCGAAGAGGAAGACGCAGCTTCGAGCAAGAAAAAGAAAAGACCCAAAGTGCAGGTGCAATACCCTGTGGTGGGCGTATTGTTCTCCAGTTTCATTGTGCAATAGAGGTCAACAGGGCTGAAGTATGAGTGAGTCGTTTCTTTCCCAAGAGGAAGTTGATGCGCTCCTGGAAGGCGTTACTGGTGAAAGCCAGAAAACTGTCGAGGAGGCTGCAGAGCACGGAGAAGTCCGCGCTTACAACATTTCCAGCCAGGAAAGAATTGTGCGCGGGCGTATGCCCACGATGGAAATTGTCAATGAGCGATTTGCGCGAAATTTGCGCGTCGGCTTGTTCAACTTCATTCGCCGCAGCCCAGAAATATCAGTCGGGCCGGTTGCGGTGCAGCGCTACAGTGCGTTTTTGCGCGAACTCGCAGTGCCGACGAACTTCAACATCGTAGCTATTCGCCCGCTGCGTGGCAGTGGACTCATAGTGTGCGAGCCTGCGTTGGTTTTCGGCGTAATTGATACCTTGTACGGTGGTATCGGAAAGTTCCAGACGCGTATAGAAGGCCGGGATTTTTCTGCAACCGAGCAAAGAGTGATTAACAGACTGGTGGATGTGATTACCACCGAATACAAGAAGGCTTGGAAAGGCATTTATCCGTTGGAGTTGGACTACCAGCGCAGCGAAATGCAGCCGCAGTTCGCGAACATTGCAACACCTAGTGAGATCGTGATATCGACCTCTTTCCAGCTTGAAATCGGAGATATCACGGGTGCTATCCATTTCAGCTTTCCCTATTCAACGCTCGAGCCGATTCGGGATGTGTTGTACTCATCTACCCAAGGCGACTCCATCGAGGTTGACCGGCGTTGGGTGACAGTATTGACGCGGGAAATTCAGGCGGCAGAAGTGACGTTGGTGGCTGAGTTGGCCAGGGCGGATGCTACTGTGGAGCAACTGCTGGGCATGAAAAAAGGGGATTTTATTGAGCTGGACCGCGAACCACGCATTCAAGCTACCGTGGACGGGGTTCCTATCTTTGAGTGCCAGTATGGCACCCACAATTCGAAATACGCCATTCGCATAGAGAAAGCTCTGCGCGGGAATGACCAAAACTGGTTGGGAGAACGAAATGGCATCTGAAGATAAACCTGAAGACAATTCCACCGCTGCGGATGAGGGGATGGCGGATTGGGCTGAAGCCCTGCTTGAGCAGAAGGCAACGGAATCTGGTGCAGATTCTGGCGGGCCCCTTTCAGGAGAGCAGCCCAAGCCTTTTTCTTCTGGGGTATCCGGTGATGGGCATGCGAATGACATCAATATGGTGTTGGACATACCGGTTCAACTTTCCGTCGAGTTGGGACGCACCAAAGTGCCGATCAAACACATACTGCAGCTTGGACAGGGTTCAGTGGTGGAATTGGATGCCCTGGCAGGGGAGCCTATGGACGTTCTGGTGAACGGTTACCTGATTGCACAGGGAGAGGTCGTCGTGGTGAACGATAAGTTCGGGATTCGCTTGACGGATGTGGTTACGCCGTCTGAGCGCTTGCGGCGGGTAAGCAAAAATTAATGTGAATGGCATGACCCAGCAGTTGCTATTGGTCGGGGTTTTTCTGGCAGGACTTGCCGCATTGCCGTGGGCGCTGCGTTGGTTGCGTGGTCGCATGGCGCCCAATGCCGTAGATGTCGGTGGGCAAAGCCGGTTTATCTCTGCAGTGGCGGTGGGGCCGAACCAACGTGTGGTTACTGTGGAGGTGGGACCTGAGCATGCAAGGGTCTGGCTGACTTTAGGCGTAACGACTCAAGCAGTAGCACTTTTGCACACAACCTCTTTGAGCGCTAGTGGCCATAGCGAGGTTGTCCCCGGTGGGGCGCCGGGGTCGCATGGCTAAAGGGTTTTATGGTGGCAACTTTAAAGTGACACGCTGTTTGAGACGATTTAATTTTTTGGGGCGCCTCTTTATGGGGCTTATCAGTATTGGAGGCGCTGCCACTGCATTCGCCCAAGCGCCAGGGCAGTTGCCCCTGCTGGTGGGGTCTGGGCAAGGGGGGCTGAATTTCTCAGTCCCCATTCAAACGCTTCTGTTTTTTACGGCTTTGTCATTCATACCGGCCGTCTTGCTAATGATGACGAGCTTCACGCGTATCGTTATCGTCCTGTCCTTGTTGAGGCAAGCTCTAGGAACCCAGTCCTCACCGCCAAACCAAGTGATTGTGGGGTTGTCCCTGTTTTTGACATTGTTTGTCATGGGCCCCACCTTTGATCGCATTTACGACGATGCGTACGAGCCCTATAGCCGGAGTGCGATTTCCCTGGAGCAAGCGCTTGCCAAAGGAGAGGCGCCGCTGCGGGGGTTTATGGTGAAGCAGACAAGGCAATCCGATTTTTCCCTATTCGCCAAATTGGCGAAGTTGGATCCCGGTGTGAAAGCAGACACTGCGCCACTGCGTGTGTTGGTGCCAGCGTTTGTGATCAGCGAACTCAAATCAGCGTTCCAGATTGGGTTCATGATTTTTATCCCGTTTTTGGTGATTGATATTGTCGTGGCAAGTGTCTTGATGTCCTTGGGGATGATGATGCTCTCGCCGGTGCTGGTTGCATTGCCCTTTAAGCTCATGCTGTTTGTTTTGGCTGATGGCTGGAACCTATTGATTGGTTCCTTGGCAGCTAGTTTTGTCACTTGAGGAGATGCGATGAATGCGCAAACCGTTCTTACCATGGGGCAGGAAGCGCTTTTGATGCTGCTTCTGGTGTCGTCGCCGGTGTTAGGGGCCGCCATGCTGGTGGGCTTGCTTGTCAGTCTGTTTCAAGCGGTCACACAAATTCATGAGGCCACATTGGCTTTCGTGCCGAAGCTTGTTGCGGTGATTGCGGTGTTTGCGATCGCAGGCCCTTGGATGCTCACTATGCTCGTGGAGTACATCCGAAGAATGATCGAAGCAATTCCTGGCTCCGTGGCCTGAAGGGTATGCCCGGGATTTCCTTCACTGAAGCCCAAATTTTGGCGTGGATTTCGCCTGTTTTGTGGCCGTTCTTGCGTGTTTTGGCGGTTTTCACTTCTGCCCCTGTTCTGTCGTCGCGCGCTGTTCCCATGCGGGTAAAAATTGCATTGGCTTTTTTTGTTGCGCTGGCCTGTCAAGCCACGATCCCTTCGTCCCTCGAATACAGCGTTGCATCACCTGATGCCTTTGGCGTCGTGCTCCAGCAAGTATTGATTGGTCTTTCCATAGGATTTGCGGTGCGCTTGGTGTTTGCCGCGATGGAGTTGGCTGGGGAGGTGGTAGGTTTTCAAATGGGTCTGAACTTTGCCGCCTTTTTTGATCCATCTCTCAATTCGCAGAGTAGTGCAGTCGCACGTTTTTTTGGGCAAATGGCAATACTGCTGTTCGTCGTTTTGAATGGGCACATCATGGTGTTGATGGCGGTGACCAAAAGTTTTGAGGCGTTTCCGGTAAGTCCGAAATTTCTGGATGCGATGGCCTCCATGCAGCTCTACAAGTTAGGTGCCGATCTTTTTGCCAGCGCTCTCTGGATCGCGCTCCCAATGATTGGAATGCTGTTGTTTGTGAATCTGGCCTTGGGTGTGATTTCGCGTGTTGCACCGCAAATAAACATTTTTGCAGTGGGGTTCCCGGTCACGCTGATAGTTGGCATTGTCGGTATCGCTGTTACGCTGCCGAGCTTGGACGAACCCATGGTGGCCTTAATGGAAAAGGCGATTGGTGTTTTCGCCGGACCTTGATGCTCTAAACCAAGTTGTTGCGGATGGCGTAAACAGCCAATTCTGCGTTATTGCTCAAGCTGAGTTTTTCGAGCAATCGTGCACGATAAACACTGACTGTTTTGGGGCTTAGCATCAGCTCTTCAGCGATATCAGTAAGACGTTTTCCTGAAGCAATTTTTAACAATGTTTGCAGCTCTCGTTCCGAAAGCTTGGCGTGCAAGGTTTCTTCACTGGGATTTGACAGTTGGTTTACCAGCATTTCCGACACTGCTGGTGTCACGTATCGACGACCCTTGGCCACTGTTCTGACAGCTTCGACTAACTCATTCGGATCCCCGGACTTGTTCAGATAACCATGCGCTCCAGCTTTCAGGCTACGAATCGCATACTGATCTTCCGAGAACATGGAAACTACCAGTACTTTGATATTTGAGTGACTTTCTTGTATCGCTGTCAGCACCTCTAATCCGCTACGACCTGGCAAACTTAAGTCCAAAACCAGGACATCGCAAAAAGTGCCGCGCAGAACCTCTTTGAGTTCGGCGTAGCTACCAGACTCTCCCATCACTTTGATATCGACGTGCTCGGAAAGCGTATCCCGGATCCCGCGGCGAATCATGGCGTGGTCATCGCAAAGAACAACTTGAATCATGAAGGGCTTGCTGATTTTGAGCTTGGGGATACAACCAGAGGAATGGTGAGTGTAATGGTGGTGCCTCTACCAAGTGCAGAGCTAACGTCCAGCCAACCGCCAACTGATTTGGCACGCTCTGCTAAGCCGCGCAAACCAAAAGAAAGCTGCTTTCCTAGGGCTCCCTTCTCCATCCCCGGTCCGTCGTCGGCGACCTCCACAGTGAGTGTGCCTCCGAGATGCGAAACATCAATCTTTACACGGCATCCTTCTGCGTACTTGGCGATATTAGTAAGCGCCTCCTGCGTAGTCCTATACGCAGTAAGCATGATTTCAGGCGAGAGTTCTATCTTATTTGTTGTGGTGGTTACTTCAACTTTGGACGTTGTCCGCTGCTCAAAGTTATGTGCCAGCCACTCGATGGAGGGTATCAGCCCCTGGTCTAGGATGGCGGGTCTGAGGTTTCGCATGATGCGCTGGCTTGCATTAGCTGCGTGCAAAACCATTTCACTGGCTGTTTCGATTCTCTGTAGGCTCTGCGGGTCAACGGTATGGCGCGCAAGCCAGCCTAGATCGAGGCGAATGGCGGCAAGGGCGCCTCCAATGTCATCATGTACTTCTCGAGCGATTGATGCACGTTCGCGCTCAATGGCGTTTTGCAGATGCCCTGCCAACTCTGAAATTCGTTGTTCGGAAAGGGCTAATTCGCGATCCGCCATCTCTTTGGCAGCTTTGATCGCTTGTATTTCCATCGTCCGTTGAATTACCCTTGGTAAAGTCGAAATTTCGTCTTTGTGGAGGTAGTCACATATGCCGCTTTGGATCGCCTCCACCGCAGCGGCCTCTCCAATTGTCCCAGACAAGATAATAAATGGAACCGCATCACGGATGTTGGTACATGAGTTCCATGCATCGATGGCTGTGAATTCACCGAGGCGATAGTCAGCAACTACTAAATGAAAGCCTCCGCTTAATAGGGCCTGTTGGAATGCGGAGAGCGTATCAACGCGCGTGACTTTGAAAGTCAGTCCAGCTTTGGACAAGGTGCGTAACAACAATTGGTGATCGAGTGCTGAGTCTTCCAAATGGAGGATATGCATCGCAACTTCGTCGTTAGGAGGCGAGAGAATAGTCGATATCATGATGGAATGATTGTGCTCCCGTGCTTGTTCGGGCGGCATGAGGTTCAGGGCATAGCTTTTGAGCACAGATTTTCCCTGAAAGATCAAGAATCCTGCTAACCTAGCGGTGTAGTTGCCGTATAGTGGTTCACAAGGACGTCTTGGATTGGTATAAAGACAGGCAAAGAGGAAAAAAGACAATGGAATCTTCGTCGACTTCGCCTGGAGCTCCCGCTGTTCAGCTGCCGGTTATGCTGGTCGCGGAGGTTCAAGACTCTCTTCTGGTGGTTGTGCATGATTTGACCCGGCTGGATGGCCTTCTTGCGCACACCATGGAAAACCTGATGGAGCGGTTTACGGCAGCTAGTGCAAACTTGGCTTCCCCTGCGCTTATGGACTCTCAGGAGTTGGATTTGGTCCGCAGTACTTTGCGAGCTGCCGTCACTGAGTTGCAGTTTCAGGATATGGCTTCCCAGCTTATCGTCCACACATCCAAGATTTTGCAGGGCTGTGCTTATCGGCTTGCGTCGGAGTCCATGGGTTCAGAGGATGGTGAGGCTGTGCCATTTGTAGAGGAAGTGCCAGAGCGGCCGAATCCTGTAACCCAAGACGAAATGGATGCGGGATCCATTGAGTTGTTTTGAATTCCCTGCCTCATTTTTTACGGATTTTTTCGGAGTTATCTATGCCTCTAATTCTTGCCGTTGATGATTCGCCGTCGATGCGGAAAATGGTCTCTTTCACGTTAACAGGTGCCGGCTACCAAGTGGTTGAGGCTGTAGACGGTCAGGACGCCTACGACAAGGCGCAGGCGCAAAATTTTGATTTGGTTTTGACTGATCAAAACATGCCTAGGTTGGATGGCTTAGGCTTGACACGAAAACTCCGCGAACATCCCCAGTTCAAGACGACTCCGATTTTAATGCTGACGACTGAATCGAGTGATCTTATGAAGCAAGCTGGGCGAGCAGCGGGCGCCACTGGATGGTTGGTCAAGCCCTTTGACCCCGCGCGTCTGTTGGATGTGATTAAAAAAGTGATTCGCTAAAGGTCAGCAAAGCAAGTTACCGTTGCAGAAAACAGGAGATTCAGATGGCTGAAACGCATTCCGAAGGCAGTGCTGGGGGGGATTTTGATCTAAGCCAGTTTTACCAGATTTTCTTTGAAGAGGCTGGAGAAAACTTGGATCAGATGGAGCACATGTTGCTGAATCTGAATTTGGAAACTGCTGATGACGAGGAGTTGAATGGCATTTTCCGCTGTGCGCACTCAGTAAAGGGTGGCGCCGCTACATTTGGGTTTGCTGACGTCGCGGAGTTGACCCATCAAATGGAGTCTCTGCTGGACCGCTTGCGCCGGCATGAGATTCAACCAAACGCAGCGATGGTTGATGTTCTATTGGAGTCTGCAGATGCTTCAAGAAGTTTGTTGGCGCGTCACCAAGCTGGAGGCGAAGGGACTGCAACGCCGACCGCCGATTTGGTTCGACGAATAAGTGAACTCGCTGCTGGCGGTGGTGGGACGGTTGCCGCCAAAGTGGCTACACCAGTTGCTGCTGCCCCAGTGCCAGCACCACCCCCCAAATTGGTTAGCCGTGTAGATGGTGTTCGCAACCTACAAATCAGCATTGGGCCGCTAGATCGGCCAGAACAAGCAGATGCAATTCAAGAGCTTTTTCGAGATATTCCTGGGCTTGGGAGTGTCAAAGCTGCGGCTAGTGATCGTTTGGGTGTGCGCGTGTTCGAAGTAGAGACGGCGTCAACGGACGACGATCTATTAGATTTGTTTGCCTTCCACGTGGCCCGGGAAAAGGTGGTGATTGCTGATGCGACTGTTCGGCAAGAGCCTGCGTCGGCGTCTGTACAGGCTGCGGATGCCGTCGGGTATGGATTTTTTGATGGTTCCCCTGGCGCACCTCAAACCGCGCCGTTGCCCGAGGTCAGTGGGGTTCCTTCCTCGGTGGACTCCAGCGTTGTGGCGAAGCCGGCCCCCAGTAGAAATGCATCCTCGAATTCGGCTTCGCAGCCGGAGGCAGCCACCATTCGAGTTGCAATTAGCAAAGTGGATCAACTTATCAATTTAGTAGGCGAATTGGTGATTACCCAGGCCATGTTGGCGCAGAATAGCCGCGCTCTGGACCCGGCGATCTACCAGCAGCTGTTGACCGGTTTGGCCGACTTGGATCGTAATACGCGTGATTTGCAAGAGTCTGTCATGTCGATCCGGATGATTCCCATGTCTATTGTTTTCAGCCGCTTCCCACGGATGCTGCGTGATTTGGCTGGCAAGCTAGGTAAGAAGGTTGACTTTGTGACCCAAGGAGAGGCAACTGAACTCGATAAAGGACTTGTGGAGAAGATTACAGATCCCTTGACTCATTTGGTCAGGAATAGCTGCGACCACGGCGTAGAGATGCCGGCTGAGCGTCTTTCTGCTGGTAAGTCAGAAACTGGGACGATTACTCTGTCAGCTTCGCATCAAGGTGGGTCTATTGTTATCGAGGTGCGAGACGATGGTCGGGGGCTTTCTCGGCCCAAGATTCTCGCAAAAGCACGCGAGCGTGGCTTGGATGTTTCAGATCAAATGTCCGATGCCGAAGTCTGGCAGCTGATCTTCGCGCCGGGTTTCTCAACCGCAGCGGTGGTCACCGATGTTTCCGGGCGTGGTGTGGGGATGGATGTTGTCAAGCGAAACATCGCGGCCCTGAACGGGACCGTAGAAATCGACTCTGCTGAAGGGTATGGGATGAAGGTCTCAGTCCGGCTTCCGCTTACATTGGCGATCATGGATGGGATGTCGGTCGGTGTTGGTGATGAGGTTTACATTCTTCCTTTATCTTCGGTCGTGGAGTCATTCCAAGTAAAGGCGGATGCAGTTAGCACGGTTGGACAAGGTTCGCAGTTGGTCAAAGTGCGTGATGAATACATGCCAGTAATTGAGTTGGAGAAGGTGTTTCAAATTCCACGTTTTGATTTTGAACGATCAAGCGACATCATGGTAGTTGTAGAGGCTGAAGGTAGCCGGGTGGCGTTGCTTGTGGACGAGTTGCTCGGGCAACAACAGGTAGTCGTCAAAAATTTAGAGTCGAATTACAGAAAAGTACCCAATGTATCTGGTGCCACTATTCTTGGCGACGGAAAAGTAGCTCTGATTCTTGATACCGGTGCGCTTGTAAGGCGCTCTCGTCACTAATTGGCACTACTGCCATAAAGGAGAAGACCATGGGAATGATGGAAAAGCTAAGCGAGTTGACTTCGGCTGGTGCGAGGGAGTATCTAACTTTTCGCTTAGATCAAGAGGAATATGGCATTGATATTCTCAAAGTTCAGGAGATCCGAGGGTATGAGCCACCGACGCGGGTAGCAAATGCGCCAAACTTCATTAAGGGTGTAGTGAACTTGCGCGGTACGATTGTTCCGATAGTGGATATGCGCCTGAAGTTCAATTGCTCGAAGGCCGAGTACAACTCTTTCACGGTAGTGATTGTGCTGAACTTGGGCAACCGAATTGTTGGTATCGTGGTTGACTCTGTCAGTGATGTGATGGAGTTGCCGCCAGAAAGCCTGAAGTCTGCGCCTGACATTGACAGCGTGATCGATAGTGCCGCTGTGCTTGGGCTCGGATCAATTGGTGACCGCATGTTGATACTGCTGGACATCGAGCGCTTGATGTCTGCGCCAGAGATGGGACTAGTAAGCGGCACAGAGTAAAGAGCAGAACGCTCCAATAACGGGTGGATTTTTTTATGTCTTTGCAAAGTCCATTGGCTTCTGGAGATATGCAAGGCAGAGAGTTCGCTTGGACTAACTCGGACTTTGATCAAGTTCAGAAATTGATCTATCAGCGTGCTGGGATTAGTTTGCATGATGGCAAGCATGCCATGGTCTATAGCCGGCTCTCTCGTCGACTCAGGGATACTGGCCACAACAGCTTCAAGGAGTACCTTTGTTGGTTGGAGTCTACGGATGGACCTGAATGGCAAGAGTTCGTTAATGCACTGACGACAAACCTCACCTCATTCTTTAGGGAGAGTCATCATTTCGATATTTTTTCAGACTTTCTCAAGGCAAAGGCAACTTCTTCCCCATGCAATATTTGGTGCAGTGCTGCCTCTACTGGCGAGGAGCCTTATTCGATTGCGATGACGGCCTCTGAAGTGCTCGGCAAGTCTAAATTTTCTTTGAAAGCAAGTGACATTGACTCCAAAGTTCTTGCGACTGCTGCACAGGGCGTTTATCGCTTAGAGGGTCTAAAAGGCGTGTCTTCAGATCTGGTGCATAAATACTTCTTGCGCGGAAAGGCTGGAAACTCGGGCTTGGTTAGGGTAAAGCCAGAACTTCGTCACGCGGTTGAGTTTTTGATAGTGAACCTGATCAAGGATGATTGGCCATTCAGGGAAGCGTTTGACGCTGTTTTCTGTCGAAACGTCATGATTTACTTTGATGCGACCACTCAGAGAAAAGTGCTGGAAAGGATCTATAGGGTTATGAAACCTGGGGCCTTGCTTTTTGTTGGGCATGCAGAAAACTTCAGTGACTCCAAAGATCTTTTTTCCTTAAAAGGAAAGACCGTGTACGAGCGCTGCCGCTGAGCGCATGGCATCGATAATTTAGAAGCCACTTAACTGTCTGGGTAGCATCCTCAAATGACATCAATCTCAAGTAATTTGGTTTCAGGAGGCGTTCGAACGAGCGCCTCGACGATCTCTGCGAAGCCGCTGGCGAATGGGCGCGTTTCACGTATCGATCATTTAAAGGCTCAACCTCGTAAGCCTGGTGAAGCATCTTTTTTTTATGCTGACCACCACTTCCAATACGATGCAGTAAAAGTGCTGCCTGGAGAGTACTACGTCTCCAATGAAGATCTCGTAGTCATGACGGTTCTTGGTTCCTGCATTGCAGCTTGCATTTGGGATGGCAAAGCACGAACTGGTGGCATGAATCACTTCATGTTGCCCGACGGTGATGGAGGTGAGGGTTCGGGTAGATATGGCTCATATGCCATGGAGCTTTTGATTAATGAAATGTTGAAGTTGGGAGCAAGAAGGGAAACAATGCAGGCCAAGATATTTGGAGGTGCCCAAGTAATGGCCGGTTTCACCACAATGAATGTTGGTGAGCGCAACACCAAGTTTGTTCTCGATTATTTGGCGACTGAACGTATTCCTGTGGTTTCACAAGATGTTCTGGATATTCACCCTCGCAAAGTTTGTTTTTTTCCGGTAAGTGGCAAAGCCCTTGTGAAGCGATTAGCACATTCTCATCCAGAAACGTTGGCTGTGGAGGAGCGGCGGGGCAATGCAGTCTCTGTGGCGAAGTCGACGTCGGGCGGCTCAGTCGATCTTTTTTGAGTTGGTGATGAAGAAAATTCGTGTTGTTGTAGTGGATGATTCCGCTTTGGTTCGTAGCTTGCTGGCTGAAATCATCAATAAGCAGGCAGACATGGTGTGTGTAGGCGCTGCCAATGATCCGTTGATCGCTCGTGAAATGATTCGGGAGCTAGATCCGGATGTCATTACGCTTGATATTGAGATGCCAAAGATGGATGGGCTTGATTTTTTGGGGCGACTGATGCGTTTGCGCCCCATGCCTGTAGTAATGATCTCTACCCTTACAGAGCGTGGCGCTGAAGTAACGATGAAGGCTCTAGAGCTGGGCGCCGTTGATTTTGTCCCCAAGCCACGAGTCGGGCTGGCTGACGGCATTAAGGAGCTAGCCACCAATATAGTTGAGAAGATCCGGGTAGCGGCGTCGGCGAAAGTTCACAGGGGCGAGCGCGCTCCAGCTTTTTCATCGGGGGGTGCGAAACTCTCGGTTCCTAACGGTCCACCTACGTCCCTTGGGCGAATCTCTACAGAGAAGCTCATTTTCATTGGCGCGTCAACTGGGGGCACAGAGGCCATTAAAGACATCCTTGTCCGTCTCCCGGCCGATTCGCCTGGAGTGGCGATTACCCAGCACATGCCACCAGGTTTCACCACCAGCTTTGCAGCACGGTTAAATGGGCTTTGCCAAATCACAGTGCAAGAGGCTGTGAGTGGGGCGAGAATTTTGCCTGGCCATGCTTATATTGCTCCAGGTGGTAAGCAGTTTAGAGTCGAAAAGAGTGGCGCAAACTACATTTGTGTCGTTGAGGACGGAGAGCTGGTGAATCGCCATCGCCCATCGGTGGAGGTGCTCTTCCTATCTGCTGCAAAAGTTGCGGGGCGCAATGCCTTTGGCATCATGTTGACGGGTATGGGGAGCGATGGCGCCAAAGCAATGAAAGAAATGAAAGACGCTGGAAGCTACAACTATGTGCAAGATGAGGCAAGCTGCATCGTCTTCGGTATGCCTCGGGAAGCGATTCTCTGTGGTGCTGCTGATGAGATTTTGCCTTTGACGGAGATAGCCTCAGCGCTGCTTCAGCGACTTAAGGGTGATCGGGATCGCTATCGGGTCTAAGCCGCATTCGTCGTGCTATCATTCCCCCCGCTCTGTACTGAACGGAATGAAGAAGTTTAAAAATCTTTTGCTGAATTTGACAGTGCTTCGAAAAGTGTGTCATAATTCAAGGCTTCGCTGATCACAGCAAAGCAAACGAAGCAGTATAAAAAGTGCTTGGGCGTTTAAAGGTAATTGCCAAGTTCTTTGGAACTAAGTCGCAAGACTTTAAACGCTCATGAAGAAAGAAAGATGTGAAAGTCAGAGATGATATTCACGTCGATTCCAATTTATGAGTTGCTCGAAAGGGCAAAAAATCAAGATCGAACTATAGAGTTTGATCCTGGCTCAGATTGAACGCTGGCGGCATGCCTTACACATGCAAGTCGAACGGCAGCACGGGAGCAATCC
>REAW01000003.1 GCA_004293725.1 Curvibacter sp.
TCACTGGACGCGGTGGAGCTATGACATGTTTTGCGGTACCGATATTCACGGCACCACATTGGGCATCATCGGTATGGGGCGCATCGGCCAGGCGATTGCGCGGCGCGGCGCTCTGGGCTTTGGTATGCAGGTGATCTATCACAACCGCAGTCGTTTGGACGCCGCCACAGAAGCCGCCTGTAGCGCCCGGTATGTGGACAAGTCCACTCTGCTACAGACCGCCGATCATGTGCTGCTGGTGGTGCCATACTCTGCCGCCGCACACCACACCATTGGTGCCACCGAGCTGGCGCAAATGAAACCCACGGCCACGCTCATCAATATCGCCCGTGGCGGCATTGTGGACGATGCAGCCCTCGCAGTTGCCCTGCGGGAACGGCGCATTGCAGCAGCCGGCCTGGATGTGTTTGAAGGCGAGCCCAAGGTTCACCTCGATTTATTGACGGTACCCAACATCGTGCTGACGCCGCACATCGCCAGCGCCACACTCCGAACGCGCCGTGCCATGGCCCAGTTGGCCGCGGACAACCTGGTGGATTTATTGGTTCATGGAAACCCGCGTACCCCTGTCAATACGCTAAGGCCTGAGGCCTGTCGGCCATGAAGTGGTGGCCCGATACAGTCGCGAATAAATCTGCCAGCGCTGGCCCGTTGACCCATGAGGTTGCCGGTATTGGTGCGGTTGCGCGTGGCTTCAATGCCAGCATTTTTGTGGTGTGCGGACTGGTGGTGGTGTTGGCCTTCGCGCTGGGACTATTCACAGATGCACTCAACTTGCTCACCATGTCATTTTTGCTGGTGCTGGCGGCTGGAGTGCAAGTGTTTTTGATTCGCGGCTGGGTGCGCTCCAGTTCAGCAGTCGTCCTGGTCTTGGTGTTTATCGGCGTCTTTTCCAGCATGGTGCGTTTTGGCTCTGTGAGCATTGCACAAGCTTCGCTGGCCGGGATTCCTTTGATTTACTGTGTCATCATTTTGGGCGAGCGGGCGGGCTTGTTTCTGCTGCTTTTGTCGGTGGGTGCCAGTGCCTGGATCACTTGGGCGCAGTTGTCTGGTGGCCTGCCGACTCCCGCGCCGACCGTTCCCCAAGCCCAATGGGCGATTCTTTCTGCGGGATTGTTTGTGGCGTACCGCATGGCGGTGCTGATCAAACGCAATTTGCTCGATGCCTCGCAGCGCATCAATGCGGCCCAAAAGTTGTTGCTCGATGAGCGCGAAGCGAGCAATGCACGCGTGCTCAATGCCTTGTCCGAGCTTGAGCGTCAGCGTTTTGTGATCGACCAGCACGCCATCGTCACCATCATGGATCTGGGTGGCCACATGACCTATGGCAATCAACGCTTTGTGGAAACCAGTGGCTATGCACCCCAGGAGTTCTTGGGCAAGAGTTACCGCATGATGGACTCTGCCCAGCAAGATCAACGTTTTCATGCGGATTTGATGCGCACTATTTACCAAGGAAAAGTGTGGCGTTCCGAGGTATGTAACCGGGCCAAGGACGGGACGCTCTATTGGTTGGATAGCACCGTGGCTGCCTTCATGCACACCGATGGAACGCCTCGCGAGTACATCAATGTCAGCACCGACATCACCCAGCGCCGGCAGGCGGAGCAGACCGCACTTGCGGCCAGCAAGGCCAAGTCGCAGTTTCTGGCCAACATGAGCCACGAGATTCGCACCCCGATGAATGGTGTTGTCGGCATGGCGGACCTACTGCGTGCCACCGAATTGACGCGCGAACAGCGCCGCATGGTGGACACCATCAATGACTCGTCGATCGCGCTATTGCAGATACTGAACGATATTCTGGATTTTTCCAAGATTGAAGCGGACAAGTTGGAAGTAGAAGCTATTCCAACCCCGCTTCGGGAGCTGCTCGAAGGTGTGGCACAGCTCATGGTCACCATTTCAGCAGGCAAAGATATTGACCTTGCCCTGCTCGTCGATCCCGAACTGCCGGCCCGTGTGTGGGTCGATCCCACGCGCCTGCGCCAAGTACTTTATAACTTGGTCGGCAACGCCTTGAAGTTCACTGAGGGCAGCGCAGACCGGCGTGGGAATGTTCGCTTGTCCGTGCGGGCTGCGCAACAAACGCAGGGTGAATTGATGCTTGAGTTCCGCGTCATAGACAACGGGATTGGCATAGCGCCCGAAATGGTCGAGCGGCTGTTCGAGGCGTTTACCCAAGCAGATGTCAGCACCGCCCGAAAGTTTGGCGGCACGGGGCTGGGGCTGACCATCAGTCGGCGCCTGGTAGAGATGATGCGCGGTCGCATTCTTGTGCACAGTACCTTGGGTGAGGGCTCCATCGTCACCGTGCTTTTACCGCTGCAAGTAGCTAACACTGCGGAAACTGCGGTGGTCGCCTCGCCCATTGCCGGTGGGCAGGTGCTGCTGGTGACCAATGACCCTGACAGCGCGCATTTCCTGCCCGGCCATTTGCGCTTGGCTGGTGCCAATGTCCAGTGCGTGCAGACCCTGGAGATGGCGGCCCCGTGGATGGCAAGTGCGGAATTTGACGCCGTGCTGTTGTTGGATATTGATGTAGCGTGGGACGATAGTGTGGATTCATGGGCGCAGGCCCAGCCCGGGCGCGGGGTTGTGCGTTTGGTGCGCCAAAACGAAAGCAGCTTGCCTGGTCGATCCGTTACGGTGTGCGCCCGGCCTTTGTTGCTGCAAGAGCTATTGAGCGGAATTGCGGTCGCCTGTGGGCGCCTTTCGGTGCCCTCCACCGTGCGCTCACAGCTTGCGTTGCCGGCAGACGCTCCAGCGCAACCTTCTGTCGAAGCTGCGAGAGAGTCGGGCCGCCTAATTTTGCTTGCAGAAGACAACGAGACCAACCGCGATGTCATTCAAGAGCAGCTACGCATCCTGGGGTATGCGGTTGAGGTCGCTGCGGATGGCGCGACTGCACTCTCCATGTGGCGGGCAGGTCACTACGGCCTTATGTTGACCGATTGCCACATGCCGCATATGGATGGCTTTGCCCTGACCGATGCCATCCGCCAAGCTGAGGGCCCGCAAGACCACATGCCGATTGTGGCGGTGACCGCCAATGCACTGGATGGTGAGCAACAACGCTGCTTGGAGCGCGGCATGGACGACTACCTCACCAAGCCCCTGCGTTTGAGCGAATTGGGAAATATGTTAGCCAAATGGTTGCCGCGCCATAGTGCGCCCCACGCGCCACCGCCGCTTTGGGACAGTCAGGCATTAGGCCGCATGGTGGGTGACGACCCTGCGATGCAACGCCGACTGCTGGACCGATTCGTCACCACGACAACGACACAGATGGTTGAATTCGAAACGTTGCGAGCAGCACACGACCTCAAAGGATTGGCTTCTCTGGGCCACCGGCTCAAGTCGTCCGCCCATACGGTGGGTGCGATGCAACTGGGGGCCCTGTGTCAAGACTTGGAGGCTTGCCCTGGTACCCGCGATTCAACGCGCCTTCACCGAGGTGGAGCCCCTGCTGCGAGGGGTGTAGTTTGCTATGTTAATAGTAGCTACTCGCGCATATTAAATAAGGGCTAGAGTGCTTTTTGATTCATTTTTTTATGGGCGTGGAAATGCAAGGTCTTGAGTGGGTATTGGTTTGTTTAGCGGCGGTGCAATTGGTTTTTCTGGCCGTGTTGACGCTGCGCCGACCCGCTGCGCAGGCGCCCAGTCCTTTGCAAGAGGCCCAGCGCCAAGAGCTGTTGGGGCTGGTGAAGGCCAGTAGTGATCGGCTTGAGCGCGAACTACGTCACGAGGTGGTAGATTCGGCGCGCGCTGGCCGGCAGGAGCTGGCGCAGAACTTGGCCACTTTCCAGCAAAGTATGGTGCAACAAGGTGCGGAGCGCAGATCGATGCCTTTGGCCAGCAATTGGCGCTGTTGCAAAAAACATTGTCGGACACCTTGGCCCACCAGTTGGGAGCCTTGAGTGAATCCAATGCCCGGCGCATGGCCGAGATACGCCAGACGCTGGAAGCGCAACTGGCCCAACTGCAAACCACCAATGCCGCCAAGCTGGATGAGATGCGTGCTACGGTGGACGAGAAATTGCAAACCACACTGCAAGCCCGTCTGGGCGAGAGTTTCAAACAAGTGGCAGAACGGCTGGAGCAGGTGCACAAGGGGCTGGGAGAAATGCAAACGCTCGCGCAGGGTGTCGGCGATTTGAAACACCTGCTGACGAACGTCAAAACCCGCGGTATGTTCGGCGAGGCCCAACTGGCTAGCCTGCTGGAGCAGGTGTTTGTGCCGGACCAGTACGCGGTGCAGGTGGCGACGCGCCCAGGCAGTAAAAACGTGGTGGACTTCGCCATCAAACTACCAGGTCGGTCTGACAGTGGTGAACCGTTGTGGCTGCCCATCGACGCGAAGTTCCCCAACGATGACTACGAGCGCCTGCTTGACGCACAAGGCCGCGCCGATGTGCTCGGGGCCGAGGTGGCGGGTAAAGCGCTGGAGATGCGCATCCGGCTGGAAGCGAAATCCATCGCAGAGAAGTACATAGAGCCACCCCACACGACCGATTTTGCGATCTTGTTTTTGCCGACTGAAGGCCTGTACGCTGAGGTGTTGCGCCGCCCCGGTCTTATGGAGAGTCTGCAGCGAGACCATCGCATCACGTTGGCTGGGCCCACCACACTGCTGGCTATGCTCAGCTCGCTGCAGATGGGGTTTCGCACGCTCGCCCTGGAGAAGCGCTCCAGCGAGGTATGGCAGGTGCTGGGGGCGGTGAAAGCCGAGTTCGGAAAATTTGGCGATGTGTTGGCCAAGGTGAAATCTCAAACCGAGACGGTGCTCAAAACGCTGGACAACGCCGAGGTGCGTAGCCGTGCCATGGGCCGTGCACTCAAGAAGGTGGAGGCATTGCCGGAGTCCCAGGCCCAGGCCATGTTGCCAATTGACCGCGATTTTGATCGGGACGCCGACTCTGGCGTCGCATGAGCCTCTCAGAAACGCAAGCATCGGGGGCTGAGGCCCATGGCAGTATCTGGGGGCTTTTGCGTCTTGTTGCGGGGCAGGTGTGCCTGCATGCCAGCATGGCCGGTATGCGCATGGCCGCGCCACTGTGGGCTTTGCAGCAAGGGTATGGTCCGCTGGCAGTGGGTTGTTTGCTGGCCCTGTTTTCGCTGAGCCAAGTGTTTTTGGCCCTGCCTGCGGGCCGGTATGCGGATCGCCATGGCCTGCGGCGTCCAGTGGCTCTGGGAATTGCAGCCTCCATGCTGGGTGGTGGTCTGGCTGCGTTGTTTCCAAGCTTTGAGATGCTGTGTTTCAGCGCCCTGTTGATGGGAGCAGCGACAGGGGCTGCATCCATTGCCTTGCAGCGACACGTGGGTCGCGCTGCCCATGGCGCGCAGGAACTGCGGCGGGTGTTTAGTTGGCTGTCCATCGGTCCGGCAGTCTCCAACTTTCTGGGGCCCGTGTGTGTGGGGCTGTTGATTGACCATGCCGGTGTTTGGCTTGGTGGGACTGCGGCCGATCGCAATGGTTTTGTGGCCGCCTTTGCCTTGACAGCCTTGGTGCCAGCATTGGCGTGGTTGTGCGTAAGGCACGCCGTGGACTTGCCCAGCCTCTACACCACCGATTCCGATGGCGCAGCACCGAGCGTGTGGCCGCTGCTGCGCGATCCGCTGATGCGCCGGTTGCTGCTGGTGAACTGGCTGCTTTCGAGTTGTTGGGATGTGCATACCTTTGTGGTGCCTGTGCTTGGCCATGAGCGGGGCTTAAGTGCCTCTGTCATTGGAGCCATTTTGGGTGGCTTTGCGGTGGCTGCTGCTGCGGTGCGTTTGCTGATGCCACTGCTGGCAGTTCATTTGCGTGAGTGGGCGGTAGTCACAGGCGCCATGTTGGCCACCGCGGCGCTGTTTGCCGTTTACCCGTTGATGCCGGGAGCGTGGTCCATGGGCCTGTGCTCCGTGCTGCTGGGTCTAGCGTTGGGCACGGTGCAGCCCATGATGATGAGTACCTTGCACCAGATCACGCCGCATGCGCTGCACGGCCAAGCCATTGCGCTAAGGCTGATGACCATCAACCTCTCTAGCGTGCTCATGCCCATGTTGTTTGGCACTGCAGGCGTGGTGGTGGGGGTGTCGGTGGTGTTCTGGACCGTAGGCGGGCTGGTTGGCCTAGGTGCCCGCTCTGCCTGGGCATTGCGGCCCGGAGCGGCGCCTTCAGAGAGCAATCAAGCAGGCAAGTTGTAAAAATTGCGGATCGTATCCCACGCATCTTGCGGGTCGTCGGTGTAGTGAAGCAGGTTCAGATCTTCAGGCGATATCGCACCTTCCTCCACCAGCACGTCCATGTTCACAAGGCGTTTCCAGTAGTCCGTGCCAAACATCACGATGGGTACGGGTTTGGCTTTGCGTGTTTGCACCAGAGTTATCACTTCAAACAGCTCGTCCAGCGTACCAAACCCTCCAGGAAACGCGACCAACGCTTTGGCCCGCATCATGAAATGCATCTTGCGCGTGGCGAAGTAA
>REAW01000017.1 GCA_004293725.1 Curvibacter sp.
CGTGGCCCAAGGACGGGCGGATGAGCGCTCCAGCGTCCGACTCAATGGCAAAGATGCCATCGGCGTGGGTGTGATCCGCCAATCCACCGCCAACCCGCTGGAGTTGTCTGCCGGCGTGCGGGCCTTGATGGACAAGATCCAGAAAGACCTGCCAGCCGGTGTTTTGGTGGAAATCGCCAACGACAACTCGGTTTTTATCGACCGTTCTATCAAGGCGGTGTACCAGACTATTCTGGAAGCTTCCGTACTGGTCGCCCTGGTGATTTTTGTGTTTCTGCGGACCTTGCGTGCCGCCATTATTCCGCTCGTTACCATCCCAGTCTCGCTGGTTGGTGCTTTTGCCCTGATGGCATTGGCAGGCTTCAGTATCAACACCCTGACCCTGTTGGCCCTCGTTCTGGCCATTGGATTGGTGGTGGATGACGCCATCGTCATGCTGGAAAACATTTACCGGCATATTGAAGATGGTGTGCCGCCATTTCAAGCCGCCATTCAAGGGGCTCGAGAGGTGGGCTTTGCGATTGTGGCCATGACGCTGACGCTGGTGGCGGTTTATGTGCCGCTTGCCTTTGCCCCTGGCCGCACCGGGCGTTTGTTTACCGAGTTTGCCTTGGCCTTGGCGGGCGCGGTGCTGGTTTCGGGTGTGGTGGCGCTTACCCTGTCGCCCATGATGTCCTCTGTGCTGCTGCGCCATAACCCACGACCCAACTGGTTTGACCGTGGAATGGAGCGCGCATTAACGTCTTTTACCCGTGGATATTGTGCCGCACTGGCTTGGACCCTGCGCCACCGTTGGCTAGTGGTCCTGGTGATGGTCGGTAGTGCTGCGGTCACATGGTCGGTCATGGGTTCTATCAAACGTGAACTCGCACCGATGGAGGACCGTGGAGTGGTGCTAGCGCAGATCAATGCGCCCGATGGCGCCACGCTGGAGTACACCAATCGCTATGCCCGGTCCATTGAGCGTGTGGGTGAGAGTTTTCCTGAATTTGACCGCGTGTTTGCCAATATCGGGAGCCCCACCGTAGCGCAGGGCACTGTGTTTTTTCGGGCCGTGCCCTGGGAAGAACGACAGCGAACCACGGTCCAGATGGCACGCGAAATGACGCCGCGAGTGGCCGGTACCCCTGGCGTTACGGCTTTTCCCAGCACACCGCCTTCCTTGGGCCAAGGCTTCACGCAGCGCCCGGTTAACTTTGTCATCATTACCTCGGAGAGCTATCAGAATCTTTCGCAATCCGTACGCGCGTTTCAGGATGAGTTGGCAAAGAACCCCGGCTTCTTGCAAGTAGATACAGATTTGCGTCTGAACAAACCCGAATTTCGCTTGGAGGTGGACCGTGAGCGGGCCGCCGACATGGGGGTAGGGGTTGATGTGATTGCACGTTCGGTCGAAACTGTTTTGGGGGGGCGCAACGTCACCCGCTACAAACGCGAAGGCGAACAATACGATGTGGTCGTGCGTACGGCGTCTTCCGGGCGTGACACACCTGAGGATATTGAGAACATTTTTGTGCGTGCCAAGGGCGATACCATGGTGCCGCTTTCTGCCTTGGTCAACGTCAAGGAAGTGGTGGTTCCCCGGGAATTGAACCACTTTGGACAGCGCCGCTCGGCTACCGTCACCGCGAACCTGTCACCGGACTATTCTTTGGGCGAGGCGCTGGATTTTCTGGATGCGACCGCCAAGAAAGTGCTAAAGCCTGGTTATGCCACCGATGTCAATGGCTCCAGCAGAGAGTTTCGCAAATCATCCGACTCGTTGACCCTGGTTTTTTTACTGGCCCTCGTGTTCATCTTCTTGGTGCTGGCCGCGCAGTTTGAAAGCTTTGTCGACCCACTGGTCATCATGCTGAGCGTGCCTCTGTCCATGGCGGGGGCTTTGGTGGCCCTCCAGTGGTCGGGTGGCACACTCAATGTGTTTAGCCAGATTGGTCTGATTACGCTGGTAGGCCTGATCACCAAGCACGGAATTCTGATGGTGGAGTTTGCCAACCAATTGCGTGAGCAGGGCCAGACGACTCTGCAGGCAATTCAGCAATCTGCGGCGCAGCGGATTCGCCCCATTTTGATGACAACCGGGGCGATGGTTTTGGGTGCCATTCCATTGGCGCTCGCTACGGGTGCAGGGGCTGAAAGCCGCCAGCAAATTGGTTGGGTTATTGTCGGTGGCATGTCGGTCGGAACTATTCTGACAGTGTTCGTGGTTCCCACCATGTACACCTTGTTTGCCCGCAAACATGCGCCCGGCGCTAAGAAAGATCCGGCCTGAGCGTATTGCCCCAAGCCACGGAATTCCACCAAGAGTTGATGGGTTCTGGGCCGGGATCAGCCACCGATGTAACTCATCTCCACGCGGCGTCCGGGAGTTGGGCTACCGTGGGGTAAGGTGCTGCGTAAAGCGGAATACTGATCGGAGCGTTGTTCCCAGATGTTGCGAATGGCTGCGGTGAGTTGCGCATCCGCACTACCGTCGCGCAGTAGGGTGCGCAAGTCATAGCCCCGGCTTGCGAACAGGCACAGGTACAGTTGCCCCTCCGTCGACAGCCGCGCGCGGGTGCAGTCGCCACAGAAAGCCTGGGTTACGCTACTAATGACACCTATTTCACCCGCCTGCTTGTCTGGCTGCCCATTGGCATCCACATAGCCCCAACGCTGGGCCGTTTCTCCTGCACTGGCGTGTTCCAGTGCCACCAGCGGCCATTCGGTTTGCAGCAAGCGGACCACATCCGCAGAGGGCAGTACCTCGGCCATGCGCCAGCCATTGGTGGCGCCCACATCCATGTATTCAATGAACCGCAGCACAATGCCTGTGCCCTTGAAGTGCCGCGCCATGGGCAGAATTTGCTGCTCGTTGGTGCCCCGTTTGACCACCATGTTCACCTTGATAGGGCCAAGACCTGCCGCCTGCGCAGCATCAATGCCGCGCAGCACCTCAGCGACAGGAAAGTCCACATCGTTCATGTTGCGAAACACAGCATCGTCCAGCCCGTCCAAACTGACGGTCACACGCTGAAGCCCGGCATCTTTGAGTGCCTGGGCTTTTTTTGCCAGCATGGAGCCATTGGTGGTCAAGGTCAGGTCCAGCGGCAGACCTTCTGGTGTTCGAAGGGCTGCCAGTTGCGCAATGAGCACTTCAATGTTTTTGCGAAGCAAAGGTTCGCCACCGGTCAGTCGAATTTTGCGCACACCCTGCGCAACAAACTGGCGGGTCAGCCGGGTGATCTCTTCAAAGCTCAGTAGCGCCGACTGCGGCAAGTACGGGTGGTCTTTGTCGAACACCTCCTTGGGCATGCAGTAGCTGCAGCGGAAGTTGCAACGGTCGGTCACGCTGATGCGCAAATCCCGCAGGGTGCGGCCCTGCGCATCCTGCAGCGCCGTTAGCCCTGCCCCGGTTGTCCGCAGCTCGGACGCCACACTGGCTACTGAAACTTTCCGGGGCCGCTCATCGGCCAACGGGATGATGCGAAAATTGCGGGGTGTTGCCATGCGCTTATTGTCCACGCTTCGGCTTTGGGACGGCAGGTGCAGTGCAGAATGGCGGTACCAAAAAAAGAAAACCCCGTCGTTGGGAACAACACCATGCCCTTGCAACTTTTTCTTGTTCTTTTGTTGCTTTTCAGCGGGATGGCTCGGGCCCAAGTGGACTCCGTCGCCAGCGCTGTGAGTGAGCGCGACTTCTTGGGCGAGATGCCTGTGGTTCTGTCAGTCTCGCGCCTGGCCCAGCCGGTCGATGAGGCTCCGGGCGCTGTTACGGTGCTGGACCGCCAGTTCATTCGTCATTCAGGCGCCCGCGATGTAGCGGATCTGTTGCGTTTAGTGCCCGGTTTCCAGACTACAACGTCGTTCGAAACGGACGCTCCAATGGCGTCGTACCACGGTCGCGGGGATGACTGGGCCAACCGTATCCAAGTGCTGGTGGACGGGAGGTCGGTGTATTCAGGCCACTTGCAGGGTTCTGCGGGCCTGGGTTTGCAAACCCTGGCGCTGGACGACATTTCCCGCATCGAAATACTGCGTGGCTCTAATTCGGCTGCTTATGGTGCCCGTGCCTTCTTGGGGGTGGTCAATATTGTTTCACGCGACGTGCGGGAGACGATTGGCAGCAGTTATTCCATGGCGATGGGTGACAACGGTGTGGCCGATGCGGGTGCAAGTATCGGCTGGGAAAGTGAGCGCGCTGCCTACCGGATCAGCATGGACAGCCGAGGCGATGACGGGCTGCGCGGCGCATTTGGCCGCAACCGTTTGTCCCGCTTGAATGCGTCAGCCGCCATTGATCTGGATGCTGGTGCTGCACTCCAGGTACGTGCGGGTGCTTCGGGAATTGATGCGGGACGCGGAACCGTAGGCGACAACGCTGGGAACGCTGCACGCAACCGTTTTCTCGGGTCGCAATACGTGCAAGCTGATTGGCATACGCCATTGGGCGAAAACCAAGACCTTTCGTTCGCGTATTCCCACACAGAAAACACCCATCGGGACAATTTCCCGTACCTGACGAACGCCGCTGGCGTGAATTACTACGGGATTTCCATCGACTTTGGTGCAAAGGAAGTCAATGACGCCATCACTCTGCAGCATACCGTTCGGGCTTCTTCGGTTCTGCGGGCCGTGTGGGGAGCAGAAGTGCGCCGCGAGGCTATTGATTCACCGTCGAGCTTCGATGGTGTGGGGCAGGTGGTGTCGAATTTCTCGCGGGTTTTTGGCAATGCAGAGTGGCGTGTCGCGCCGCACTGGGTGCTCAATGCCGGAGCTCTGGCGGAGCAAAGCAATATAGCGGGGGGCTCTGTCTCGCCACGACTTATGCTCAACTGGCATGCCGCGCCGGGACACACTCTGCGCGCCGGTGTGAGCAGCGCATTCCGCCCACCGAGTGCCTATGAAAAATATGCTGCTGTCCGTTACTACGATGTCAATGGACTCAATCCAATTACGACTGTGAAAAGCAACGGAACCGTGGAGGCCGAAAAAATCAGTGTGCGGGAGTTGGGTTACAACTACCATCTTGCGCAACACGGTATCTCTGGCGACTTTCGTTTTTTTGACGAGCGCATTATTGACGGCATTGAGCGCCCGACGCTAAACAACCCATGGGTTTTTCTGAATATAGAGAACTACTCGATCACGGGAGTCGAGCACCAGATCCAGTGGAAACCAACCGGGGCTACCAGTCTGTTTGCCACGCAAACCTGGACCCAGATTGCGGGCGCTCCACGCTTTAGAACCACGCATGGCGCTGGCCGTTACGCAGCATCTCTCATGGCGGTCTATACACCCACGCCACGGATGACGTTTTCAGTAATGCACCAGCAAACCGACGATATCGGTTTGATGTCCGGCAGCGATAAACTGTATTCCATGGGGCGTACAGACTTGCGCGCCGCCCATGCTTGGAACTTCGGCAAGCGTAAAGCGGAACTGGCCCTGGTGGTCCAAAACGCAGGCCAGCCCATACGGGATGGTGACCGAAAGTACTTTTTCGACAGCCGCGCATTCCTGTCGTTGCGGGTGACCCACTGATCGATGGCACGTTTTCGCGCGATCAGGTTTCTTTGGTTCAGCTGGATACTGTTCGGTGCTGGATGGTCTTGCGCTGCCGATGTGTTGATTCTTAGCAGTGAACGCAGCCCCACGTTTTCCGAAGCCAGCGAGGCAGCTGTGAATGAGTTGGTGCGTTTGGGTATTCGTCGGACAGATATTGCCCAATTGCAGGTGTCTGAGTTGAAGCCGGGTTACTTGGGCGTTGCGCAAGGTGCCAAAGTGTGGATTACCTTGGGGTCTGCAGCACTGGCCGGAGCGCTGCAACGGGAAGAGCGGCCCGTTCTGGTATCGGCGCTGATCCCACGATTGGGGTTTGAGCGACTGTTGCGAGAGCATGCCGGGAAATCGGCGGCTCAAGCACTCGCGGTCTATCTTGATCAGCCTTTTGGCCGGCAACTTGATTTGGTGCGGCTGGCGTTGCCCGAGGCCAGAAAAGTGGGCGCGTTGTGGGGCCCAGAGTCGATAGCCCAGCAGGCTGGCTTGCAAAGCGCGGCCCAATCGCGTGGCATGCGGGTGGTAGCGGGGGGGGCAATAGCACCCGGTGCATTGTTTGAGGGCTTGAAACCAGTGCTCGAAGATGCAGATGTGTTGCTGGCTGTAGCCGACCCCCAAGTGTTCAACGGTGCGACCATCTCCAACATCCTGTTGGCAACTTACCGCGACCGTATGCCAGTGATTGCTTTTTCTCCGGGCTACGTCAAAGCGGGGGCGCTGATGGCTGTGTACAGCACGCCGCGCCAAATTGGGCTGCAGGCTGGCGCGATGGCGCGGGCTGTGGCTCAGGGGGGCGTGATGCCAACTTCCCAATACCCGGCGGATTTCAGCGTGGTTGTCAACCAACATGTGGCCCGATCCTTGGGACTCGTATTGGATGAGGCCAGTCTGAACCAGCGTATGCAGCGATTGGAAGGGCGCCCCTGATGCTTACAGGTATTCGAACCCGGATGTGGGCCGCTGCTGTAGTGCCGGTGGGGCTTGTGGTGGTGTCCCTTGTGGCCGTTTTTTGGACTAGTCGGGTTTCAGATCTGGACGAGTCGCATGGACTGCGTTCTCAACTCATGGCGCGCCAGGTTGCGCAGGCTAGTGAGTATGGACTTTTTTCTGGCAACGTGGCGGCCTTGCAAGCCGTGGTGGCAGGGGTGTTGCGAGAGCCTGATGTGACATCGGTTGGATTGTTCAGCACGGACGGAGCTCTGTTGGTCAGTTCAGGCGTGCTGCATTACAGCGGTTTGGACGATGCGAAGAGCGTTGGCTATGCGGACCGCCAGCGAAAGCAGAAAAGTGATGTTTTGGTAGAGGCCGTGGTTTCTGGCAATGTGGCAATTGACGATCTTTATACATCAGTGCCAGAGGCACAAGGCACCCCCCCCAAGGTGTTGGGCTATGTAGTGATCGAGGTTTCGCGTGCCAGACTGCTTGCACGGGAACGCGACTTGTTGGTGTTGGCCTTGGCCATTGGTTTTGCCGGTTTATTGTTGGGTGGGGTCTTGGCGACCCGCATGGGAGAAGGGGTCGTCAGGCCGGTTCTACGCATCTCCCACATGATCGAGCGGATTGGTGAGGGCGATCTCACTCCCAGCGCCGAGGTGCATCCTAGTGACCCCCTCTACGGTGTGCAAACGCGTTTGAACCAAATGGCGCAACGGCTGGCCTGGGGGCGCGACGAAATGGAGTTCCGCGTAGAGTCGGCTACGCAAGAACTGCGACTTAAAAAAGAGGAGGCTGAAAGCGCCAACTTGGCCAAGTCCCGGTTTCTCGCGGCGGCAAGTCATGATCTGCGCCAACCGACCCATGCGTTGGGCATGTTTGTGGCACGGTTAGGGCAACTTCCGTTGGATGCCCCGACACGCCAATTGGTTGCCAGCTTGGAGGCTTCGGTGCAGTCCATGCAGGATTTGCTCGATGGTTTACTCGATGTCTCCCGCTTGGATGCCGGGGCAGTGCAAGTACAAATGGGGCCGGTGAATTTGGGCGAGATGTTTCACGGCCTGCGCCGCGCCTTGCAGCCGCTGGCGGAGAGCAAGGGCCTGCGTTTACGCATACGCCCCAGCCCGTACTGGGCGATGACCGACCCGGTGCTCCTTCAGCGCATGGTCATCAATTTGGCCAATAACGCGATTCGCTATACCGAACGTGGCTCTGTGATGATTTCCTGCCGGCGCGTTAACAGCGGAAATTGTGTGCGACTGGATGTGGCGGATAGCGGGATAGGCATCTCCCCGGAGCACCAACGTGATATTTTTCGGGAGTTTTACCAAGTGGGAAACTCAGGTCGCGACAGGGCCCAGGGCTTGGGGCTGGGTTTGAATATCGTGGAGCGTACCGCCCAGTTGCTGGGTCATGACATTTCCATCCGTTCTGCCCTGGGCTGCGGAACACGCTTTTCCATCATGTTGCCCATGACCCAAGCCGTGGAAGAATCCGTTTCTTTGTCCCCACAAGAGCCCCAGGGCTTGGGCGGCGTCGAAGGGGTGCGCGTATTGGTGATCGAGGACGATGGTTTTGCACTGGAGGCGATTCGCGACTTGTTGAGTTCATGGGGTTGTGTGGTCAATGCAGCCGCAACCGTTTCTCAGGCGCTTGATTTTGTGAACGCCTATGCACCGCCGGATGTGGTGCTTAGCGATTTCCGCTTAGGGGAGGTACGCAACGGCCTGGATGTGATTGCCATGGTCCGGGCCCATGCGCGGCGAGAGATCCCGGCCTGCCTGATGAGCGGTGATACCGATGCTGGCTTAATTCAGGCGGCCAAGGATGCGGGCTTGACACTGCTGCACAAGCCAGTGCGCCCAGCCAAATTGCGTAGCTTTTTGCGTCGATCGGTCATGGCGACAGAACCGGGGGGAGTGGCAGAGATTTAGGCTGACGAGGTGGGACGGTAGCCGCAGCGTGCAGCGGCCACTACGGCTTGGGTGCGGTTTTGTACGTCGAAGTAGCGCAGGATGGATGCGACGTGGGTTTTGACGGTCTCTTCCGACACATTGAGTGTGCTACCGATTTCCCGGTTCGAGCGACCATCCAGCAACTCGCGCAACACCAATTCCTGGCGTTGCGTCAGCGGGGGTTTGGCATTGGCGCTGTCAAAAGGCAGACCACCAAAGTCAGTCCCAAGTTCAGAGGGCGAATAGACGTCACCATTGAGTACCGTCCGAACTGCGTGCAAGAGTTCATCGCTCAGACTGGACTTGGTAACAAAACCGGATGCTCCTGACTGCAGCACTTGGCGCATGATTTGTATGTTGGCTGAGCCCGACAACATGACGATGGGCAACTCGGGATGCTGTTTGCCAAAGTGATCCAGTGCCTGCAGGCCTGTCATGTCAGGCAAGTGGTAGTCCAGCAGAACCAAATCTATGTCGGCATGGCTGTCCGCCAATGCAAAGGCCATTTCGCAGGTTCCCGCCTTCAACACCGAAACGTTTTCATCCAGACCTTTTAGTACCTGGTGCAGGCCTTCGCGCACCAGGGCATGGTCATCAATCACAAGTATTTTCACGAGCATGCTTCAAGAGATGGGCGCAGGACGCACCCGGTGCAGCATGGTAGCGCAAACCAGCCATGCCATTGGCAACAAAAAAAGGCCCGCAGAGGCGGGCCTTGGTTCGGGTTGACGATACTAGCCGCCGTGGATTTTCATCATCAGAGGCACTATGAGGAGCGCCACAATGTTGATGATCTTGATCAGTGGGTTCACAGCGGGCCCCGCGGTGTCTTTGTAGGGGTCACCGACCGTGTCGCCAGTGACTGCGGCCTTGTGGGTCTCGGAGCCTTTGCCGCCATGGTGGCCGTCTTCAATGTACTTTTTGGCGTTGTCCCAGGCGCCACCGCCTGTACACATGGAAATAGCCACAAACAGTCCCGTCACGATGGTGCCCATCAGCAAGCCACCCAAGGCAGCGGGGCCAAGTGCCAGGCCAACAACAATTGGCACCACCACTGGCAGCAGAGACGGGATCATCATTTCCTTGATGGCGGCCGTGGTCAGCATGTCGACTGCTGTGTCGTACTCAGGCTTTCCTGTGCCGTCCATGATGCCCTTGATTTCCTTGAACTGGCGGCGTACCTCCACCACCACCGACCCCGCAGCGCGACCAACCGCTTCCATGGCCATGGCACCGAACAGGTAGGGAATCAACCCGCCAATAAAGAGGCCAATGATGACCATAGGGTCGCTCAAGTCGAAGGTAATGTGCTTGCCAAACGCATCCAATTTGTGGGTGTAGTCTGCAAACAGGACCAGCGCTGCCAAGCCCGCAGACCCAATGGCATAGCCCTTGGTAACGGCTTTGGTCGTGTTGCCCACAGCGTCGAGCGGGTCGGTTATTTCGCGCACGCTCGCAGGGAGCTCGGCCATTTCTGCTATGCCACCGGCGTTGTCTGTAATGGGGCCATAGGCGTCCAGCGCAACCACAATGCCGGCCATGCTAAGCATGGATGTGGCTGCAATGGCAATTCCATACAGTCCAGCAAGACTGTAGGCGCTGTAGATTGCCATACAAACAAAAACAACAGGCCAGGCAGTCGAGCGCATGGAGACACCCAGACCGGCAATGATGTTGGTTCCGTGGCCGGTGGTAGAGGCCTGGGCAATATGCTGCACCGGAGCGTACTGGGTTCCGGTGTAGTACTCTGTGATCCAGACCAAAGCCCCGGTTAACACCAGTCCAACCGTGCAGGCACCAAACAGACTGCTGGCCGACAAAACGTGACCGTCAGTTAAGGTGATGGCCGCAGGGAACATCGATTGGGTGACGAAGTAGAACGCGATCAAAGACAGCACGCCGGCAATTGCCAAGCCTTTGTACAGAGCCGGCATCACATTTTTCATGCCGGGAGAGGCTTTGACAAAGAAGCAACCAACAATGGACGCCACGATGGACACTGCACCCAAAGCCAATGGGTATAAAACGGTTGAGGAGCCAGCAGCGCCTGCGAGGAGTGCTCCTAAAACCATAGTGGCAATCAAGGTCACTGCATAGGTTTCGAACAGGTCGGCGGCCATGCCTGCGCAGTCACCCACGTTGTCGCCTACGTTGTCAGCAATCACAGCAGGGTTGCGGGGATCATCTTCGGGGATGCCTGCTTCCACTTTGCCCACTAGATCTGCGCCGACGTCCGCGCCTTTGGTGAAGATGCCACCACCCAGACGTGCAAAGATGGAAATCAGCGACGAGCCGAAGGCAAAACCAATCAGCGGATTGAGCTTGGCCGCAGTCACCACTCCATCTGGCACCAAGTACCAGTAAAAGCCGGTTACGCCAAGCAAGCCCAAGCCTACCACCAGCATGCCGGTGATGGCGCCTCCGCGAAAGGCCACGTCAAGTGCCGGGCCAATGCCCTTGGTGGCCGCCTGCGCCGTACGCACATTGGCGCGAACCGACACGTTCATGCCGATGAAGCCACATGCGCCCGAAAGCACCGCACCGACCACAAAGCCCGCTGCACTAAGGGGGTCAAGGAAGATACCGATCAGCACCGTCAAGACCACGCCAACGATTGCAATGGTCTTGTACTGGCGAGAAAGGTATGCCGCTGCGCCAGTTTGGATTGCGGCTGCAATTTCTTGCATGCGCGCATTGCCAGCGTCTTGGGAAAGGATCCAGCTGCGTGCCCAAACGCCGTAGACCACGGCAATGAACCCACAGCCAAGCGCCAAGAATAGCGCCGTGTTACCCGTCATAGAAATTCTCCTCTATGGTTGTTTCGCAAAGGTGGGAACAACGCCAGCGTTGTCCCCGCTGCGTTGCTTCCTCAGCGCTCCAACCCTACAAAGCAAGGGGAGATGATTGGCCAACGGGCCGAATGTAGCCTGCTTTGGCGGCCGTCTTGGGAAAACGAAAGTGTCTAGTCAGTAAAATCCGGGTTAATCCCTAGGTTTTCGTTTCTAACTTTCAACACAAAGAGAAAAGCATGTCCCTCGACAAAGTCACCCCCGGTAGTAAAGTCCCTGGCGCGTTCAACGTCATCATCGAAATCCCCATGAACGCCGACCCCGTAAAGTACGAAGTGGACAAGGACTCTGGCGCCATTTTTGTGGATCGCTTTATGAGCACTGCCATGCACTACCCCACCAACTATGGCTATGTGCCCAAGACAATCTCGGGTGATGGCGATCCGGTTGATGTCTTGGTGATTACCCCCGTACCCTTGATACCTGGTGTAGTTGTTACATGCCGCGCCATCGGCATCTTGAAAATGACCGATGAAGCCGGCGAAGATGGAAAGGTATTGGCCGTGCCGGTGGACAAAATCCTGTCGCTTTACAGCCAATGGAAAAAACCAGAAGACCTGAACCCCTTCCGTCTGAAGACCATTGCCCACTTTTTTGAGCACTACAAGGATTTGGAAGAAGGCAAGTGGGTCAAAGTGCAGGGCTGGGAAGGCCCCGAAGCAGCCGAGAAGGAAATCATGGACGGTATTTCCAATTACAACAAAGAGCAAGCCTAAGCGCTTGCTCGGGCAGTAAATTTAGCGCTTGGGGTCGGGGAATACGAACTGTTGAATCCGACCTGCGCGCTCAAATGGCTTCCAAGCGCCATGGGTCTGGGCCAGTCGGTCAGCCACCACCCACCAGGTGCTGGGGTTCAGGCCCAGGCCAATGTGGCTGGCAAATACTTCCACGTTTTCGGTGTGCGGGTTGGTTTGGCTGGGAGCCTGCAAGCTGGCGGGCCACGCTACCACTCCGTCGCTGCGAGAGTAAATGGAGGTGGTGGGGACCGGTGGGGCAGCTGGCAGGTCGAATTGCTCCACTTCCTGGGTAATGCTGCGGCCGCTGGTGAGCTCGTACAGGCGCCAGGCGTTTGTGCTTTTATGCGAACCAGCAAACGGGGTACCCATGGTGATAACGCTTCGTACATGCTGGGGGAGTTCCTTGGCAAGCTCGCGGGCATAGACCCCACCCAAGCTCCAACCCACCAAGCTTACGGGTTCACCACTGGCCTCGGCGGTTTCTTGCAATTGGCGCTTCGCAGTTTCCAACACGCCTGCCCGTGGGCCAAAGTTGTAGCCTTGATTCCAACCCGAAATGTCGTAACCGAGGTTGTTGAGGTAGCCCCTGAGTGGCAGTGTGGATCCGTCGCTGGCTGACAATCCGGGAAACACAATGACAGGGTGGCCGTCACCGGCAGGCGCTTTCGCCAACGCTGGCCAACTGGGTAAGACCGACCAAAACTCCCATGGGGCGCGCAGTTCCAGTGCCATCAACCAAGCGTTGGGGGCTGGCGGGTGCTCAGTTACAGAAGCTTTTTCTTTTGCCATACGACGTTACGTGCGCGGCTTAGTATTGCCGCATTACAAATGATGTATTAACGGTACCAGTTTTAGCCGTGGTGCCCCGCCTTGGTGCAATACGTTTAGTTGTGGGGCCCTGTTTTTTCGTCACCTTGGTGACAAAAAGGAGTGGTTGATGTGCTTTTGCAGCCGATTCTTCCCCGCGGCGTGTGGTGCAGCCCGGACCCTGCTGGCATAGTTTGGCAAAGTGCTGTTGAACGCAATGCCACCCGGCGCGATGGTTTTTGTTCACGAAGTGCGCATGCGCGTGTATGATGATTTGTCATCAGTTCCCCCTCAATCGCTTGCGAAGAAACAGGAGGCTTCCATGGAAGTTGCGCCCGACGTTTTGCTGCAGAACCCCAACCAACGGGAGGTTGGCCGCATTGAGGCGCATGCAGCCCAGTACCTCACTATGCGCTTGGGGACTGAGGAGTACGCCCTGGAGATCTTGCGTGTTCAGGAAATTCGGTCTTACGAGCAGCCGGTTCGCATGGTTCAGTCGCCCAGTTTCGTCAAGGGTGTCATCAATCTGCGGGGCGTGATCGTGCCTATCGTTGACTTGCGCCTCAAACTCCAGCTACACAATGCCGAATACAACAATTCCACAGTAGTCATTATTCTTCGGCTGCAGTCTGCGGTGGTTGGCGCTGTGGTGGATGGAGTGTCTGATGTCGTGTCGCTTTCCAGCCAATCGATCAAGCCCGCACCCCATTTCGAGTCGCAGTTGGATCCCGGCTGCATCGTTGGGCTCGCGCAGCTCGGCGAGCGCATGTTGGTGGTGGTGAACATCAATATGTTGATGGCGCATTGAGGGATTGGCATGGATGCGACTGCCTGATACGGTAAGCGGCACAATGAATTTTTAGAAACACCTATAACTTGATGGAGAGCTCACGATGGCACTTGGTTTTATGACGTCTTTGCGCGGGAAGATTGTGGCCACCGTGGGGCTGCTTGTTGCCGGAAGCTTGTTGGTTTTATCTGCGACCAATGTGTATACGGCTCGAAGCCATGCGTTGGAGTCTCTGGATAGCCAGACCCGAGCGCTGTCAAAGTCGCATGCTGCTGGCGTGGGGGACTGGGTAACCTCACGCAAGCAGGTGGTGAATTCAATAGCGGGTGCGGTACCCGAGGCGGATCCCATCAAATACCTGCAGCAAGCCAAGATCGCGGGTGATGTAGATACTGCTTATATTGGGTTTGCTGACAAGCGCACTGCCTTTTCTTCCCCGCAAGAACTACCCGCTGATTACGACCCTACGTCGCGCCCTTGGTATCAGTTGGCAGCCAAGGAGTCGGGGCCAGTGGTCACATCACCTTACTTGGACGCTGGCACCAAAAAACTGGTGATTACTTTTGCGTCGGCGGTGAAAAGTGGAGGGCAGGTCGGTGCGGTGACTGCGCTGGACGTTTTCATGGACGGCGTAGTGCGCAACGTGGCTTCGATTCGACCCACGCCGGGAACATACGGATTGATTGTGGGCAAGGATGGCAAGATTGTTGTGCACGAAGACACCTCGCTGGTTCTCAAGTCCATTACCGATATTGCACCGAGTTTGGGCAGCGGGGGGGTTGAGACGCTTGTAAGTGCAGCCACATTGCGCGATGTGACGATCGGCGGTGAAAGTCGATTGGTCTATGCCCAGCCGATACCTGGCAGCGACTGGACCCTGCTGGTTGCGTTGAATCGCGCCGAGGCTATGCATGGAGTCACGGCCTTGGTGTGGTCTGCTGCTGTTTCCAGTGTGGTTATTGCGGTGATTGCTGCGCTGGTGATTGGCGGCATTCTGACCAAGCTACTTGGGCGATTGGTGGTGTTGCGCAATGCCATGCAAGACATCGGCTCGGGAGAAGGCGACTTGACCCAGCGAATACCCACCGCGGGCAATGATGAGTTGTCTGCCATTGCCATGGGATTCAACCAGTTTGTCGAAAAGACGCAGGGAGTTTTGCGCCAAGTGCGGTCTAGTGCCGACAGCGTGGCCAATGCCAGCGCCGAAATCGCACAAGGCAATAACGACCTGAGCGCGCGCACCGAACAACAAGCCAGTGCTTTGGAAGAAACAGCCGCCAGCATGGAGGAACTCGGTTCCACCGTGAAGCAAAACGCCGACTCCGCCCGCGAAGCCAATCAGCTTGCAATGAGCGCATCTACGGTTGCGGTGCAAGGCGGAGAGGTTGTGAGCCAAGTGGTTGAAACCATGAAAGGCATCAACGAGTCCAGCCGCAAAATCGCAGACATCATCAGTGTCATCGACGGAATCGCCTTCCAGACCAACATCTTGGCGTTGAACGCCGCAGTAGAAGCCGCGCGCGCTGGCGAACAGGGAAGAGGTTTTGCCGTGGTCGCCTCCGAGGTGCGCAGCTTGGCGGGGCGGTCTGCCGACGCAGCGAAGGAAATCAAAGCGCTTATTGGAACCAGTGTCGATCGGGTGGAGCAAGGAACTGCCCTTGTAGACAAAGCCGGCAGCACCATGACCGAAGTGGTGAGTAGCATCCGACGGGTGACCGATATCATGGGAGAAATCAGTGCCGCCAGCAGCGAACAGAGCAGCGGTGTCTCGCAAGTGGGAGAAGCGGTAGGCCAAATGGACCAGGCCACACAGCAAAACGCAGCACTGGTGGAGCAAATGGCCGCTGCAGCCAGTAGCTTGAAGAGTCAGGCCAATGATTTGGTTCAAGTGGTTGCGGTATTCAAACTTGGAAACGAGACGGGCGGCCATGCCGCGGCACACTTGCCTAAATCACAAGTACGGTCCAATCAACCTAAAGTGCCAGCCTTTAAGGGGCCCGAGCGCCGCGGTGATACCCAACCGGCTGCATCTTCCCGTCCCACAGCGGCGCATGTACCCGCTGGCAAAGTGCCTGCAGCCAAACCTAAAGTCCCGTCTGGCGCGTTGGCCCCTGCAACGAACGCCGTTGTTCCGAAGACCAGTACCAAGGCTACTCCCGCTGGTGGAGACGACGACTGGGAAACCTTTTAATCCGCAGAAAGAAGGCTCAGGTCGGGTTCCTGAATGGCGAGCGCTGGTTCAGGTCCTCTAGGTAGTGACCAATGCCTTGGCCCTCGCGTTCCAGAAAACGGGCCACAGCGTCGGCAAACGCTGGGTGTGCCAGCCAATGTGCGCTGGTGGTTTTGACTGGCAGCAGTGCCCGCGCCATCTTGTGCTCCCCTTGGGCCCCGCCTTCAAAACGCTGGTAGTCGTTTGCAATGCACCAGTCCAATGGCTGGTAGTAGCAAGCCTCGAAGTGCAGGCAGTTAACGGGCTCCAGTGCGCCCCAATAGCGGCCGTAGGCGACCCGAATGATTTTTTCATCCATTTGACGCTCTGGCCCGGAGGAATATCCACCAACAGCGATCAAACTGCTAGCAATGGGGCGTCCCTTGCGTTCTGCTACGAACAGAAGCCAGTTCTCAGGCATTGTGCGGGCTATGCGGCTAAAGAAGTCGCGGTTCAGGTAGGGCGGGTTTCCGTGCTCAAGGTAGGTACGCTCATAGCATTGATAAAAGAAGTCCCAGTCTGCCGCGGAAATTTCGGTGCCATGGGCATGGCGGAAAGTGACCCCGGCTTCCACCACTTTGCGCCGTTCTTGTCGAATTTTCTTTCGCTTTTCTTGGGACAGGCTTGCGAGAAAAGTGTCGAAGTCTGCGTAGCCGGGCTCCGTATTCTGCCAGTGGAACTGCACGGTGTGGCGCAGCATCAGCCCAGATTCCTCACTGGCCTGCACGTCTTCGTCGCTCGCAAACAGTGTGTGCAGGGAAGAGGCGCCTACTGACTCACACCACGCTACCACCGTTTGCAAGAGTGCGGAGCGAGCATGCCTGTTGCGGGCCAGCAGGCGTGCACCTGGAACTGGGGTGAATGGGACGGCAATCACCGCTTTGGGGTAATAGGGCACGCCATGTTGTTGGTAGGCGCTAGCCCAGGCCCAATCGAAGACATACTCGCCGTAAGAATGGTTTTTCAGGTAAACCAAGCAGGCGGCTCGCAGTGCTCCATCGGTGTGAAGCGTGATGCAGTGTGGCGCCCAACCTGTTTCTTCGCACGCACTGCCACTCTCGTGTAAGGCCGCAAGGTAGGCGTGGCGCATGAAGGGGCTGGGCTGGGCTTGCGCGTCCAGCAGATCATCCCATGCGGCCGCGTCCACGCCCATCAGCGATTCGTGCACCCCGATGACATAATTGGGCTCACCCATGGAGCGCCTTCTTCTCAATGGATGGCGCAATGGTGCCGTCTACGGCGCTGCTGTGAATAAGGACTGGCTGGTTCATGACTCTTTCACTGTGCGTGGCACAACTCAATTTCATCGTGGGCGATCTGGACGGCAACGTCACAAAAATCGTGGATGCGGCAACCAAGGTCTATGGCGACGGCGTGCGCCTGCTGCTCACCCCCGAGCTTTCTATTTGTGGTTACGCGGCAGAAGACCTCTTCTTGCGCCCAGCGTTTATTGCTGCCTGCAATGATGCCGTGAAAGCCGTAGCCCAGCAGCTTGCTGGGTTAAAAGGCTTGACCGCAGTGGTGGGCCACCCCACGGGTGGCGACAGTCGAACTCGCTCGACAGCGGTGCAGCGGCGCTACAACGCTGCCAGCGTGTTGCGCGAAGGCCAGGTAGTTGCCACATACGCCAAACGTGAGCTGCCCAACTACCAAGTTTTTGACGAGCGCCGCTATTTCACGCCCGGCGATGGCGTTTGTGTGTTCACGGCAGGCGAGGGCGCTGGCGCTGTAAAGGTGGGTCTTCTAATCTGCGAAGACGCGTGGTTTGAAGAGCCAGCGCGTTTGGCGAAGGAGGCTGGCGCCGAGTTGCTCGCTGTCATCAATGCCTCGCCTTTTCATGTGGGCAAAGGTTATGAGCGCGAGGCCATGATGGCCAGTCGCTGCCAAGCAACGGGCATGCCGTTGGTTTACGCGCACTTGGTGGGTGGGCAGGACGAGGTGGTGTTTGAGGGACACTCTTTCGCTCTTGGTTCCGATGGTTTGGTGGCCGGTCGCGCTCCCAGTTTTAAGGAGGATTTGTTTTTTGTCGAGGTGGATCCTGCGCCAGAAGCTATAAAAATAATAGCAACTGTGGAGCCTGAGCGCAGCCCAGAGGCCGACCTTTGGGATGCGCTGGTGCTGGGCGTGCGCGACTACATCGGGAAAAACGGTTTTCCCGGAGCGCTGTTGGGCCTGTCTGGCGGTATTGATTCCGCGCTGGTGCTGGCGGTGGCTGTGGATGCGTTGGGTGCCGACAAAGTGCGCACAGTGATGATGCCTTCACCCTACACGGCCGACATCAGTTGGATTGATGCCCGCGACATGGCCAGTCGCTTGGGGGTGCGCTATGACGAAATTTCTATCGTGCCGGAATTCGAAGCCTTCAAGGCCTCTCTCGCCCAGGAATTTGCAGGCCGCGCCGAAGATACCACCGAAGAGAACATTCAGGCCCGCATCCGTGGGACGTTACTAATGGCACTATCCAACAAATTCGGCAGTATTGTGCTGACAACAGGCAACAAAAGTGAAATGGCCACTGGCTACTGCACGTTGTACGGCGACATGGCAGGCGGCTTTGCCGTCATCAAGGACCTAACCAAAACTACCGTGTTCAAGCTCTGCCGTTGGCGCAATCTGAATGATCCGTATGGCACTGGCAGCGCGCCTATCCCGGAGCGCATCATTACGCGCCCGCCTAGCGCTGAGCTTCGTCCAGACCAAAAAGATCAGGACAGCTTGCCGCCCTATGACGTACTGGACGGCATTTTGGAGCGATACATGGAAAACGACGAGAGTATCGAGTCCATCATTGCAGCCGGCTTTGCCCAAGTGGACGTGGAAAAAGTGACGCGCCTTATCAAGATCAACGAATACAAACGCCGGCAAGCGCCTGTGGGCATTCGTGTCACGCACCGCAGCTTTGGCAAGGATTGGCGTTATCCTATTACCAGTAAATTTCGGGCCTGAGTTGCGTTGCATGCCCTTTCGTTCCTCCACAGAGAATAATCATGAAACAAATCACTGCCGTCGTTAAGCCTTTCAAGCTCGAAGAGGTACGCGAAGCTCTCGCCGACTGCGGAGTGACCGGCCTGACCGTGACCGAGGTAAAGGGTTTTGGCCGCCAAAAGGGCCATACCGAACTGTACCGTGGCGCAGAATACGTGGTTGATTTTCTCCCCAAGGTAAAGGTGGAAGTGGTGGTCAAGACAGAAGACGTGGACCGCTGCGTGGACGCCATCGTTAAGGCCGCGCATACTGGCAAGATCGGAGATGGAAAGATTTTCGTGACCAGCGTGGAGCGTGTGATCCGTATCCGCACCGGCGAACAAGACGAATCTGCGGTCTAGCCACCCCTCGCGCTTTACTGCGGCCCCCATCAACGGAACGCGTTTCAGCGCAGGGCGATCCGGAACTGGAAATGCTGGTTGAAAAACTTACAAAAAACGTTGGCCCAGCGCGGTCAGCCATATCCCTGCGCACACTAGCAGGCTCAGCAGTACCGCTGCACTCCCCATGTCCTTGGCGCGTTTGGACAAGTCATGCCACTCAGGCCCTACGCGGTCGATAGCGGTTTCGACAGCAGTGTTTAGCAACTCCACAACCATCAAAAGCATCACACTTCCGGCCAGCAGGGCTACCTCGACCCAATTTCGCCCCAACCAAAAGCTCATCGGCACAAGGACGACGGCGGCTATACATTCTTGACGGAAAGCTGTTTCGGCCCACCCCGCTCGAAGCCCAGCCAGCGAGTAACCAAAGGCATGCCATACACGGGTGAAGCCCGTGCGTTCTTTTTGCGGATTGACCGGATTGATGGCAGGAGGCAAGTTAGGTTCCATCATCAGTTATTTTGCTTAGCGGCTCATTGGCATGGAGGACACCAGCCGCGTGCCTGCAAGTGCATCGTGCCAGAACTGACGCTGTGGATGGAGGCGGCTCGACAAAGCCCAAATCGCAATCCAGCCCATTACGATAGCGCTCACTTCAAGCACACCCAGGTGAAACGGCGCTACAGCTGCTAAAGGTGGCAAAAACCAAGCCCAACTCAGCGTATAGCGGCCCATGGCCCGCAATTGACTGACGCTGCGGCCTTGACGATCTACCAAGCGGATGTTCCAAGTTTTCATGGCTAGCGTCTGCCCGTGCGCCCAGAACCAGACGAAATAAATTCCAAAGATAACGAAGACAAAGGCTTGCAAGGCGTTGCGGTTGTCAAGCGCATGGCGGCTTTGGCTCAACGTGCTGAACAAGTATCCGGCCAAAAAGACAACGCCAAACAATAAGATGCCTTCATAGAGCCAGCAAGCCATTCGCCTGCGCAGGCTGGGAGCGTTCAGTGATGGGGAAAAAGGGGCCGTTTGCAGAGGTTCAGTGGATCGCATGACACTGATTGTAGAGAGCGGCTGGAGGGGCGGGGGCGGTGCTGCCGGTACTTACCTAGCTGGCACCAACGGAAGCAAGGTGTTGGGATCGATCGCCTGCTGTGCCGTGAACTTGGTACGGTCTCCCTCCGGGGAAAGGCGGGTTACGGGGATTGGGGTGAGTTTACTGGGGGCCAATGGCTTTGCCGACACCGCTGCTCCAGCTGGCTTGGCAGGGGTTTTCTTGGCAAGGCGGCTTTTGTCTTCCGGGCTCAGTGCTTGATAGGCTTCCCAGTTGGCAGCACGCTCGGTCGAGTGTGTTTTTTTGGCTTCAGCAAAATTTAGACGCGCTAGTTCGCGTGCACGCGGCTTCAGTGCTGCCCATTCGGCCATGCGGCTGTGCATTTTCGCTTGTTCAGCGGGGCCCAGTTGGGGGTAGTTCTTGGCTAAAGCGATCCACTTGCGCTTGTGTCCGTTACTGAGCGTGTCCCACGTGTCTTCAAGGGGTTGGAGCGATTGGCGTTGAACGGAGCTCAGTTCTTTCCAGGTTGCCACCGCCAGAGGTGCGCTGAGAGGTTTGAGTGCCGGCGGTGTGGTGCTTTGCGCATTCAGGATGAGGGGCGCACCGCCGACGAAAAAAAACATGGCGACCCAAAATGCCAGCGGCGCGGAAAGCCTGGGTCGGAAGAAAGTCGGGCGCATGGCGAGGCAGTCGGTCTAGAGGAGGCGGTTAACTTTATTCAGTGCGATTCAGACGGAGGTACTGGGCAAAGCCTGGGTCGGTAAAAGCGTCAGGTGGCAAGTCATCGGTTAACAGTTGCACATCTACGTCAGCGATTTCCTGCGCGCGAAAGTCGTCCTGCACAAAATCAATGGTCACTAGACCAGCCACCAAAACCAATAGCGGCAACCAAGCGCCCAGCAAGCGCCATTTGCCGCGCAAGCCATCGCCCATTTGCAGCGCAATGGAGCCGCCCGTTGCCGCTATGGTTGGTGCCAATCGCAACTGCGCCTGGCGGCGTTTCTCCAACGCCAGAATTCGGGCTACTTTCAGGCGTTCGCTCACGTCGTGCGGCAGTTGCCGGGCCGCATCATCAAGCCGCAAAGTAATCGCGTGGCCTAAGTCATCCTGGCTGGTAATGCGATTGGAGGCTTGGTTTTTTGATTTCATAGTCGAATTCCCTTCACCTTCAGGGCGGCGCCCAAGGCATGCACCGCTCTGGAGCAGTGTGTTTTGACACTTCCTTGAGAGCATCCCATGGCGGCGGCGGTCTCTGCCACATCCATGTCTTCCCAGTAACGCATTAAAAAGGCTTCGCGTTGACGTTTCGGGAGCTCTAGGATCTCGGTTTCAATCGCTTGCAAAGTCTGTGCCCGCTCCAAATGGGTCTCGGAACTTTCGTTTTGCTCTGGAACGCTTTCGGAGTGGAGGGTTTCCAATAGGTCAAAGTCCCCATCTTCACCAGAAGACTCGAAGTCGCTCATCGTCGAAAACAAGGCGTTATAGGTTTTTTGCCTTCGAAACCAATCCAGTGTGCAGTTGGACAAAATTCGCTGAAACAACATGGGGAGCTCGTTGATCGGCTTGTGCCCGTAATGCTCGGCAAGCTTCATCATGCTGTCTTGTACGATATCCAGCGCAGCTTGCTCATTGCGCACATGGTAAACCGAGCGTTTGAAGGCCCGTCCTTCAACGCTTTTCAGAAAATCGGAAAGCTCTGGTTCTGTAGCCAAACGTAAGGTGCCTTTGAATACGGGGGTGTCGCCGCCAACAAGGCGCTGCGCGACGGGATTATGGCACTGCGGCAGCACGATGCTTAAGCCAAAGGCAGCCCCTAGTAAAACCAATGCGATAATGCAGAGGCAAATTAAAAGGCAAACGGATCCTAGTCCGGCGCAATATTCAATGCGTCCATGGCGTGGATCTCAAGTCCCGACACGACTCCACAAGAGTTTGCGTAGGGGCACCCAAGGTTTTTCGTTAGAGAAATTCACAAAGGTTCATCATGGAAATTACTAAAGCTGAAATCGCTTCTGCCGCGTCTGCGTCCAAATCCTCCCCTACCACCTCTGTCGTTCCCGAGCTGCGCGGTGCCGAGGTCTTGGTCAAATCCCTGCAAGCCGAGAACGTGAAGTTCGTCTGGGGCTACCCCGGTGGCGCGGTTTTGCACATTTACGACGCTTTCTACAAACAAGACACTATCCAGCACGTGCTGGTGCGCCATGAGCAGGCCGCTGTACACGCCGCAGATGGCTATGCGCGTGCCACCGGCGATGTGGGCGTGGCTTTGGTCACCTCAGGCCCAGGTCTTACGAATGCGGTTACCGGTATTGCTACCGCGTATATGGACAGCATTCCTATGGTGATCATTAGTGGGCAAGTTCCCACCCACGCCATTGGCCTTGACGCCTTTCAGGAGTGCGACACCGTGGGGATCACCCGCCCCATCGTGAAACACAACTTCCTGGTGAAGGACGCGAGGGACATGGCCGAGGTTATGAAGAAGGCCTTCCACATCGCGCGTACGGGCCGTCCCGGCCCCGTGGTGGTGGATATTCCCAAAGACGTATCCTTCAAGAAGGTGCCTTTCCACGGCTATCCCGAAACGGTGGAAATGCGCTCTTATAACCCCGTGCGCAAAGGCCATGGGGGTCAAATTCGCAAGGCTTTGCAATTGCTGCTGACTGCCAAGCGCCCCTACATCTACACCGGCGGCGGCGTGTTGTTGAGCAATGCCTCGGCTGAGCTACGTACGCTGGTTGACATGTTGGGGTACCCCTGCACCAACACCCTGATGGGCTTGGGCGCTTATCCCGCCAGCGATCGCAAGTTCCTGGGCATGCTGGGCATGCACGGCACAGTCGAAGCCAACAACGCGATGCAGAACTGCGACGTGCTGCTGGCTGTAGGTGCCCGGTTTGATGACCGCGTAATTGGCAACCCCAAACACTTTGCGCAAAACGAACGCAAGATCATCCATATCGACATCGATCCGTCCAGTATTTCCAAGCGTGTCAAGGTCGACATTCCGATCGTGGGCGACGTCAAGGACGTGCTGAGCGAAATGATTGCCATGATCCGCGAAGGCAGCGTCAAGCCTGATGCGAATGCCTTGGGCGCATGGTGGGACACCATCGAAGGCTGGCGCAGTCGCGATTGCATGAAGTACAGCATGGGCAAGGGCGACGTGATCAAGCCCCAATACGTGGTGGAAACGCTCTGGAACATGACCAAGGATGTCGAAACCTACATCACGTCCGACGTGGGTCAACACCAGATGTGGGCCGCGCAGTATTACAAGTTTGATGAGCCGCGCCGCTGGATCAATTCCGGAGGTCTGGGCACCATGGGCGTGGGCATCCCTTACGCCATGGGCATCAAGCTGGCCAAGCCCGACAGCGAAGTTTTCTGTATAACCGGTGAAGGTTCGGTGCAGATGAATATCCAGGAGCTTTCCACCTGCCTCCAGTACAACACGCCTATCAAAATCTGCTCGCTGAACAACCGCTACCTGGGCATGGTGCGGCAGTGGCAAGAGGTGGAGTACGAAGGCCGTTACAGCCACAGCTACATGGATGCACTGCCGAACTTCGTCAAGCTGGCGGAGGCCTATGGTCACGTCGGTATGCTGATCGAAAAACCAGGGGATGTAGAGCCCGCGCTGCGCGAAGCCCGCAAGCTCAAGGACCGCACGGTGTTCATGGACTTCCGGACCGATCCCACGGAGAACGTGTTCCCCATGGTGCAGGCCGGCAAGGGCATTACTGAAATGCTGCTGGGCTCGGAGGATCTGTAAGCCCGGATTAAAAGCGAAATAGTGGTCTAGCCCCGATGAAATATGCGGGGACCGCTATCATTTTTGAATGAATCTATTGTCTGCCAAGCTGTGTGGTTACCGCCGCACGGGGAGGGCAGCGAAAAGAGGAATCTCCTTTCATGAAACACATCATTGCAGTTTTGCTGGAAAACGAGCCCGGCGCTCTTTCCCGAGTTGTTGGGCTGTTTTCAGCCCGTGGGTACAACATTGAGTCGCTGACCGTGGCTCCCACCGAAGACCCCACGTTGTCTCGCATGACCATTCAGACCTCCGGGTCGGATGACGTCATTGAGCAAATCACCAAGCACCTGAATCGACTGATCGAGGTCGTGAAGGTGGTGGATCTGACCGAAGGCGCCTACATCGAGCGTGAGCTCATGATGGTCAAGGTGCGTGCGGTCGGCAAGGAGCGTGAAGAGATGAAGCGTATGGCGGACATTTTCCGCGGCCGCATCATTGATGTCACTGAGAAAAGTTACACGATTGAACTCACGGGCGACCAATCCAAGAACGACGCATTCCTCGAAGCCATCGAGCGCGCGGCAATTCTGGAGACGGTGCGCACGGGCTCCAGCGGCATTGGCCGTGGTGAGCGCATATTGCGGGTTTGATTTCGGTTTTCCTGCGTGTGCTTCGGCTAGCTCACCACGCAGGGATTGTTTGGCGACAGTGTTTACCGTTCGCCCTGAGCTTGGGTAGTTTTTGCAACTGGGCGCTTTTCGCCAATATTTATTTCGGAGAGAAAAATGAAAGTTTTTTACGACAAGGATTGTGACCTTAGCCTTATCAAAGGCAAAACTGTTGCCATCATCGGCTACGGCAGTCAAGGCCATGCACACGCCCAGAACTTGAACGACAGCGGCGTCAAGGTCGTGGTTGGTCTGCGCAAGGGTGGTGCTTCTTGGGACAAAGTTGGCAAGGCTGGCCTGAACGTCATGGAAGTCAACGACGCGGTCAAGGCTGCAGACGTAGTCATGATCTTGTTGCCCGATGAAGATATCGCTGGCGTCTACAAAAACAACGTGGAACCCAACATCAAGCAAGGCGCTTCGCTGGCCTTCGCCCACGGTTTCAACGTCCACTACAACCAAGTTGTGCCCCGCGCTGACTTGGATGTGTGGATGGTCGCTCCCAAGGCTCCTGGACACACCGTGCGTAACACCTACACCCAGGGCGGCGGCGTGCCCCACCTGGTGGCGGTGCACCAGGACAAAACCGGCAAGGCCCGTGATTTGGCCCTGAGCTATGCCATGGCCAACGGTGGTGGCAAGGCCGGCATCATTGAAACCAACTTCAAGGAAGAAACCGAAACCGACTTGTTCGGCGAACAGGCCGTGTTGTGCGGTGGAGCAGTCGAGCTGATCAAGATGGGTTACGAGACCCTGACTGAAGCTGGCTACGCCCCTGAAATGGCTTACTTCGAATGCCTGCACGAGCTCAAGCTCATCGTTGACCTGATCTATGAAGGCGGCATTGCCAACATGAACTACTCCATTTCCAACAATGCGGAATATGGCGAGTATGTGACCGGTCCTGAAGTGATCAACGCCGAGTCGCGCGTCGCTATGCGCAACGCCCTCAAGCGCATTCAAACGGGTGAATACGCGAAGATGTTCATTTTGGAAGGCCGCACCGGCTACCCCAGCATGACCGCGCGCCGTCGCTTGACATCTGAGCACTCCATCGAAGTCGTGGGTGCCAAGTTACGCGCCATGATGCCTTGGATTGCCAAGAACAAGCTGGTTGACCAAACCCGTAACTGATGTTGGTGTAACCCATGAAAAGGCCACTTCGGTGGCCTTTTCTATTAGGGGTTTGTGTTCAGGTGTGATTGTGCTGGCTTACACTGGCACGTGTTGTTGGCGTGAGGCAATCCTCGGTCACTGAGGCCGAGGGTGTGTTGCTGCGATCAAGGAGAAACTATGCATGACGGTTCTGATTTGAATGACAACGGCCCAGAGGGTGTTGTGGTCCACAAGCGGCGCAAGGGAATTTATGTGCTCCCCAATTTGTTTACGCTGGCCGCTTTGTTTGGCGGTTTTTATGCCATCGTGATGGCCATGAATGGACGTTTTGACTTGGCCGCCGTGGGGATTTTTTGCGCAATGGTTTTGGATAGTTTGGATGGGCGTGTGGCTCGAATGACCAATACCCAAAGCGCCTTCGGCGAGCAGATGGACTCGCTGTCCGACATGGTGTCGTTTGGTGCTGCTCCTGCGCTTATTTCGTATGAGTGGGCACTGCGTGGCTTAGGGAGATGGGGGTGGTTCGCCGCCTTCGTTTACTGCGCCTGTGCAGCGTTGCGTCTTGCGCGCTTTAACGTTAACACCGCAGTCGTTGATAAACGATATTTTCAAGGGTTGCCATCCCCTGCAGCCGCAGCATTGGTCGCCGGATTTATTTGGCTGATGACCGAGTCCGGCATCAAGGGGACAGATGCTTTGTTGGGTATCCCCATACCTTGGCTCACGTTCGTTTTGGCCTTGTATGCCGGGCTCACCATGGTGACCAATGTACCGTTCTACAGCTTTAAAGATGTGAGTATGAAAAAGAGCGTTCCTTTCGCTGTCATCGTAATGATTGCGGTGGGTATTGCGGTTATCAACATCGATCCGCCAACAGTCATGTTTGGTGTGTTTGTTGTGTATGGATTGAGTGGTTATGTCGTTTACGCAGTGCGCAGAGCGCGCGGTATACGTGCCAGTGTGATAAGCACATCAACCGATGAGCCTGAAGAACGCGGCCTACACCGATAGAAAAAAGACTGAGGAGAGTGAATATGGCAGACAAGCTGATTATTTTTGACACCACATTGCGTGACGGCGAGCAGTCGCCTGGCGCCTCCATGACACGGGATGAAAAGTTGCGTATCGCACGTCAGCTGGAGCGCCTCAAAGTGGATGTGATTGAAGCGGGTTTCGCTGCAAGTTCCAATGGGGATTTTGAGGCGGTGCAGCTGATTGCGAACACCATCAAAGACTCCACTATTTGTTCGCTGTCCCGGGCCAATGATCGCGATATTTCGCGTGCTGCGGAGGCGCTCAAAGGAGCGAACAGTGCGCGCATTCACACCTTTATTGCTACCTCTGCGCTTCACATGGAAAAGAAGCTGCGCATGACGCCTGATCAGGTTTTTGAACAAGCCAAACAGTCGGTGCGATTCGCACGAAATTTGGTTGCTGACGTAGAGTTCAGCCCTGAGGATGGGTATCGCAGCGATGTGGACTTCTTGTGCCGCGTGTTGGAGGCTGTTATTGCCGAAGGCGCTACCACCATCAATGTGCCCGATACGGTGGGCTATGCAATTCCAGAGTTGTATGGCGAATTCATCAGAACTTTGCGCGAGCGCATTCCAAATTCGGACAAAGCCATTTGGTCGGTGCATTGCCACAACGATCTGGGTATGGCCGTGGCCAACTCGTTGGCCGGCGTGAAGATCGGTGGCGCGCGCCAGGTGGAGTGCACCATCAACGGCCTGGGTGAGCGGGCCGGGAATTGCAGCCTGGAGGAGATTGTCATGGCGGTGAAAACCCGCAAGGACTATTTCGGATTGGAGTTGGGAATAGATGCCAAGCACATCCTGGCAGCCAGCCGCATGGTCAGCCAAACCACGGGTTTTGTAGTCCAGCCCAATAAGGCCGTGGTCGGAGCCAATGCCTTCGCCCATGCATCCGGCATCCATCAGGACGGCGTGTTAAAGGCCCGCGACACTTACGAAATCATGCGGGCGGAGGACGTGGGGTGGACCGCCAACAAGATTGTTTTGGGCAAGCTCAGTGGTCGCAATGCGTTCAAGCAGCGCCTTCAGGAATTGGGTGTGCAATTGGAGAGTGAGGCTGAGATCAATGCCGCCTTTGCTCGTTTCAAAGAACTTGCTGATCGAAAAAGCGACATCTTCGACGAAGACATTCTTGCGCTGGTAAGCGACGAAAGCGTTACCCAGGACAAAGAACAATTCTGCTTTGTGTCCTTGTCGCAACATAGTGAAACTGGTGAGCGTCCCCATGCAGCCGTGGTGTTTACGGTAGCAGGAAAAGAGGTCAAGAGCAGCTCGGATGGCAATGGACCGGTCGATGCGTCGCTCAAAGCCATTGAGTCCCATGTGAAAAGCGGTGCTGAGATGGTGCTCTACTCAGTGAATGCCATTAGCGGCTCCACTGAGAGCCAAGGCGAGGTAACCGTCCGCTTGCAGAACAGTGGGCGTGTCGTGAACGGAGTCGGGTCCGATCCGGATATTGTGGTGGCCTCAGCGAAGGCTTATTTGAGTGCTTTAAACAAGTTACAAAGCAAATCTGACAGGGTCGCGGCGCAAGGTTGAAGGCTTGATTCAGTTTTTTCTTGAAGTTTATGCTGCAAGTTGTTGATCTAACATAGCTTTTCTGTTTAAACTGTCTTCATAACTGTTGGGCGCGCAAGGAAACGATGGTTTCCTTGCATCTGGAAGGACTTATGTTGAAACGCGGACTTATGCAAATTTGTGTGGGTGGCTTGGTAGCAGCCCTCATGTTTTTGCCCCAAGACGGGGACGCTGCCGAGCAGCGAAAAAAGCAGCGTAGTGTTCAAACAACTGCTAAATCTGCAGTGGTCAAGAAAGCTACGGTTAAGCGAGTCGCGCGTCCCAAGTCGGTCCGGAAAGTTGCTGCGGTCGCTCCCATGCGCCCGTCTTACGGGCAGTTGGCGGGACTGCATGGCACGCAAGACGACTTAGATCTGAAATCCAGCGTGGCATTAATCGTTGACCAAGACACCAACGAAGTCTTGTTCAGCAAAAATGAGTCGGCCGTGTTGCCCATCGCCTCCATCACCAAGCTCATGACAGGCCTGCTGATCAGTGAAGCCCATCTGCCCATGGGCGAAATCATCACAATAACCCAAGCAGATGTAGACACCGAAAAAGGGAGTACATCCCGTTTGCGTGTGGGTACCGAACTGAGCCGTGGTGAGTTGTTGCATTTGGCCCTGATGGCCAGTGAGAACCGGGCCGCCCATGCGTTGGGGCGAACCTTTCCAGGCGGTTTGCAACTATTTGTGAACCAGATGAACATCAAAGCCAAGCTGATGGGCATGCAGGACACCCGTTACGTAGAACCAACGGGTCTTTCGAGTAAAAATCAGTCAAGCGCCAAGGATTTGGCCACCTTGGTCAACTATGCCCATAGCGATCCGGTCTTGCGAGAGCTGTCCACCTCGTCGGGGCATCAAGTTGCTGTCGGCAACCGTACCCTGCAGTACAACAACACCAATCGGTTGGTCAAAAATCCGTCATGGGACATCGGGTTGCAGAAAACTGGCTACATCAGCGAAGCTGGTCAATGTTTGGTAATGCAAGCGCGGGTGGCGGGTCGCAAGCTCATCATGGTGTTCTTGGACTCCGCTGGCAAGCTCAGCCGGATTGGTGATGCGGAGCGCGTCCGCAAATGGGTTGAGGCTAATCATGGCCCTGTGGCGCGTCCGTCGCCTTTGGCAAGCAGAGAGAACGCCCGTCGAGGGTGACGGGCAATTGCCGCTGTCACACCGTTGCGCTTTATTTTCTGTGACCTCGATAGCCTAGGGTTTCCGAAATCTGTTTGGCGGTGTCCTGCAATTTGGGCAGCCAATCTTCCTCCAGGCGGCCTGAAGGTGCTGAAATGGAAAGGCCCGCGACAAGTTTTGCTTGATCGTCATAAATGCCCGCCGCCATGCAGCGCACACCTAACTCCAATTCCTCGTTGTCACTCGCTTGTCCATATTGGCGAACTTTGGAAAGTTCTCTCTCTAGCGTTTCCAAGTCCGTAATGCTGTTTTTGGTGTGACCTTGCAAACCAGTGCGCGCGGCATAAGCTCTTGTGCGTTGGGGATCGTCAGCCGCCAAAAAAAGTTTACCTACGGAAGTGAGATGCAGTGGGGCTCGGCCACCAATGGCACGTACCACTTGCATGCCCGAGCGTTCACTATAGGCCCGCTCTACATAAACAATTTCATCACCCTGACGCATACTCAGGTTCACGGGTTGTTGGGTTAACTTGTGAAGCTCACGCATGGGGATCAGCGCAGCGTCACGCACGTTCAGACGCGCCTTCACGAGATTTCCCAACTCCAGCAAGCGCATGCCTAGTCGGTAGCTTCCAGATTGCGGGCGGTCTACATACCGCCCGGCCACCAAGTCGTTCAGGATTCGATGGGTGGTAGATGGATGCAATCCTGCTTTTTCACTGATCTCTTTTAAAGGAATTGCTTCCTCGCGCGAGGCCAGCACATCAATCAGGGTGAACATGCGTTCAATCACTTGCACCGTGGGGGTGTTGGGCGGGTCGAGGTTTTTTTTTGTCATATGCGGTAGATCGCCTGATGTTACCCCTGTGCTGGGCCAGAGAAGCCGGACAACTGGCGTTCACCAGACGAATCGCTAACTTTCAAGTTAGCAGTACTGCATACCCACTTTCCATTGAGCAGCAGTTCGTAGGGCCCGAACTGCGACTTGTAGCGCATTTTCGGGCTTTGGTCGATCCAGTATCCAAGGTAGACATAGTGCAGGCCAAGGCGCTTTGCTTGGGCCAATTGCCACAAGACGTTAAAAGTGCCGTAGCTCGCCTTGGGGTCTATTGCAAAGAAGGTGTAGACCGCCGAAATGCCATCGTCAAGAACATCGAGGATGGACACCATCTTTAGTTCGCCCAATTCCTCTGTGGTTGAAGGCTCTCGGAACTCCACCAATCGAGAATTGACCCGGCTTTGCAACAAAAACTGGATGTACTGGTCCACACTGTCCTCGTCCATGCCACCACCGGCATGGCGGCCAGTCTGGTAACGCAAGTAAAGAGCGTAGTGCTCTGCTTCAAAGCCCAGTTTCAAGACCCGCACTTCCAGTTCACTGTGTTGCTTCCATGCTCGGCGTTGGCTGCGGGTGGCCACAAAACTTTCGGCATTGACGCGCAAGGGTGTGCAGGCTTGGCAGCCATCGCAATAGGGGCGGTAGGTGAACATGCCACTGCGCCGGAACCCCTTTGCTACCAGGCCAGAATAGGTGTTGTTGTCGATCAGGTGGCTGGGCGTAGCTACTTGCGATCGCGCTTGGCGGTCCGGCAGATAGCTGCACGCATATGGCGCTGTAGCGTAGAACTGGAGCGCTTGGAGAGGGAGGTCAGTCAGGTCTGTCATGAAGGCGTGGCGTCAGTCTGACAATAGGTCCCGCCAGTATAGGGCGCTGAACTTCCATGATGGTGGGGGAGCTTCTCGGGCCTGACGGATATGCGCGACAAAGTCGGCACGTGGCATTTCACGCGCACCCAAAGATGCCAAGTGCGATGTATTTTGCTGGCAGTCCACCATTTGGATGCCTGCTTGCCGACAAAAGGCGATGAGTGCTGATAGTGCAATCTTGGAAGCGTCCGTCTGGCGCATGAACATTGACTCGCCAAACACCGCCTGGCCGATGCCGATGCAGTACAGCCCCCCTACCAAAACACCATCTCTCCAAGTTTCTACACTGTGGGCAAAACCCTGGTCATGCAATAGCGTGTAGGCGGCCACCATGTCTTCCACGATCCAGGTGCCAGACTGTCCGTGACGGGAGGACTCGGCGCATGCCTGAATGACCTGCGAAAACGCCGTATCCATGCGTACTTCGCAGCCAGGCGTATTGATGAAGGCGCGCAGCGTTTTGCGCAGAGAGCGGTGCAAGCGAAAGTCCTGCACATGCAACACCATGCGTGGGTCCGGGCTCCACCAAAGAATAGGTTGGCCATCGCTGAACCAGGGGAAAATACCTTGTGCGTAGGCAGCTCGAAGGGTGGCGGGCAATAGGTCAGCGCCAGCACACAGCAGACCTGGCACATCGCTATTCGCATTCCAAGCAGAGGCTACGTCGGGAAAGTCTTCGCCGGGTTCTAGCCATGTGAGAGGGGGACGGAGTAGGGCCATGGATGGGCAAAAAATTATTGGGTGCCCTGCAGAAGAGGCATTTATCAGCGGTTAGAATACCAGCTGTCGGCGTGTAGCGCAGCCTGGTAGCGCACCTGCTTTGGGAGCAGGGGGTCCAAGGTTCGAATCCTTGTACGCCGACCATTATTCATAAACAAAGGCCCTTACAGGGCCTTTGTTTTTTCTGTCCGTAGCTCAGTTGGATAGAGCAACAGCCTTCTAAGCTGTGGGTCGGGGGTTCGATCCCCTCCGGACAGGCCACGGTGCTTCCTGCTCAGCGTTCTGCATTTTCCCCTCTCAAACCGACAATGCACTGGCGCTGGTGTTCAGTTTCAACCACCGGGCAGCCGCATGTTGCAGATCCTCCACTTGTCCAGTGGTAAAAAACTGGGTGGGGGCTTGCATGGCTTCGGCATCTGGGCGGGCCAACAGTCCTGCGGCCTCTAGCAAACGCCGGGTTTGTCTTGCCACGGGTGCGCCACCTTCTAGCAGGGTGACGTGTGCGCCAATGGAACGCCGCAGTTCCGATTCGACAAAAGGGTAGTGCGTGCAGCCAAGTACTAGCGTATCCATGGCCTCTTGATTTAAGCCAAATGGGCCCATAGCCCTTGTGTATTCTGCGCAAAGCGCTTCTATTTTTGTAGCGTCGTTGCGTTCGATGGCAATCGCCAGGCCATCGCAGGGTTGCAGAACAAAGGTGGCTTGCCCGTGAAGGGAGGCCAGCAGGGCTTGGAACTTTTCGCTCTGCAGCGTGCCGCGTGTGGCCATCACGCCTACGGTCTTGGTTAGGCTGGCCGCCGCCGCAGGTTTGAGCGCGGGCTCGATGCCGACTAGCGGAATGCCGGGGTAGGCCGCGCGCAGGGTTTTAATGGCCGCCGCCGTGGCCGTGTTGCAGGCCACCACCATTGCCTTGATCTGGTGCTGACTGAGGAGGTAGTCGGTGATGGCGAGCGAGCGGGTGGTGACGTGGTCGTCGTCCCGCTCACCATAGGGCGCGTTGCCGCTGTCGGCCACATAAACAAATTGTTCTTGGGGCAGCTCCGCACGCAATGCACGCAGCACGCTCAAGCCGCCAACGCCGCTGTCGAACACCCCGATTGGGCGGTTTGCCCCGGACATCGTTGTTGTGATGGCCAAAGGCTTAGCGCGAGGTGACGGGAATATTCTTGAACTCGCCCGTGGCAATCTTCTTTTGCCATTCGGCCGGGCCGGTGATGTGGGCACTGGTGCCGCCGGAGTCCACAGCCACGGTGACGGGCATATCCACCACGTCAAATTCATAGATCGCTTCCATGCCCAAGTCTTCAAAGCCGACCACCTTGGCGCCTTTGATGGCTTTAGACACAAGGTACGCCGCACCGCCCACGGCCATCAGGTACGCGCTCTTGTGTTTCTTGATGGCTTCAATCGCGACCGGGCCACGCTCGGCTTTGCCGACCATAGAGATCAGGCCGGTTTGGGCCAGCATCATCTCGGTGAATCCATCCATGCGTGTTGCGGTGGTGGGGCCAGCGGGGCCGACCGCTTCGCCCCTGATGGGGTCGACCGGGCCGACGTAATAAATCACGCGGTTGGTGAAGTCCACGGGCAGCTTCTCGCCTTTGGCCAGCATGTCCTTGATGCGCTTGTGCGCGGCGTCACGGCCTGTCAGCATCTTGCCGTTCAGGAGCAAAGTCTGGCCCGGTGTCCAACTGGCCACTTCGGCCGGCGTGAGCGTGTTCAGGTCCACTTTTTTGCTCTTGACGTAATCGGGTGTCCAGTTGACGTCGGGCCAAGTGTCAAGGGATGGTGGCGTCAGGTACACCGGGCCACTGCCATCCATCACGAAGTGCGCGTGGCGGGTGGCCGCGCAGTTCGGGATCATGGCGATGGGTTTGCTGGCGGCGTGAGTGGGATACATCTTGATCTTGACGTCCAGCACCGTGGTCAGGCCCCCTAGGCCCTGCGCGCCTATGCCCAAGGCATTCACTTTTTCGAACAGCTCCAGGCGCAGCTTTTCGACGTTGTCCAGTACAGCACCGGAGGCCTGCTTGGCCTGCAGTTCGTACATGTCCAGGTCGTCCATCAGGCTTTCCTTGGCCATCAGCACGGCTTTTTCTGCCGTGCCGCCGATGCCAATGCCCAACATGCCTGGCGGACACCAGCCAGCGCCCATGGTGGGTACGGTCTTTAGCACCCAGTCAACCACGCTGTCGCCGGGGTTAAGCATGTACATCTTGCTTTTGTTCTCGGAGCCACCGCCTTTGGCGGCCACGGTCACATCCACGGTGTTGCCGGGCACGATCTCGGTGAAGATCACCGCAGGGGTGTTGTCTTTGGTGTTCTTGCGCAAGAACTCGGGGTCGGCCACGACCGAAGCGCGCAGCGTGTTGTCGGGGTGGTTGTAGCCTTGGCGCACGCCTTCGTTGATGGCGTCGTCCAGGCTGCCAGTGAAGCCTTCCCAGCGCACGTCCATTCCCACCTTGAGGAAAACATTGACGATGCCCGTGTCTTGGCAGATGGGGCGGTGGCCGGTAGCGCTCATCTTGCTATTGGTCAAGATCTGCGCGATGGCGTCCTTGGCCGCAGGACTTTGTTCGCGCTCGTAGGCGCGCGCCAAATGGGCGATGTAGTCGGTGGGGTGGTAGTAGCTGATGTACTGCAGCGCAGCAGATACGGATTCAATCAGGTCGGCTTGGCGGATGGATGTCGTCATGGTGGTGGGCAGTTGGGCGCAATTTCCCTGCGTGGGTCAATGCTTGGATGGAGACGAAGCGAAACACTAACAAACACCATTTTGACAGGACATCCTTCCCCAAACCTTCTTGGTGACTTACAAATGCAATCGAGCCTGAAAAACTTGGCGCTCCGCTACCGGAAAATCGCTTCGCGGTGCTCCGAGAGGCCAGGACTTTTTTGCTATTTAATTAATAGCTTGTTGCGCATGTTTCGCTTGGGCTAGAAGTAGATTTGATTGTTTTTTGGGGATAACATTCAGAAACCGGTTTGTTGCGCCTACGTGTAAGCTCACAGCCAGTCAGTGGCTTGTAAGTGGAAGCTACGACATTGCTACCAGTTTTGATTCGTTCGAGGAGACAAAAAGTGAGTACATCTACATCGGCCATGACATCTTTGCTGGTTGAAAACCGCGTGTTCCCCCCCAGCGAGGCCATGGTCAAGGCCGCCCGCGTGTCCGGCATGGAAGGCTACAACGCCCTGTGCGCCGAAGCGGACAAAGACTTTGAAGGCTTTTGGGCCCGCTTGGCGCGTGAAAACGTGGTCTGGAACAAACCTTTCACCCGGGCCTTGGACGAGTCCAACGCGCCGTTTTACCAGTGGTTTGACGACGGTGAACTCAACGCCTCGGCCAACTGTCTGGACAAACACATGGGCACGCCTACCGAAAACAAGGTGGCCGTGATCTTTGAAGCCGATGACGGAACGGTCACCAAGACTACCTACAAAGAACTGCTGGCCCGCGTCAGTCAGTTTGCCAATGCGCTCAAGGCAGACGGTGTCAAAAAAGGCGACCGCGTATTGGTATACATGCCGATGACCCTGGAAGGGGTGATCGCCATGCAAGCTTGTGCTCGCATCGGTGCAACGCACAGCGTGGTATTTGGTGGTTTCTCGGCCAAAGCATTGCAAGAGCGCATCATCGACGCAGGGGCTGTTGCAGTCATCACCAGCAACTACCAAATGCGCGGCGGCAAAGAGTTGCCACTCAAAGGCATTGTGGATGAAGGTTTGGCCATGGGCGGCTGCGACTCCATCAAAACGGTGTATGTGTACCAACGTACCAAGTCTGCCTGCAACATGGTTGCGGGCCGCGACAAAACCTTTGAAGAAGCGCTGGCGGGAAAAAGCACTGAATGTGCGCCGGTGTCGGTTGGCGCCGAGCACCCCTTGTTCATTCTCTACACGTCTGGCTCCACCGGAAAACCAAAGGGTGTGCAGCACTCCACTGGTGGCTACCTGCTGTGGGCCAAGCTCACAATGGACTGGACCTTTGACCTGAAGCCAGAAGATGTCTTTTGGTGCACGGCCGACATTGGCTGGATTACTGGCCACACGTATGTGGCCTATGGCCCTTTGGCTGCAGGGGCTACACAAATCATCTTCGAAGGCATTCCCACGTTTCCAAATGCCGGTCGTTTCTGGCAAATGATTGAGCGCCACAAGTGCAGCATTTTTTATACGGCACCAACTGCCATTCGTTCGCTCATCAAGGCTGCGGAAAGTGACGCTGCCGTGCACCCAGATCGCTCAGACCTGAGCAGCCTGCGCATTCTGGGCTCGGTGGGCGAGCCCATCAACCCTGAAGCTTGGATGTGGTACTACAAAAATGTGGGCCACGAGAACTGCCCCATCGTGGACACTTTCTGGCAAACCGAAACCGGCGGCCACATGATGACGCCGCTGCCCGGTGCGACACCGCTGGTGCCCGGAAGCTGCACGTTGCCGCTGCCCGGCATCATGGCGGCTATCGTGGATGAAGTGGGTAACGACATTGCCAACGGAACCGGCGGCATCTTGGTGGTCAAGCGACCATGGCCGTCCATGATTCGCACCATTTGGAATGACCCCGAGCGTTTCAAGAAAGCGTACTTTCCCGAGGAAATGGGTGGCAAGTTGTACTTGGCTGGCGACGGCGCAGTGCGCAGTGCTGACCGTGGATATTTCCGTATCACTGGCCGTATTGATGACGTGCTCAACGTGTCCGGTCACCGCATGGGCACCATGGAAATTGAATCGGCGCTGGTGTCCAAGACAGACTTGGTAGCAGAAGCCGCGGTGGTTGGCCGGCCTGATGACTTGACGGGTGAGGCGATTTGCGCTTTTGTGGTGCTGAAGCGCCCCATGCCCAAGGGCGACGAAGCCAAGGCGATTGCCAAGGAGTTGCGCGACTGGGTCGCCAAAGAAATTGGACCGATTGCCAAACCCAAGGACATCCGTTTTGGGGAGAACTTGCCCAAAACCCGTTCCGGCAAGATCATGCGCCGTTTGTTGCGTTCGTTGGCCAAGGGGGAGTCTGTCACACAAGACACCTCGACGCTCGAGAATCCCGCCATCCTGGATCAGTTGGGGCAAGCCTACTAAAGGGCGATTCTCGGGCTATGCCCGTTGCACGCTAGAGAAAAAAAGCCGCAGCACTTTCGTGTTGCGGCTTTTTGCGGGGGCGGTCGGCTTTGTAAGCCGATCGTTGTTCTCTCCGGATTACTTGGTGGCCAAAATCCATGCCGCCAGTTTCTTTGCATCGGTTTCATTCACCTGCGCGTTTGCAGGCATGGGCACAGCGCCCCAAACACCGCTGCCGCCTTTAATGATTTTGGTGGCCAGTTTGTCCACAGCGGTCTTGTCAGCCTTGTATTTGCCGGCTACGTCTTTGTAGGAAGGGCCTACCAGTTTTTTGTCCACCGCGTGGCAGGCCATGCAGTTTTTGGAAGTGGCCAGCGCCAGATCCGCAAAGGCCGGCGCTACGGAGAAGAGGGCGCTTGCGCCCATTGCCAAGGTGATCAGGGATTTTTTCATCAAGACCTCATGGGTTGGTTTACAGTTGCTCAACGCCATTGTAGTGACAGAGGTTGACGCAAAGCATGCGATGGAGCTATTGCAGCAGGAGACAGACATGTATTTTTTAGGGATTGGTTTGGTACTTTTGTTGTTGAAGTACCTCGCGGTCGAGCCGGTGGCGGCTTGGTCATGGTGGTTGGTGCTCTCGCCCTTTGGTTTGGCCGTGGCGTGGTGGTCGTGGGCCGATTCCTCGGGCTATACCAAGCGCAAAGCAATGGAACGCGAGAACGCCCGCAAGCAAGAACGGATTGACAATAACCGCAGAGCAATCGGCACTTTGGCTAGCAAAAAGCGCCGTTAGTTTTCAAGCCTCTCCAATACAAAGAAACCACGCCGCTAAGCGGCGTGGTTTTTTCAGGTCGCGACGTCCTGCGACTACTCAATAGTTGTCTAACACGGCTCCCTTGCTGGCGCTAGAAGCATTGAAAGCAAATTTGGCTTGTACCCCGCGTAGGTAGCGCGGTGCGGGTGCAGTCCAGGCAGCGCGGCGTTTGGCCAGTTCTGCCTCGGGCACATTCAGTTCCAAAATCAACTGGCGTGAATCAATCGTGATGGAGTCGCCTTCGTGCACCAGTGCGATCACGCCACCGGCGGCCGCCTCTGGTGCCACGTGGCCTACGACCATGCCCCAGGTTCCGCCAGAGAAGCGGCCATCTGTGATCAGCCCGACTGATTCGCCCAGACCTTGGCCTACCAGGGCGCCGGTGGGTGCAAGCATCTCCGGCATGCCGGGCCCACCCTTGGGGCCCAAGTAGCGCAGCACCATCACGTCACCGGCCACAATTTTTCCATCCAGAATGGCCTGCAATGCGGACTGCTCGTCTTCGAATACCCGCGCCGGTCCGGTGATGACCGGGTTCTTCAGGCCGGTGATCTTGGCGACAGCACCCTCTGGGCTCAGGTTACCTTTAAGAATGGCCAGGTGGCCCTGGGCGTACATGGGCTTGTCGATGGGGCGGATGACGGTCTGGTCGGCACGCGGTGCGTCCGGAATGTCTTTGAGTACCTCGGCAATGGTTTGACCGGTGATGGTGATGCAGTCTCCATAGAGCAGCCCTGCCTTGAGCAAGATCTTCATGACCTGCGGGATTCCGCCGGCCTTGTGCAACTCCACGGCTAGCGATTTGCCGCTGGGCTTGAGGTCGCACAGCACCGGCGTTTTCTGGCGCACACGCTCGAAATCGTCGATGGACCACTCCACACCTGCGCAATGCGCAATCGCCAGAAAGTGCAGCACTGCATTGGTAGAGCCGCCTGTGGCCATGATGACGGCAACAGCGTTTTCGATGCTCTTGCGGGTCACAATGTCACGCGGTTTGATGTCCTTTTTGATGGCTTCTACCAGCACCCGAGCCGACTCCTTGGCCGAGCGCACTTTTTCATCGTGCTCGTTGGCCATGGTGGACGAGTAGGGCAGCGAGATACCCAGCGCTTCAAACGCAGACGACATCGTGTTGGCGGTGTACATGCCGCCGCACGAGCCAGTGCCGGGGATGGCACGCTTTTCAATCTCCAGCAGGTCCTCGTCGCTGAGTTTGCCCGCAGCGTTTTCGCCCACGGCTTCAAACACGCTCACGATGTTGAGCTCTTTGCCTTGGTAGTGGCCGGGAAGAATGGTGCCGCCGTACACATAAATGGCAGGCACATTGGCGCGCAACATGCCCATCAGGCCACCAGGCATGTTCTTGTCGCAGCCGCCAACTACCAGCACACCATCCATCCATTGGCCTTGCACACAGGTTTCCACACAGTCGGAAATGACTTCGCGGCTGACCAGGCTGTACTTCATGCCCTCCGTGCCCATGGCCATGCCGTCCGAAATGGTGGGCGTACCAAAAATCTGCGCATTACCTCCGGCTTCCAGAATGCCTTGCACAGCCGCATCGGCCAGTTTTTGCAGGCCGCTGTTACAGGGGGTGATGGTGCTATGTCCGTTGGCGACACCGACCATGGGCTTCTTGAAGTCGCCTTCTTCGTAGCCCATGCCGTAGTACATGGAGCGGTTCGGCGCGCGGCTTTTTCCCTCAGTGATGTTTTTGCTGCGGGGATTCAGGATGATGGGGTGGGTAGTCATGGTGTCAGTCTAGAGTTGGTCAGAGGTAAATAGGCTTACCCAAGTATCGCGGCTGCTATTGATTCTTTCTAATCTATTATTGATGGTGTTTTAATATGTTTTACATATGAGTACTGTGCATGCAAATTTCCCTTGGATCGAATTACGCCTATGGCGGCAGTTTGTAACCGTTGCTGAGGAATTGCATTTTGGGCGAGCGGCCCTTCGTTTACACATGACACAGCCGCCGCTCACACAAGCAATTGCCCATCTGGAGCGGAGTCTGGGTCTCCTGCTGTTTGCACGGACCAAGCGAAGCGTTCAACTGACGCCCCAAGGAATTGCGTTGCTGCCCCAAGTGCGCGAATTGCTCCAAAGCGCCCACGGTCTCGTAGTGCAAGCGCGGGCGCTGGCGGTGGGCGAGTCAGGGCGGCTGCGCTTAGCTTTTGTGTCTACCGCGGGATTCGCGCTCTTGCCACAGTGGGTTATGGCCTTTCGTCATGAGTTTCCAGGTGTGCAGATCGACTTGGTTGAGGCTACAAGCGACGTGCAGCTGCAGTTGCTCAGGTCCAATGAGGTGGATGCCGGCTTTTTACTGCATGCCAGCGGTTTTGCCCCAGAAGGCCTGCAACAGCTGACAGTCGCCCAAGAGGAATTGGTGTTGGCGCTGCCGGAGTCCCATAAGTTGGCTAAGGGCAAGTTGCTGCGTCTGCAAGATGTTTTGGGGTTGCCATTGGTGATGTTTCCACGCCGTATATCCCCCTCGTTGTTTGACGCCGTTGTTGGCATCTACAGCGACCTAGGAAAGCCGCCGGTGGTGGCGCAGGAGGCGATTCAGATGCAGACCATTGTCAATCTGGTTTCGGCTGGGCTGGGCGTGGCCTGGGTTCCAGCCAGCGTGCAGCAATTTCAGCGATCCGGAGTTGTATACCGCCACGTGCAGGCGTCAGGCCGTGGTGCGGTGCGTGGTTTGGTGCCAATGTGCGAGACGAGTCTGATGTGGCACCACAGCAGCCCGACGCTGGAGCGCTTTATGACCTTTGCCAATGTGCACAATGCGAACTATGCTAATCCATCCCCAAATTGACCCTGTAGCCCTGCAACTGGGCCCGGTGGCCGTGCACTGGTACGGTTTGACTTATCTTGCGGCCTTCGCGCTGTTCATGTTTCTGGGCAGCCGCCGACTGCGTCAAGAGCCGTTCAAAACGCTGACCGGGCGGGACGCCTGGACGTTTAAAGACGTCGAGGACATTCTGTTCCTCGGGGTCATGGGTGTAGTGTTGGGCGGGCGCCTGGGGTACTGTCTATTTTACAAACCCGGCTACTACGCCGCCAATCCGCTGGAGGTGTTTTTTGTCTGGCAAGGCGGCATGAGCTTCCATGGCGGAATGCTGGGGGTAACAGCCGCTATGGCTTGGTTTGCCCGTTCGCGTGGCAAGTCCTTTCTTCAGGTGGCGGACTTTGTCGCTCCCTGTGTCCCTACCGGATTGGCCGCCGGGCGCGCTGGCAATTTCATCAATGGTGAGCTGTGGGGTCGCGTGGCGGACCCCTCGCTGCCGTGGGGTATGGTGTTTCGCGGTGCGGGCGATGCGCCGCGCCACCCTTCGCAGGTCTACCAGTTCCTCTTGGAAGGCGTGTTGTTGTTTGTGCTGTTGTGGTGGTACGCCAGTACCCCGCGTAAACAGGGGCAAGTGGGTTCCGCGTTCCTGGTCGGCTACGGCGTTTTCCGCTTCATCGCCGAGTTTTTCCGCGAGCCCGATGCCCACCTAGGATTGCTTGGCCTTGGCATGAGTATGGGCCAGTGGCTTTGCATTCCCATGATTGTGGGCGGCGCTTTGATATGGCGTTGGGCCGGTCATCGAACGGCCCATATGTGATGCCGTTGTAGGGTAATTCTTGGCGTGGGATGGCGAGTAATTCCCACTCGAAACTGGACTTGCAGCTGATAAACACGACAAATACGACAAAGGCAGGAATGACGGGGCAGATATATCAAGCATATGGTGCTGGGGACGGCGCTGGTGTGATGACAGTTACCCTCTCCAACCCGGGCAAGTTCAATGCGATGTCCCGCGCCATGTGGCGCGAGCTGCAGACTGTTTTCACCAACGTGCAAGCGGACCCGAGGGTGCGTTGCGTACTGTTGCGCGGTGAAGGCGATCACTTTTGCGCTGGTGGCGATATCGCCGAATACCCCAGCTTTCGCTTCAACGAATCCGAATTGCGTCAGTTTCATGAACACGACGTGTGGGGAGGGCTTCAGGCAATGCTCGACTGCGATGTGCCCATCGTTGCCCAAATTCAGGGCAATTGCATGGGGGCGGGCGTGGAGATTGCCAGTTGTTGCGACTTGCGCGTAGCCGCGAGCACGGCCAAGTTCGGTGCGCCGATTGCGCGCTTGGGTTTCCCAATGGCGCCGCGCGAGGCTGCGCTGGTAGCGCAGGCAGTAGGCGGCACGGTGGCGCGCGCCATGTTGCTGGCCGCAGAGGTGTTTGACGCCCCGGCCCTTCTGGCGCGCGGGTTCTTGACCCAACTCCAGAATGATGCGGAGATCGGAGCCTACACCCATGCACTAGCCCAGCGTGTGGCTACTCTGGCGCCGCAGGCGGCGCGCATGAACAAGCAGACCTTGCGTGCGCTTGGAGAGGAAAAAGTGCATCCAATCCTTATGGAAATTGCGCAGGCCGCTACTCATTCAATAGCAAATTCTGCAACCACTGCGTATGCCTACGCAGACAGTGCCGAGCACCGCGAAGGCATCGCCGCGTTCTTGGCCAAACGCCAGCCGCAGTTTTAGTCCCACATTCCTGACATTTCACGCCCTCACCATGCCATCACCGACCTCTGGCAACGCCAATCTTTTTGCCGCTTTGAGAGCCGCTTTTCCTTCTGAATTGAACACCTGCGCGGTGGAAATCGACAGTGGTTTGCGTTATAGCTGGCAAGACCTGGACCAGGCCACCGCCATGGTGGCCAATTTGCTGGAGTTTTTGGATGTCCCCAAGGGCGCCCGCATTGCGGTGCAGGTAGACAAGTCGGTAGAGGCCTTGGTCTTGTACCTTGCCACGTTGCGCGCAGGTTTGGTTTATTTGCCGCTGAATACGGCCTACCAAAGTGCCGAGATGGCCTATTTTTTAGAAGATGCGAAACCATCGGTTGTGGTCTGCAGCGGGCGCAACTTTGGCTGGATTAGCAAGATGGCCTTTTTGGCGGGAACGGGCCATGTGTTCACCTTGAACGATGACCGAACCGGGTCCCTTTTGGATCGCGCTTCACAGTTTCCGACTCACCACACCATCGCCAATCGGGATGCAGATGACCTGGCGGCGATCATTTACACCAGCGGGACCACGGGCCGCAGCAAAGGCGCCATGTTGAGCCATGGCAACCTGCTGAGCAATGCCCGTGTCCTGCAGACGTACTGGGATTGGAAACCCGGCGACGTGCTGATCCACGCGTTGCCCATCTTCCACGTACACGGCTTGTTTGTGGCGATCCACGGTGCGCTCATCAACGGCAGCAAGATGGTGTGGTGCGCCAAGTTTGACCCCCAAGTGGTCCTGCAGCATTTTCCGCGTGCAACGGTCTTCATGGGGGTTCCGACGCTTTATGTGCGCCTGTTGGCGGAAGCTGGCCTGACGCCTCAGGTGACGAAGAACATGCGTTTGTTTGTGTCGGGTTCGGCCCCCATGTTGGTGGACACGCACCGCCAGTGGCAGGCCCGCACGGGCCACACTATTCTGGAGCGCTACGGCATGTCGGAGACGGTGATGCTGACTTCCAACCCCGGTCGCTTAGCCGACGGTGAACGCAGGGTGGGGTCAGTGGGTAAACCGCTGCCCGGCGTGTTGCTGCGTGTGTGCGACGAGGCAGGCAATGAACTTCCCCAAGGCGAGACCGGCGGCATTGAGGTGCGCGGGCCCAATGTATTTCAGGGGTACTGGCAGATGCCCGAGAAGACCGCGCAAGAGTTTACGGCGGATGGCTTTTTCAAGACTGGTGATGTAGGTCGCTTGGATGCGCAGGGCTATGTGACGATCGTGGGCCGCAGTAAAGATTTGATCATTAGCGGTGGCTACAACGTGTACCCTGCCGAGATCGAGGGCTCTATCAACAATCTGCCCGGTGTGCTTGAAAGCGCGGTGGTAGGGGTGCCCGACGCGGATTTTGGCGAGGTCGGTGTAGCCGTCATCGTGCCAAAACCGGGCGCAACAATAGACCCCACACAAGTGATTGTCGCCCTCAAGGCCATGATGGCCAACTTCAAAGTGCCCAAGCGCTGTGTGTTTGTTGCAGAGTTGCCGCGCAACGCCATGGGTAAGGTCCAAAAGAACCTGCTCAGGGATTCTTGCCGCGCTGGTGGCACCACTGGCTAGATTCTGTCCACGCCTACGGCTTGCTTTCCCGGCCGATTCGCAAAGCGTTGTCATACAGCGCTCGAATTTCACGATCGGATATCACTCTCAACTGGGTGCCTAGCGATTGATTCATCAGCAGTTGCAAGTTTCTGCTCCAAAGGGCGTTTGCCACGAGTCCGGCATGTCCATCGGTCAGGGCAAGGTTTCCAGGATGATCGCCAATCGAGTTGGTGACTTCAAAGCCAGACGGCGCCTTGTAGGTTCTGGGTGCGGCTTGGTACTGCGGGTACCGACTGCCCCAATACTGCCGAAACCACGCCCGGTCATCGAAAAAAACGGTTGCAGGGAATTTTTTCGCCAGCGTCTTCAGTCCATTGTCAAAAACGTCCAAGCCGATGCCGATGTTGTTCAACTCATTGGGGCCGGTCCATTTGTCAGAAAAAGCGGCAATTTCCGCATTGTTAAAAATTCCAACCAGTATGAATCGCACGGATGGGTGTTTCGCGTGAATCATCGCCATGGTTTCTTCAATCTTGGCGATACAGCGTTGGATTTCTTGCATCACGCCTGCGTCACGGCTATCCACCGCCAGTTTTCCAAGGCTGTTCATGTCGCCAAAGTTATTGGTACCCATTCGAATGACCACGACGCCTGTGCGCCACGCACCCGGGGAACGATCCATTAACTCCAGGAGGCGCGGAGTTTGGCGCAAGCGCCCCTCTATGAGGTTTTCACAGCGCGCGCCGGATGCCGCGAAATTGTTTTCAAAATCCTGTTTTTGAGGTGCACGGGAAGAGAGGTTGAAGAAATCTTGCAATTGAGCAATCCTGCCCTTGGTGCCCCATACGCCCCAAGTACCAAGATCAATTTGCCCGGACTTGGCGAGGATTTCAGTCCATTGGAAAGTACCGCGGCGGTACGCTGCACCTCGCGCTTGACTCGATCCAAAGGTATGGTCATCCTGGTAAGAGTGACTATCGGAGTCGCCGATGACTCCCATGCGAAACAATGGAGTTGAATTGTTCACGTCAATGGCTAATGCAGCGGAAGAAATGAAGAAGAGTGCGAGGCACGCGAACACGTTTATGAAAAGGTCAAACACAACCTTCTGCGTTAGAGAAGAGCCTACGTATTTCGCAGCAGGAGTTTGACATTCCAACGGTTTGCAAGGCAATTGGAGCCGCCTATATAACCGCGTCAAACGTAAAGTCCTCACCTTGCGCCACTTGCAAAGGTATGCGAAGGGCAAAAGTACTGCCTTGACCGGGGCTGGATTTGACCTCTAGCGTTCCGCCCAGTGTTTTCTGAACCAGGTTTTCGACAATAGTCATGCCCAACCCGGTTCCGCCGCGGCCGATTTTGGTACTGAAAAATGGCTGAAAGAGTTGCGCCAGTAGATCCGGATGCATACCCGCTCCATCATCGGAAACTTGAATATGCACCCAGTCCTGCAGTGCATGCCCGGCAATCCGCACGGTGCCGTCGGCACGACCTTCAAAGGCATGCAAGTAGGCGTTGTTGATCAGGTTGATCAAAACTTGGCCCAAGGCCCCGGGGAAGCTATCCAAAACTATATCGGCCGGAACATCGACCACAATCAGGTGCCTGTGGCGTTTGAGACTGGGACTAAGCGTGTCCAGCACCTCTTGGATCACGCTTTTCAGGTCAAAGCTGCGTCGCTGCTCACTGGCCTGATCGGCCGCCACCTGTTTGAAATTTTGAACCAACCCTAGCGCACGATGCAAGTTGCGCTCTATCAACGCACCCCCTTCGGACACCTCTTTCAGGAACTTGAGAAGTTCTGAGCGCTTGAGCTGGCCACTGTCTACTTCGGCTTGCAAACGCCTACTTAAGTCGGTGCAGGTGCTGGCAGTAATCAGGCTGTTGCTCAATGGTGTGGCCAATTCATGCGTCACGCTGGCGACCAGGGTGCTTAACGTGGCCTTGGCAGCGCTGCGTGCCAATTCTTCCTGCGACCGGTGTAGCGTCTGCATGGCCGCGCTTAATTGAACCGAACGTTCGGTAACCCGCTCCTCCAGGGTTTCGTTGAGGGTGCGGATCTTTTGTTCTGCCACTTTGCGCTCTCCGATGTCCATGAACACCCCGGCCATCCACTCCGCCCGTCCGTCGGCAGTCCGCGTTGCAACCTGGCCATGCGCCGCCAGCCAGACCCAATTTCCATTCTTGCGAAGAAAACGGTATTCAAAACTGTAGTAGGGCGAGCGTCCTTTCAAGTGTTGCACGAAGGCTGTCTGGGCTGGCTCCTGGTCTTCAAGGTGGATGAGGGGCCCCAACTTCGATAACGAGAAAGGGCTCAAATCCTCCAGCTGGTAACCGGTCAATTCAATCCATCGGTCGTTGACCTGCAGTTCACCCGTCTGCAAGTTGACTTCCCATGCTCCCGCGTTGGTGCCCTTCAAAATGTTGACGAGTCGCTCTCGCTCTCGTTGCAGGGCCCTTTCAGTTGCCTTGCGTTCGCTTACGTCCAGATAGGTGGTGACCATGCCACCGTCGGGCGTAGGCATGCCCATGATTTCAAGCGTGCTGCCGTCGGCGGGGCGGATGCGCTCAAAGCGGTGGGGTAAAAACTGTTTGGCAATGGCGATGCGTGCCTGCACCGCTTCCTCCACATTGCCAGTTCCATACTCGCCCCGTTCAGCATTGAAGTAGGCCAGTTGTTCAAACGATACGCCGGGCTGGCAGAGCTCCGGGGGCAACCCGAGCAGTTCGCCAAACTTGGTGTTGCACATCTCAATAACCAGGTCTTTATTGATATAACTAATGCCCTGGTTCACATTGCTGATGACGGACTCCAGCATCGCTGCCTTGCGCGCCAGTTCGGCTTCGCGATGGCGCAACTCAGCGGTGCGGGCCTCCACCCGTTGCTCAAGTTCCGACTTGAGTTCACGCAGGGCCTGTTCGCGCTGACGGGGAATAGTGACATCCGTGTAGGTGGTAATCATGCCGCCGCTGGGCAAGGGTTGGCCACAGACCTCGATGATGCTCCCGTCCGGGCGTACCCGCTCAAAGCGGTGAGGCAAAAACTGGCGGGCCAGCTCCAGGCGCGGGCGGACCAAGTCGTCGACTGCACCTGGGCCATATTCCCCTTGCTCGGCGTTGTAGCGAAGCGCGTCTTGCATGCTGGCGCCAGGACGGCACAGCACATCAGGAAAGTTCAGCAATTGCTGGAAGCGGGTGTTGGCAGCCACCATGACCAAATCGCGGTCAAAAACGGTGAGGCCTATGTCGAGCTGGTCCAAGCCTTCGGCCAACAACGCAAGCTTGTCACCGGACCCCAGTTCAATCGTCATGCACGCTCCAGAGCAAACAATTTTGTTGCTTCAATAGTGCATCAGTCTACGCGCACCCGCCCCCCCGTGTCACCAGCACTCGCCAGCAGGTATTGCCACTTATAGGGCAATACCGGTTACTTCAATACCAGCACCGGGATGTTGGCGTGCGTAAGCACATGCTGGGTTTCGCTGCCCAGTAGCAGTCGTTTGATGCCTTTTCGTCCATGGGACGCCATAACCACCAAGTCACATTGGTGTTTTTTCGCCGCAGCCAAAATGGCGTCGGACACCACATCCGAGCGTATGACAACGGCTTTGGTCTGCACTCCTTTGGCCAGCGCCGCTTTCTTTACCGCATCCACGATGGCTTGGCCCGCGTCACCCCAAGTCTTTTCCACCTGTTTGATGTCCGCGGGTGCCAATGCAATGCCACCTTCAAAATAGGATTGTGGATAGCGCGGAACTACTTTGAGTGCCACTAACTCCGCGCCGCAGAGTTGTGCCAGAGCAACGGCGGTGGTAATTGCTTTTTTGGAAAGGGCAGATCCGTCAGTGGGGACAAGAATGCGCTGGTACATGGGGACTCCTTGTTAGTAACGAACATGCAGGTTACGCTGCCTGCGGCTGTTTAACTTGATCTGCATCAAGCTTTTCATGCGACAGACTCGGCACACTGGCAGCCATGATTGCAGCCACGCTAGCTCCCACCGCGCCCATACCCCATTCCCGGGATGCATTGGCTTTGTTGGACGATCCGTTGGAGTGGAGCGCATTCAGCCAGGCAGACCGCCATGACCCGTTGCAGTGGGAGTCGAGTGTGGTGATTGAAGGGATGCACTGTGCAACATGTTCACTCACAGTGGAAGACGCTTTGAGGCGCGTTCCCGGAGTCGTCAGTGCCCACGTCAGCGCGGCCAGCCAACGGGCGCGTGTGGTTTGGTCGTCCGCGGCGGTGCAGCCCTCTCGATGGATGCAGGCTGTTCAACAGGCGGGATACCGCGCAGTACCCGCCAACGATGTGTTTGCCAGTGAGCGTCGCCGCCTGGCCGCTCGTCAATCGCTCTGGCGTTGGCTTGTGGCTGGCTTTTGCATGATGCAGGTGATGATGTATGCGTGGCCGGCCTATGTGGCCCAACCCGGTGATCTGAGCGCAGAAATGGAACAGTTGCTGCGTTGGGCGTCCTGGGTGCTCACGCTGCCCGTGGTATTTTTTTCCTGTGGCCCTTTTTTCAAAAATGCGCTGCGGGATATGCGCCAGTTGCGTGTCAGCATGGACCTTCCCGTGGCCTTGGGCATGGTCATTACCTTTGTAGTCAGCACGGCTGGCACGTTTGACCCTCAAGGCATTTTCGGACGCGAGGTTTTTTTCGACTCGCTCACCATGTTTGTCTTCTTTCTTCTCACGGGTCGTTGGTTGGAGCTGCGCCTGCGTGATCGTACGGCGGGTGCCCTGGAGGCACTGATGAACCGCTTGCCGGACAGCGTGGAGCGCAGCACCGGGCAGGGTGTTTTTGAGCGAGTTGCCGTGCGCCGCTTGGTGGAGGGTGATTTGGTTCGCGTGCAGCCAGGCGAAGCCTTTGCTGCCGATGGCGTTGTAGAGCTGGGCAGTACGCTAGTGGATGAGGCACTCCTCAGTGGTGAATCGTATCCCTTGCCGAGAAATGCCGGGTCCGCTGTAGTGGCCGGCAGCCATAACTTGCTTGCCACGGTGCTGGTACGGGTTACCCATGTGGGGGAGGCCACCCGTTTTGCACAAATCGTTGCGCTGATGGAAAGTGCTTCCACTACCAAGCCACGCGCCGCATTGTTGGCCGACCGCCTGGCAAAACCCTTTCTTCTGGCCGTGCTGGCAAGCGCGGCCCTGGCCTGCGCATGGTGGTGGCCTCAAGACCCGGGTCATGCATTGATGGTCGCTGTGGCCGTGTTAATCGTGACGTGCCCCTGTGCACTCTCACTGGCCACACCAGCCGCCATGTTGGCGGCGGCTGGAAACTTGGCGCGCTCAGGGCTTTTGGTTCGCAACCTTCCCAGTTTGGAAGCGTTGGCGGCTGTGAATACGGTGGTTTTTGACAAAACCGGCACTCTTACCCGGGATGCCATGGCGCTGAAGTCGACGCATACCCGACTGGACGTGTCTCGCAGTGAGGCGCTAGTCATGGCCGCTGCGCTGGCCCAGCATTCGTTGCACCCTGCATCCAAAGCGCTGGTGCGTGTCGCGCAGGAGGCCGGTTTGGTGGCTTGGACTTGCGCTGCAGTGCAAGAGGCTGCCGGGCAAGGTGTTGCTGGGCTTGTGTTCAGCGGCTCGGCGGGGGAGCCCAAGCTCGGCGGTCCCATGCGGTTAGGTTCTGCCAGCTTTTGCGAGGTCGCAGGTGCCGTGGATGCAGAGGGCGGTTTGCAGGTTCACTTGGCAGATGCCCTGGGGTGGGTGGCCACGTTCGTTTTGCAGGAGGAATTGCGGCCCGAAGTACCTGCCCTGGTGGTATCCCTGCAGGCCCGGGGTATGCAGGTGCATGTGCTCTCCGGGGATCGGCCCGAGGCAGTTGCCCAAATTGCTGCGCTGGCGGGCATCACACGTGTGCAAGGTGGTTGTTCGCCGAGTGACAAGCTGGCCTACCTGCAGCGATTGCAAGCGCAAGGACGCACCGTGGCCATGGTCGGGGATGGGCTCAATGATGGCCCGGTGCTTGCAGGGGCTCATGTTTCTTTTGCGTTTGGGCAGGCCGTGCCCTTGGCCCAAGCGCAATCCGACTTTGTAGTCCTGGGTGGCACTCTTGAGCCGGTTGGATTTGCGCTGGGGCTGGCGCGAAAGACCCAGCGCGTGGTGCGGCAAAACCTAAGCTGGGCGCTGGTCTACAACGCCGCATGCGTACCGCTGGCCGTGTTGGGGTACTTGCCAGCGTGGCTAGCAGGACTGGGCATGGCGGTCAGCTCTTTGTTGGTAGTTTTGAATGCGCTGCGCTTGAATCGCCGCCCACGTGCTGCACCACTTGCGTCTTTGGAGGTTTGATGGACATCTTGTATTTGCTGATTCCGTTGTCTGTGGTGTTGGTCTTTCTTGTTTTGGGAGGGCTCTGGTGGGCCATCGACCGTGGGCAGTTTGAAGACATCGAGTCAGAGGGGGAGCGCATTCTGCGCGACCCCTGAAAAGCTAGGGATTTTTAGTCTGGGTTTGACATGGGTCAACCCGGACTGACGAAAGCGGTAAGACACTCAGTTTGCAGTAATCCAAGAAGAGGTAAATATGGCTTTTCCAAATCAACAGGCGACGGCCTACAACGACACCGTTGTGCGCCAGTTCGCCATCATGACCGTGGTATGGGGCGTGGTCGGCATGTTGGTGGGCGTGATCATCGCCGCACAACTGGCTTGGCCCGAACTCAACTTCGGCATTTCATGGCTCTCGTACGGGCGCTTGCGCCCACTCCACACCAATGCGGTAATTTTTGCGTTTGGTGGCTGCGGCTTGTTTGCCTCGGCTTATTACGTGGTGCAGCGCACCTGCCAGGTGCGGCTGTTTGGCGAGAAACTGGCGGCCTTCACTTTTTGGGGGTGGCAACTGGTCATTTTGGCTGCGGCAGTTTCATTGCCTTTGGGCTACACCTCCGGCAAAGAATATGCCGAGTTGGAGTGGCCGATTGATATTTTGATCACCTTGGTCTGGGTGTCCTTCGCCATCGTGTTCTTTGGCACAGTGGGGACGCGCAAGGTCAAACACATTTATGTCGCCAACTGGTTCTTTGGAGCCTTCATTTTGGCGGTCGCCATTCTGCACTTGGTGAACAGTGCTGCCATTCCTGCTGGCCTCATGAAGAGCTACTCTGCGTATGCGGGTGTCCAAGACGCCATGGTGCAGTGGTGGTATGGGCACAACGCGGTTGGATTCTTTTTGACTGCAGGCTTTCTGGGCATGATGTATTACTTCATCCCCAAGCAGGCGGGTCGTCCTGTCTACAGCTACCGATTGTCCATCGTTCACTTCTGGGCGCTGATCTTCACGTACATGTGGGCGGGTCCACACCACCTGCACTACACAGCCTTGCCTGACTGGACGCAGTCTGTTGGCATGGTGTTTTCTTTGATTTTGTTGGCACCTAGTTGGGGCGGCATGATCAACGGCATCATGACCCTGTCCGGCGCGTGGCACAAGCTGCGTGATGACCCTATCCTGCGCTTTCTTATTGTGTCTCTGTCGTTTTATGGCATGTCCACCTTCGAAGGCCCCATGATGTCCATCAAGACCGTGAATGCCCTGAGCCACTACACCGACTGGACCGTGGGCCATGTGCATTCCGGCGCCCTGGGTTGGGTTGGGTTGGTGACCATGGGTTCGATGTACTACCTGATTCCACGCCTGTTCGGTCAGAAGCAGATGTTCAGCGTCAAGGCCATTGAGGTTCACTTCTGGGTAGCCACTATCGGTATCGTGATTTACATCGCTGCAATGTGGATTGCCGGTGTGATGCAGGGCTTGATGTGGCGCGCGATCAATCCGGATGGCACGCTGACCTATACCTTTGTGGAGTCGGTGAAGGCAACCTATCCCTTCTATGTGCTGCGTCTGCTCGGCGGTGTGCTGTACCTGGGCGGCATGCTGATCATGTTGTGGAACACCTTCAAGACCGTGACTGCGGGCCGTGCCACTACGGTGACCATCCCCGCCGCCGTTGCCCACGCCTAAGGAGAAAAAGAAAATGGCTAACGAAACCAAAACCTCTGGCTTGTCGCACGAGAAGATCGAGACCAACAACTTTTTGATGATCGTATTGATCCTGGTGGTCTTATTGGTGGGCGGAATGGTGGAGATTGTTCCTTTGTTCTTCCAAAAGTCTACGACGGAGCCGATCAAGGGCATCCAGCCCTATACCGCGCTGCAACTGGCCGGGCGGGATGTGTACATCCGTGAAGGTTGCTACAACTGCCACTCCCAGATGATTCGCCCTTTCCGGGCCGAGACACTGCGTTACGGCCATTACTCGGTGGCGGGTGAGTCGGTGTATGACCACCCGTTCCAATGGGGCAGCAAACGCACCGGGCCTGATCTTGCGCGTGTAGGGGGCAAGTACAGCGACGAATGGCACCGAATCCACTTGATAAACCCGCGTGATGTGGTCCCTGAGTCCAACATGCCGGCCTATCCTTGGTTGGAAAAAACACCCGTAGCTGCTGCAGAGATGCCGGCACGAATGAAAGCCCTGCGCACCGTGGGCGTCCCGTACACCGATGAACAAATTGCCAAAGCGCCAGAAGAGGTGAAAGGCAAGACGGAGCTGGAGGCCACGATTGCCTACCTGCAGGTCCTCGGCTTGGCTCTCAAGTAACGCCTAGAAAGAACTTCATGGACATCAATAACTTGCGTTCCGCGACCACCTTGGTCAGCCTGCTGGTGTTTGTCGGCATTGTTTGGTGGGCGTGGTCCAAGCGCCGCTCGGGTGATTTTGAGCAAGCTGCCAATCTGCCTTTTGAGCAGGACTGAATCCGCATAAGGAAAAAAAATGAGCGACTTTACAAGTAACTTCTGGTCCGTCTATGTGGCGGCCCTCACGGTGATTGGCATTGTGGCCTGTTTGCTGTTGCTGTGGTTCAGCGGCAAAGCCAAAGCCATGACTGCCAATGACAACACCACTGGCCATGTGTGGGATGGCGACCTTCGCGAAATGAACAACCCATTGCCGCGTTGGTGGGTATGGCTATTTATCATCACTATTGTGTTCGCGGGTGTCTATTTGGCGCTATACCCAGGATTGGGAAATTCCGCTGGAAAGCTTGGTTGGACCCAAGAGGGCCAATACCGAGCAGAAGTGACCAAAGGCAATCAAGAGGTGGCGCCGATTTACGCCAAGTTTGCCTCCATGAAGCCAGAGGAAGTGGCCAAGGACCCGCAAGCGCACGCTATCGGCGAACGCTTGTTCATGAACAACTGCTCTCAGTGCCACGGTTCTGATGCCCGGGGTTCCAAGGGCTTCCCTAACTTGACGGACGCCGACTGGTTGTATGGTGGCACGCCTGAAAAAATTGCCGAAACGCTTACCTTGGGGCGGGTGGGGCAGATGCCCCCCATGGCTGCCGCCGTTGGGACTGGTGACGATGTCAAAAATGTTGCCCATTACGTTTTGAGTCTCTCGGGCAGCCCGCATGATTCGGTGCGGGCTAACTTGGGCAAGCCTAAGTTTGCGGCTTGCGCGGCTTGCCACGGCGGAGATGGCAAAGGAAACATCGCGTTAGGCGCCCCCAACTTGGCAGACGACATTTGGTTGCATGGCTATGGGGAAAACGCCATCGTTAGTATCGTCAACAACGGCAAAATGAATCAAATGCCCGCACAGGCCGACAAACTGACTGCGGCACAGATTCAGGTACTTGCAGCCTATGTGTGGGGCATGTCCAACAACGGCGCAGTTACCAAGTAAGCGGCAAGCTTCTGGGCCTCAGCATTGAACTCTGCCTCCGACACATCGCGCATAGTCATACCGATTGCACTCGCTCCGGACCGCGGCCCCATAGAGCCGCCGCCCGGAGCGGATGCAGAGATGGTGGCTTTGTACGAGGCCCACAAGAAGATCTACCCGCGCAGTGTGTCCGGGTTCTTCTCCCGGTGGCGTTGGGCGCTGGTGTTCATTACACAGCTGGTTTTTTATGGCCTGCCCTGGCTGGAGTGTGGGCAGCGCCAGGCGGTACTCTTTGACTTGGAGGCCCGTCGCTTCTACATTTTTCACTTGGTTCTGTATCCGCAGGACTTTGTCTACCTCACCGGGATTTTGGTGATTTCAGCGTTGTCGCTGTTTCTCTTTACGGCGGTTGCGGGGCGGTTGTGGTGCGGTTATGCCTGTCCGCAAACGGTGTATACCGAAATTTTTCTCTGGATGGAAAAGCTGGCAGAGGGCGACCGTTCTGCCAGGATGCGCCGCGACGCAGGCCCCTGGAATTGGGACAAAACTTGGCGAAAACTTGCCAAGCAGGGGATGTGGATTGCTGTGGCGTTGTGGACCGGATTTACCTTTGTGGGTTACTTCACGCCCATCCATACGTTGAGCGCAGAGGTTCTGCAGTGGGGTCTGGGTCCATGGGAAAGCTTCTGGATCTTTTTCTACGGTTTTGCCACGTATGGCAACGCCGGCTACATGCGTGAGCAAGTGTGCAAGTACATGTGCCCCTACGCACGCTTCCAGAGCGCCATGTTCGACAAGGACACTTTGATCGTCACCTACGATCAAGAGCGTGGTGAACCCCGAGGCGCACGGTCGCGCAAGGCCAACCCATCGGCGCTGAATCTTGGTGCTTGCGTGGATTGCAGTCTATGTGTGCAAGTCTGCCCCACCGGTATCGACATTCGCAAGGGCCTGCAATACGAATGTATTGGCTGCGGCGCATGCGCGGATGTTTGTGACACTGTGATGGACAAAATGGGGTATGCCCGTGGCTTGGTGAAGTACTCCACCCAAAATGCAGTGAACCAACACTGGAGCCGTGCCCAGACACTTCGCCATGTGTTGCGTCCCAGAGTGTTGGCCTACACCTTTATTCTGTTGACTGTGGTAGCTGCCATGTTGGTGAGCTTGGCATTGCGTTCGCCATTCAAGGTGAACGTGGTGCGCGACCGGGGCACCTTGGCGCGCATGGTGCAGGGTGGAAAGATCGAAAACGTTTACCGCTTGCAGATCATGAATGCGACAGAGCAAAACCAGGACTTTGAAGTGAACGCGGTTGGTGTCGCGGGTATCACCACCCAGTTGGATACGCCGGTAGTTGCGGTCGGCTCTACGCAGGCACGTTGGGTAGCCGTTCGGGTGCAGGTTCCTTTCGAGGCATTGCCTGCAGGCTCCCATCCCATTCAGTTTGAAGTGGCCAATGTGGCAAAAGACATGTTGGTTACCGAAAAGTCAGTTTTTATCATCCCTCGTTAAGGATTCCCATGGACTATCAATCTCCTTCTTTGCAGCAGCCTTGGTGGCGTTTTGGTTATGTCTGGCTGGTACTGTCTGGCCCGGCGATTGTGGTGGTGGCGGGTTTTGTGACCTTGTACTTGGCCGTGTCCGGTGCCGACCCGGTCATCGACAAGAACTATTACCAAAAAGGCATTGAAATCAATCGCACGCTGGCAGATAAACCGGAAAGCTTGGCACCTGCGATGCAGGCGCGCAACCACGCCGCGACCGGAGTCAAGCCGCCAGTGGCGCAGTCCAAGCCCTGATATCCAACGAGAGTCGCCATGCGCAACGTCAAGTGGACAGCCATTTTGTGGCCCGCCTTTTTGTCAGCGTGCCTGTTGGAGGTGTTGGTGTTTGGTTTGGTAGACCCCAGCGATCTGCAATGGCTGGGCAAGCCGCTGGATTTTTCAAGCCAAGGCGTTTACACGCTGGCGTTTTTCGCTTTTTGGGCCGTTGCGCTGGTAGCGAGCGGGCTAGCCGCGCTGTTGTGCTTGAGCCCTGCCGAAGTCAACGACTAATCAATTGCAGACTTTGGGGTTGACGATGTCTTTGAGCGCTTCGGTATTCAGGATGCGTACATGGCGCTGTTTGACTTCCACAATGCCATCTTCGACAAATTTGGAGAAGGTACGGCTCACGGTTTCAAGCTTCAGGCCCAAATAACTGCCGATTTCTTCCCGTGTCATGCGCAATACCAGCTCGGATTGGGAAAAGCCGCGCGCGTGCAGGCGCTGCACCAAGTTCAGCAGAAATGCGGCCAGGCGCTCTTCGGCGCGCATGCTGCCCAAGAGCAGCATGACGCCGTTTTCCCGTACGATTTCGCGGCTCATGATTTTGTGCACATGGCGCTGCAGTGCATTCACCTCGCGCGAAAGTTCTTCAACGCGGTCGAACGGCATCACGCAAACCTCGGCATCCTCCAGCGCCACGGCATCGCAGGTGTGGAAGTCGTTGACGATACCGTCCAGACCAATCACTTCACCTGCCATCTGAAAACCAGTGACCTGGTCGCGCCCGTCTTCCGAGGCCACGCAGGTTTTGAAGAAGCCGGTGCGAATCGCGTACAGACTGGTAAAGCGTTCGCCATTGCGAAAGAGGGTGCTGCCGCGTTTGACCTTGCGGCGATTTGCCACCACATCGTCAATTTTTTCCAGCTCGCTGGGGCTCAAGCCCAAGGGCATGCACAGCTCGCGCAGGTTGCAGTTGGAGCAGGCGATCTTGATGGTTTGTGAGGTCAGGGGCGTTGCAGGCGCAATGGCGATTGTGGCGTGTGCTTCGGCTGTTTTGGTGATGGGTGCGGTTGAGTCAAACATATGGTTCCCCTGATGCAGGTCAATTATGGACTTGGTCATCCGTCGGCTCCTTGACGTAAATCAAGGAGTTTATTGCGGTCTTGCGTCACAGTCTGTGCGGTAGCTTGGAGTATTCATGAACGCCGCTGTAGACACCCCACCACCGATCTCAGAAAACTTGTTGACCCGTTTCGACGTTTCCGGGCCGCGTTACACGTCGTACCCAACAGCGGACCGGTTTGTCGAGGCATTTACAGCTGACGACTATGCCCAGGCTCTGGCACAACGCCGCAGCGGTGCGGCGGCCTTGGTGCTACCCCTATCACTGTATGTGCACATTCCGTTTTGCGAGTCGCTGTGTTACTACTGCGCTTGCAACAAGATTATTACCAAGCACCATGACAAAGCTGCAACCTACCTGCGTTACCTGAACCGCGAAGTGGACCTGCACACCGAGCGCATGGGCATGGGCCAGACGGTCAGCCAGTTGCACCTCGGTGGAGGCAGCCCCACTTTCCTGAGCGACGCAGAGTTGCGTGAGTTGATGGGCATGTTACGACGCAACTTCACGTTTGCGCCGGGTGGAGAGTATTCCATTGAGGTGGACCCCCGAACCATTGATGCACATCGACTCGACACGTTGGCCGAGCTGGGCTTTAACCGCTTGAGCTTTGGTGTCCAGGACTTTGACCCGGCCGTTCAAAAAGCTGTGCACCGGGTGCAACCGGCGGAACAGGTATTTGCCCTGGTAGAGGCTGCCCGTGCGCGCGGCTTTGAGTCCATCAATGTCGACCTGATCTATGGCCTGCCGCAGCAAACACCGGAGTCGTTTGACCGCACATTGGCCCAGGTTAACCAGCTTCGGCCAGACCGCATTGCGCTGTACGCGTACGCCCATCTGCCTGAGCGCTTCAAGCCCCAGCGGCGCATTGCCACGGTGGAGCTGCCCAGCGCGGGTTCGAAAGTATCGATGTTGTCGCGCTCACTGGCTGCCTTTATGGGGGCCGGGTATGTGTACGTGGGCATGGACCACTTTGCCCTGCCCGAAGACGCCCTGGCCGTTGCCAAGCGGCAAGGGCGGCTGCACCGCAACTTCCAGGGCTACAGCACCCAGCCCGACTGCGATTTGATCGCCCTCGGCGTGTCGGCCATCGGCCGCATTGGTGCCACTTACAGCCAGAATGCCAAGACGCTGGACGAGTACTACGACTACCTGGACCAGGGCCGATTTCCCGTGGTGCGTGGCTTGGCCGTGACCCGTGATGACCTGGTGCGCCGCGCCGTCATCATGGCACTCATGTGCCAGGGGCAACTGCAGTTCGAGTCGATCAACCTCGCGTACCTGGTCGACTTCAAAGACTACTTCGCCAGCGAATTGGCTGCATTGGCAACACTGGCAGAGCAGGGTTTGGTGACGCTGGACGAAACCGGCATTCAGGTGACTGCGCAGGGATGGTTCTTCGTGCGCGCGGTGGCCTTGGTGTTTGACAAGTACCTGCAGACCGACCGCACCCGCGCCCGGTTTTCCAAGATCATTTAGCATCTTTCGATGCAATCCTCTTTGGCACTCACGGCCCTGGTGATGGGCTTGGTGGGCGGGCCACACTGTGTGGCCATGTGTGGCGCTGCCTGTGCCGGCATCGGGCAGGCGGCTGGCGCACGCCAAACGTCGGCACTTCTCAGTTTTCAACTCGGCCGCATACTTGGGTATGCCCTGCTGGGTGGGCTGGCCGCGGCGTCCATGCAAGGGCTGGGCTGGCTCACGTTGCAGAGTGCTGCACTGCGGCCCGTATGGTCCATGGTGCATGTGGCGGCGCTGGTGCTGGGGCTGCTGTTGCTGTGGCAGGGGCGCCAGCCGCTGTGGCTGCAGGCTGGCGCGCGCGCCGTATGGAGCCGCACCCGCAGCTTGGGCCTGCGCTGGGGGCGCGGTGCGCCGCTTTTGCTGGGCATGTTGTGGGCCTTGTTGCCGTGTGGCTTGCTGTACTCTGCTTTGTTGGTGGCAGCGCTAGCGAGCGATGTGGCCAGTGGTGCCGGGGTGATGGCCCTGTTTGCGCTGGGTACCTCGGTCACCATGTTGCTGGGGCCTTGGCTATGGCTGCGCCTGCAAGGTGGCAAGATGGGCGATGGGCAGTGGGGTGTGCGCTTGGCCGGAGCGGCTTTGGCAGCCAGCTCTGCGTGGGCACTGTGGATGGGTTTGGTTCACAATCAAGCTCCATGGTGTATCACTCCGTGATGATGTCCAAAAACCCGACACGGTAAGAGGGTTCCCACAATGGACCGATCTTCTGATGCTGCTGAAGCTTCGCGCCTTGCCGAGCTGCGCAGTTTTGGGGTGTTGGATACCGCGGCCGAACAGGCGTATGACGATGTGGTCAGGCTCGCCGCGTTTATTTGCGACACACCCATTGCGCTGATTTCCCTGGTAGACGAAGACCGTCAATGGTTCAAAGCCCGGGTCGGAATCAACGAGATGGAGACACCGCGCGGCATTGCGTTTTGTGCCCATGCCATTAGCGAACCCGATGCGTTGATGGAAGTGCCCAACGCGTTGAATGACGACCGTTTTGCAAATAATCCGCTGGTTACGGGAGCGGAGGGCGTCCGTTTTTATGCCGGTGCACCCTTGCTTACCGCTTCGGGGGCTGCCTTGGGAACGGTCTGTGTGATAGACCGGGTACCCCGCAAGCTCACCGATGCCCAGGCTGAGGCCCTCAAGGCCCTGTCGCGACAAGTGGTGCAGTTATTGGCGTTGCGCCGCGCCAACGCCGAGCTGGAGCTGTTGTCGCGTGCGCAGCGGTTGCGGCAGCGCGAGCTGGAGGACTCTCAGCGACAGTTGCAGGAAGCCTGACCGATGCGCTAACCAGTTTGAAAAACCGCCGCTCCTTTGACCGTCTTTTGGCCAATGAATACGCCCGCACCCTGCGTACCCGCTCGCCACTGGCGCTTCTGATGGTAGATGTGGATCACTTCAAGGCCTACAACGACGAATATGGCCACCAGGCAGGTGACCAAGCCCTTCAGGCAGTGGCAGCGGCTATTGCAGTGCAAGCCCGCCCTTATGACCACGTGGCCCGGTATGGCGGAGAAGAGTTTGCGGTCATTCTGCCCGACACGCAGGTGGCGGATACCCGGATCGTGGCCGAGCGTATCCGCCTCGCTGTCCAGGCCTTGCAGGGCCTGCGTCGCCCCCTGTCGGTAAGTGTAGGCGCCGCTCTGGCCAAGGCTAAAAGTGACCCGGTTGACCTGGTGAGTTGCGCTGACCAGGCGCTATACCAAGCCAAGCAGACAGGTCGAAACCGGGTGCACCTGCAACTGTGAGGGCCGGGCTGGGATAATCTCGCCCATGTCTTCTGTATCCTGTCGGTGGCCCCGATGATGGACTGGACCGATCGCCATTGCCGTTACTTTCACCGCCTGCTGAGCCGCCACGCGCTGCTCTACACCGAGATGGTGACTACCGGCGCGCTGATCCATGGAGATTTGCCGCGCCATCTGCGTTTCAACACGGAAGAACACCCCGTGGCGCTGCAACTGGGGGGTAGTGAGCCAGCCGACCTGGCGCAGTGCGCCAAGCTGGGGGAGGACTGGGGCTACGACGAAATCAACATCAACTGCGGTTGCCCGAGCGAACGCGTGCAGCGCGGCGCGTTTGGTGCTTGCCTCATGAACGAGGCCTCGCTGGTGGCCGACTGCGTGAAGGCGATGGTAGACGTGGTGGATATCCCCGTCACTGTGAAGCACCGCATTGGCATCGACAAGGAAGAGGGCTACGGTTTCGTGCGCGACTTTGTGGGCACCGTGGCCGATGCGGGCTGCACCGTGTTCATTGCGCACGCGCGCAACGCGTGGCTCAAGGGCTTGAGCCCGAAAGAAAATCGCGAAATTCCGCCCCTGCGCTACGAGCTGGTGCACCAGCTGAAAAAAGACTTCCCCCACCTCACGATCGCCATCAACGGCGGATTGACCACTAGCGTGCAGCTGGCCGAGCAGCTGGAGCACGTGGACGGTGTGATGCTGGGCCGCGAGGCCTATCACAACCCCTGGTGGCTGGCCGAGTGGGATGCTACGTTTTTTGGAGCTGCACCCGCAGAGCTGACGAGGGATAGCGTCGAATTGGCCATGGTGGAATACATGGAGCGCGAGTCTGCGCAGCGCGGCACCTCTTGGTACAGCATTGCCCGCCATATGCTGGGGCTGCGCCACGGCCTGCCGGGTTCCCGCAAATGGCGTCAAGTGTGGAGCGACCATCGCTACAAGACGTTGCCCGCCCGCGAAGTGATGGCGATTGCCCAGGGCCCTGCGCTTGTCGCGGCCTGAGCAGGAGCGCTGGGCCCTATTAGGGCTGTGGCTGATCCCTGCGTTGTGGGCGGTGAACTTCATCGTTGCACGCTGGGCGCCGGGTGTGGTCGGGCCCTATGCGCTCGCGCTAGGCCGCTGGGCATTGGCTGGTGTTCTGCTGGGGATAATGGCCCGCCAAGAGCTGTGGGCGCAGCGCAGCGCCATTCTGGCTGTTTGGCACCAGTACGTTGTGCTGGGGTTTTGCGGCATGCTGGTTTGCGGCGCCTGGGTTTATATAGGCGCCCGCACTACCGGTGCCATGAATATTTCTCTGATTTACGCTGCGTCGCCCGTGTTGATTGCGGTGGGCGCTGTGCTGTGGTTGGGTGAGCGTTTCCGATGGTCCCAAGTGTTGGGCGTGGTGGTGGCCTTGGCCGGCGTGGTGCATGTGGTGGTGCAAGGCCAGTGGCTGGCACTCAGTCAGGTGCAATGGGTGGTGGGCGATGCGTGGATCGTCGCTGCCATGGTGGCCTGGGCGGCCTACGCGCTGCTGCAAAAGCTGTGGCCCAGCCCACTGGGATCTACGGCGCGGCTGGCAGCCATTTGCGCTGGTGGGGTACTGACGCTGATTCCCTGCGCCTTGTGGGAGGCCCAGTTGCCCGAGACGCCTAGCTGGTCTTGGGCCGCCTTCGGCTTGGTGGTTGCCGCCGCGCTGTTTCCCGGACTGGGCGCTTACTGGATTTACGGCGCCGCGCAAAAAGTCCTGGGCGCCAGTCGTGTGGCGGTCACGCTCTACCTGGGTCCGCTGTACGCCGCAGTGGCGGCCTGGGGCGTACTGGGCGAGCCGCTGGGTGTGCACCACCTGGTGGGCGCCGCGCTGATTCTGCCCGGTGTGTACTGGGTGTCGCGCCACTAGCGCGCCAGACGCGCAGGAGACAGCCATGGCCAAGCGCGCGCATCATCATGTGTATGTGGTGGAGTTGTCTGCGCAGGTGCTGGAACAGTCCAAGTTCATGCGCGCCAACCCCGGCTACATCACCGGCAAGCCATGCGTGTATGTGGGCATGACCGGGCTGGACCCCGACATCCGCTTTGACAAGCACAAGGCCGGTATTCAGGCGAATAGCTACGTGCGCAACTTTGGCCTGCGCCTGTTGCCCGACTTGTATGAGGCCTACAACCCCATGCATTACGAGGCCGCACGCGACATGGAAGTAGAGCTGGGCATCAGCCTGCGTGCGGCCGGGTTTGGGGTGTGGCAGGCTTAAGGAGCAGTTTATGCATCATTTTGGCCTCTAGCCCTTCAGGAATATGCGCAAGCAGCTATCAAATTAGGAGTGATTGACATGCCAACTACGGTTGAACCCACTGCAGGGCGTGCGCCCGTTGCGGCTTTTTCTTCGCTCGACACCCACGTGTTCCGCGCCAGCCAGCTTACGCGCGGCCCCTGGCACCCGCAGCAGCAACACGCCGGCCCACCGATTGCGTTGGTGACTTACGCACTAGAGGCCGCCGCGCAATCACACGGCCTGTTGCACATGGCGCGGCTGACAGCCAACCTGCTGCGCCCGGTGCCGATTGCCGACATCGAGGTGCGCGTGCAAGAAGACTATGTGGGCCGCAATGCCGGCCACTTCTCGGCCGTGGCGCTGGCCGATGGCAAGGAACTGATCCGTGCCACCGCGCTTTTTCAGCGCGAAGGCGAGGTAGTTCTTCCCCAGAGCCTGCCCGGCCACCCGTTGCCCAAGGCCCCCAAGGCGCCGGCCGACTCACCCGTGCAGCGCTTTCCGTTTGCGCACGGCGAACTAGGGTACCCCGATCTGGTGGAGACGCGGTTGGCTGCAGGGCGCATGTTTGCGGGCCCCAGCGCGGTTTGGTTCCGTCTGAGCCAGCCGCTGGTGCAGGGCCAAAAGCCCAGTCCCTACCAGCGAGTGGCAGTGGCGGCCGATTCCGGCAACGGCATTAGCGCCATCCTCGATTTGTCCACCCATGTGTTCGTCAACTCCGACCTCACCGTTAATCTGCTGCGCCGACCGGTAGGCGAGTGGATTTGCCTGGATGCGCGTACCCATTTGTCCAGCCACGGCGGTGGGTTGGCGGAGTCGGCGTTGTACGACGAGAAGGGACTGGTTGGGCGGGCGACACAGAGTTTGTTTGTGCGAAAGAGGGACGCTCAGGCCTGACGTCATCTGCCCTGCGGCCCGGGCGTGCGAGCTCAATGCTTTGGGCCTTTAAAGTACGGGTTGGGCGGTTGTTTTTTCAGTATCCCGGTGCATAGGCACGTATACTGAATTTGTCGCTGGTTTGTATCGATCGAATCATCCCTTGCCTTATCGCAGCTTGTTTCCAACCATAAAGCCATGCTCAAAAGAATAAGCGTTCAGCAGTTAACCGTTGGCATGCACCTCAAGGAATTTTGTGGTTCATGGATGGAGCATCCATTCTGGCGTACGGGTTTTGTCATCACGGACCCGAAAGACATCACTACTATTCTGGCCAGCAGCATTAAGGAAGTGTGGATCGATAGCAGCAAGGGGCTTGATGTTGCGGACGGCCAGTCTGCAGTCACAGTGGCCGAATCAGAGGAGCAGGTCGAGGAAGAGCTGCGTCAAGCCAACTCGGCCCGGCGTGAAGTGGCGCCTGTAAGCATCGATGTAGAGCTGCAGCGTGCAGCCAAAATCTGCTACCAGTCCAAACAGGCGGTGGTGTCCATGTTCCAGGAAGCCCGCATGGGCAACACGGTGGATGCAGCGGGCGCCAAGCAGATGGTGGAGGAAATCACGGATTCGGTATCGCGCAATCCAGGCGCGCTGATCAGCCTGGCACGCCTCAAGACCGCAGACGACTACACCTATATGCACTCGGTAGCCGTATGCGCCATGATGGTTGCGCTGGCCAAACAACTGGGCATGGATGAGGAGCAATCCCGCTTGGCCGGGCTGGCGGGGCTGATGCACGACTTGGGCAAGGCCATGATGCCGATGGACGTGCTGAACAAGCCCGGAAAGCTCACCGATGCGGAGTTCACCATCATCAAGACCCATCCCCAAGAGGGGTATCGGTTGTTAAAGCCCGGCAAGGACGTGGATGCGGTGGTGCTGGATGTGTGCCTGCACCACCATGAAAAGATGGATGGTTCGGGCTACCCAGAGGGCCTGAAGGGGGATCAAATCAGTCTGTTCGCCAAGATGGGCGCAGTTTGTGATGTGTACGATGCCATCACCTCCAATAGACCCTACAAAACCGGTTGGGACCCCGCAGAATCTTTGCGCAAGATGGCCGAGTGGGCCAATGGCCATTTTGATGGAAAAGTTTTCCAGGCGTTTGTGAAGAGTCTCGGCATCTACCCGATTGGCTCGCTGGTTCAGCTCAGCTCTGGCCGCTTGGGCGTGGTGGTGGAGCAGACCAGCAAGTCTCTCACGACGCCGGTGGTGAAGGTTTTTTTCTCCACCAAATCCAATATGCGTATCGTCCCCGAGTTGGTGGACTTGTCTAAACCGGGTGCGGTTGAAAAAATACTCAAGCGGGAAGACCCGGCCAAATGGCGCTTTTCAGATCTGAATGAACTGTGGTCGGGGATGCCCAGCACCACTTGGTAAGGACTTGGAGATACAAGATATAAGCACCAAGCCCTCGCCCATATTGCGAGGGGTGCTACAAAAAAAGGAGTGAGTGATTTTTCACTGACTCCTTTTTTGTTTAGCAGCCCCGGGTAATGGGCATTTCTACGGGTTTGGGGTTGAGCGCATATTTGCCTAGCTCTAGTTTGGCAATGGCATTGCGGTGGACTTCGTCCGGGCCATCGGCAAAGCGCAGGGTGCGTGCAGCGGTATAGCTGTAGGCCAACGGAAAGTCGTCGCACATCCCACCGCCACCGTGCACCTGCATCGCCCAGTCGATAACCTCACAGGCCATGCTGGGCGCCACCACCTTGATCATGGCGATTTCATTTTTGGCAAACTTGTTGCCGCCCACGTCCATCATCCAGGCGGCCTTGAGCGTGAGCAGGCGCGCCATGTCGATTTTGCAGCGGGCCTCGGCAATGCGCTCCTGCGTCACGGTTTGTGCAGCGATCGGCTTGCCAAAGGCAATGCGGCTGGATGCACGTTTGCACATCAGTTCCAGTGCACGTTCGGCCAGCCCTATCAGGCGCATGCAGTGATGGATGCGTCCAGGGCCAAGGCGACCTTGGGCGATTTCGAAGCCGCGGCCTTCACCAAGCAGAATGTTGCTGGCGGGTACACGCACGTTCTCGAACCGCATTTCCATGTGGCCATGGGGCGCATCGTCATAGCCAAACACGTTCAGGGGGCGCACGACAGTAATGCCCTTGGCGTCGGCGGGTACCAAGACCATACTTTGTTGGGAGTGGCGCGGGGCGTCGGGATCTGTCTTGCCCATGGTGATGTACACCGAGCAGCGCGGATCACCAGCGCCCGAGATCCACCACTTGCGGCCGTTGATGATGTAGTCGTCGCCTTGGCGCTCTATACGGGTCTCGATATTGGTGGCATCGCTCGACGCGACGTCTGGCTCGGTCATGGCAAAGGCAGAACGGATTTTGCCTTCCAGCAGGGGCTTAAGCCAGCGGGCCTTGTTGTCGTCCGATCCGTAGCGGGCGATGGTTTCCATGTTGCCCGTATCGGGGGCCGAGCAGTTAAACACCTCGCTGGACCACAGCACACGCCCCATGATCTCAGCCAAAGGGGCGTATTCCTGGTTCGTTAAACCTGCGCCGTGGTAGCCCGAAGCCTCCGCGCTGTCCACCGGCAAAAACAGGTTCCACAAGCCCGCGGCTTGGGCCTTGGGCTTCAGGGACTCTATGGTTTGCAGCGGTGTCCAGCGTTTGCCTGCAGCAGTGTTGGCAGTTATTTCTGCGTGGTAGGCGCCTTCAGACGGGTAGATGTAGTCGTCCATGAACTTGAGCAAACGTGCCTGCAAGTCTTTGGTCTTCGGGGAGTAGTCAAAATCCATGGAGTCTCCGGGGGGTGGCTTAGAAGTTAAAAGTCAAGCTTGGCTGGCAAATTTCCAGGCCATTTGGGCGAGCGGGCGGGCGCCTGCAGCAGAGCTCACCGCTTGTGCGCTCGAGGCAGTACCGGCTTCCACGCGCTTGGCAATGCCTTGCAAAATGGCGGCAATACGGAACATGTTGTAGGCCATGTAGAAGTTCCAGTCAGTCTTGAGCTGCGCGGGCTCAGCCAGGCCGGTACGGTCGCAGTACATGCGGATGTAGCGGTCTTCACTGGGAATACCCAGTGCCGCGAAGTCCAGCCCGCCAATGCCGCGAAATGCGCCAGGGGGAATGTGCCAAGCCATGCAGTGGTAGCTGAAGTCGGCCAGCGGGTGGCCCAGCGTGGACAGTTCCCAATCGAGCACGGCACGCACTTGGGCTTCGCTGCTGTCAAACATCAGGTTGTCCAGCCGGAAGTCGCCATGCACGATGCTGACCATGCTGTCATCTCGGGCCATGGCGGGGATGTGTTTTGGCAGCCATTCCATGAGCTGGTCCATCTCGGGGATTGGTTGGGTGATGGAGGCGGTGTACTGCTTGCTCCAGCGACCAATTTGCCGCTCAAAATAGTTGCCTGGTTTGCCGTAACCAGCCAGTCCGCGTTCCGCAAACTTGACGGTGTGCAGGGCCGAGATCACGCGGTTCATTTCGTCGTAGATGGCGCCGCGTTGCGCGGTGGACATGCCGGGAAGCGATTGGTCCCACAAGACGCGGCCTTGCATGAATTCCATGACGTAGAAGGCGCGACCGATGATGGTTTCGTCTTCGCACAGGCAGTGCATATGCGGCACCGGTACATCGGTTCCTTGCAGACCCTGCATCACCGCAAATTCACGTTCCACCGCGTGGGCAGAGGGCAGCAGCTTGGCCACCGGGCCGGGCTTGGCGCGCATGACATAACTTTTGCCGGGTGTGTTGAGTTTGTAGGTCGGGTTGGACTGGCCACCCTTGAACATCTCCGCCTCCAGCGGGCCGGCGTAGCCGGGCAGGTGGTGGTGAAGCCAGGCATCCAGGGCGGCCACGTCAAAGACGTGCTGGCCCGAAACGGAACGTGTGCCTACAAAGTGGTCAAAATCGCTCATGCAGTTGCGTCGTGTGAAGGTCGAGAACTAGTCGTCCGCGTCAATGATGTGCATCAGTGCTGCGCGATCGCGTATCACCAAGCCACCGGGCTCGATACGAATGGCATCCTCGCGCTCCATGGCTTTGAGTTCCTGGTTCACACGCTGGCGCGAAGCGCCCAGTAGCTGCGCCAGTTCCTCTTGTGCCAGTTGCAAGCCAATGCGCACCTCGCTGGCGTTGCTGAGAGACGGTACTCCATAGCTGCGCGCCAGGTGCAACAGTTGCTTGGCCAAGCGAGCGCGCAGGGGCAAGGTGTTGAGGTCTTCCACCAACCCGTAGAGCTGGCGTATGCGCCGCGCGTGGAGGCGCAACATGGCTTCGTAGAGTTCTACATGGTTGGCCAGAATTTTTCTGAAGTCGGCCTTGGCCACACACAGAATGGTGCTGTCCCCGTGGGCGTAGGCGTCGTGGGTGCGACGGTCTCCGTCGAATATCGCCACATCGCCAAACCAGATGCCCGGCTCCACATAGGTCAACGTAATCTGCTTGCCCGAGATGGAGGTGGAGCTCACGCGCACTGCGCCTTTGGCACAGGCGATCCATTCTTCTGGTGGTTCGCCGCGCGCTGCAATCAGCTCGCCGTCTTTGAAACGTTTGACGTAGGCACATCGAAGAATGTCGTGTTTGAGGGAAGGAGAGAGGGATGAAAACCAGCGCCCTGCATTAATCGCAGAACGTTCGTCAATAGTAAGAATGGGTTCGTCCATGGCCTGTCTTTTGGGTGACTTGAGGAAAGGGAAACGCACGCACATTGTCACCCCCGGGACCTTGTGAGGTCCAAAAGACTGTCGCCAGGGAGGTGCAGCCATGCGCTGGGGCGGTAGCGGGTGTCGCCGTAAACCGTTTGCATGTTGAAGAGGAATTCCAGAACTTTGGTCGGGCCACACAGATTGCCAAGGGCCAGTGGCCCCATCGGGTAGCCTGAGCCCAATGTCACTGCGGTTTCCAGATTCTTGGAGATGCTAATGTACTGTTGGAACCCGCGCCATCGAGGCCAATGTGTTCAAAACAAGAGAGGGATTGGTACTGGATAGCCGGCGTTTTCGCCGTTTTTTGGTGTGCGAGAATCGTTGGGATACATGAAGCCGGTTCTTCACTTCCAACAATTCGCCCTTGGGGGGGTGCTGCTGTTTGCCGCAATGGGTAGCAGTGCACTGACCTTGGGGCGTGCCCGCGGTGCTGCATTGTTGGGGCAACCGTTCCAAATCATGGTGCCTGTTCAGTTGGCACCCGACGAGGATGGAAGCGGCTTGTGTTTTGGAGCCGATGTTTTCTACGGCGATCTTCGGCAAGAAGCCAGCCGCGTTTCTGTCACTCCCGATCGCAATGGCTCAGGCCAACCCACCGTGCTGCGTATCCAATCGCGTATGCCGGTGGATGAGCCTGTGGTGTCGGTCTATGTGCGGTCTGGGTGTGGGGTGTCGACCTCGCGGCGGTATGTGCTTTTGGCCGATCTAGCATCCGAACTCAGCCCGCCCTTGAACACAGTCGCACCGCTTATTCCAAATGGACGGACGCCCGCAGCGGCTTCAACCGGAGCTGAAACGGCGGAAAGTACAACCAAGGCCAGGGTTGAAGAGGCTGCAAATCGAGCGGCGTCGATGGCCGTCGATGCAAAGGTTGGCCTCCCGCCAGTCGCGACAGTCTCCGCTGCGCCCTCCACAAAACGCCTGCCCGTTGCTGCGGCACAGGCCCCTTTGCAGTCGCCCCGTAACAATAGGCCCAAGCTCAAGCTGGTGCCGCTGGATGTTTCTCAGGAATGGTCGCCCCTACTTCAATCCTCTTCAGAGCTCAGTGCGCTACCCGGGGATGATGGGGAAAAACGTTTGGCTGCTGCGGCACTTTGGAAGACGCTCAACCTCACGCCTGAAGAGGCTCTGCGTGATGCAGCCCGTTTGCAGAGCTTGGATCAAAGCATTGGAAAACTGAGTGAGCAAACCGCGCAGACCCAACGCCAGATGCAGGCCCTGGTCAGTCGGCTAGAGAAATCAGAATCGGAAAAATACGCCAACTCCTTGGTGTATCTACTGGTCGCCCTATTGCTGGCAATGGCCGGTGGAATGTTGTGGTTTTGGCGCAAGATCGTGCGTGTTGGAGAGGCGCCTTGGTGGGGCGGGCACGCAAATGTGCGTGATTCCACGGCGCAAGACGCTCCATCAGAGCAGGCTTTTATACCGACTTCGCCGCTTCCTGTTGCAAGTCTTGAGGTTCCGAGCCGCAAGGAGCTGGAGAAGTCCCTCCCGCTAGCGGATGTCGATATAGACCTGAACTTAGAGGCGGTGTCGCCTGCATCCATGTCTCAACCTGTGCCGCAGGTCACCACGGAACGTTCTCCATCGCGCATGAAAGGGGTGCGTGATTTTCAGAATAGCATGGCGAGTTCCCTGCGTTCCATCAACACCCAAGATATGTTTGATGTTCGTCAGCAAGCCGAATTTTTCATGACGCTAGGGCGATATGACGAGGCAATTTCCCTGCTTGAACAGAATATTGCTGAGCACTCGGAGCCCAATCCACTAGTCTATTTAGACCTGCTAAAGGCTCTGCATACCCTCAGTCGCAAAGAAGCGTTCGACCATTACCGTGATGTATTCAATGGAATCTTTACAGGGCAAGTACCACCGTATACGCAGTTCAACCAAGCGGGCCGGGGTCTAGAGGCTTATCCGGATCTTTGCGCGCATATCGCATCCGTCTGGCCAAGCAAAGCAGCTTTGGGTTTCATTGAAAGGAGCTTGGTTCGTGGTCACGATGCGCCTCCCCAGCGGGGGTATGAGCTTGAGGCGTTTCGGGAACTTGTGCTTCTGCATGGTTTGGTCTCAAGCCTGGCGGGAGACGGCACCAGCGCGGCCATGCCTTTGGAGCGCGTCAAAAAAGAGTCACAGGAGGTGGATGCGCACACTAGTACATCTAATCCACCTGCGGTTGATCTGGATCTGTCGGAGCCCGTTTCATTGAGCGGAAATCTCATTGAATTTGATGCTTCAGGCCTGTCCTCATTGACACCCCCACTGAAACCCCGCAGTTAACTACCGGTCGCCACGAACTCTGACCACTACTAGCGCCGCACCTGTAGCGCACCGGGGTTGATGATGTTGGATGGAGTGCCTTTGATGAAGTTCACAACATTGTCGAAGGCGGCGCCAAAGTACATCTCGTAGCTGTCTTGTTCCACATAACCAATGTGGGGTGTGCAGATGCAGTTCTCTAGGCGCAATAGAGCGTGACCTTGCAAAACAGGTTCGGTTTCGAATACGTCCACAGCGGCCAAGCCGGGTCGGCCACGGTTCAAGGCGCCCACTAATGCATCAGTTTCAATCAGTTCTGCCCGGGAGGTATTGACCAGTAGGGCCGTAGTTTTCATACAAGCCAGGTCGGCAGTGGTTACGATGAATTTAGTTTTTTCGCTCAGTCGCAGATGCAGGGAGAGCACATCGCTGCGCGAGAAAAAATCTTCACGGTCGGTGGCACTTTGGTAGCCATCTTGTTCAGCCTGTTGGCGTGAGCTTTCACTGCCCCAGACGAGGACGCTCATTCCGAACGCCTTTCCATAACTCGCTACCAGCTGTCCAGTCCGACCGTAGCCCCATATGCCCAATGTCTTCCCATGAAGTACGCTACCCAGCCCGAAATTTGCCGGCATGGAGCCTGCCTTCAGTCCGGATTGTTGCCAAGCTCCATGTTTGAGGTTGCCAATGTACTGTGGCAGCCTGCGCATAGCGGACATGATCAGTGCCCAGGTTAACTCTGCCGGGGCTGTAGGCGAGCCCACGCCTTCTGCAACAGCAATCCCGCGTTCGGTACAGGCCTGCACGTCAATGTGAGAGCCGGCTCGCCCGGTTTGCGCGATCAATTTGAGGCGCGGTAGTTTGTCGATCAGGGCCCGCGTGATGTGCGTGCGTTCACGGATCAGAACGATGACGTCAGCGTCTTTGAGCCTGATGGACAGTTGGCCTATGCCCTTGACCGTATTGGTATAGACCTTGGCAGGAAAAGCATCCAACTTGGCCGAGCAGTTCAGTTTGCGTACAGCGTCCTGATAGTCATCCAAAATCACAATGTTCATGCCCGCCATTGTGCCTTGGGAGCGTCGCTATTCACCAAAGATCAGGGGAAATGTGCCCTGCTTTTGTTATGCAGCTTCGCAGGCAGCCAGGCGATCCAGCTCGGCGCAGACATCGGCCATGCGACCGGAGATAACCATGCGGCCCACATCGGACCGGAGTTGCCCGCTCTCTAGTACGCGGACCACCCGGAGAGGCCTTAGTTTTGGTTGATAGATGGCTCTAATGCCTGCATGTGCTTCGCTGGAAGTTTTGAAATCAGGAGGAATCAGGCGCTGGTTAGGCCGTCGTACGGCCACTGCCGGAACTTGGTGCTCGGGGCTTGGCAATAGCCAAGTCAAAACTTGGCGCAAAGGTGCAAAAAAATCGAATTTCATTGCGAAGGCGGTATTCATGGTGGATGCTTTCGGTGCGTGTTACATCAACATGGTGTTGCGAATCAGGCCCACAGCCAGGCCCTCGATTTCGAAAGGTTCACCAGGTTCTATCACGATGGTTTGGTAGTCAGGGTTTTCCGGGTGCAACTCGATCAGATGCTTGTTGCGACGGAAACGCTTGACAGTGACTTCATCACCCAGGCGGGCCACAACGATTTGGCCATTTTTTGCGTCTTTGGTTGCCTGTACGGCAAGAAGGTCGCCATCCATGATGCCGGCATCGCGCATAGACATGCCGCGTACTTTCAGTAGATAGTCGGGCTGGTGCTGAAACAAGCTGTTTTCCACGTAGTAAGTCTGGTCCACGTGCTCCTGCGCCAGGATGGGGGATCCTGCTGCCACACGGCCGATCAGGGGCAAGGCCAACTGGGCTAGGCCAGGCAAGGGGAGTGAGAACTGCTTCATGCGTGACTCTTGCATGGAGCGCAGCACATCGCCCTTCAGGCGAATGCCGCGCGAGGTACCGCTGACCAGTTCTATCACGCCTTTGCGGGCAAGGGCTTGCAAATGCTCCTCTGCCGCGTTGGCAGACTTGAAGCCCAGCTCGTTGGCGATTTCTGCGCGGGTGGGCGGGGCGCCGGTGCGCGCTATAGCATCTTGGATTAGATCCAAAATTTGCTGTTGTCGGGCCGTGAGTTTGGGACTATCAAGCATACTGACTCCTGGTGGTTGGGTCGGTGCTGGCTGTGTGTCTGTACACACTGTTTTCTCATCCAGTGGCTGTATTTTTAACCAGTTTTTTTGCAAAAGCAAGTGGGTCTTTGATTTATGAAGAAAAAAGTAGTGGTTTTGGGGACAGGCGGCACCATTGCAGGTCGTTCTGAGCACGGATCGGACAACGTGGGCTACACGGCGGGGCAGGTCGGTGTGCAGTCTTTGTTGCAAGCGATTGCCCCGCTTCAAGCAGCGCTACAGGGGCGCGAGTTGGTGACCGAACAAGTGGCCCAGGTGGATAGCAAAGATATGGGATTTTCCGTTTGGGCGCTGCTGGCACAGCGTTGTGCCCATCACTTGCAAGAAGCTACTGTAGATGCGGTGCTGATTACCCATGGCACCGATACGCTGGAAGAAACCAGCTTTTTTTTGGAGCAAGTACTGCCGGTGGCGCTGTTGCAAGGCAAGCCGCTGGTGCTCACCTGTGCCATGCGTCCTGTAACGTCCCTAACGCCTGATGGCCCGCAGAATGTGATGGATGCCGTGGCAGTTGCGCTGGACAGCTTGGCGTGTGGTGTGCTGGTTGTGTGTGCGGGTTCTGTGCACAGCGCGCGCATGGTGCAAAAGAGTCACACCTATCGGTTGGATGCCTTTGACTCGGGTGATGCTGGGCCTTTGGCCGTGGTGGAAGAAGGGCGTGTGCGTTGGTTTGGACGACCAACACTCCCGGCTCCGGCTCGTGTCGTGGACCTTCACGCTTTGTCGGGCAACGTGTGGCCCCGGGTGGAAGTTGTCCTGAGTTATGCGGGTGCATCAGGTGTGATGGTTCGTAGTTTGGCCAATGCGGCAGTTGCAGAGTCGCCATTGCGGGGTCTGGTGGTGGCTGGCTCTGGCAATGGCACCGTGCATGAGGACCTGGAGGCGGCCCTGATGGAAATTCAACGCTTAGGAGTACGGATCGTACGGGCCAGTCGCTGTGCGCGCGGGCAGGTAGTGCAAGGGGAGACAATTCCAGTCTTTCCAAATTCCAATGGGCTTTCCCCCGTCAAAGCACGCATCGCGTTGATGCTTGAACTCATGGCGTAAAAAAAGCCGCAGAAGCGGCTTGTGGGTTTCGTCTCAATTGAATCAGGCGGTCAACGCTTTGAACACCCCGCTTTGAACACCCGGCTGGTGATTGCGTCAACATCACCCATTCCGCTGATGGCGCGGTACCGGGGTGCCGAGGCGGCGTCTTTCTGAGCCCAGCTGGAGTAGTACTCAACCAGTGGTCGGGTTTGGGCGCTGTACACATCCAGCCGTTTTTTGACAGTTTCTTCTTTGTCGTCGTCGCGCTGAATGAGGGGGTCACCTGTCACATCGTCCTTGCCTTCCACTTTGGGTGGGTTGAACTTGACGTGATAAGTGCGG
>REAW01000018.1 GCA_004293725.1 Curvibacter sp.
ATCAGGCCCAGAAATCGGGCAACCGAGTTGGCAAAGGTCTGGGTGTCTTCAGCAAGCAGGATTTGAAGCGTCATGCTGCCAATGTAGGCTATGTTGATTCCAGCGTCAAACAAGGCCAGATTTCCGTCGTCTTTTGAGCCACTCATCCTCTTTCAACACCCAGCTTTGGGATCGGTGGGGGCAATAGTGAGGGCACTTTGACAAACTGGAGCCACCATGAAGAAAGGACTTAGTGTCTTTCGACGCTAAGTCCTTGATTCATATGGTCGGTGTGAAAGGATTCGAACCTTCGACCCCTTGCACCCCATGCAAGTGCGCTACCAGGCTGCGCCACACACCGAAGCCTTAAATTATAACTCTTGATTTTGTCTAGTTCAGGCGGCTTCTGCAAGAAGTTCACGAATCTCTATCAACTCGCGTTTGATTTGAACAAGCTCCATCGAAGACAAATCCGGTCCATCAAGAGACTGACTGTCTTCAAAGTCCTCAAGGTCCATATCGTCAACTTCTACGACTTCCATTCCGTCGAGCATGACCTCCCCGTTGCGCTTCTTGTCGCGCTCGCTTTGCAAGAGTTCCTGCATTTTGTTGCGCGCACCGCTGATGGTGAACCCTTGGTCATACAACAAATCACGAATTCGGCGGATCATCAACACTTCATGGTGTTGGTAGTAGCGCCGATTGCCGCGGCGCTTCATGGGGCGTAGTTGCGTGAATTCCTGCTCCCAATACCGTAGCACATGGGGCTTTACCCCGCACAAATCCCCCACCTCACCGATGGTGAAATAACGCTTTGCAGGAATAGAGGGGAGAGTTTTCTCCATTGAAATCAATGCTGTACGAGGCAAAGCGCAGAGGTTACTCTAAGTTTTGCTTGCATGCAAAGACCATTTTGCGGCGATCCGCCAAATGGCTATTTGTTGTTGCTAAACGGTGCCGGACGTTTTGCTTTCATCTTGGATTTGCTCTTTGAGCTTATGGCTGGCATGGAAGGTAACTACCCGGCGAGCCTGGATAGGAATTGCCTCTCCCGTTCGCGGATTTCGACCAGGCCGCGGCGCTTTAGTGCGAATCTGGAAATTGCCAAAACCCGAGATCTTCACGTCTGTGCCGTCCACCAGACTGGCTGCAATAAGGTCAAAAAACGCGTCGATCATGTCCTTGGACTCACGCTTGTTGAGCCCAATCTGCTCAAACAGCATGTCAGCCAATTGGGCTTTGGTTAATGCCGGCGTTTCCAGGCTTTCGACAGAAAAATCCATGGTGGCTAGAGCTTTCTCTGGAGGATGGGTCAGATCAAACGCGTTGGCGGGCTGCAACGGACGAAACAAGTTGATCCACAACGGCTTTTACTGCGGTTTCAATCTGGTCTTCAGTCAGAGTCGCTTCGTCATTGTTGAGTGTCAGGCGTACAGCTAGACTGCGATCGGTTGCCCCGTTCACTGCCATCGCGTCCTTTGCAACTTTAGGCCGATAAACATCAAACAATTGCGCATCACGAAGCAACCCGGATGTTGGCGCGGCCCAAACGGCTGCCATTAGCGCCGCATGGGTGACACTGTCGCCGACTACGACCGCAACATCGCGCTGAACGGCCTGGAATTTGGCCACCGACTTGAACTCGGGCACTGGGCGATCCAAAACTGCATCGAGCGCCAACTCAAATACCATGGGTGCGGAAGAAAGTTCGTACGATTGGCACCACTTTGGGTGCAACTCGCCAACATATCCAATCACTTTCCCCGCGAGTATCACGTGAGCACACCGGCCAGGATGCATTGCGGGGTGAGTACCAGGCGCGAAGTCTGGCTTTAGTGGTGCTAGCAAGGCTTCTACATCGCCCTTGGCATCGAAGAAGTCCACGCCCTGCTCTTTGCGGCTCCACTGAAGCACGTCGGCACTGCCGCCCACTAGGCCAGCGATACGCATCGGTTGGTTGAAGCCTTCCACTGTACTGTCGGTGCTCATGACCGTCGCATCACGGTGAAACACGCAGCCCAATTCGAACACGCGTACGCGCGGCGCCTTGCGGGCCGCATTGAAGCGCAATACTTGCACCAGCGAACCAATCAGCGAAGAGCGCATCACGCTCAACTGGCTAGCAATCGGATTGAGCAGTTTGATAGGGTTGAGATTGCCCGCCAGTTCATGCTCCCATCGTTCTTCTACAAAGCTGAAGTTGATTGTTTCTTGGTACCCCATAGCGGCCAAAGCGCGGCGCACGGAAAAAGGGCTGCGCTGTGACTCTGGGCGGATTTTTGCCGTGATTGGTGCGAGCGGCGGTGTATGCGGCAGGTTGTTGTAGCCAACCATGCGGGCCACTTCCTCAATCAAGTCTTCTTCAATCTGCAAATCAAACCGGTAAGACGGGGGCGTAACTGTAATGATTCCGTCGCTCTCCGTTATAGATAAGCCAAGACGCGTCAAGGCGTCGACGCACTGCGCTTGTGTCAACGGCATGCCAATGACCTTCACGGCACGAGCAACGCGCAATGTGACGGGAGTCGGAGTCGGCATGTTGGCTTTTTGGTCAACCACGGGGCCACATGTGGTAGCCGGGGTGCCACAGATATCTACGATGAGCTGTGTAATGCGTTCGATGTGTTCAACCGTCAGTGCTGGGTCCACCCCCCGCTCAAATCGGTGACCCGCATCCGTGGAGAAGTTGAAACGGCGCGACCGCCCTGCAATCGATTTGGGCCACCAGAAAGCGGCTTCCACATAGATATGCTTCGTATCGTCTGACACAGCAGTGGCATCACCGCCCATGATGCCTGCCAATGACTCCACGTGGGCGTCGTCCGCAATCACTCCAACCTTGTCATCCACGGTGACGGTGTTGCCATTGAGCAGCTTCAGCTGTTCACCGGGCTTGCCCCACCGGACATCGAGCCCACCCTGTATCTTGTCCAAGTCAAAAACATGCGAGGGACGACCGAGCTCAAACATCACGTAGTTGGAAATGTCCACCAGCGGGGTGACGCTGCGTTGGCCGCAACGGGCCAGGCGGTCGACCATCCATTGCGGAGTCTGGGCTTTGGTATCGACATGTCGAATCACACGGCCTGAGAAGCGACCACACAGATCAGGCGCAGAAATCTTCACAGCCACCGTGTCGTCGTTGGTCACATCCACGGAGGGTATTGGTGCAGTGATTAGCGGCGCGCCGGTGAGGGCCGCCACCTCTCGTGCCACGCCATACACGCTCAGGCAATGCGCCAGATTGGGCGTCAGCTTCAGGGTGAACAGAGTGTCATCTAAATCCAAGTACTGGCGAATGTCTTGGCCCAAAGGCGCGTCCGAAGGCAGCTCCAGCAGGCCTCCATGGTCTTGTGACAATTTCAGCTCTCGGGCCGAGCACAGCATGCCTTGGCTTTCCACGCCACGCAGCATGCCAAGCTTGATCAAAAAAAGTTTGCCGTCTTCACCGGGCGGCAATTCAGCACCAACCAGGGCACAAGGAATGCGGATGCCCACGCGTGCGTTTGGAGCACCACACACGATGTTGAGCAGCTCGGCTTGGCCGACATCCACCTTGCAGACACGCAGGCGGTCGGCATTCGGGTGCTGTTCCGCCACCTTGATCTCGCCTACAACGACTTTGGTGAAGGGGGGGGCAACAGATTTGAGCTCCTCGACCTCCAGACCTGCCATCGTCAGTGTTTCCGCGAGTTCGGCGGTTGAGATTGAAGGGTTGCAGAAGGTGCGCAACCAAGATTCGGAAAATTGCATGATCAGTCAGGCTAAAAGTACAACAGAGGGCGAAGCAAATGCTCTTGGGTCAGTTATTGGAACTGGGACAAAAAGCGGATATCGCCATCAAAGAACAAGCGCAAGTCGTTCACGCCGTAGCGCAACATGGTGAGGCGGTCGGGTCCCATGCCAAAGGCAAAACCAATGTACTTTTCTGGATCAAGGCCCATGTTGCGGATCACATTGGGGTGTACCTGGCCGGAGCCAGCAACTTCGAGCCAGCGTCCAGACAGCGGGCCCGTCTGGAACTGGATATCGATCTCAGCGCTAGGCTCTGTGAACGGGAAGAAACTGGGGCGGAAGCGCAGTACTAGGTCGTCCGACTCAAAGAAGGTGCGGCAGAAATCGGTGAAGACAAACTTCAGGTCCTTGAAGCTCACACTCTCGCCCACCCACAGGCCTTCGCACTGGTGAAACATGGGCGAGTGCGTCGCGTCGCTGTCCACACGGTAGGTGCGGCCGGGTGCAATCACGCGAATTTCGGGCATGTCGCCGGAGAACAAACCGTCGGCGGAGGCGCCTGCAGCCGCACGGTGTTTTTTGACGTGCTGGACCGCATAGCGAATTTGCATGGGGCTGGTATGGGTACGTAACAAGTTGGGCGCAGTTTCGGAGCCGCCTTCTACATAGAAGGTGTCGTGCATAGAGCGCGCTGGGTGGTCTTCGGGCGTGTTGAGCGCGGTGAAATTAAACCAATCCGACTCGATCTCGGGACCTTGTGCCACTTCAAAACCCATCGAACCGAAGATGGCTTCAATGCGCTCAAGTGTTAGTGATACTGGGTGCAAACCGCCCTGCCCTCGCTGACGGCCTGGCAGGGTTACATCCAGCGCTTCGGCCTGCAACTGCGTCTGCAGTTCGGCATCAGCCAGCGCTTGGCGGCGTTCAGTCAGGGCCGTTTCTATCGCCTGCTTGGCCACGTTGATCGCAGCACCGGTTGACTTTTTCTCTTCTACGCTGAGTGTGGCCATGCCCTTCATGAGCGTGGTCATGCGGCCGGACTTGCCCAAGAACAGGGCTTTGGCATTCTCCAGATCAGCGGGCGTCACTGCTTGGGCAAAAGCCGCTTTGGCGGTGTCAACGATGGCGTTCAACTCGGTCATAAATTTTGGTGTGACTGGTTATGTCATTGAAAAAGGGCTAGTGCTTTTTCAAGCGCTAGCCCTTGTTTCTGGTGCGCTAAACGCTACAAAATCAGTAGCATTCAGCCGCGAACTCAAGCAGCCAGTTTGGCTTTCACTTGTTCCACGATGCCAGCAAAAGCAGCCATGTCATGGATTGCGATATCGGAAAGAACCTTACGGTCAATCTCGATATTTGCTTTCTTCAGACCATTGGCAAACTGGCTGTATGTCAGACCGCATTGACGGGCCGCAGCGTTGATTCGCGCGATCCACAATTGACGGAACACACGTTTCTTGGTACGACGGTCACGGTAGGCATATTGCCCAGCCTTCATTACTGCCTGTTTGGCAACACGGAAGACATTACCGCGGCGACCACGGAAACCTTTTGCAAGGGCCAGAACTTTTTTATGGCGGGCGCGAGCCGTTACACCACGTTTGACGCGAGGCATGTGATTACTCCTTGTTCGTCGTTAATTAAATACCACGACCAGGCAGCATCTGCGCCATGTGACCCATATTGGTCTCATGAACTCCAGTAGTACCGCGCAAGTGGCGTTTATTTTTGGTGGTCTTCTTGGTCAGGATGTGACGTTTGAAGGCTTGACCGCGCTTGACGGTGCCACCTGGACGGACGCGGAAGCGTTTCTTCGCCGCGCTCTTGGTCTTCATTTTGGGCATGTTCATGCTCCTTTTCATTTGTGCTCGTGAGGCGTACGGAAAACTACTTCCGGCCTTGTTGGCCCCGAGCCACTTTTTAAGTGGAGCGTTTTATCGCCCCACTGGTTTGGCGAATCAGAAGATTCGCCGCTCACCCCGGCAGGTGACCAGACCTGCCGAGAGAATTTAGGCCGCAGTTTCCGCTGCGGGCTTAGGTGCACCGCCACCAGGCTTCTTCCGGCCGGGCGCAATCATCATGATCATTTGGCGACCCTCCAGCTTCGGGAATTGCTCCACGAGGATGGTGTCACCGAGTTCGTCGCGCATACGTTGCAACATCGCCAAACCAATTTCCTGATGGGTTATTTCGCGACCCCGAAAACGCAAAGTAATCTTGCACTTGTCGCCATCGGCCAAGAAACGCCGGATATTGCGCATCTTGATGTTGTAGTCGCCATCATCAGTACCAGGACGGAACTTGATTTCCTTGATCTCAATAACCGTCTGCTTGGCTTTCGCTTCCGCTGCCTTCTTCTGTTCCTGGTACTTGAACTTGCCGTAATCCATCAACCGGCACACAGGCGGGTTGGCGGTTGCAGCAATTTCAACCAGATCCACATCCAGCTCACCTGCCATGCGCAGGGCTTCCATCAGGCTGACGACACCAAGGGGTTCGTTTTCTGGTCCAGAGAGGCGAACCTCTGGGGCCATTATTTCCCGGTTAAGGCGGTGTTTGCGTTCTTCACGCTGACGGCGGTCACGAAATTCAGTAGCGATGGCTCAATCCTTCACAATTTTTGCTACAAAAACAGTAGCTATTGCCGCACATAGCGCGCCGCCAAATCGGGTTTTCTTGGGTACAACCTCAAGCCGCTGATTTGTTGGCAATGTCACTGGAAATCCTTTGAATAAAGGCCTCTAGGGGCATTGCACCAAGGTCTTGACCACCTCGGGCACGCACTGCGACGGCGCCTGCTGCCATCTCTTTGTCACCAATGACGATTAAATACGGCAGCTTTTGCATCGAATGCTCACGTATTTTATAGGTTATTTTCTCATTGCGCAGGTCTAAATTAACCCTAAGCCCTTGATTTTGCAGCGTTTTAGCCACGGAGCGACAGTAATCAGCCTGTGCATCGGTGATATTGAGCACCGCCACCTGCACCGGCGCGAGCCATGCGGGGAGTGCTCCAGCACTTTCTTCGATCAGGATACCAATGAAGCGCTCCAAGCTTCCAACGATGGCACGGTGCAGCATGATCGGGCGGTGGCGCGCGCCATCTTCGCCGACAAACTCAGCATCCAGACGCTCTGGCAAATTAGGGTCCACTTGGATCGTTCCGCATTGCCAAGGCCGACCCAAGGCGTCTTTCAGCGTGTATTCGATTTTGGGGCCGTAGAACGCCCCCTCACCCGGAAGGTATTCAAAGTCGCAGCCCGATGCACGCAGGCCTTCAGCCAGTGCATGCTCAGCACGGTCCCAACTTTCTTCAGTACCGATACGTTTTTCGGGGCGGGTAGACAGTTTGTAAATGATGTTGGTAAAGCCGAAGTCTTTATAGACCTTTTGAAGCAAGGTCGTGAAGGCAACCACCTCAGCTTGGATCTGGTCTTCGGTACAAAAGATGTGACCATCGTCCTGCGTAAAAGCGCGCACGCGCATGATGCCGTGCAGACCACCCGAAGGCTCGTTGCGGTGGCAAGCGCCAAACTCGCCAAAACGCAAAGGCAAATCCCGGTAACTTTTGATTCCATGCTTATAGATCAGGATGTGACCCGGGCAATTCATGGGTTTCAGCGCGTAGTCACGCTTTTCCGACTCGGTTACAAACATGTTCTCCCGGTATTTGTCCCAATGGCCCGTTTTCTCCCACAGGCTTTTGTCAATGATCTGCGGGCCTTTGACCTCCAGGTATCCGTTGTCTTGGTAAACCTTGCGCATGTACTGCTCTACCCCTTGCCACAGGGTCCAACCCTTGGGGTGCCAAAACACGGTGCCAGGAGAGTGTTCGTCAATATGAAACAGGTCTAACTCGCGTCCCAGCTTGCGGTGGTCACGCTTTTCAGCCTCTTCCAGCATCGTCAAATGCTGCTGCAAATCGTCTTTAGTGGCCCAAGCGGTACCGTAGATACGCTGCAGCATCTCGTTTTTGTGGTCACCGCGCCAGTACGCGCCAGCCACCTTCATGAGTTTGAAGTGCTTGAGTTTGCCAGTCCTCGGCACGTGGGGGCCGCGGCACAGGTCTTCGAATTTTCCTTCGCGGTACAGCGAAACCTCTTGGTCAGCCGGGATGCTTTCAATGATTTCGGCTTTGTAGTGTTCACCCAAGCTTTTGAAGTAGGCCACGGCTTCATCACGTTGCAGAACGCGGCGCAACACCGGCTCATCCAGGGCGGCCAGCGTAGCCATCTTCTTCTCTATGGCTGCCAAGTCTTCCGGGGTGAAAGGACGTTTGTACGAAAAATCGTAGAAGAAACCATGCTCAATGACCGGGCCAATCGTGACTTGGGCCTCGGGGAACAACTCTTTGACTGCATATGCCAGCAAATGGGCCGTAGAGTGGCGGATGACTTCCAAGCCATCCGCATCTTTGGCCGTGATGATGGACAGCGCGCTGTTGGCCGCAATCTGGTAGCTGGTGTCCACCACTTTGCCGTCCACTTTGCCGGCCAGTGCGGCCTTGGCCAGACCTGCGCCGATAGAGGCTGCGACTTCGGCAACCGTTACGGGGCCGGGGAAATCACGTTGAGAACCGTCGGGGAGCGTAATTTGAATCATGGTGGGTGCCTAAAAAGAGTCGATCAGAAAAGCAAAAAGCGCGGAGAGGTCCGCGCTTTACTATGAATTTGGTAGCTGGCTGCGCACAAGGCGCGCGGACTACGGCCTTATTCGCTTCTTGTGAATGTCGCCGGTGTAGTTCGCGGTGTCATAACCAGATTGCCTTTCTCGCTCTTATGCAAAGTTGAGTGCTGAATTTTAACCCGAGTCGCTCCAATGAAAAAGCCCGCATCAGCGGGCTCTTTGTTCTAACCGAAAAAAACGGTGCGCAGACATTAACCCATATGCAAACCGCCATTCACTGAAAAATCAGCGCCCGTTGCATATCCACCTTCTTCAGAGGCCAACCACGCAATGATGGAAGCGATTTCTGAAGGCTCGCCCAAACGCTTGACTGGCACGGTTGCAACAATTTTTGCCAGCACGTCTTCGCGAATGGCCTTGACCATATCGGTACCAATGTAGCCCGGGCTCACTGTGTTCACCGTTACCCCTTTGGTGGCCAACTCCTGCGCCAGAGCCATGGAGAAACCATGCATACCCGCCTTGGCGGCAGAGTAGTTGGTCTGGCCAGCCTGCCCTTTTTCGCCATTGACCGACGAGATGTTGATAATCCGCCCCCAGCCCTTTTCCACCATGTCTGCCACGACTTGTTTGGTCACGTTGAACATGGAGTTCAGGTTGGTCTCGATCACCGAATCCCAATCTTCCCGGGTCATTTTCAGGAACATGCGGTCTTTGGTAATGCCAGCGTTATTGACCAAAACATCGATGGTCCCATGCTCTGCCTTTGTTTTTCCAAAGGCTTCAACGGTGGAATCCCAATCACCTACATTGCCTACCGAAGCGTAAAAGGTGTATCCCAACGCCTTTTGCTCCGCCAACCATTTGGCATGGTCACGGGTAGGGCCGCAGCCCGCAATGACTTTAAAACCTTCTTTGTGCATTCGCTGGCAGATTGCGGTGCCGATTCCGCCCATGCCACCGGTCACATACGCTACTTTTTGGCTCATTGTGTTTCCTCTTCTTTCAGTTGTTATGCTATCAATTTAGGAGCTTTCCGCGCATGATTTATTTGCGCCATTGCCCTATTTCACTATGAGGACAGACCCGATGGGTTTGCAAAGGGGTCTGACCTGCAAGCGATTTTTAACGCTCCACTGCAAGGGCCACGCCCATACCGCCACCAATACACAGCGAAGCAACACCTTTCTTGGCACCACTACGCTGCATCTCGTGCAGCAAGGTCACCAGGATTCGGGCCCCGGATGCACCGATAGGGTGACCGATAGCGATGGCGCCACCGTTCACGTTCACCTTGGCTGGGTCAATGCCCAGCAGTTTGTTGACTGCACAGGCCTGTGCGGCAAAGGCTTCGTTCAATTCGAACAGATCCACGTCTTGCGCTTTCCAGCCCGCGCGGGCCAGGGCACGCTGTGTCGCCGACACCGGGCCCAAGCCCATGAGGGCGGGGTCCAGTCCGGTGGTACCAAAGCTGGCAATGCGCGCCAGTGGTGTCAGGCCAAGGGCCGCAGCTTTTTTGGCGGTCATCACTACGACGCCTGCGGCGCCGTCGTTGATGCCTGAAGCATTACCAGCGGTCACACTACCAGCTTTGTCGAACGCAGGCCGCAGACCTGCCAAGGCTTCGGCATTGGTTTTTTTGTTGATGAATTCGTCGGCGTCAAAAACGATGGCATCACCCTTGCGCTGCGGGATAGAGACCGGAACGATCTCTGATTTGAACTTCCCGGCCTCTTGCGCTGCTGCCGCCTTTTGCTGACTTCCCAACGCCAAAGCGTCTTGTTGTTCGCGGGTAATTTCGTTGGCCTTGGCGACGTTCTCTGCGGTGATGCCCATGTGGTACTGGTTGTACACATCCCACAAGCCATCAGTGATCATGGTATCGATCATCTTCCAGTCGCCCATGCGTTGGCCGTCACGGCTGCCCAACAACACGTGGGGAGATGCACTCATGTTCTCCTGGCCACCGGCAATCACGATCTCACTGTCACCCCAGGCCACCGCTTGAGCAGCCAACATCACGGCCTTCAGGCCCGATCCGCACACGGCATTGATCGTGAGCGCAGGCGTTTCTTTCGCCAAACCCGATTTGATGCCAGCTTGACGGGCGGGATTCTGGCCCACGCCTGCAGCCAGTACCTGGCCCAAAATGATTTCGCCCACCGCGTCAGCTGGCAAACCACTGCGCTCCAACAGGCTCTTGATAACGATGCTGCCCAGCTCAGTGGCCGGGGTTTTGGCAAGTGAGCCACCAAACTTTCCAACTGCAGTACGGGCTGCAGCAACGATAACGATGTCTTCCATCAGGTGTCTCCTTCTTAGTGAATCAAAAATTTAAGCTCTCGCCTTGACATAACGCCCAGGGGCAGCCTCAAGGGCTTTGTACTTCCCTTTTCCATAAGTTTTGGGTGCTGCAATTTGCTTGCCAGCATGACCCTTGAGCCAATGGGACCAGTCCGTCCACCAACTTCCCGCATGTTCGGTGGCGCCCTCCAGCCACTGGGCATGGGTCTTGGGAAGTTTGCCATCGGCACGGATCCAGTGGCTGCGCTTGTTCTTCGCAGGTGGGTTAATCACCCCCGCAATGTGGCCCGACGCACCTTGAACAAATCGTTTTTTGCCCGGCAATAGTTGGGTGGAGGCATAGGCGCCACCAATGGGCACGATGTGGTCTTCGCGAGAACCGTAGATATAGACCGGAATATCGACTTGGCGCAGATCCAGTTTTTCTCCGCAGATCGTGAGCTTGCCGGGTTTGACGAGGTTGTTTTCCAGGTAGGTGTTGCGCAGATACCAAGCGTAGTACGGGCCGGGCAGGTTGGTGCTGTCGCTGTTCCAGTACAACAGGTCAAACGGTGGAGGGGTTTCGCCTTTGAGGTAGTTGCCAACGACATAATTCCACACCAAGTCGTTGGGCCGCAAAAAGCTGAAGGTGCTGGCCAAGTCCTGCCCTTTCATCAGGCCGCCCTTGCCCAGCTCGCCTTCACGGTATTTGACGAAGCTCTCGTCAATGAACACATCCAGGATGCCAGTATCTGAAAAATCAAGGAAGGTGGTGAGAAAGGTGGCGCTGTCCACTGGCTTTTCGCCACGTGCTGCAAGCACCCCAAGCGCGGTACCCAACATCGTGCCGCCCACGCAAAAACCCAATGCATTGATAGTGGGTGAGCCGCTGATTTCTTGGGTGACGCCAATGGCTCGTATCACTGCGTGCTCGATGTATTCGTCCCACGTCTTGTTCGCCAAAGTGGCATCGGGGTTGCGCCAGCTCACCACAAAGGTTCGGTGGCCCTGCTCCACTGCATAGCGGACCAGCGAGTTCTCGGGCTGCAAGTCCAAGATGTAGAACTTGTTGATGCACGGCGGCACCAGCAAAAACGGTTTCTCGTAGACCTTCGCGGTCAACGGCTTGTACTCAATCAACTGGAAGAGCTCATTCTCGAACACCACGGCACCCTCCGTGGTCGCCACGTTTTTGCCAACCTCGAACAGACTCTCATCCGTCATGGACACATGACCTTGTTGTATGTCATGAACCAGGTTTTTCAACCCCTTGGCAATGCTTTCACCCTTGGTTTCAATGGCTTTCTTCTGGGCCTCCGCGTTAAAGGCCAAAAAATTGCTGGGCGCCGCAGCGGCCATCCATTGTTCTACCGCAAAGCGGATCCGGCTTTTGGTTTTGGTATCGGCATCCACGGCCTCAGCCAGTCCCATCAGCGTGCGGGCATTGAGCAAGTAGACCGCTGCAGCGTAAGCGGCCACCGGGTTGTCACCCCACGCGGGGGCGGCAAAACGGCGATCCGTGCTGGCAGGCGCCTGAATGGGCTGGTTCAGCCCCTGGCTGAACAGCCCCATGGCCTCTTGCATGTACTGTTGCTGCAGAGCCTGCAGCTTTTCGGGCGCAAAGTGGATTTCAGGTGGCTTCTCGGTCATGGCGGGGAAGCCAGCACCTGCGGCTCCCAAATCCATGCCCTGAAAGGATTCCAGTGCCTTGGACCAGCTCTGGGTAAATGCCTGCTGAAACTGTTGGGTTGCCTGGGCCAAAAAGTCAGAACTGGGTTGGGTCACGCCATCACCTTGGAAATTAGTGGGTCTAGTCTAACCCGCAAGTATGGCAATACGGTGGCTACGTTATCCTGACGTAACGCAAACGTAACCCAAACAAAATAGGCATGTACATCATTCCGATCGCCTGGCTCTATGTGGCCCTCATGATGAGTGTGGCCGAAGCCACCAACTCCAATGGCACCGTCTTGGGCGCCATTTTTACGTTCATTCTTTATGGACTGCTGCCGATTGGATTGATGCTGTATTTCATGGGAACGCCGGCTCGCAAGCGAAAAATCCGCGCGCGGGAAGCTTCGGAACGCGAGGCAGCCATTGCCGCGCACGCGGCCACAACGGCGGCCCAAGCCAACACCTTAGTCGAGCCAGACGCAAGCGGCCTGCCGCCCGCTGACTCGGTCGCGCCGGTGCGAAAAGAAGCGTGAAGGGTTGCTGACGGTGCACCAAGGCGTGCTTCCGTCGTTGCCATAAAGGGCTGTTACACCTGCGGCTCGCAAGCGCATGCGTGCGAGGGCCGGTAAATCCGCCAGCCACTTGCCTGGTTTCGCCGCAGCAAAACAACCATCCGCCGCGGGGGTAGCCTCCACAAACGCTTGGCGTACTTCGTCTCCGACCTCAAACCTTGCAGGGCCAATACAGGGCCCCAGCCACGCTATCATTTCCGGAGCTGCTTGCGCAATACCAGAAAGGGCTGGAGAACGATTGAATGCCTGAATTGCCGCCAGCGTGCTCTCTACCACCCCCACCCCACCCTGCCCCGCCAAACCTCGCCAGCCTGCATGGATGGCGGCCGCCCAGGTTCCACTGGAATCACACAACAAAATAGGCAGGCAATCCGCGACCATGATGGCGCAGGCGACACCAGGCTGGGTGACCATGCACGCGTCGGCCTGGGTTCCGTCCAGCGTATTGCCCGTCAGCATCGCCACCTGCGTACCATGCACTTGTTCCAAAAAAACCGGGCGAACACCCAGCACTTCTTGCAATACAGCGCGGTTGTCCAAGACATCGCCCAAGGCGTCGCCGACATGGGTACCCAGGTTCAGCTGGTCATAGGGCGAACGAGACCGGCCACCACTGCGCGTGGTGCACAGCGCTTTCACGCGGGCGGGGGCGGGCCAATCGGGTCGCAACCAATCGGCTGGCGGCTTCATGGTGTGAAATCCGGGCAGCGACTGGGCTGGGCAGCTTCAAAAGCGGGCAACGCCATGCAGGCGTCGAAGGCAGCCATGGTGCCGGGCAACCCGCTTAAATCCGTGTCAAAGCGGCGGGCGTTGAAGATTTGCGGAACCAGCAAGCAGTCGGCCAGCGTCGGGGCTTCACCAAAACAAAAGGCTGACGGCCGCAGACCTTGGGCTTCCAGCACCTCCAACTGCCGCTCAAATGCCAGCAACCCCTGGCGCACCCAGTGGCGGTACCACGTAGTCTTTTCGTCCTCATCACATTGCAGGGTACCCGTCAGGTACTTGAGCACCCGCAGGTTGTTGAGAGGGTGGATTTCGCAGGCAATCGTTTGCGCCAGCGCCCGCACTTGGGCCCGGCCCAAGGCGCCGGGTGGAAGTAGCGGGGGCGAGGGGCGGGTTTCTTCCAGGTAGTCGATGATGGCCATGGATTGCGTGAGCGTATGACCATCAATCTCCAAGACGGGCACCAACGCGTCCGGCGATAGCGCCCGGTGGGCCTCTTGCAGTTGCTCACCACGCACCAAATGGACGGGGATGTATTCAAAAGGCAAGCCCTTAAGGTTCAGCGCAATACGCACCCGGAACGAGGCGGACGATCGGCAATAGTTATGCAGTTTCATGGCCGCAAGGATAAACCCGAAGCCGTTACCATTGGTGATCTACCGACCGACCCCATACTGCCTGGAGCACCCATGATTTTGGAACTCGCCGACATCCGCATCCACCCTGGCCAACAAAGCGCCTTTGATGAAGCCATTGCCCGCGGACTGCGCGACGTCATCTCCCACGCCAAGGGTTTCCAAGGCTACAAGGTGAACAAGGGAATCGAAAGCCCCGAGCGCTACATCCTGCAAATTTTTTGGGACACGCTGGAAGACCACACCGTCGGTTTCCGGGGCAGTGATGCTTTTGCGCAGTGGCGCGCCATCGTAGGCCCATTCTTTGCCACGCCCCCCGTGGTGGAACACTTTGACCTGGTAGTGAAGTCGGCCTGAATGGGAAACACCATGCATTTTGTTGTCACACCGCCCGTAACGCCCTCCATTGCTGTGGTGGGTGAGTCCGCCCGCTTCCCCATTCACCGCATTTACTGCGTGGGGCGCAACTACGAAGAACACGCGAAAGAAATGGGCCACTCCGGCCGAGAAGCGCCCTTCTTCTTCATGAAACCTGCCGACGCTTCGCTAGTGGCCGAGGCTGGCCAACCTGTTTCCATGCCCTACCCTAGCCTAACCAACAACCTGCACCACGAAGTGGAGCTGGTAGTGGCCATTGGCAAAGGCGGGAAGAACATTGCTGCAGCCCAGGCGCACCAGCACATCTATGGCTATGCCGTGGGTCTGGACATGACGCGGCGTGACCTGCAAAGCGAGATGAAGAAACAGGGACGCCCTTGGTGCATTGGCAAGGGGTTTGATTTCTCGGCGCCTGTAGGCCCCATTACGCCGGCGGCACAGGTTCCCGCCATCCATAGCGGGGCCATTGCGCTGCAAGTCAATGGCCAAGACCGCCAGCGCAGCACCATTGCCAAATTGATTTGGAACGTTGCTGAGACGATTGAGCAACTGTCCCGCGCCTGGACACTCCAACCCGGCGACCTGATCTTTACCGGCACGCCGGAGGGCGTGGGCGCTGTGGTGCGCGGCGACATCTTGTTGGCTTGCGTGGAGGGACTGGAGCCCTTGCACGTGCAGCTGGTCTGAGCCGCCCGATGATTCGCCCCCCTATTCGCCATTGCAAACAATGTGGTACCGCCGTGGTCTACCGCGTGCCAGACGACGGTGACACCAAAGAGCGAGCCGTCTGTCCATCGTGCGCAACGGTCCACTATGAGAACCCGCTTAACGTAGTGGGCACGGTACCGCACTGGGGCAACCAGGTGCTGCTGTGCAAGCGCAATATTGAACCGCGCTTTGGCAAATGGACCTTGCCCGCCGGCTTCATGGAGCTCAACGAAACCACGGCCGAGGGGGCTGCGCGTGAAACTGACGAAGAAGCCGGCGCCCAGTTTGAAATGGAAGGCCTGTTCACGCTGCTCAATGTAGCGCGGGTAGGCCAAGTGCACATGTTCTACCGCGCCCGCCTGACCAGCGACCAGTTCAACCCCGGCACAGAAACCATAGAGGCCCGGTTGTTCACCGAGGACGAAATCCCCTGGGATGAGATTGCGTTTCGCACCGTCAAGGAAACACTGGAACGCTACTTTGCCGACCGTCGAGCCGGTCACTATGGCATCCATACGGTAGACATTGTTTAAGCCCCCATGCTGCCCTGCTTTGTCATGCTGGACCTGGAGACCACCGGAGGCAATGCGGTGCACGACCGCATTACCGAAATAGCGGCGGTGCGCGTAGAAGGCGGTGTTGAAGTTGCACGCTGGAGCACCCTGGTCAATCCAGAAACCTCCATACCACCCTTCATTCAGAACCTGACGGGCATTACCAACGCCATGGTGGAGGATGCACCCACCTTTGCCCAGGTGGCGCCTCGGTTGCTGGAGATTTTGGACGGAGCCGTATTCGTCGCCCACAACGTGCGTTTTGACCATGGTTTTGTGGTCAACGAACTGGCCAGGATGGAAAAACCTCTCAAGATCAAAACCCTGTGTACCGTGCGTTTATCGCGCAAGTTGTACCCGCAACACAAAGGCCACGGGCTGGACGCCATCATGCAGCGACACGGCCTGCACACCGTAGCCAGGCACCGCGCCATGGGCGATGTGGATGTGGTGTTGCAATGGCTCCAGTTGGCACAGGCCGAACTGGGCACCGAGGTGCTAAAGCGCGAGGCAACCGCCCTGCTGCAAGGCAGCGCCAGCTTGCCGCCCCTGCTGGAGACACCGCTAGAAGACATCCCCGACACCCCGGGCGTATACCTTTTTTATGGCGAAGGCAGTATTCCGCTGTACGTGGGCAAAAGCGTCAACATCCGCACCCGTGTGCTGTCCCACTTCCAAAGTGCGGCCAAAGTGGCCCGCGAAATGCGCATCCTGCAAGAAATCCGCCGGGTGGAATGGCGTGAAACTGCTGGCGAGTTAGGCGCTTTGTTGCTGGAGTCGCGCTTGGTGAAGGAGCTTCAACCCCTGCACAACCGCCAATTGCGCAAAGAACGCCAACTCAGCGCCTGGATGTTGAACGACGACCCTGACCAACGCCCTTTGGTGCAACTGGTCCGTATGGACGATGTGGCCCCTCAAGCCCTGGGGCAACTCTACGGCGTGTACCGCTCCAAGCGGCAGGCCATGGACGCATTGCGCCTGCTGGCAGACACCCATCAACTGTGCCCACAGGCTTTAGGGCTGGAATCTGGAAAAGGGGCTTGCTTTGCCCACCAAATCCACAAGTGCAAAGGGGTATGTGCGGGCCGCGAGCCTGCAGCGCTGCACCGCGTGCGCCTGCAAATGGCCATGGCGGCGCATCGCTTGCAAGCCTGGCCGCACCCAGGGCGAGTGGGTGTGCGCGAACACCATGCCGCCTCGGGGCGCACCAACATTCACGTGTTTGACCGGTGGTGCCATGTTGCCACCGTGCACAGCGAAGACGAGCTGGACGAACTGCAAACCAGCCGACACAACATGCTGGCGTTCGACCTTGACACCTACCGCATCCTCGTCAAACGGTTGGCAGCGCCCTTGGGCCGTGAGCGTGCAGTGTTTCAGCTACCGCAGGTACAGCCATGACCCAAATATCGGCGCCCCTGCGCGCGCAACTCACCCATGCCATTGTGGACCTGGTGGTGCAAGTCCCCCCCAGCGACGAAGCGGCACAAACGCACCCTAGCATCCGCGCCCACGCTATTGCCAGAACGGCGGCACGCCGGGCCAGTGTGCTGGCGGGCTCGCTGTCTCTGCCCCCTGGGGTGCTGGGTTGGATAACTGTGCTGCCCGAAATGGTGGCAGTGTGGAAACTGCAGGCTCAGATGGTGGCCGACATTGCTGCGGTGTACGGGCAACACCAACAACTGCGGCGCGAGCATTTGCTGTACTGCCTGTTCAAACAAGTGGCTGCCCAGCTGTTTCGCGACCTGGCTGTGCGCATGGGCGAGCGTGTGGTGGTGCGCCCTGCCACCCACAAGGTACTGCAAGCCTTGGCGCAAAAACTCGGGGTGGCACTGGCAGGAGCCGCACTGCGCAAAGGTGCGTCACGCTTGGTACCGCTGCTGGGTGCAGTCACCGTGGGGGCGTATGCCTACTACGACACCCTGCAGGTAGCCCGCAATGCCGTTGCGTTGCTTGAGGATAAAAATGGCCTTTAGCGCTCATGGATAAAGCGCAAGCAGCTACAAAAGAGATAGCAACGTCAAACCTACATCTGAACCACTGTCCGACGCACCATGGCCAAACTGTTTTTTCGCTATTCGGCAATGAATGCCGGCAAGTCCACCTCGCTGCTGCAAATTGCCTACAACTATGAAGAGCAAGGCCAGTCCGTGCAGCTCTTTACCGCAGGAATTGACAACCGCAGCGGCCACGGCAGCATTGCCTCGCGCTTGGGCATACAACGCCAGGCCAGTGTGTTTGACGCCCACACAGACTTTATGGCCCTGCTGGCGCCACCCAGCAGCCCGGCGTGCGTGCTGATCGACGAATCACAGTTTTTGACACCCGCCCAAGTGCGACAGCTGCACCAGATTGCCCACACGCGGGATATTCCCATCATTTGTTTTGGATTGCGCTCGGACTTTCAAGGCAATCCATTCCCTGGGGCAGCCCACCTGCTGACACTGGCAGACGACATTGAGGAAATCAAGACGATCTGCGCCTGTGGTCGCAAAGCCACCATGAACATCCGCATCGACGCCCACGGCAAACGGGTCCGGGAGGGTGAACAGGTGGAAATTGGGGGTAATGAACGCTACCAACAAGCCTGCGCGCGCTGTTTTTACCAAGACCCCAACGACACGACAATCTCAGCGCAACGATGAGGGCACCGCCGCACGCGGATTGACTACGGGGCAAGCTCTGGTTGTGACTCGTTTCGTGAATTTCGGCGGTTTCTCGCTTCAGCCAAAGCAGCTTGTGCAAAGGGTTCCAACGTGGTTTTGAGGTAGCGGCCAAACAGTGCGGCCACCAGCATGCCCGCCACCAGCAAGCTCAACCCTGCATACGCCGCCCAGCGGGGATCCACTTGCGCCCCCGCGTACGCAAACGCGACTCCCAAGCCTACCCAAGTGAAGGTCCACAAGACGGCGCCAACCATATCCGCCAACGCAAAGCGCAGCCAAGGCAGGCGGGATGCCCCTGCCCCCAAACCCACCAAAGTAAAAGTACCTTTGGAGAACCGGAAGGCGGGCAACAGAAAATTGCCATAACGCTCCACCACGGCAGAGCCCAACGCCAACCAAGGAGCGAAACCGGGGAACCTGGCATACAGCCAGGGTGAAAAACGGCGGCCCACCCAAAACCGTATCTGGCTCCCGATCACCGTGCCCAGCAACACCAAGGCCAACACTGCCGCAGTATTCAATGCGCCAGAGAAACTGACAAAACCGGCCACCATAGGCAAAGGCCCGGTTTTTCCCAGTGCATAAATCAACAAAAATCCGTACACCAGCGTGTCGTAGCGCGAAATGAAATCCAGAAGCTCTTGCGTCGTCATCCTGCGATTGTCTGGCTCTGCGCAAGGGGATGCGCCAACTGGCACGAATACCCTCTGGCAACGCGGGCACAAATGAAACTATGGGTATCCACCGTTCTAAGAGGCCAGTCGCGCTTTAGCGCTTCTACAAAAAACTGGCAATTTCAGATAGCCGCTTTTTGCGGATATTGGGCACCGTGCAGTCTTTGTCAGGGTAGCCAACAACCAAGAGGATGTAAGGCTTTTCATTGTCATGGCGATGCAATAGGCTGTTTAAGAAGCCCATCGGGCTGGGGGTGTGGGTAAGCGTGGCCAATCCGGCGTTGTGCAGGGCTGCGATCAAAAATCCCGTGGCTATAGATACGGACTCAGGGACGTAGTAGTTTTTTACGGCGGTTCCATCGTCCATCAATGTGCTTTTTTGCCCGAAGATGGCTATGAGGAATGGCGCGTCTTCCAGAAAAGGTTTGTTTGCGTCGGTGCCCAGAGGCGCAAGCGCGTCCTTCCACTCTTGCGGCGCACGGCGCTCGTAAAACTCACGTTCTTCTATTTCCGCTTCCACACGAATTTTGTTCTTTATGGCTGGGTCGGAGACGACGGCAAAGTGCCATGGTTGGTGGTTGGCTCCAGAGGGGGCTGTTCCCGCAGTGAGTAAGCAAGCTTCAATGACCTCTTGGGGGACACTGCGGCTTGAAAACTCCCGAATTGTTTTGCGTCGGCGCATGGATTCGTAAAACGCGTGGGCACGTTCCACCATCTCAGGTTCAGAATAGGCTTGGTACGTTGTCAGGGGCACGAACGGAGGCGAGCCGTGGTTGAAACTTAAGCGTGACATAAATCCCTTTGGTCCGAAATGTGGAACCCGCGCAATGTAAGCATACAAAATGCCCCAACTCCTTCCGCGAATACCCTGAGTGTTGGTTGTGCTTCTCCATCACCTCACTGCTTTTTGAATGACAAGCAACGCTGGAGTGGCTAAACTGATTTGCATGTCGCTCAGGGCCTGTTTTCAATCTCTGCTGCAGTCTTTCTTGCTGCTGGGTTGCATAGTTTCGAGTGCAACGGCCGCCCCGCCCGAGGTGCGAGTTGGCATGGGACTCACCAAGCCACCTTATGTTTTTGAGTCTGGCAAGAAGGGAATTGAAGTAGAGATTGCAGAACAGGCGCTTGCTGTTGCAGGCTACAAAATGGTGGGCCTTCAGTTTCCTCCTGCCAGAGGGTTGGCCATGCAACGGGCAGGACAGTTGGATGTTTTGTTGACCGTGGATGAAGGCATTGGTGGAACTGGCTATTTTTCTGTGCCTTATGTCGTCTACCAGAACGTAGCTATTTCGTTAGCTTCGCGCAATTTCCAGATCAAGACCATTGAAGACCTTTCCAATTACTCGGTGGCTGCGTTTCAAAACGCGGAAGTCATCTTGGGTGAGCGTTTCAAAAAATTGGTAGCGGGCCACAGCAATTACAAAGAATATCCCCAGCAAATCATTCAGAACAATTTGCTGTACTCCCAGCGTGTGGATGTGGTGGTGGGCGATAAGCGGATTTTTCGCTTTCTCAATACCCAACTGGATCCCAAATTGAACGTAAACCAGCCCATAACGGTTCACACCATCTTTCCCCCGAATCCGCGCAAGGCAGTTTTTTTGGACAAGGCCTTGCGCGACCGCTTCAACGCGGGGCTAAAGGCCATTCAGGCCAATGGCGTGTACGACGCGATTCTAAAAAAATACGCGAACCAGTGACAACCCAGTGCCTTCAATTCGGCACCTACGAGAAATTCCATGGAACAGTTTGATTTGATCGTCATTGGTGGCGGGTCTGGCGGTGTGCGAGCTGCACGAATAGCGGCGAGCCATGGTGCAAGCGTGGCATTGGCCGAAGAGTTTCGAATGGGCGGCACCTGTGTGATTCGGGGTTGTGTGCCGAAAAAGCTCATGGTGTATGCCTCGCGCTTTGCGCAAGAGTTCAAGGAAGCCGCCGGTTTTGGCTGGACGTTGGAGAAGCCGCTATTGCAGTGGAGCACTCTCAAAACCAGGCGCGATGCGGAAGTGGCCCGGCTGGAGGGTGTGTACCGAAGCAACCTGCAAAATGCAGGGGTGCACATTCTGGAAGGCCGTGCGACGCTGGTGGACCGCCAAACGGTGGCCCTATCCAACGGTCAGCGGTTCCAGGCAAAACATATTTTGATAGCAACCGGTGCTCAGCCGGAGGCTGGTCCAGCCATTCCGGGCCATGACTTGGCCATTGATTCCAATGGCTTCTTCGATCTCCAAGCCATGCCGCGCCGCGTGGTGGTGCAAGGTGCGGGTTACATTGCACTGGAGCTGGCTAGCGTGTTGCATCTGCTCGGCGCAGAAGTCACTGTAGTGGCGCGCGGCCAGCAAATCCTGCGCGGCTTTGATGAAGAGATGCGCCAGCATTTGGCCGCGGAGATGGCACGTAACGGTTTGCAGTTTCGTTTCGGCCGTGAAGTACAGGCCATTGCCCGCAGCGAAGAAGCGCTGGCAGTGCAACTGGACAACGGCGATACCCTGGCGGCCAACTGCGTGCTGCGCGCCCTAGGCCGCCGGCCCAATACCAATGGACTGGGCCTGGAGGCGCTGGGCATAGCGCTTGATAGCAAAGGCGCCATTTCGGTTGATGATTTCAGCCAGACTACGGTACCCGGCATCTACGCGGTGGGCGATGTCACCAACCGCGTCAACCTGACCCCAATGGCCATACGCGAAGGCCATGCTTTCGCCGACACCGTGTTTGGCAGCAAGCCGCGCCGCGTGGACCACACACTTGTCCCCACCGCCGTTTTCACTACGCCCGAGGCCGGAGTGGTAGGACTCACCGAAGAACAGGCGCTCAAAAGCCATCCAAGGCTGGATGTGTACCGCGCCAACTTCCGCCCCCTGAAGGCCACTTTGTCGGGCCATCCCGGCAGAATGCTGTTGAAGCTTCTGGTAGACCGCGATACCGACCTCGTGCTGGGCTTTCACGCTGTGGGGCCAGATACCGGCGAGATGGCCCAACTCATGGGCGTTGCGCTCCAACTTAAGGCGACCAAAGCCGCTCTGGATGCTACGCTCGCGGTCCACCCTACGGCCGCTGAAGAGCTGGTTACCATGCGCACACCGACCGTACGCCACAACCTCTAATCTCTCGACTCCCTCATGCAGCCCTCTCACATCCACTGGACCGAAGCGGGTCAAAATTTTTCTGCCTTGTGGCGATCCGAACGCGGCGCGGCGCCTCCCAAAAGAGTGGTACTGGCCGACGACACCACTACAGCCGATGATGCCTACCAACTCGCATGCGAAGGCACGGCCCTGCTCTGGCGTGGAGATTTTCACAATGCACGCCAGTTGCTCCAGGCACTTGCACGGCGCATAGATCGCAAGCCTCAACGCAAACAGCGCGCAGCCACAGGCAAAAAAATAGACAAGGCACCCGTCTCAGCGGCAGAAGGCTTCAACCTTCACCGCCAAGCGCAGGCCCAACGCTCCCGCGTTCTGGCCATGGTGCTGTTGCCATTCAACGCCGACTACAGCATCCCATTGCGTCGCGCTCCCGATGCACGGCGAGCTTGTACCGAGGCCTGGGGGCCGGCCGTGGCAACTGATGGCGCGTCTGTATCAACGATGCGCGACCTCTTGGGCATGACCAGCGCACACGAATGGCGCAAAAAAGGCGTGGAAGTTCCCGCACTTGGGGCGGCCCCCAACAACCGCATTCATCCGCACTACGGAGTGTTCTCCCCTGTGCGTGGAGAGTATGTGGACTTGGTAGCTGCTACACCGCTGCCCGCGCTACCACCTGCCGCTTTGGCCCTGGGGGAAACCTTGGTTGCGTTTGACATAGGCACCGGAACCGGTGTGCTGTCTGCGGTGTTGGCACGGCGCAAGGTGAACCATGTTGTCGCTACAGATCAAGACCCACGCGCCCTGGCATGCGCGCGTGACAACTTGGCCCAGTTGGGTGTCGCTTCGCAAGTAACGCTGCTGCAAACCAACTTGTTTCCAGAAGGCGCAGCGTCACTGGTGGTGTGCAACCCACCCTGGCTCCCTGCGCGGCCAAGCTCACCCATTGAATACGCGGTGTATGACGAAAACAGTCAGATGTTGCTGGGGTTTCTCAATGGTTTGGTGGCTCACTTGGCCCCCGGTGGCGAGGGCTGGTTGATTTTGTCAGACCTGGCCGAGCACCTGGGTTTGCGAAGCAGAGAGGAATTGCTGACCGCCTTCGCAAAGGCTGGCTTGCAGGTGCTGGGGCGCGTGGATGCCAAGCCCCTGCACCCAAAAGCCAGTGACAGTACGGACCCCCTTCACGCGGCAAGAGCTGCGGAAGTTACCTCTCTATGGCGGCTGGGGCCCATCCAGTAGGCCCCACTAGCATTGCCACTTCAGGCCTTCACGCAGTCCGCGTAATAGCGCATTTTTCCATCCTCCCCTACCTCGTTCACCAAGCCATGGACATCTGTCTCGAAGCCAGGGCATTGGGCGTTGAATTCGCGCGAGAATTTAAGGTAGTCCACCACTTTTTTGTTAAACACCTCGCCAGGCACCAAGAGCGGAATACCGGGGGGATACGGCGTCACCATTCCCACGGACACGCGGCCTTCTAGGTCATCGATATTCACCCGCTCGGTCTTGCGCAAGGCAATGTGGGCGTAGGCGTCACTGGGCTTCATGGCGGGAACCAGGTCACTCAGGTACACCTCCGTGGTCAGTCGGGCGATGTCAAACTTGGCGTACAGCTGGTGAATGTGTTGGCATAGATCGGCAAGGCCCATCTTTTCGTAGCGCGGGTACTTCTGCACAAACTCGGGGAGCACGCGCCACATGGGCTGGTTCTTGGCATAGTCATCTTTGAACTGCTGCAGCGCAGTCAACATGCTGTTCCAGCGGCCCTTGGTAATGCCGATGGTGAACATGATGAAGAAGCTGTACAGACCCGTCTTTTCGACCACCACGCCGTGCTCCGCCAAAAACTTGGTCACGATGCTGGCAGGAATACCGGTCTTGGCGAACTTGCCGTTCAGATCCAGGCCGGGTGTCACAATGGTGGACTTGATCGGATCCAACATATTGAAGCCGTTGGCCAACTTTCCAAAGCCATGCCAGTTCGCTTTGGCGCTTTTGCTCTCACCTTTGATGATCCAGTCCGCGGCGCGGCCAATGCCCTCATCCACTAACTTGTCTGGTCCCCAGACCTTGAACCACCAGTCGTCACCATACTCTTCGTCCACCTTGCGCATGGCGCGGCGGAAGTCAAGGGCTTCGGCAATGCTTTCTTCCACCAAGGCCGTGCCGCCGGGCGGCTCCATCATGGCGGCCGCCACGTCGCAACTGGCGATGATGCTGTACTGCGGGCTGGTCGAGGTGTGCATCAAATACGCCTCATTGAACAAATGTTTGTCCAACTTGACCGTTTGCGAGTCCTGCACCAACACATGGCTGGCCTGGCTAATTCCGGCCAACAGTTTATGAATGGACTGGGTGCTGTACACCACCGCCTCTTTGGGACGTGCACGGTTTTTGCCCATGGCATGGTAGGTGCCATAGAACGGATGGAAGGCTGCGTGAGGAAGCCAGGCTTCGTCAAAGTGGATGTTCTCTACATAGCCGTCCAACATGCTCTTGATCGTTTCGGTGTTGTAGAGCACACCGTCGTAGGTGCTTTGCGTCAGCGTCAAGATTCGGGGCTTTACCTTTTTGGCGTCCACGCCCCTCAGCAAAGGGTTGGCCTTGATCTTGGCTTGAATGGTGGCCGGCTCAAACTCACTTTGTGGAATGGGCCCAATGATGCCGAAGTGGTTGCGCGTGGGCTTGAGAAACACGGGGATCGCGCCGGTCATGATGATGGCGTGCAAGTTGCTCTTGTGGCAGTTGCGGTCCACAACCACGATGTCGCCAGGCGCCACCGTGTGGTGCCACACCATTTTGTTCGAAGTGGACGTGCCGTTAGTCACAAAGAAACAATGGTCAGCGTTGAAGATGCGCGCTGCATTGCGCTCGGAAGCGCCAATAGCCCCGTTGTGGTCCAGCAACTGTCCCAGCTCTTCCACCGCATTGCACACATCGGCGCGCAACATGTTTTCCCCATAAAACTGGTGGTACATCTGGCCAACGGGGCTCTTCAGAAATGCCACGCCACCCGAATGCCCAGGGCAATGCCAGCTGTAGGAGCCGTCTTCTGCATAGTCCAGCAGAGCCTTGAAGAATGGGGGTTGCACGCCTTCCAGGTAACCCTTGGCCTCGCGGATGATGTGGCGGGCCACGAACTCGGGCGTGTCCTCAAACATGTGGATGAAACCGTGCAACTCGCGCAAGATGTCGTTGGGAATGTGGCGGCTGGTCTTGGTTTCGCCGTACACATAAATCGGTACATCCAGGTTCTTACGGCGTACTTCTTCAATGAAATGGCGCAGGTTGAGCACCGCCGGATCCAGGTCCGGGCCGGGTGTGAACTCTTCGTCGTCGATGGACAAAATAAACGCGCTTGCCCGACTTTGCTGCTGGGCAAATTGGCTTAAGTCACCGTAGCTGGTGACCCCCAACACTTCAAAGCCCTCAGTTTCAATGGCTTGGGCCAAGGCACGGATACCCAGCCCAGAGGTATTTTCCGATCGAAAATCTTCGTCAATGATGATGATGGGAAAGCGAAATTTCATCGAAAGGCTCCAACAGACAGGGAAAAATAAATCAAATAGGCGCGAAGTTTAAGGACTTATGTCGGCAACCGTAAGGCGGCGTCACCCATTTGGCCCACAATGTGGCGTCATCAATACAAAGGAGGCCCCCCATGTCAGACCCCACCCTGTGGTGGTTGATCGCAGGCGCCATCGTTACGGCTGAGCTGCTGACCGGTACCTTTTATCTTCTGATGTTGGCTTTAGGCGCTGTTTCTGCTGCGCTTGCAGCCCATTTGGGGGCCGGTCTGCCCTTGCAACTCGTACTAGCGTCCCTGGTGGGGGGCGGTGCTGTAGTGGCTTGGCATTTCAAGCGATCGGCCGGTCGCGCCGAGCTGCCGGCGCAAGCCAATCCCAATGTGAATTTGGACATCGGTGAAACCGTACAGATCAGCGCCTGGAACCCAGATGGAACCGCCAATGTGCACTATCGCGGAGCGCAATGGACCGCCATGCACCGCGCTGGAGTCAACCCGTCCCCTGGCACCCATCGCGTTGCGGAGATGGTAGGCAGTCGTCTTTTGGTCGACAAAACTTAACAAGGAAAACTTATGGAAATCGCAATTACGTTATTGGTTATCGCTGTCATTTTTGTTACGCGATCGGTCAAAGTGGTGCCCCAGCAGCATGCGTGGGTCATTGAGCGCTTGGGAAAATACCACGGCACGCTGACGCCTGGCCTGAATTTTTTGGTGCCTTTTATTGATCGCGTCGCCTACAAACACGTGTTGAAAGAAATTCCGCTAGACATTGCCAGCCAGGTTTGCATCACCAAGGACAACACCCAACTGCAAGTGGACGGCATTCTGTACTTTCAGGTGACAGATGCCATGCGTGCCAGCTACGGATCAAGTAACTACATCATTGCCATCTCGCAGCTTGCCCAAACCTCACTGCGATCAGTTATCGGCAAACTCGAACTGGACAAGACCTTTGAAGAGCGGGACATCATCAATGCGCAAGTGGTTGCAGCCATTGACGAAGCTGCGCTGAACTGGGGCGTAAAAGTGTTGCGCTACGAAATCAAGGACCTGACACCGCCCAAAGAAATTCTTCACGCCATGCAAGCACAGATCACCGCGGAACGCGAAAAACGCGCCCTGATTGCCGCGTCGGAAGGCCGCCGCCAAGAGCAAATCAACATTGCCACGGGAGAACGCGAGGCCTTTATTGCCCGCTCAGAGGGCGAAAAACAAGCTGCCATTAACCAAGCGCAGGGCGAAGCCGCATCCATTACCGCTGTGGCAGATGCCACCGCACAAGCGATTGAGCGTGTGGCTGCCGCGATTCGCCAGCCTGGCGGTGAGCAGGCGGTCCAGCTTAAAGTGGCCGAAAAAGCCGTGGAGGCTTACGGCAAAGTGGCTGCGGATGCGACCACCACACTCATTATTCCGGGTAACATGAGCGAAGTCTCGACCCTTATTGCCACGGCCATGAAAATGGTGCAATCAAGCAAGTAATCTGGCCCATTGCTGCTCAGGCTCCTTTCGTTACGGCTTGCGAAAAAAAGAGTTCAGACTTAAGCTCAATCGCGTTCTGAAAATTCTAGTTTTCGCAAGGAGTGCGGGTTATGAAAGGCATGGTCTTTACTGAGTTTTTGGAAATGGTGGAGATGAAGTTTTCTGCCGACATGGTGGATGACATCATTGAGGACAGCGCCCTCCCGAGTGGCGGCGCTTACACAGCGGTTGGTGTGTATGACCATGGTGAATTGGTACAAATGGTTGTGGCATTGTCCCGGCGCTCAAACATACCCGTACCCACCTTGGTGCAGGTGTTCGGGGAGCATTTGTTTGGACGCTTCAATGTGCTGTACCCCAGTTTTTTTGCGGGACAGGTCTCGGTGCTGGACTTCTTGGAAGGTATAGAAACCGTTGTCCATACCGAAGTGCGCAAGCTTTATCCAGACGCGCAGCTTCCGCAATTCCATTGCACACGTACCGTTGACGGATTGCAAATGCGCTACAGCTCCCCTCGCCATTTTGGCGACTTGGCAGAAGGCTTGATCAAAGGAGCCATCGTGCATTTTGGCGGAGGCGTAGCCGTTAGCCGGAATGACCAGGCCGATGGCGACATTGTGTTTGACCTGCGCCGAATAGCCTGAATTTCGTGCCAAGTTCGCCCTCGGAGCAAAGCCCTGAAGAAGCGTTGCGTCGCATGGCGCTGCGCTTGGAGCGAGAGCGGACGGCCCGCAAGCAGGCCGAGGCATTGCTAGAAGAAAAGAGCCTGGAGCTTTACCGCATTAACCAGGCATTGCAGGTGACTGCGCAAGGTCTCGAAACCCGTGTGACAGAGCGCACAGCAGAGCTCAAGACCGCGCTCGAAGAAGCGGAATCAGCCAATGAGGCCAAGAGCCGGTTTTTGGCACTCATGAGTCATGAAATCCGCACCCCCATGAATGGTGTATTGGGTTTGTCGGAGTTGCTCTTGGGCACAACGCTTGATGCGCAACAGGGCATGTATGTAAAGAATATTGTTGGAGCCGGAACGTCTCTGCTGGCACTTATCAACGATATTTTGGATTTTTCAAAAATTGAAGCGGGCGAAATGTCGCTGGAGCTTCTGCCATTCAACCCCAGGCAGATACTGGACGATGCGACAGGCTTACTCAAGCAGCAGGCGGCAAGTAAAGGAGTGGAGTTGGTTGTGCTCCATGCGCCCGATTTACCTGCGCTCTGGCACAGTGATCCTACGCGCCTGCGCCAGGTGTGGCTCAACCTGATTGGCAACGCCTTGAAGTTCACGGAGCACGGGCGCGTTACGGTGTCGCAATCGGTTGATCAGGGGTGCCTGCGTTGTGTGGTGCAAGACAGTGGCATCGGCATGTCAGACGCTGCACTCGCCCAACTCTTTCAGCCTTTTCGCCAGGCGGACAACAGCACGACCCGAAAGTATGGCGGCACAGGCCTCGGCTTGGTCATTTGCAAAGCATTGATCCAAAAGCTGGGCGGACAAATGCGCGTTAGCAGTACCCAAGGGGTGGGGTCGCGTTTCGAGTTTGATGTGCCGCAATCATTGACGGCCAAGGTCCAATCTCGAGCATTGGTAGACGCCGTTACTGCCGCGATGCCGGTGGTTGCATCGGATGGAGATTTGGCCGCTCTTCGCATTTTGCTGGTGGACGACCAGCCCATCAATCGTCTATTGGCTCGAAATCAGCTCAAGCAGATCGGGTGTTCGGTATCCGAAGAAGCACATCATGGCAGGGCCGCTTTGGACTGCCTGCGCGAACACACGTTCGATGTGGTGCTGATGGACATGCAAATGCCCGAGATGGACGGTCTGGAGGCTACGCGCCAACTGCGCCGGCTCCCGCTTAGCTTGCAACCCTTTGTGATTGCCATGACAGCCAACGCCTTTGCCGAAGACCGCGATGCTTGTTTGGCGGCCGGAATGAACGACTTTCTCAGCAAGCCGGTCAATCTTGAAACGCTACGCGAAGCACTGTGGCGCGCCATATCCACAACCGGCAATGGAGCTGAAAGAAGCGCCGTCATCTCGCCACCACCTAACCAAGACCTGGTCTTGAGTCAGGCAATCCGCGATGCGGCGACAGCGGCCGAGGTTGATCTGCAGACGGCGCTACATCGCCTAGGGGACAACCAGGATATCTACACCGACGTACTGTCCGCCTTTTTGAGTGATGTGCATGGATTGACCACGCATTTGGATGAATGCGTGGTGAAGGACAATGTTCAAGACAGCAAACGTCTACTGCATACCCTAAAGGGTTTGGCAGCGACGTTGGGAGCACAGTCACTGTCTACGGAGATTGCACAAGCCGAAAACACCTTGCTTGAAACACAGCACGCTCCATTCCCTTTAAGAGACGTTGCCCGACAAACAACCAAAGCTATCCATGCAACCCTCCCTGCACTACAGAACTTATTGGCAGCATTGGTCAAGGGCCGCAGCATCCAGGAAAGCGGCATAGCTTTGCCGGACATGCAAAGAGCCATGCAACAAGCCCTCGAAAAACTCACAGCGCTTTTGGTTGCTGGCGACCTGGAAGCAATGAACGCAATGGCAGAGATCGATCAGTTGTATGCCCCCACGGCGAAACAGACCCTAGAGCCTCTTCAGATTGCCATGGCCGACATGAATTTTGAGGTCGCATTGAAACATTGCCGGGCACTTCTGGATAGCAGCACAGAAGCGCGCTAGCCTATACAGGCTTGCCGCTACTCTTGGTAGCGGTCGCGGATCGCTTCCACTTCTTCCCAGGCCGCCAAAAACGCATTCACACAATCGGGGTCGAAGTGTTTTCCGGAACCCGCTACCAGGAAGTCAATGGCTTCCTCCACCGTCCAGGCCTTTTTGTAGGGGCGTTCTGAGGTCAGGGCGTCAAACACATCGGCAACCGCGACGATGCGGCAAAAAATGGGGATCTCTTCTCCTTTGAGGCCGGATGGGTAGCCGGACCCGTCGTACTTCTCATGGTGACCCAACGCGATATCTGCCCCGGCTTGCAGTACCGAGGAAGCACTGCCCTTCAGGAGCTCATACCCAAAGCTGGCATGCTGCTTCATGATTTCAAATTCAGCTTCGTCCAGGCGCCCGGGCTTGAGCAATATGTTGTCACTGATGCCGACTTTGCCAATGTCATGCATGGGTGCGGCCTCCAACAGCAGTTCTTGTTGCTCTAGCGACATGCCCAGCCCCGCGGCTATGACCTTGGAGAAATGCGCCATGCGCTGGATGTGAGCGCCGGTTTCAGGGTCGCGGTATTCTGCAGCCTTGCACAGCCGGAACACGGTGTCGCGTTCTCTGTCCACAATTTTTGCCGTGGCTTTACGCACCTCATCAGCCAGCCAAGAGGCACGTTGGGCCAAGTGCTTGTTCGCTTCGCTCACCACCAACATGTTTTTGGATCGGGCGAGAAACTCAACCTTGTCTACCGGCTTTGTCAGGAAGTCATTGGCTCCAGCGTCCAGCGCACGGTAGCGTACATCTTTGCGGTCATTCGCGGTAATCATCAAAAGGGGCGTCGACGCACAACCGCCAATAGCGCGAAACTTCGCGATAAATTGGAGACCATCGATGTCGGGCATCATGTAGTCAACGATGACCAGGTCGACTCCATGGGTAGCGGCCCACTCTAAGGCCTTGAGTGGATGCAAAAACGTATGGGCTTCGCAGTTGCCCAGCTTTTTCACCAAGGCACCAAAGAGAACCAAGTTCACTTCGGTGTCATCCACGATCAACACGTGCTGCAGGGTTTGTGCGTCTTTTTGCATGATCAGAAGTATCCTTGGGATTCGCTCTAACCGGGTGCATGGGCATGCAAAACCACGACCAGCCGATCAACCTCTGCCGTAAACCTTGGCAGCCGCGCTCGCAACTCTTGTGCATTTTCCTCTGCAGCCAATGCTTCCAACTCAGCGGCGAGCTGGCTGGCGGGCACTGCGCCAAACATGAGCAACGTGGCTTTGAGAGCATGCGCGGTATACAAAAGAGTTTGATAGTCGCCCGCCGTCAATGCAGTGTCTAGTCCGCGCCTGTCTAGCGGCCACTGGTTCAGGAACGGTTGCAAGACGATATCTACCACCTCTGCGTCTTCAGCAGCCAAAGCACGCGCGTAGTCAAAATCTTCAGTCACTGCGCCTGGCGCTTCACTCAAATCTACCAACGGTATTTCTCTTGCATTGCTCTTGCCCAGGTTTTGCAAGAGTTGATTCAACTCTTGCGCTTTGATGGGCTTGGACAGATAGTCGTCCATGCCCGCATCGATGCAACGTTGGCGATCTGACTCCATTGCGTTGGCAGTCAACGCAACAATAGGGGTGCGGGGCCCAACCTCACTCGCCCTGAAGCGCCGCGTGGCTTCCAGGCCGTCCAAGACCGGCATCATCATGTCCATCAAAATCACGTCAAACTTGGTGTGAGCCAAAAGATCCAAAGCTATTTGCCCATTGTCTGCCGCTTGCACCTCATGGCCCCAGCGGTGGAGCAAACTCATTGCAAACCGCTGATTCACCACATGGTCTTCCACCAAAAGCACCTTGAGGCGAAGTTGGGTGTCCAAAACGCTGTGGCGTGTAACCAATTCTGCGGGGCGCGTGATCTCGGCATTCAATACCTGCGCCACAGCCTTCAGCAACTCGTCTTTGGCAATTGGCTTACTCAAATAGCCCGCCACCCCCGCAGTTTTTGCGCGCTGGGCGTCCCCTTTGACGCTAGCGCTAGACAACATGATCATCGGCGTCTGCGCATAAAGGGGCAGTAAAGATACTGTTTGGGCAAGGGCAAACCCGTCCATGTTGGGCATTTTTGCGTCAAGCAAAAGAAGGTCAAACTGCGTTTGCGCACCCCCAGTGCCCAGCATTTCCAAGGCGTCCTTCCCCGAGGCAGCGCCAGCAACCACTGCGCCGGCGCCCTGCAAGGTGCGAACAAGCACTTGGCGATTCACCTCGTTGTCATCCACTACCAATAGCCGCACACCACGCACATTGAATGTCGATGTGGATGGCGCATCTGATTGCGCGGGCAGCGGATCCCGCTCAACCTGCACCTCCACATGAAACACGCTGCCTTTCCCTAACTCGCTTTCGGCCCACACTTGCCCGCCCAAAGCCTGGGCCAGCCGAGCGCAAATGGTGAGACCCAGACCGGTTCCTCCGTATCTGCGTGTTGTGGAGCTGTCTTCTTGGGAAAAGGCATTGAAGATCGAGCTGATCTTGTCTTTCGGTATGCCAATGCCGGTGTCACGAATAGCGAAGTGCAGCATGCAGTGACGCCCACTGCCATTGGGGCTCACCTCTCGCGTGGCGGGCTCCACTCGCACCACCACCTCACCGTGTTCCGTAAATTTGATGGCATTGCCCACCACATTGAGCAGAATTTGGCGCAGACGCCCAGGATCCCCCAAGACGTGCACGGGTACCGCAGGGTCCATGTCGCACACCAGTTCCAAGCCCTTGCTTTGGGCGCGCTCTGCCAAAGACTTCAGGCTCTCGCTTACCGTGCGTCCGAGGTTGTAGGGAATATGCTCAATCAGCAGCTTCCCGGCTTCTATCTTGGAGAAATCCAGGATGTCATTGATAACCACCAACAGCGCCTCTGCAGACGACTGAACCAGACCCAGGTATTCGCGCTGCTCCGCATCCAGCTCGGTATCCATCAATAAACCCGTCATGCCAATGACCCCATTCATTGGGGTACGGATCTCATGGCTCATATTGGCCAGAAAGTCTGATTTGGCGCGGTTTGCCGACTCCGCATCTTCTTTGGCTTTTTGCAGCTCTTCCGAAATCCGCTTGGCCGCAGTGACATCCGTGAAATACCCATTCCAGACCCCAGCCACTTTTTCCTGCGGGCTGGCATTGGCTTCGCCATGCACCCACAGCGTCTCTTGGGTTTTTCGGTGGATGACCCGAAAATCAATCTGCCATGAGCGCGCTGTGCCTTGGGAGGAAACAATGGTGTCAAACACCATCGCTTTGTCTTGCGGGTCGATACATCCGGTGAACGCTTCGGGGTTTGCCACCACGTCTTCCGCTAACACTCCGCAAATACGCCCGATACCATCACTCATAAAAGGAATTTGGAGTCGCCCTTGCGCCGTGAAGGTGTACTGAAACACTGCCGCTGGAATATTCTGCGTCACGCTGCGCAACCGCAAGTCGGCATCTTTGAGCGCACTAATGTCTTGCCAAATCCCGGTGAACACCGTGCTGCCATCAGCGGCCAGATGGGGCTCAGGAATGATTTCGCTGCGAATCCAGCGTACGGCGCCGTCAGGCAGGCGCACGCGATATTCACCCAGCCAAGTTGAGCGATTGGCGGCGGCGGCTAGCACCCCGCCAATCACCCTGCCCCGATCTTCCGACACAATTTGCCGGGTGGTAAGTGAGGAATCCGCCAAGAGTGCTTCGCGCGTCAATCCCAAAACCTCGTACAAGCGCTCGCTCACGAAGGTAAACCGGTAGCCGGTGGCGCTTACGTGCCACTGAAACACCACGCCCGGCACGCTGTTGGTGATGTGGCGAAGCCTATCCTCCCCTGCTTTGATAGCGGCTTCCATGCGCTTTCGCTCGGTTATGTCCGTACGAATCGCGATGTACATCGAGGGTTTTCCGCTCTCATCACGCAGGGGCACAATGGTCGCGTTCACCCAGTAGAGGTGCCCCTCTTTGGCCCGGTTGCAGATCTCGCCGTGCCAGACCTTTCCCCGGGCGATGGTGTCCCACATGTCGGTAAAAAAAGCCTTGGGGTGCTCGCCCGAGTTAATCATGCGGTGGTTGTGGTTCAACAACTCTGCACGGGTGTAGCCGCTAATCTCGATGAGTTTGTCGTTCGCATACACGATGTCACCATCGGCATTGGTAATGCTCACAATGGCATGTTGGTCCAAGGCGAATTTTTGATGCGCCAAGTCGGTCAAGGCCGATTGCAAGTCGCTTTGTACTTCTTGCTTTTGCTTGAACAGCCGGCTCATCAGCGCCGACAAGTTTTCCAAATTCTCGTCTTGCGCCAGCAAACCTTCAGGCTCACCTTCATCCATCAAGCTGCGTGCAGTGTTGCGCAAGCTGTCAATGGCGCGGTTCCTGCTGGCGATCTCGTCGCGCATTGAGTCATTTTTTTTGGTCAGCTCTACCGAGCTCAGTTCCAGGCTTCGGGTCTTGAGATCGAGATCACGGTCGCTCTGCAAATAGGCTTCGTCTACCCGTTGCAAAAAAGCGCCCATGCCATTCAACAGTTGCGCTGCGGTGGGCGACATGGCTCCTTGTTGCGCCAAGGCCCCTAGTTCCGCTAGAACCTCTGACGTCTGCGCCTCCTCCACGCCCAGCAGGCGTTTCATCTGGCGCGCCAGCAGCTTGTGCATAAAACAGTTAACGCCTCAACTATGCGGACTCAGACAAATAGGTAATCGTCATGGTTTGGTTGTGTAACTTGCAGTCAACCGTTGGCGAAAAGGGGCTGATTTCGCCGTACGAATAGAAACCCGCCAACGTAGCGCCGCTTCCAAATACCTCCCCTACCGCTTCTACCTCTTCGTCCACCCGCCCGCCCATGACGAGCTTGCGTCCAACGCAGCTCACTAAAAGTGCGAGGCCCTCGTTGTCGGTGGCATGCATTTTTTGTGCGGCTTGCGCTGCAGACTCTGCACCTTCGACCAGGGCGTCGGTACTGGCATGCATCAACTTCAGGTAGCCATTGGGGTCAATATCTCCCGCCAAGGTCAAGCTACCTGCTGCTTCATCCACCGCCAAGATGGTGCGGATCAGTCCCACCTCGTTGTGGTCGCTGCCCAGCATGGCAAACGGAAACAACAGGCCTGAGGCTGGCAGACCCTTGGCATGCTCGCCCAGGTAGTTTTTATAGACTTCCAGCGCAGACTCACCATCGAGTTCGTACAACACATTGTTGTCGCACCGCGTCACCTTGCGCGCTGGCCCAAACGGCGACCAGCCACCAAACGAGCCATGGGCGAATTCAAGCTTTTCACCGTACAGCCCCACACATACCAAGCGCTCGCTGCTAATGCCAACGTTATCCAAAATCCATGTCTTGGCAAACGCGCCGCCGTCTCCGGCCAGCCCGCCGGTAATGGGGATGTGATCCCCAACCACCGATGCCATGCCGCCAATCACCGCACTCCCGTTGATGGCCACGCCTTGTCCAAAAATCAAAATGGCCCGCAGGCCTGCTGTATCCAACCCTTGCGCCAAACGCTTGCCTGCAGCAAAGGAGTCCGCCATATCGGCCAACGACGTGCTTACTTGCGCAACGCGAGAATGTTCAAATCGCAATGCGGTCACCACCAAAGTGCCGTCTTCTACGCCTTGCTTGGAAATCTCTCCGGCGGTGGTGCAACCCACCAACTGACTGGTCGCAAACGCCGCCTTCAAACCAGGCGCCGCAGCCTGCAACGCATCCACGGACCCAAATGCAAACACCAAAGTAGGGCTAATCGCGGTAAGTGGGGAAAAATCAGCGGCCGAGAAGGCGCTACGAACGGTGACTTGGGAAACTTTCATGGCTATGTTCCTCGATTTATTTAGTGCGACGAGAAACCCATATTAACGTCCAAAGTAAGGTTTGACTACCAAAACCAATGGCAAGCATTCACTCCGCAGGAAGCCCCGCAATAAAGAAAAATTGGAGCATCGTTTCGCCTCGCCACTCGATGAGCAGCATGAAGCGACCACGGCGGTAGCTGAATGTTTTTTTAATCTTGCCCCAAGAAAAACAGCCTTGCCATATCACGTATGGCAAGGCTGTCATGGGGGGAACCTTCGGGTTAGGAGGCCTGCATAGGTGTGTTACGACGGCGGGTGCGGTAGGCAATCAAGCCCAGACCCATCACCATCAGCACCACTGTTTCAGGCTCTGGTACAGCAGTCACGTACATGTTTTCCGCAATCAGGCTGTGAGCCGCTGTAGTGGGGTGAATACCGTCCCAGAACAAGTAATTGCTGCAGCTGTTGACGGTTGCGCCGCAGGCATCGGTGGTGTTGGTAAAGCCGCGTGCAGCTGCCTGCCCAGCCAAGCCGTACAGATCGAATGTCTTCACACCGGTCTCAGAAGCCAAACGTCCCGCCAACACTTGGTTGAACGTTTGTGAAATCGTGGTTCCGAGATCTCCACCACCAGCCGCGATGGCAGCAGGTGTGAGGCCCAGATTAGGTGCGTTCCACACGATGATGTCCTTGGCGCCAGCACCTTGGAGGCTATCGACAATGTTGCCGATGTCTGCAGCGAACTGCACTGCAGCGGCCCCAATAATTCCAGGGATGAGGCCCGGATTTCCAGATATAAGTGCCCCGACCGCTGCAGTCAGGGTGGCGCGAATATTGTTTCCTCCACCGGCAACCACATACAGCCCATTGGCGTCCGCGACACCTGAAGTTTTTGTCAAGTACATGCCCGTTTGCATGAGCAAACTGGGAGTTGACTCACCAGGAACGAAATAGGAGGTCTGTGCTCCGCCAAACGCGTAATTGTTTCCGCCCAAGAGAGACGGCGACAAACCCAATCCCAATTTATCCGCAAACTGCGTTGCCCACACCGGTCCATCGGAATACACACCAGATGCATAGGTGAGGCTAGGAACATAAGAATTCCCACTGACGATTTGGGACGGAGCCGTGCCTATCGCCAAAGTGTTGTTGCCACTGTCGGACAAGCTGTCACCAAAAACAACCAAGGAAGAATAGGCCGATGCAGTCATCGACGCAGACACAAGCAAAGCGCTGCACAGCAGCTTAGAAATCAACCGCATGGGGTCTCCTGATTAAATTTATGAAGAGGAAGTTTCACTGAAGCAATAGCGAAGGACCAATAGTCCGTTCGGACTACTGGCCCCTGATTTAGAGACGGCCGTCCACAAGAGCCAAGGGTAAGCACTTATTTTTTGGCTCTGTTTGGGCCAAAAATGCCATGTGTGCACAGCAACTGTCACAGGCGCGACGCGCACCTGTATTTCTTCCGCCACACCGTGTAGCACAACTGCGTTCCAGCGTTCCGCTATGTCACCTTGCGTGGGCTGGCGCTGCCAAAAAAGACTACCATTGGCACCTACCCACCGTCCTTGCTGCGCAGACAGCTACTTTTTTTATAGCAAAAATCCCATGAGCACTGCCATCGATCTAGAACGCCTTGCCATCCAAGAACAACGCCTGCAGTTCAATGCATTTGACCTAACCACCGCCTGGGAGCTTGGCACCAAGATCAAGTTGCTATGCGAAGCGGCAGGCGTGGCGCTGACGATCGAGGTGCGTCTGGCCAAAGAAACCGTTTTCTTCTATGCCATGCCTGGCACTGGCCCCATCAATGCCGACTGGGTGCGCCGCAAACGCAATGCAGTGGAGCTGCTGCACACCAGTTCGTATGCATTGGGGCTCAAACTGGATCAGGAAAAAAGCTCACTGGAAACTAAACAAGGCTTACCCTTGCGTGACTTCGCTACCCACGGCGGCAGCTTCCCTATTCGAGTTCGGGGCGTGGGTGTGGTGGGCGTGGTCACGGTGTCAGGTATTCCGCAGCGCGAAGACCACGCCATGGTGGTGCAAGCATTGGCCGCGCTGTGCGGCGTTCCGTTGGCCGATGTGGCGTTGGACGCATAAACTCCGGAAGACGCTAGCGTCGCCTCGCCGAGCGCACGCCGCCCAGTTCCCCCACAGTTTTGAGAACCCGGGTCAGCTTGCCTGACTCGGCAACCTCCACGGTAAACGTCATCCAAGCCGTGCCTTTGACGGACTGGGTTTGAACGCCAATGACATTCATTTTTTCCTTGGCAAAGACTTCCGAAATATCGCGCAGAAGACCCTGCCTGTCATGCGCCTGCACCGCCACATCAACCGGGTAGACATTGCCCTCCTTGCCGCTGGGTGCGCCCCACTCCACCTCAATCAACCGGTCACCACTGCGGCCGACCATATTGCGCAGGTTGGAGCAGTCGGAACGATGCACACTCACACCTTTGCCGCGCGTAACAAAACCACTAATCAAGTCAGGCGGCGCCGGCTTGCAGCAGCGCGCCAGTTGCGTCATGAGGGAATCGATGCCCACTACCAGCACACCGCCCTTGCCGCCTGCAGCGCGCGGTTTTTTGAGTGGCATATAGTCGTCTGCCACTGCGGTAGGCTCTGCTGGGCGCAGCAGCATCTCGATGTTGCGCAGAGAAAACTCGTCCTTGCCCACCACTTCAAACAGCGCGTCCGCGTTGTTGAAGCCTAACTGCCCCGCCAAGTCGTCCAGCTTGATGGCCGTCTTGCCTTCGCGTTGCAGCAGCTTCTCTACCGCTTCGCGGCCCTTGGCCATGGTTTCGCCCATGGCCAAGGCGTTGAACCATGCCCGCACTTTGGCACGCGCGCGGTGGCTGACGAGGTAGCCCAATTCGGGGTTGAGCCAGTCGCGGGATGGCCCCCCCTCTTTGACCGCCGTCACTTCCACAGTCTGGCCGTTCTTGAGTGGTGTGTTCAGGGGCACCATGGCACCGTCTACCCTGGCGCCTCGGCAGCGGTGGCCCAGATTGGTATGCACGCTGTAGGCAAAATCCACCGCAGTGGCGCCTTTGGGTAGCTCCACGATGGCAGCGTCAGGTGTCAACACATAAATGCGGTCGTCGAACATGCCCGAGCCATCGCCACTGCCGCTATCGCCCGACAGGTCTCGTTCCCACGCCAGTAACTGGCGCAAAACTGCGATCTTGGCGTCATAGTCGCCCGCCGCCGTGACGCCACCGGCGTAACCTTTGGTACCAGCCTCCTTGTAGGCCCAGTGTGCGGCTACGCCGTGTTCGGCATGGTCGTGCATGGCCTGGGTGCGCAGTTGCACTTCGATCGGTTGACCCTGCGGGTCGCGCACCACCGTGTGCAACGATTGGTAGCCGTTGGGTTTGGGGCGGGCAATGTAGTCGTCAAACTCCTCGGATACCGGCACATATTGGCTGTGTACCCAACTCAGTGCAGCGTAGCAGTCAGGCACCGTCGGCACAATGATGCGCAGCGCACGAATGTCATACACCTGGTCAAAACCCAGCGACTTGCCACGCATTTTCTTGACAATGCTGTAGATGTGTTTAGGTCGGCCCTGCACCGTGGCCTGTATGCCCTGTGTTGCCAACTCATCGGCCAGTTGCTGACGCAGGCGCTCCACTGCCGCCTCACGTTCGGCACGCTTTTCATCCAGCAACTTGGCAACCTGCTTGTAGGTCGCTGGTTCCAAAAAGCGAAAAGACAGGTCCTCAATTTCCCACTTAATTTCCCAAATGCCTAATCGGTTTGCCAAGGGCGCAAACACCTGCAGTGCTTCTAACGCCAAACCGGGCGGCACGGGAAGCTTGGTTGCTGCAAAGTGGCGAAGCGTCTGCAAGCGTGACGCCAGCCGCAGCATCACGACCCGCAGGTCCTTGGAAAACGCCAGCAGCATTTTGCGCACACTCTCGGTTTGTGCTGCAGCGGTTTGCGCCATGGGTGCCAGAGTACTGTGGTTGGCAGAGTTTTGCGTCCTACGCGCCATTCGCTGTAGACGCACCAACTTGGTGGTTTCCAGCGCCAAGTCGGCGAAGTTGTCGCCAAAAGCTTTGGCGATTACCTCATGCGGCTTATTGAGGTGATCACAGGCATAGACCAGGTAGCTGGCAGCCTGCATGGCTTCAGAACCACCAATGGTGCGCAGAATAGCGGCCACGGCATCAGCGTGCTGCAGCACGTTTTCGCACGTATCCAGCGTTTGGGTGGCCAGCAGGGGTTCCGCGAAGGCGCGGGCGCGCTCCAGTGCGCCTGCCTGCTCTGGCAAGCTGGCAGCGGTAGCCGCAATGACCTGCGGGGTGGCCGACGCACCATGCTCGGCATACAAACTTTTCATGCGACGCTCACAACATCCGGGAACACTACCCAAGCAAAAAAGAAACCACGGCCTCAACCTGGTCCGACGCAATCAAAGTGGGAGCGTGCCCCACCCCCGCGAACTCGACCAATTGCGCTCGAGGACCGCGCTGGGTCATAGCTTGCGCGGTGGCTGGTGACAACAAGTCGGAGGTCGCGCCTCGCAGCAACAACGTAGACGCCGTAATACTGTCATACAACTGCCAAAGCTGAGCCTCTCCCTGCAAAGCACTTTCTTGCGTTACCGCACGAAAAGGCACGGCAATGGCTGGGTCGTAGTGCAGGGCAACACGACCATCGGGCAAGGACTTCACCATGTGTCGCGACAGTTCCAACCACTGGCCCGGTGTATGGGGACCAAAGCTTTGCGAAATGGCCCACATGGCATCGGCGGCTTGCTGCAAAGAATCAAAAGTTTGCGCTTTTCCCAAATAAGTACCGATGCGCGCCAGCGCTTCCCACTGGATCACGGGTCCAACGTCATTCAACACCAGACGGCGCACCGCAACTCCCACGGCCTGCGCGTGCGCGCATACCGCCAATCCAATCAGTCCGCCCATACTGGTGCCCACCCAGTCCAAAGTAGCTGGCTTGAGGTGCGCAAGCAACTGCAACATGTCAGCCGCGTAGTTGGGTAGTTGGTAGCCTTGCGGATCTTGCAGCCAGTCACTCTGACCGCGACCTGCAACATCGGGGCAAACGACCCGCAGCGGCTGTGGGCTGCGGGCCAGCAGCGCCTGGGCCAGCACGTCAAAGTCCCGCCCCTGGCGCGAGAGCCCATGGACGCACACGATGGTATGGGCCGCATCGGGTGCCCCCCATTGCCAGTACGCCATCCGATGGCCGCCCTGCGCATCCGTGCAGGGTACGTAGTTCAGCGTAGGGTCAGCCATGATTCGGTCACTCGTTTGATAATGCCCACATCCTAATGGAATCCCCTCACTCTTTTTGAAGGACGCAGCATGTTGAATGGGAAAACCGCCATCGTTACCGGATCCACCAGCGGAATTGGTTTGGGTATTGCCAAGGCCCTTGCCGCGCAAGGCGCCAACATCGTCCTCAACGGCTTTGGCGATGTGGACGGACCCAAGGCCGAGATTGCGGCGTTGGGTGCCCAGGTGGGATACCACGGCGCCGACATGAGCAAGCCTGCCGAGATTGAGGGCATGGTGCAGTACGCAACAACCACCTTTGGCGGCGTCGATATTCTGGTCAACAACGCTGGCATTCAGCACGTAGCGCGGGTGGAGAATTTCCCGGTGGAAAAATGGGATGCCATTTTGGCCATCAACCTTTCCAGTGCCTTCCACGCCACACGCTTGGCCTTGCCCGGTATGCAAGCCAAGAACTGGGGGCGCATCATCAACGTGGCCTCGGTTCACGGCTTGGTGGGCTCTGCCGAGAAGTCGGCCTATGTCGCGGCCAAACACGGCGTGGTGGGTTTGACCAAAGTGACCGCTCTGGAGAACGCCACCACCGGCGTAACTTGCAACGCCATTTGCCCCGGTTGGGTTCTCACCCCCTTGGTGCAAAAGCAGGTGGATGCCAAGGCGGCGGCGCGGGGCATCAGCAATGCCGAGGCCACCAAACTATTGCTGGGCGAAAAAGAACCGTCCATGCAGTTCACTACGCCAGAGGAGCTGGGGGCGCTAGCCGTGTTTTTGTGCTCGGCCGCTGGCAATAATGTGCGCGGTGTGGCCTGGAACATGGACGGCGGTTGGGCCGCACAATAGAAGCAATTTTGGCCATTTACGCCCGTAGATGTTGCGCAACTAGCTCCTGTTTTTATAGCAATCGCGTAGCGGGGCTGCCGCTGACATGAGGCCGTTGGCGGGTGGCCCACCAGCTCATGGCCATGGAAGCCAGCAGCCCCCCAAGCGCAAACCAGTGCAAAGAGCCCATGCCGTGCTGTGCAATGAGCAGGCCGCCACCGCCTGCACCCAAGGCTTGACCTGCATACATGGCAGAACTGTTGAGCGCAATGGAACCGGACGCAAGCGCCGGCGCAATGCCCACCAGCCGAGCTTGTTGCGCAGAGTTGGACGAAAAGCATCCCAGCGCCCAAGGAATCAACACCAGCGCCACCATCATCAGGTTCGTTCCCAGAGGCCACAGCAAGAGACTCAGCGCCATGGCGGCCACACCCCACATCACGGCGCGCGGCGCCCCTATGCGGTCAATGTGACGCGACATGAAGATGTTGCCCAAAAGGCCGAAGACGCCAAACCACGCGAACAGCAAGCTGAGCTGCAGTGGGGTAATTGCCAACATCGCCTTGAAGTACGGCGCAAAGTATGAAAACAGCACAAACTGCCCAGCCGAATAGAGCAGTGTGACAACCACGCACAGCATCAGTGCTGGCGAACGCAGGGCCTCACCCCATGCAGCGCGTGACAAGGGGGGAGGCTTGATGCCATCTGGCATGGCACGCCAGACCCAAACCGCACTCACCAAACTCAGCACGGCGACAAAGGCAAAAGCCGCACGCCAACCCAACGTGCCACCAATGAGCGCACCAATTGGCAGCCCCAGAACAGAAGCCACTGACCACCCCAAAAACACAAAGGTAATGGCACGCCCCCGTTGCTCTGGCGCGACCAGCAGGCCAACGCAAGCTGCGGCCTGCGGTGTAAAGATGGCCGGTGCCACTACCGTCAGTATTCGCACCACCAGCAACGAACCAAAGCTTGGCATCAAGGCACTGATACCCAAAAATACGGCATACCAAAGCAGAGACAGCGCCAATAGCCGACGCCTGTCCCAGCCAGCCACCACACTGGCCAACAAGGGCGCTCCCAAACACATCACTGCTGCCGCAGCAGCAATGAGCTGCCCAGCGGTTGATACTGAAACATTCAACGAGGCACCAATGTCGTTGAGTGTTCCGGGTACCACCATGACGCCGGTTCCAATAACAAAGTTGCCAAAGAGCAATGGCCACAGAACCGCAGGCAGCGGGGCAGCATCTGCCGAACGGAGTAGGAGGGACATAAAGATCCTGTTGGAGAAAAGCGCAGGCGTTGGAGCCAGACTATTTTTGACCGCCCTGTCTGAGAAGCACAGTCACGACAGGTATTGTGACGTGGAGTCGACTCCGGGAGTCAGCTTGTTTGTTCGCTTTCGATCTGCTGCGAAGCGCGCACAAACGCCTCGAACTCGGGCACCACTACCGGCTTGCTGAACAAGTAGCCTTGGAAGATGTTGCAGTCGTGCGATATCAGAAAGTCCCGCTGTCCCATGGTTTCCACGCCTTCTGCAACCACTGCAAACCCAAGGTTTTTCCCGAGCGCAATCACGGTTGTGGCAATTGCGGCGTCATTGGGATCGCTCAACACATCACGCACAAAGGACTGGTCAATCTTGAGTTGCTCCAAGGGCAGTTTTTTGAGGTAGTTCAAGGAGGAGTAACCCGTCCCAAAGTCATCCAAAGAGCAACCCACTCCCAAGCTCCGCAAGGCTTCCATCTTGCGCACGATGTCGTCCACATCTTCCACCAGCATGCTTTCGGTAAGCTCCAACTTGAGCCGTTTGGGATTGGCCCCCGTGCGCTCGAGTGCCGCCTGAATTTGTTCCACGAAATCGCGTTGCCGAAACTGCCGGGCACTGACATTGACGGACAGACTCAGGTGGGAATACTCAGGCATATGAGCCCAAGTTTTGAGCTGCGTGCACGCGTCGCGCAATACCCAGGCACCCAACGGAAGAATGAGGCCCGTCTGTTCAGCCAAATCAATGAAGTCGCCGGGCGCGACCAAACCCATTTTGGGGTGTCGCCAGCGCAGCAACGCCTCTGCACCTATGACGCGCCCTTTGTGAGTGACTTGGGCCTGGTAGAGCAAGAAAAACTCATTCCGCGCGATTCCTTTGCGCATGTCCACTTCCAACGCGTGGGACGCAACCACCTCGGTCACCATGATGTGCGCAAGCGCGTACAGCCCCAACATGGCCAGAGCGGTATTGATCCAGGTTCCCGGCACACGTACATCGTTGGATATCAGGTACTGGGTTTGAATTCCCCACGTGGTGCTGCTCAGCGCCACATAAGAAACGAACAGCATACCCACCACACTGTGACGCATCCAGCCCGGCTCGTCGCGCAAGACCAGCATGGCGGCCAGCGCCAGAAGCAAAATGTAGTGGTGCGTGGAGCGCGGGACTTGGGCATCCGGAATGTCAAACACCAGTCCGAATGCCACCAGAGAGGCATATACCGTGGTCAACATCACAAAGAAAGCCAAACGCGTGCGGCGCTTGCGTGTAAGGTAGGCGACCAGCAGACCCATGATCGCCATTGCCGACTCCACAGCGACGATTAACCAAGCCTGCCGTATCGCGAAAAAGGTGGCCCACCCCACCCCAATAGTCACCATCAATAGGGCAGAAACCCACAGCAGCATGCGTACGCGGCTCTGGTGCATTTGTGTTGGCAGAGACGGCACGCTCATTCAAGATGCTCTTCTGGCTGAAGGGACTGCAAATAGACTGTGAAGGTTTGTGCGGGCAATGGCCGGCTAAACAAATACCCTTGAAAGGCTCCACAGCCACTTTGCATCAAGAAATCACGTTGCGCTGCGGTTTCTACCCCCTCCGCAATTACCGCCAAGCCCAAGCTGCGGCCCAAGGTCACGATGGTCTTGGCAATCACGGCATCGTTAGGATCGGTCAGCACGTCCCGCACAAAAGACTGATCGATTTTGAGCTGATCGAGAGGGAGTCGCTTCAGGTAACTGAGCGATGAGTAGCCAGTTCCAAAATCATCCAGCGAGAAGCCAACCCCCCGGGCGCGCAAGGCCGTCATCTTTTCGATCAGGTCCTCGACGTTGTCAACCAGCATGCTTTCGGTCAACTCCAGTTTCAAGCGCTTCGGGTTTGCTCCTGTGTAGTCCAACATGGCCAGCATGTGGTCTGCAAAGTCCTGCTGCCTGAACTGGCGCGAACTCACATTCACCGCCAGTGTCAGGTGTTCTGTGGCGGGGTCTTGGCCCCAGGTAACCAATTGGGCACATGCAGTTTCCAACACCCAACTTCCCAGTGCAACAATTTGTCCAGATTCCTCGGCCACAGGAATGAAGACCGCTGGCGATACCATGCCATGCTCTGGGTGGTTCCAGCGCAGCAAAGCCTCTGCTCCCAATACACGCCCCTGTGCATTCAACTGTGGCTGGTAGTAGAGCTCATACTGACCGAACAGAAGCCCTTGACGAATATCGACTTCCAGTTTTGCCCGTTGTGTCACCGCGGCCTGCATCAATGGATCGTAAAAACGCAGTCCGTTGCGGCCGGCGTTTTTGGCTTGGTACATGGCCAAGTCTGCCTGTTTGAGCAAATCCTCCAGTGCGGCCTCATGACCACTGAACAATGTCAACCCCATGCTTTGGGTGCTGTGGTACTCGTGCCCGGCAAGGCGGTACGGCTTGCTAAGCGTTGCAATAATCTTTTCACCCACCAGAGTTGCCTGACCTGCGGCAGTCTCTCGCAACGCGTCCAATCCCTCAAGCATCACCACATACTCGTCGCCCCCCAGTCGTGCCACCGTATCTTCTTCACGCACTCCGTCGATCAAACGCTGCGCAACTTCCTGCAGCAGCAAATCCCCCTTGTCATGCCCCAACGTGTCATTCAAGGTTTTGAAATGGTCCAAGTCAATAAACAACAAGGCGCCGCAGGCACCGCTGCGCGCACTACTTGCCAGCGCATGTTGCAGACGGTCCAAGAGCATGCGGCGATTCGGCAATCCGGTCAGTGTGTCGTAGAAGGCCAATTGACGAACCTGATCTTCTGCGGCTTTGCGCTGTGTAATGTCAATTTGTGTCGCCACGTAATGAGATACCGCCCCGCCATCGTCAACCACTGATGAAATGTGCATGAGCTGGGGATAAACATCTCCATTCTTTCGGCGGTTCCAGATCTCGCCTTCCCAATGTCCTTCCTTGTCCAGCGCCTCGTTCATTTGCGTGTAAAAGGCATCGTCGTGCCAACCGGAGCTGAACATGCCAGGGTTTTTGCCAATGACCTCGTGGGCGTCGTATCCGGAAATCTTGGTGAAGGCTTGGTTCACGCGCAGAATTTCGCGACGCGCATTGGTCACCATCATGCCTTCCTGCGCTTCAAATGCGGTAGCGGCCACACGCAATTCGGACTCTGTTCGGCGCCGTTCCGCCAGGTCAATATCCAATCGAAAAAACTCAGCCACTTTGGCATTGGCGAACACCATGGCGTAGCTGGACAGAATCGGGACTTCATGGCCTTGCTTGTGCACGAGGGTCATTTCTTGCGCGTCGAGGACTCGCGAGGTAGCTTGCAAATCCTCCATTTGCTCCTGCAAGCGACTGCGCAAACTGTGCGGCACCAACAGGATGAAAAAATTGCGTCCCATAGCCTCTTCTGCCGAATACCCGTACAAGCGCTCAGACGCCATGTTCCAGTAGGTAATCGTGCCATCCGGGGTGTACCCCTGCACGGCCACCGCGCCCACGTTTTGCAAAAGGCTCCTAAACCGGTTTTCCGACGCTTCCAGCGCTCTTAGCGCGTCCATTCTCTCTGTCACATCCAGTCCAAGCAACGCCAAGGAGCGTGGTCTGCCCGGCACCGGTGGGAGCGCATGGGCTCGACCTGCAAACCGACGCACGCCGTGGGTTGATTGCAAATCAAATTCAAACGCGTGATTACCCGGTAACGCCAAGGCTCTTCGCAAGTGCAATAACAGTGGTTCAGCTTCTTCCGGTGATAGCACCTCGCTCAAATGCTTCCCGACAAGGCTGGCGTTCCCGCCCGCGCTGAGCAGTGCGGAATCCGATAGCGCTTCAACGATCGTGCCGCGTTCGTCGAGCACATACTGCACATCGAAAGTGGCGTTCAGGATCTCGCGCAAATGCATTTCTTTGAGAACCAAGTCAGCCTCAGCCTGCTGGCGCTTGCGCACGTTCTCAAGAATCAGGCCCGTCACCATGGTTGCGAGGGAGAACACCAACATCAACGCGACAGCCGCCATCAGCGGGGCGTGGATAGCAAAATCTCCGGGCGCCAAGCTCAACAAACTGACAACAACGCTGTGCATCAGCAAACCAAACAGCAACAACGGCTGCCACCCTAAACTTGCACGGCCCTGGCGCAGCAACAGGTGGTATGCGAGGCCCATCCCGAAACAAACCAAGACCACCGCAGTAGCAATGGGGGCACTGAAACCACCCAAAAAACCTTGGTAGGCCAATGCGATGATCGCCGCCACTGCCCCCACCCAAGGCCCGCCAAACAGGCTGGCCATGCTCAGAACAATGGACCGGGCATCTACCAACAAGTTTGGCACTGGGGTGAGCGGCATCGCCATGGCAATGGCACATGCGCTGCCAAACAGCAGGCCGCCCACTAGTTGATTCAAAAAGGAAGACTTCGAGCGGGTGCGCAAGCTATAGCCATACAGTTGGCTCAAGGCGAGCAATAGCATGCCCCCTTGCAGCAGCGCTAGCAGCACGGGAACCTCCTACAGTCCGGAACGCCAAAGCAAACCAAACGCATCTCCCGACATTTATTGTTGCAATCATTATGGCGTTGCTAGGCGGTTTATGTAAGGCCCTTCTCTCCCGCCACATTTCCCCGCTTTAGGGGAAAACTGAACTCTGCGCCTTGGTGCTACCGCGAGGACTGGTCGCGCAATTGGCGGCGCATTTCCGCCTTCTGGGCCGGACTGAGATGGCGCTCGGCCTTCGCATCGGACTGGGTATTGCTTTCGTCTTTTTGGCTCACCAAGGCCTGACGCAGATCAGAACGGCGCTGGACTTTACTTTGTTCAGCCTGTGCGGGCGACTGCGCTGGAACTGCGCCTCCCCATAGGGGCACCACGGAAAGCACCAAGATAAACAAAAGCGGTCGCATGTCGGTATAAAAGCAAGGGAAACCTAATGAAATGACATTGTTAAGTCCCGATGCCCGAAAGTAGCTTGGTTATTTGTAACATAGTGTCAATATGCGTCTCACAATCAGTGCTTCATGACCCGTGCGACGCAAAATTGCGACTGTTACAAATTCTGAATACGCCATGCAGCCCAACCCAAACCGTCCTAACAAGATTCTTGTGGTCGATGACGACGCCCGCATTAGAGACCTCTTGCGTCGCTATTTGACCCAAGAAGGCTTTGATGTGTTGCTCGCTGAAGACGGCAAGTCGCTGACCCGCATCATGCTGCGCGAAACGGCCGATCTGATCGTGCTTGACCTCATGATGCCAGGCGAAGACGGGCTTTCTATCTGCCGCCGCCTGCGCGCTGCCAATGACGTCACTCCCATCATCATGCTGACTGCCAAAGGCGAAGATATCGATCGCATTGTGGGCTTGGAAGTGGGTGCCGACGATTATTTAGGCAAACCCTTTAACCCGCGCGAGCTACTGGCTCGCATTCACGCCGTGTTGCGTCGCCGCCCGGTCGCAGAGGTTCCCGGCGCCCCCTCGATCGACAACGAAGTCGTGAAATTTGGATCATTTGTTTTTGACCTTGGCGCGCGCGCCCTCACCAAGGGAGGCCAGGAGTTGACCCTTACCACAGGTGAATTTGCCATGCTCAAGGCCTTGGTGCGGCACCCGCGCATACCACTTTCGCGCGAAAAACTGGCGCAACTCTCGCGCGGTCGTGAGTTTGAGCCGTTTGACCGCAGCCTGGACGTACAGGTCTCGCGCCTGCGTAAGCTGATCGAGACTGATGCCACCAACCCGCGCTTTATTCAAACGGTGTGGGGCATCGGTTATGTGTTTGTGCCCGACGAGGCCGCGTGAAGCTAGACTTTGCCACGGTGGCCCAAGCAGAGCAAACCGACTTTGATGCCAGCGGCCCGGCTACGCTGACAGACCACGACGCTCCCATCAGGCGGAGACGTTTTGCGCGGCTTAGCCTGTTTTGGCGCACCTTCTTTTTATTGGCTCTCCTGCTGCTCGGCAGCATTTTGGCGTGGCTACAAACCCTTCGTTCCCTGGAGTTTGAGCCGCGCGCGCTTCAAACCGCACAACAACTCGCCTCCCAGGTCAACCTGAGCCGTGCCGCGCTGATCCATGCAGATGGCATTGCGCGAATCTCCCTGCTCAAAACCATGAGAGATGAAGAGGGCTTGCGCATCATGCCGCGTGAGCCCACGGACCAATTTTCCTTGTTGGACAACGACACTTTAAGCCACAGGATCGCGGTGGATATGGCAGAGCGACTGGGCAAAGGTACGGTAGTCGCCAGCACGGTCAACGGCCAAGCCGGGCTGTGGGTCAGCTTTGTGATTGATGGCGACGAGTACTGGCTGCAATCGGACCAAAACCGCCTGTCATTGGCTGGCGGGACCACATGGATGATTTGGTTGTTTGTTGCGGCGGTGTTGTCGCTGGTGGGCGCGGCGTTGATTGCGGGGCTGATCAACCGCCCTCTGAAAGATCTTTCGTTTGCAGCCACCCGGGTACGCGAGGGCAACTTCGGCGCAAGCCAGCTGGACGAAGACGTCAACACGAGCGAAATCCGCGAGGTCAACATCGGTTTCAACCGTATGGCCCAAAAGTTAGCCAAGGTTGAACAAGACCGTGCCGTCATGCTCGCTGGTATTTCCCACGACTTGCGTACCCCATTGGCACGGCTGCGATTAGAGACCGAGATGAGCGTGGCCGATGAGAGCGCCCGCGCCTATATGGTGGCCGACATCAACCAGCTCGACGCCATCATCGACAAGTTTTTGGATTACGCGCGCCCCGATCGTGTAGCACTGGCTCCGGTGGTTTTGAGCGACGTGGTGGATGCTTGCGTCTATTCGTTGCAAAAAATGCCCGACGTGCGCATCAAACTAGACCTGAAGGGGGACCTCCTTGTCTTGGCGGATGAGGTGGAGCTGGGCCGTGTTTTGTCCAATTTGCTGGAAAACGCGAGGCGCTACGGAAAATCGGTGGATACCGGCATTGCGATGATCGATATTGCTGCTATTGCGCGGGAAAAATGGGTGCTCATCAAAGTACGTGACCACGGCATTGGCGTCGCAGAAGAACAGTTGCACCAACTGACCAAGCCCTTCTACCGCGGTGAAGCCGCACGCACCGCAGCCAATGGCGCAGGGCTGGGTCTGGCCATTGTGGACAAAACCATACAGCGCATGGGCGGGGCATTCCGGCTCACCACCGCAGGCTCGGGTGGCCTGACCGCCCAGATCCGTTTACAGCGTGCTACGCGGCTTTGATCAACAGGACCACGGCGCGGGCTTCCATGGCACGCCCCTCGCCCACAGGTCCCATTTTTTCGGCTGTTTTGGCTTTCACGTTGACCTGCCCAACGTCTAACCCCAACACCGCAGCAATTCGCTCACGCATAGGGACGATGTAAGGCGCCAATTTGGGTGCCTGGGCAATGATGGTGCTGTCTACATTGCCAATGGCATACCCCAGCGCCCGAACATCCGCCGCCACCGTGGAAAGCAGCATGGCAGAGTCTGCACCCAAGTACTGCCCATCGGTATCAGGAAAATGCTTGCCAATATCGCCCAGAGCGGCTGCGCCCAATAGGGCATCTGTAATTGCATGCAGCAAGGCATCCGCATCTGAATGGCCCAGCAGGCCCTTGCTATAGGGCACCTCCACCCCGCCGAGCATGAGCTTGCGCCCTTCCACCAGTTGGTGCGTGTCCCAGCCTTCACCAATTCGAATATTCATGATTAACCTAGCGCCCATCCAAAAAACTAGAACCGTTTCGCGCCGCCAACACCGATTCCGCCAACGCAAAGTCTTGCGGGTAGGTTACCTTGAAGTTTTGGGCACTTCCCTCCACCAGGCGTGGCTGCAATCCCATGAACTCCATTGCGCTGGACTCGTCGGTCACGGCATCACCCGCCGCTTGCAAAGCCGCTTGCAAGGCGGCCAGGCGAAACATTTGAGGCGTTTGTGCCAGCCATTTGTCCCCGCGCTCAACGGTTTGCGCCACGCGGCCGTTCGCTTCTTGCTTCAGTGTGTCGGGCAATTTCAGCGCCAGCAACCCGCCCACCGGATCATCCAGGCAACTATCTATCAATGCATCAATCTGCGCAGGCGTGACCAGACAGCGTGCGGCATCATGTACCAGCACCCAGTCATGGGCTTGCGCGCCCATCCCTTGCAATACACTTAAGCCATTAAAAACCGACTTAGCCCTTGTGGATCCTCCGCAAGAAGCTACCAAAATCGTAGCATCACGGGATTCAAAAAAAGTATCCCCTGCGGATACCACCACCAGCGTACCAGCCAGCCGACGCACGCCGCGCAGGGCGGCCAGTGTGTGCAAAACCATGGGTTGGCCGGCTACCTGCGCGTACTGTTTGGGTCCATTGGCCTGGGCGCGGGAGCCATTGCCTGCACACGGTACCAGCGCCCACAAGCGCGCATTGGGCACACCGGAAGCGGAAAGAGTTTGAGAGGGGGAGGCATTCATAGGGATAGCCCATTCTAAAATCGAACCCATCCATGGATTTACCTAAACTCACCACGGGCAAGCGTTACACGCTGCCCCGCCCGGCCGGTTCGGCCGATGCCCTTCTCCTGGCCCGCTTGGGTGAACGCGAAAAAGCCGCCGGTCGGCCGATGACGGTGGTGACGGCCAACGCCAGTGACGCACAGCGTTTGCTGGAGGAAATCGCCTTCTTTGCCCCATCGCTGCGCTGCGCGCTGTTCCCCGATTGGGAAACGCTGCCATACGACACGTTTTCTCCGCACCAAGACCTGATCAGCGAGCGCCTGGCAACACTGTGGCGCATCAGCCAACGCGACAAAGAAACCGGGGCCGATGTGGTCATCGTGCCGGCCACCACCGCGCTGTACCGTTTGGCGCCCCCCAGTTTTCTGGCCGGCTACACCTTTGAATTCAAGGTCAAACAAAAGCTAAACGAAGCCCGGCTCAAGGCCCAGTTGACACTCGCGGGCTACAGCCATGTCACCCAAGTGGTAAGTCCCGGTGAATATGCGGTGCGCGGTGGATTGATTGATTTGTTCCCCATGGGTAGCCCCGTGCCCTACCGGGTGGACCTGTTTGACGACGAAATCGACAGCATCCGCACCTTCGATCCGGACAGCCAGCGCAGCTTGTACCCCGTGCCCGAAGTGCGCCTGCTGCCAGGCCGCGAATTCCCCATGGACGACGATGCGCGGGTCAAGTTCCGCAACCGTTGGCGCGAACTGCTGGAAGGTGACCCCACCAAGAGCCGCATTTACAAGGACATTGGCAACGGTGTAGCCACCGCCGGTATTGAGTACTACCTGCCCTTGTTTTTTGACGAAACGGCGACTGTTTTTGACTATGTAGGCGCGGACGCCACGGTGGTGTTGCACGGTGACTTGGAGCCTGCCTTTCAGCGCTTCTGGCAAGACACCAAGGACCGCTACCGCCTGGTGCAGGGCGACCCAGACCGCCCCGCCCTGCCGCCAGAGGCGCTTTTCTTAGGTACAGAGCAGTTCTACGCCCGGGCTAACGCGCACGCCCAGTTAGCGATTCGCGCACCTGCCGAGGGCGATGTTTTTGCAGAGTTTGCTGGCCTGCCCGCCCTGTCGGTGGAACGCGGCACCGAAGACCCACTGGCCCGACTGAAAACCCACGCCCGCAACACGCAACACCGCATTCTGGTGCTGGCCGAAAGCGATGGCCGCCGCGAAAGCCTGCTGGACTTTTTGCGCGCCAGCGGTATTTCACCGCCAGCTTTCGATTCGCTCACCGAATTCCAAACCAGCGACGAGAAGTTTGGTATCGCGACAGCGGGGCTCACGGTCGGCTTTAGCTGGACCGAGCTTGGCATTGACCTCATCACCGAGACCGAACTGTTTGCTGCCGGCCCCACCACGCGCCGCCGCAAAAAGCAGGAGCAGGTCAGCGATGTAGAGGCGCTGATCAAGGATCTGAGCGAGCTCAATGTGGGTGACCCGGTAGTGCACAGTTCCCACGGCATCGGGCGCTACCGTGGCCTGATCAACATGGACATGGGCAACAAGAATGCCCAGGGCGAACCGGAGCTGCAAGAGTTTTTGCACTTGGAGTACGCCGACAAGGCCACGCTCTACGTGCCTGTTAGCCAATTGCAACTGATCAGCCGCTACACGGGCGTAAGCGCAGACGAAGCGCCACTGCACCGCCTGGGCAGTGGCCAGTGGGAAAAAGCCAAGCGCAAGGCCGCGGAACAGGTGCGTGACAGCGCGGCCGAACTGCTCAACATCTATGCCCGCAGGGCTGCGCGAGAAGGACACGCCTTCCGGTATTCACCCGGAGACTACGAAACCTTTGCCAACGACTTTGGCTTTGAAGAAACCGCCGACCAGAAAGCGGCCATTCACTGTGTGATCCAGGACATGATCAGCCCACGCCCCATGGACCGGTTGGTTTGCGGCGATGTGGGCTTTGGCAAGACCGAGGTGGCGCTGCGCGCGGCCTTCGTGGCGGTCACCGGTGGCAAGCAGGTGGCATTTTTGGCCCCCACCACACTCTTGGCAGAGCAGCACTTCCAAACCCTGATGGACCGCTTTGGCAAGTGGCCCGTCAAAATTGCAGAGATGAGCCGCTTCCGCAGTGGCAAGGAAATTACCGCAGCGCTCAAGGGCGTGGCCGATGGCACCGTGGACATTGTGGTGGGTACCCACAAGCTACTGAGCCAAGACACCAAGTTTGCCAACCTGGGCCTGCTCATCATTGACGAGGAACACCGCTTTGGCGTGCGCCACAAGGAACAGATGAAGGCGCTACGCGCTGAGGTAGACGTGCTCACACTCACCGCCACCCCCATCCCCCGCACGCTGGGCATGGCGCTAGAAGGGCTGCGCGACCTGAGCGTGATTGCCACCGCGCCGCAGCGCCGCTTGGCCATCAAGACCTTTGTGCGCTCCGAGGGCAATGGCGTGATCCGCGAAGCCGTGCTGCGCGAACTCAAGCGTGGCGGGCAGGTCTACTTTTTGCACAACGAAGTGGAAACCATCGAGAACCGGCGCCAAAAGCTTGAAGAGCTGCTGCCCGAGGCCCGCATTGCCGTAGCCCACGGCCAAATGCCCGAGCGCCAGTTGGAAGCCGTGATGCGCGACTTCATCGCCCAGCGCTACAACCTGCTGCTGTGCTCCACCATCATCGAGACCGGTATTGACGTACCCACCGCCAACACCATCGTCATGAGCCGTGCTGACAAGTTTGGCCTGGCCCAGCTGCACCAATTGCGCGGGCGCGTGGGCCGCAGCCACCACCAAGCCTATGCCTATCTCATGGTGCCCGATGTCGAAGGCCTCACCAAACAGGCCCAACAGCGGCTGGACGCGATCCAGGCCATGGAAGAACTTGGCAGCGGCTTCTACCTCGCCATGCATGACCTGGAGATTCGCGGAGCCGGCGAAGTGTTGGGTGAAAACCAAAGTGGCAACATGCTGGAAGTGGGCTTCCAGCTCTACAACGAGATGCTGAGCGAGGCGGTGCGCTGCCTCAAAGCCGGCATCGAGCCCGACCTGCTGAGCCCGCTCAACGTCACGACCGAAATCAACTTGCACGCCCCTGCCCTGCTGCCGGATGACTACTGTGGCGATGTGCACCTGCGTCTGTCTTTCTACAAAAAGCTGGCCACAGCCAAGACCACGGACCAGGTGGATGGCCTGCTCGAAGAGATCGTGGACCGCTTTGGCAAGCTTCCCGCGCAGGCGCAAACGCTGATTGACGTGCACCGTCTGCGCGTGATTGCAAAACCCTATGGCGTAGTGAAAGTGGACGCCGCACCCGGCGTAATCACCATCACCTTCAAGAAAGACCCGCCGATTGACCCGATGAAAATCATTGGCCTGATCCAGAAGAACAAGCACATCAAGCTGGCCGGCAACGAGAAACTGCGCATCGAACGCGAGCTGCTGGAGGTGAAAGACCGGGCGCAGATGGTGCGCGACATCCTCAAAAGCTTGGGCCAGCCCCTGGTGGCCACCCCGGCCTAGTTAGGCATTAAATCGGCCTCTAGCCCAACAAGATATTGCGCAAGCAGCTCCTAAAACCATAGCAAACACTCCATGTCCAGTATCGAACGCTCCCCCGGCCTTGTCGTCCAGAACCTCCCTGCCGCGCTGAAACTTGCCGACTACAAGCTCATCGCGTTTGACATGGATTCCACACTCATCAACATCGAGTGCATCGACGAAATAGCCGACGCCGTGGGCCGCAAGGCCGAAGTGGCCGCCATCACCGAAGCGGCCATGCGCGGCGAGATTACTGATTTCAAGGACAGCCTGCGCCGCCGGGTGGCTTTGCTCCAAGGCGTGACGGTGGCCGACTTGGAAGCCGTCAAGCGCGAACGCCTGCAACTCAACCCCGGCGCCGCTGCGCTGGTGGCGGCCTGCAAGGCAGCCGGGCTCAAGGTGCTGCTGGTCAGCGGCGGTTTTACCTACTTTGCCGAGCATGTGCGCGAACTACTTGGCATCGACTTCACCCGCTCCAATGTGCTGGAAGTTGCCTCTGGCCCTCGCGGCGGCACATTGACTGGCGCTCTGGTCCAACAAAGCTGGGGCGACATCTGCGACGGCGCCGAAAAACGCCGCACCTTGCTGGAAGTGGCTTCACTCTTGGGAATAGAGGCCGCACAGTGCATTGCCGTGGGTGACGGCGCCAACGACCTGCCCATGATGGGAGCCGCCGGCCTGTCAGTGGCGTTTCATGCGAAACCTGCGGTACGGGCACAGGCCCAAGTGGCTATCAATAGCGGCGGACTGGACCGGCTCCTGGAAGTGCTGGTGTAAACCGCTTGAAGATCCTCAAGGTTGTTCGGCCACATGACCACGAATAATGCCTAACTGGACCACACCGGCGTAAGGCTCTGGTAGGCCAAAAGCAGGTCTACTAGACTGCTCTATAGGAGTCATTCGCACTCAACAGTCGACGGCAGCTTTGTGGCAAGCACTTCATCAAAGCGAGCACCCGCGTTGGACTAGATGCGGTCTTTTTAATTGCTTCGGGGCAGACCGCGACCGCGGATTAGCCTATCGGGCGGGATATAACTTTTTTGTCCCGCAATGCACTAATTGTTTCTTCTATAGACTGACCTTTCAATCTCATTCGATTTCGAATTGAATGGACGCTCAAGCCTAACTTTTCCGCTAGTTCAGTTATCGATGTGTAAGAGCTGCCGAATGCAGTAACTGGTTTAGGTTGTGCTCCAGCTTTCGGCTTGGACTGCAAATGCCGAATAGCCACTTCAACACTTTCCTGCTTCTCCGTCAATCGAACTAAAAGTGACGGTACCTTAATGCCAAAGTGTCTTGCACATTCGCCATACGACTTGAAAACCAATCCGAATACCGAGACACTCATCCCAGCGAATCGGCTTGAGTCCGGAGCATCTGAGATTTCCAGTGCTTGCTCTAATGTCCAGCCACGCCTCTTCAGGCGTTCATGCACTAGTTTGTAATCGATGCTATGTGCTTCTGCTGCTTGCTTGATGCTTGGATACATTACACCTGCTACTGCAACAGAAATTTCTTTTCCAACCCAGTCCTTTTCTACTAAGCCAACAGCCTCTTCGGGCGTCCATTTCAGTCGCCCAATTCGAATTGCCATAACCTGCGGGTCTACACCGAAATGCGCTGCGGCAGCGAGGTAAGTCGGAAATGTCCGGCCGTCAACGGTTAACTGCTTGCCCGTTCCAATCGAACCACCTCGGGCGGTGTTGTACCCATTCCGGATCGAATCACGCCGGACTATTTCTTGCACCTCTTGGTCTTGCAATTCGTCGTAACTGCGAGTTGTGTCAGACAATAACTCAATTTTGAATGCCGCTTCTCCGTACCTGTTTATTGCATTCATAAACGCGGACTTTCGGCCCCGCCTTGCTGCCGCAAAGTGCTGATTTAGTCGCGCACTCAACTCCCCCACAGTAATGCCGACATACACTTTTTCATTGATCGTATTTGTGACCAAATACAGCTTGTAGCCTCCTGCATCCGGCACAGGCTCAATCTTCCCTTCAGTCGTGCGAACTTGCTTCCATTTTTGCTCTCTGGCGTGGCCTTCGTGATTGCGAAAGCGCGGGGGCGCAGGAATGATTTCGAGTGCTTGAGCCAACGTCCATCCAGACCTTAATCGCTTGGAAACTAGAGTGCCGGTGAGCTTATGTTTCTCAGCGAGCGCGGTAATGGACGCATAGACAACCCCATCGAACTCAAGCGATTTTCCTCTTGAGCCGACTCGAGGCTTTAAGCGCCCGAGGAAAGCATCTTCGACCGTATACCCGTTTTCAATACGCGCCTTTACAGTCGTGAGTTTGACGCCTAAAGCAGATGCAGCGAGCGTCAAATTCTCATACTTCTGGCCGTTTATTTCCACCGCTTTAGGGCGGTAATGCGACTCTTCGTGCGGTACTAGACCGACCGCTTGTTCTGGTGTCCACCCTCGTTGAATTCGACTGTGAGTTTTGAAACGTTCCACGCCATAGTGGAGGCACATCGCGGCAACGCTTTCAAAGCGATTCCCTTCACAAACTATTGAAACACGCTTGCTCATGTAGAAAGTTTACCCAATGTCAAGGATTCAAGATTGGTGAGAAAACACTGAATCGATCAGTGCTACTACTGGACTATGACCTTGAGTTCCAAATATCGCGGCAAACCTGCGATTTACGACCGCCAGCTTACAAGCGCCGAGGTGGACTTCCATTAACCAGCCATTCGCCAGTACCCGCAAACGCCGCCATGCCGAATTACATCGCACTCGCTTGCTGAAGTTCATGGCAAGCGGACTGCTTCTGAGAAAACGACTCGACTTCAGTCCTAAGTAGCCGGTGGCCTACCGTGCATTGGTATCCGTGGCTGGTTTGACTGGAATATGCACCCGCTGCACCCGCTGGACGCCCCAGGCAGAGTTCTCAGGCCCGGTGCACCACCGCCCGCCCCGGCTCCACGGCAAAAGCCGCCAAGGTCTGCAAACCTGAGTCGGGCCGCGTCACGTCGTCCACTGCCCGCAGGGTCACGCTCAGGCCCTTGGGCGTCAATTCAGCCACACCATAGCCGCGCCGTTCGCGGTCCACAAACACGAAGTGCGGGTTCTCGGCCAATGTTTCAGGCACACCATCGTTGGTGCCGCCGCGTGAGGTGATGCTGGTTCCGCAAAACTCCACCGCGCGTAATCAGCCTTTACATGCCCCACCCAATTGGAGTGTACGTCGCCCCCCAGAAACACCGGGTTGCTGACGTGGTGACGTTGCAGTGCATCTGTCACCCGTGTGCGGGCTGCGGGGTAACCGTCCCAGCTATCGTTGGACACACTCAGCCCTTCGCCGAGTTTGAAGTCCCGCTGACCAAAGACAGTTTGTTGGCCCAGCACCGTCCATTGCCCGCCGCCCGTGGCCAAAGATTGATCCAGCCAGCGTTCTTGCGTAGCGCCCAACAGCGTGCGCCGTGGGTCGGCCAAGGCTGCGCAAGTTGCGGGGTTCACCGTGCTGGAACCCGGGCCACCGCCCTTGGTGCAGGCGTGGGGGTCGCGGTATTGGCGGTCGTCCAGCAGATGCAAGGTGGCCAGGCGGCCAAAGGGTACCCGGTCATACAGGCGCAACTCGCGGTTGGCACCCCATACTTCATTCAACGCCCGCCCCAGTGCTGCGGCTCGTAGCGGCATATGTTCGTAATAGGCCTGGTAGGCGGCCGCACGGCGAGCGGCAAAGTCGATGCCTTCAGGCCCTCGGCTCCCTTGCGTGCTGCTGGCGTAGTCGTTCTGCACCTCGTGGTCGTCCCAGGTCAGCAGCCAGGGGCAAGCGGCGTGCATGCCCTGCAAATGGGGGTCGCTTTTGTAGAGGGCGTAGCGGGCACGGTAGTCGTCCAGCGTAATGGTGGCCGCAGTGGGCACGCTGCGCACGGCCTTGCTGCTGCCGCCGTATTCGTAGATGTAGTCCCCCAGAAACATCAAGGCATCGAGATTCTCACCCTGCATGTGGCGGTAAGCGCTGTAGTGTCCATGCTCCCAGTGCTGACACGAGGCATAGCCCAGACGCAAACGCCGCGCCACGGCACCCGGTGCTGGGAAGGTACGGGTACGCCCGGTAGCGCTGACCGCTGCGCCCAGCATAAACCGGTAGTGGTACCAGCGGTCAGGTTCCAGGCCCTGCACTTCAGCATGTACCGAGTGGGCAAGCATGGGCAGGGCCTGCGCTTGACCCGACTGCACCAACCGCTGGAATTGCTCGTCATGCGCAATCTCCCATCGCACGGTGATGGGGCCAAGCGCCGGTGCTTCCGCCTGCACCAGGCGGGTCCATAAGACCACGGAGTCATGGGTAGGCGAACCGCTGGCCACGCCCAATGCAAACGGGTTGCTCTGCAACAGCGGCTGGCTCCAGGCACTGCGCGGCAGCCACCCCAGGCTGGCGCAGCTTGCAGCTCCAACCAAGAGTTGCCGCCGGTCCAGCACGGGCGTACTTCCTTAAGCTTGGGTGGCGAGCTGACGCAGCGCTTGTTCAAACACCTCGGGTGGCTGGCCACCAGAAATCAAGTGGCGGTCGTTGATCACCACTGCGGGAACCGAATGGATACCCTGGTCCAGAAAGAATTGTTCTTGCTCACGTACTTCAGCCGCAAAATCGTCCGTGGCCAGGACGCGCTGGGCCTCGTCCACATCCAGGTCCGTGGTGCGCACGGCGCGCAACAGCACGTCGTGGTTGCTGGGGTCTTCGCCGTTGGTGAAATAGGCAGTGAACAGGGCTTTTTTCAAGGCCAGTTGTTGGCCTGAGGTTTCGGCCCAATGCAGCAAACGGTGGGCATCAAACGTGTTGTAGATGCGCGCACGCTTGTCCATGTTGAAGGTGAAGCCTAGCGCCTCTCCGCGTTGGCGAATGTTCTCGCGCGCGGCGGCGGCTTGCTCGGGCGTTGCGCCATATTTTTGATTCAGGTGTTCGGTAATGTCCTGGCCTTCTGCACCCATCTTGGGGTTCAACTCAAACGGCTGAAAATGGATGTCGGCTTGCACTTCGTCCTTCAGCCGCTCCAAGGCCACTTCAAGACTTTGCAAGCCAATGGCACACCACGGGCAAGAAACATCGGACACGAAGTCAATTTTTAGGGTGGGTTGCATCACATTTCTTTCATTGTGGCTAGAGCGATTGCTTCAAGCGACCAATGCCTTCCTGGATCTTGGCCACATCGGCGGTGGCAAAGCTAAGGCGCAAGGTGCTGAGGTCGGGGTCGTGCGCATAAAACGGGGCGCCGGGGACAAACGCCACCAGTTTATCGATGGCGCGCTTGGCAAACTCGCTGGCGTTTTGCTCTTGTCCGTTGGCACCGGTCAAACGGGCCCAAAAGAACATCCCGCCCTGCGGAGGTTCAAAGGCGATCGCATCACCCAGTTCGCGTTGCAGGCATTCACCCATCACGCGTGCGCGCTCTGCGTACGTGGCGCGAACGGCCGCCAATGCAGCAGGCAAGCGGTTGAGCGTGAGGTAGTGCGCGGCGGTGGCTTGCGTCAGGTTGCTGGTGTGGGCATCGCTGAACTGCTTGCACATGGTGGCACGGCCCAACAAGGCGGGCGGCGCTATCAACCATCCCACCCGCAGGCCGGGGCTCAGCACTTTGCTGAACGAGCCGCAATGCGCCAGCCAATCACGGCTGCCAAGCACCTGGTCGCTGAGGGCCAGCAGACTGGGTGGCGGAGCCTGGTCAAAAAACAATTCGCCATAGGGATCATCTTCTACCACCAGGGTTTGGGTGCGCACCGCAATCTCTAGAATCCGTTTGCGCCGCTCCAAACTCAGCATGGCGCCGCTGGGGTTGCCAAAGGTGGGGATCAGGTAGACCAGTTTGGGCTTGTGTTCATCAATCAACGCCTCCAGCTTGTCCACATCTACGCCATGGGCGTCAATGGGGGCGTTGATGACGTGCGCTCCATACAGACGAAAGCACTGAATGGTGGCCAGAAAAGTAGGCGCTTCCATGATGACCTTGTCACCGGGCGAGATCATGGTTTTTCCGATCAGGTCCAGCGCCTGCTGGCTGCCTGTGGTGACGATCAAGCCGTCAGCGGCCACCGTGGCACCCTTGCCAGCCATGTGGGCGCTGATTCCCTCGCGCAGGGGCTGCCAGCCTTCTGTCGCGCCATATTGCAGAACCGCACCGGGGTTGGATCGCAGCACGGCGTCGGTCGATTCCCGGATTCCTTCCACATCAAACAACGCCGGATCAGGAAACCCCCCCGCAAAACTGATGATGCCGGGTTTGCCCAGCAGCTTGAATAGCTCCCGGATGGCGGAGGTCTCTACATTGTTGAGGCGGTCGGCAAATTGCATGCGAGGTTCTTTCAAAGATCAATATTCAAAAATAATCGTCGCTGTGCACCAAACATGGCAAAACGGCACTGCGCATGGGGTAAATTGTCACCGATTGGGTCACAACGCTTTTTTGGAGAATCCATGGTCAACCTCGAAGCTTTCTTTGCCAGTGTTAAGTTGCCCACCATGTCTGAGGTCGCGCACGAGCTCATCCAGACCATGAACGACGACGACGCCCCCGTCACCAAGGTTCGGGATCTAATCGCCAAAGACCCGGCCATATCCGCCAAGCTACTGCGCTTGGCCAATAGTGCGCAATTTGGACTACCGCGCGGTGTGGGCACCCTGGATGACGCCATTACCATGGTGGGTATGTCCAAAGTGCGGACTTTGGCACTTGGTGCCTGCTTGAGCGAGTCGTTTCCTACCCTGCCAGACCTTGACCGCAAGGAATTCTGGCGTACCAGCATGGCCTGCGCCGGGTATGCCCAATGGCTGGCAAACAGGCTCAACATCGATAGCCAAATGGCTTGGCTCACTGGCATGATGCTGCGCCTTGGCGAGTTGTTGATTGCCCAAGCCGACCCCGCCACTCTGCATGAAATTGAAAAGCTGCCGCACCTGCCGGGGGGGCGTTGGCAACGTGAGCAACAACTGGTGGGCTTCACCGAAGGCCAAATCACTGCTGAATTGGCCCGTAGATGGAATTTCCCCATGCAGATGGTGCAGGCGCTCCAGCGTTCTGCGGACCCCCTTACCGACCAAGCCTTTTCACGCCTGGGCGCAGTGCTGCACTTGGCGGAGCTTTTGGCGGAAACAGAAAATGCCGGACCGGAATCCGTCGACGACCTGCCCGCAGATGTGATTGCAGCGCTCATGATCGACGCCGACTGGATGCGCTCCAAATTCCCGGATTCCAGCACCTTCCTGGACGTCACCACCTAGTGAGCCCTGCCGCAGTCGAGTCTTTTTTTGCCACCCTGCGGGCCGCCAACCCGCATCCGCAAACCGAGCTGGAGTTCAGTTCCGTGTTTGAGTTGCTGGCGGCGGTACTGCTTTCCGCCCAAGCGACTGACGTAGGGGTCAACAAGGCGACGCGGCGTCTATTTGTTGCGGCGAATACGCCCCAAAAAATTCTTGCCCTGGGTCTCGAAGGACTGGAGCAGCACATCAAAACCATTGGCCTGTACCGAAGCAAGGCCAAACACCTGATGCAGACCTGTCAGATGCTGGTGGACCTGCATGGCGGTCAGGTTCCCCGCACCCGTGAGGAACTTGAGGCGTTGCCGGGCGTAGGTCGCAAAACCGCGAATGTGGTCCTCAATGTTGCTTTTGGCGAGCCCACCATGGCGGTCGACACGCACCTCTTTCGCTTGGGCAACCGTACCGGGCTTGCACCGGGAAAGACTCCCTTGGACGTCGAGCGCAAGCTACTCAAGCGTATCCCGGCAACTTATCTCGTAGATTCCCACCATTGGCTCATTTTGCATGGCCGCTACGTCTGCCAGGCGCGCAAACCTTTGTGCTGGAAATGTGGCGTGAAAGAGGCTTGCGGGTATACACTTAAAACTCCTGTACCCACAAAATAACAACAGCGACACACCATGACGGACCTTAGCGCCTTCATTCAATCGGTCAAGCTGCCAGTCATGCCGGAAGTGGGGCATGCCCTGATCCGTACCCTCAATGACGAGGACGCAGATGTGGTGTCTGTGCGAGACATCATCGCCAAAGACCCTGCCCTGACTGCCACCCTGCTGCGCATGGCCAACAGTGCCTTGTTTGGCTTGTCGCGCTCCGTCACTTCACTGGACAAAGCGGTCAGCGTCGTCGGTATGACGCAAATCCGTGCACGGGCGCTCAGCATTTGCCTGGCCAACGCCTTTCGCTTGCCGCAAGGCATCGACCGGTTGGAGTTCTGGCGTTACAGCATGGTGTGTGCGGGTTACGCCCGGTTTCTGGCCAGCGAAGCAGATATGGATGAACAACAGGCGTGGCTGACCGCCATGATGCTGCGCTTGGGAGAAATGATCATCGTGCAGCAGCAGCCCACTGTTCTCAATCTCGTGCAACGGCAACCTTGTGGCCCTGGAGAGCGTTGGCAACGCCAACGCACACTACTGGGGTTTGACGAAGGTGGCGTGACGGCTGAAGTAGCGAAGCGATGGGACTTTCCCAATGACGTGGTGTTGGCGCTCAAGCACTGTGGCAATGCCCAGGCAGCGCTGCAACAATCCAAACTGTGCGGTGTTGTGCACTTGGCGGGTTGGCTGACCGATCAGTCCAGCAGCCATGCCACGGTGTTGCAGGCCGTTCCGAATGCGTCTAAAGCATTGTTGCAGCATCTCCAACTGTCCGAGGAAAGCCTGCAATTGGGACTACCAGACCCTGAGACGTTTAGCGATGTATCAACCTTGCTGACTTGAGCGCACGGCCTCTTGACGGCGGGCCGTAGTAGTTTCTGAAGAATCAGCGCGCTGCGGTTGCAGCTCCACCCACTGACCAAATGCAGGGGCTGCGACAGGCCACAGACCCGCACTGGGCACATAACGTACCCCTTGCGCCAGCAGGCTGGCAGCCCGCGCTACTCCAGCATGGGTGATCCAGACCTGAACCTGACCCGCAGCCAATGCAGGCAGGCAGGACTCCCACACTTCTGCTACCCGGCCCATCATCTGCGCCACCGACTCCTGCCCGCCAAAGCGGTGGGACCAGAAATCAGCGGTCCAGGCATCCACTGCCGCTTTGGGAATGTCTGCCCAGGCCACCCCCTCGTACACGCCAAAGTGCATTTCGACGAGGCGCGAATCAGGTGTATAGGTCAAATCAGGTCGCAGCGCCCGTAGACGTTGCGCAAGCTGCTCGCATCTTTGTAGCACAGAGACTCGCACCTCGGCCCCGTGGGGCAACACGCTTGCCAGTGCTTGCGCCGCTGTTTGAGTCGCATCAGACTCGGCCGGCATGTCTAGCGCGCCATAACAAATACCAGGGGCCACCAGCGGCTGGGCGTGGCGCACCACCCACAGCGTCATACCAGCCCACCCCGGGTTACCGCGCCCCAAGCCAGCACCAGCCCCAAGTAAAACATCAACTCGCAGACCTGCTGTGTCGCGCCCAGGCAGTCGCCCGTGAAGCCCTGCAGGCGGCGCGCGAACCAGCGCAGCATGCCCAGCCAAGCCAAACCACTGCCCAGCACACCGGCAGCCAGCCACAGGGCCACCGCGTTGACTGCCAGCGTTGGAACTATCAAAACCATAGCTGCATGCGCAATAACAACGAGGCCTAGAGCACCAAAAGTCCACAAACCCGCTACCCACAGGCTACCCACACTGATCTGGTCCGCCAGCGGCTTGGACTTGGAACCGGCCACATCCCCCACATGCGGCAGCAGGCGAATGATGAGCAGCGGCCAGAAGCGCGACACCACATGGCCCAGGAACAAGGCCACCACCATTACCGTACCGTGCAGGGAGCCCAAGAGCGCCAGCAAACTCACCTTGGCCAGCAAGGCCAGCACCACCGCAATGGCACCGAACGCGCCCACGCGCGAATCTTTCATGATCTCCAGCGCTCGCTCCCGATTCAGCGTGCCGCCCAGACCATCAGCCACATCTGCCAGGCCGTCTTCATGGAAAGCGCCCGTCATCAGCGCACTGACCACGGTGCCCAGTACCGCAGCTACAAGCGGTGCAAACGGGCTGGCCGGCAGCAGTGCCAGCAGCAGCCAGGTCACCAGGGCCACCACGGCCCCCACCAGCCAACCCACGCCCGGAAGGTGCGCCGCACTGGCGCGCAGCATGGCCGGGCTAAAGCCCACCCAGTCCGCCAGGCGCCCCGTCACCGGCACGCGTGTGAAGAACTGCAGCGACAGCAAGTAGTGGCGGAGAAAGCGGACCATGTTGCCCGGGCTTAGTGCGTGTTAACCTGATCGGCCGACTTCTCAGACACACCGGCCGACGCAAAACTCGCCATGTCACGCAGGATGGTGCAGGCCGACTGCAGCAGCGGCCAGGCCAGCGCCGCACCCGAGCCTTCCCCCAAGCGCAGGCCCAAGTCCAGCAGCGCCTGCACACCCAGGTGCTGCAACATGAACTCATGACCCCGCTCGCCCGAGCGGTGCGCAAACACGCAGCGTTGCAACACCAGCGGCTGCAGCGCATGTGCCACCACCACCGCGCTGGTGGCTATAAAACCGTCCACCACAATCACACGACGCTCCTGCGCAGCCTGCAACACCGCGCCCACCATGGTGGCAATCTCAAAGCCACCGAATGCTGCCAGCGCATCCAGCGGCGCGGTGGCTTTGGCATGCAGCGCCAGCACCTCGCGCAGCACCTCGGTCTTGCGCTGCACTGCAGGCGCATCCAAACCCGTGCCAGCACCGGTGCACACGCCTATGTCCAGACCTGCCAGACGTGACAACAGCAAGGATGCGGCCGAGGTGTTGCCAATGCCCATTTCACCCAGCAGCAGTGCGTTGCCCGGCATGCCCTTCACCAAATCGATGCCGTGCTGCATTGCTTCATCGCGCTGCGCGGGTGTCATGGCAACTTGTACGGACGAATCAGCGGTACCCAACTCAGCCCCAATGACCTTGCGCACTTGCAAACCGGGGCGCTTGCTCCCCGCAGGCAAGCCGGCCAGAAAATCACGCTTGACGCCGCAGTCCACCACCGTCAGCGCTATGCCGTTCTGCTTTGCCAGCACACTTACCGCAGCACCACCGGCCAGAAAGTTCTCCACCATCTGCCAAGTCACATCACTCGGAAAGGCCGAAATACCGCGTGCGGTGAGCCCATGGTCGGCGGCAAACACCACCATTTGCGGCTGATCCAGCACTGGGGCCGTGCTGCCCAGAATCTGGCCAATCTTCAGCGCCACATCTTCCAGCCGGCCCAGCGAGCCCAGCGGCTTGGTTTTGTTGTTGAGCGTGTGCTGCAACGCGTCGGTGAGTGCGGCGTCAGAGATGTCGGCGAGGGTGGGCAAAAAGTTCGTCATGGCAATTACTTTGAAAAATCAGTTCAACAAGTCCTGCAGTACACCTTCCGAAAAGTGCGCTGCGATGTAGTCCGCCAGCCCGTCAAACACGGTTTCCAGCGTGGGTACGGTGCCGCCCAGTTGCGCGCTAAACAGCGCTTGCAACACGGCGGCGTCTTCAAATATGCCATGCAGGTACAGGCCCAGCACATTGCCGCGCGCGTTGCACCAGCCCAGACCATCGGGCAGGACGGTATGGGCCAGGTCGCCTGCAGCAGCCATGGCGGCATGCTGGGCGGTTTGGCCGTGGTGAATCTCATAGCCCGACACCGCAACGCCCGCGAGGGGATTCCACGGCGACGGTGCACCCGGGCCCACGCTGTTGGGGCCCAGGCCGGGGGCCGATTTCTGCGCGTTTGGCAGTATGAGGTCCCCGGCCTGGGCCCCAGCGGCGTGCGACTGAAAATCGGCGACAAACGAAGTACTTGTGTGCCGCACCGTCTTGTCTTGCGCAAACACTGTCACCAGCGGCAGCAAGCCCAAGCCCGGTGCATTCCCATCAATCCCATGCGGATCAATCAGCGCCTCGCCCAGCATCTGCAACCCGCCGCACACGCCTAGCACTGCCCCGCCCTGCTCCGCATGTCGCGCAATCGCCGCATCCAGTCCCTGCGCGCGCAGCCAGGCCAAGTCTCCACTGGTGTGCTTGGAGCCCGGCAAGATGATCCAATCCGAAGGCTTGAGACCTGCCAGTTCAGACGGGCTGCGCACCCACTGCAACCTTAAACCCGGAATGTTCTTGAGCGGCTGGAACTCGTCCAGATTACTGATACGCGGATAGGCCACCACCGCCACGGTCAGGTTCACCACCCCCTTGGCCACACTGCGGTCGTCAAACACGCCGTCTTCCTCGGGCAGCCCGTGCTGCCACCACATCGGCAAGGTGGCCACGGTGGGAATTCCGGTCAGGTCTTGCAACATCTGCGGTGCGGGCGCCAACAACGTGGCATCGCCGCGAAACTTGTTGAGTACAAAACCCTTGATCAACCGCCGCTCGTCCTCAGGTAGCAAGGCCCAGGTGCCATACAAATGGGCAAATGCGCCACCGCGGTCGATGTCCGTCACCAGCAGGCAAGCGGCTTCGCAGTGCTTGGCAACCCGCATGTTCACAATGTCGCTGTTGGACAAATTGATCTCGGCGGGCGAACCGGCGCCTTCGATCACCACCACATCGTTTTCAGCACGCAACGCATCCAGGGCCGCGGCAATCTGCGGCCAGACCTTGAGACTTCGCCCGCGCCAGGGCATGGCACTCAGCTCCGCACTCACCTGCCCCATCAGCACCACCTGGCTTTGCGTGTCACGCTCAGGCTTCAGCAGCAACGGGTTCATGCGCACATCCGGCACGGCGTTGGCGGCCAGCGCCTGGAAGTATTGGGCAGAGCCAATTTCTCCTTGGCCGTTTTCAATGGCAACGACGCGCGCGTTATTGCTCATGTTTTGCGCCTTGAACGGGGCCACTTTCAGCCCTTGGCGCGCGTAGTAGCGGCACAGCGCTGTGGTGAGCCAGCTCTTGCCGGCGCCGCTGGTGGTACCCAGCACCATGATGCACTTCGCAGTCATGCGGTCATTGCACCATTCAGATAGGAGCTGTCTTTTAGTAATTCTGCCAGATGCATATCAGTGTTCTTTGGTGGTCAGTGGCACAAGGCCTATTTCTTTTTGGTTTTGACGATCTCATCACCAGGCAGTGGTGCCACATCCGGTACAGCACTCAAAAACGCATTAAAGTGCTCGCGCTTTCCCAGCGCAGCCTCTTGCCGCAAGTACTCCAGTGTCTGGAACGAAGCCATTTTTTCCGCCGCCGCACTGGCGATAAATTGGTTCACCGAGATGCCGTCCTTGCGCGCCAGTGCCTTGATACTTTCATGCACCGAATTAGGCAAACGAATGGTCAATGCAGTCATTGTCATTGCTCCTTTAAAAGGTTCAAAAAATCGCCAGGGGTCATCGCGGTAACGCCCAATTGCTCACTGCGACGAAAGTCTTTGACGTTATGGGTGACGATGTATTGACACCCTGCGGCCACCGCACACTCCAGCACCATGTCGTCGTCTGGATCTTTCAAAAACGGACGCCACAAGAAGTGAATGTCCTGTTGATGCGCTATGGAGGCCAAGTACCTAACAAAGCCCAATGCAGTGCTGGCATCCGTGCCAGGCGGCAAATGCTCAGGGCGTGTCAATACAGCTTGCCACTCGGTATACACCGCCACTGACAGACATATCTGAAAATGGGGATGAGGAAGCGAAGCGATCAATGCAAAGCTGGCACCGTTGCGCGAACGCGCCGCAGCAACTAACAGAGATGTGTCAAAAACGACTTTAATGGTATCGCCCATATAACCATTATGCCTTTTAACGTACCTTTAAAGCAATGCTGAGTGCGTCTTGCGCCACCGGCGACAACACGCCCAGCCGCACCCAGCCCGGCAGGCCAAACGAGGTGGCGTCGCGCATCTTGATGCCTTTCGCGCGCAGTGCGGTGGACAGGGCTACCGCGCACACCCCACTGGGCGGGCGCGCGCAGAAAAATGGCGTGTCGCTGGCCTGCACAGTCCAACCAGCACCACGCAGCAGGCTGATTTGGTTCTGCTTCCACTGGCTCAGCGTGTGCAAGCTCTTCTGCAGCCAGGCCTGCGTCTCGGGCTGCGTCCATGCCATCAGCAAGGCCACGCCATGGGCGCCCAGCACCCACGAAGGCGCCAAAGCCTCCAGTTGCTGCACGGCTGTCTCTGCGCCCAAGGGTGCGATGGCAAAGGCGGCCCGGACCCCGGTTAAGCCCAGCGCCTTGTTGGGCGAAAAGAGTTGCCAAAGCTGCTGGAGCTGCGGATCCCCCCACGTGGACTGACCCGACAAGCGCAGCGGCGCGTAGGCACGGTCGAGCACCACGAGGCCGTGCACAGCTGTGAACGTGGGGTTATGCGCCTGCCCCAGTGGGCTGGACGGCTCACAGGCCCACACCACATCAGCCTGTGCGCCATCCGCGGCCGCCACCAAACCCCAGGCCTGTGCCGCGTGCGCATAGTCACCGTAAGCGTGCGTGGGAAGACCCACGGTCCGGGCACCCTGTTGTCGGGCCCAGGCCGTGATGCGAAAAATGAACTCGCTAGCGCTACCAGCCAACACGATGCGCCACGGCGCCACCATATAAAACGCTGCCAGCGCAGCGCGCAGCGCGGTGTAACTGGCATCCGGGTAACGGCTGGCATCAGCGGCCTGCACCGCGGCTAATGCCTGCGGGCATGGGCCGCAGGCGTTGCTGTTGGTGGAGAAGTCAAACAGCGGTGCACCCTGTGCGTCGGGCCCGCCGTGAACACGCGTCGTGTGGTTCATCGCTCAACTCCAAACGCTATCAAAACAATAGCTGATTGCGCAATCAATATAAGCATCAGGACTGCTTTTGATGCATAAACCAAAGCGGCCTCGGTATCGGCTGGCAGCGCCGCACGCCCCTGCGGGTTGAGCACATAGACGCCGGGTTTACGCAACGCCACGCCCAAGTTCAGCGCCATGGCGGCCATGGGCCAGCCACTGTTGGGCGACGGGGTTTGACGGGCTTGGGCCGGTAGGCGTCTTGCCAACGTCCCACCCCGCAGGCCAGCGCAAAGCAACAGCAGCGCAGCCGTGATGCGGGCGGGCACCCAACTCAACACATCATCTGCCCGCGCGGCCCACTTGCCGGCCCAGGCCCAGTTCTGGCCTTTGTAGAACCCGGGGTAGCCCCACATGGCGTCAGCGGTGTTGGCAAACCGGTACAGCGCCGCACCGGGCAGGCCCAGTAGAACAAACCAGAATACGGGTGCGACCACCGAATCATTGAGGTTCTCGGCCAGCGTTTCGATGGCACTTTCGCGTACCTGCGTGTCGCTCAGCACTGTGACATCGCGGCTTACCAACCAGCGCAGTCGCTCGCGGCCCGCGTCCAGGGACTGAGCCAACGCTGCTTCCACCGCCCGCACCTCGCTCTGGAGCATGGCCCAGGCCAGCAAGGGCTTGAGCAGCAGGCCCAGGCCCAACCCGGCAGCCCACCAAGGCAGGCCCAGAAGCACCGCCTGCAGCATCCAGGCCGCTCCTGAAACCATAGCTCCTCCCGCAATCCACACGAGGGCTGCAAGCCAAAAAGCCTTCAAGTCCCGTGCCTCGGGCTGTTGCCGCGTATGGCGCTGCACCCAGGCGCCTGCGGTACCCAGGTAGTTACCGATCCACACCACGGGGTGCAAGCGTACAGGGGGCTCGCCCCAGTAGCGATCTGCCAAAAGGGCAACCACCAATGCCAACGCGTTGCAGAGCACCCACGTGCTGATCATGGCGTCTTAATCCTCAATTCCACGCTGCGCCGGTATGCCGGCTTTGAACGCGTGTTTAACCATCTGGATCTCGCTAACCGTGTCCGCCAGCTCGATGATCTCGGGCGGGCATCGGCGCCCGGTCAACACCACGTGCACATGGCTGGGCCGTGATTTGAGGGTGTCGAGTACGTCGTCCAGCGGCATCCAGCCGTAAATCAGCGGGTAGGTAATCTCGTCCAGCGTCACCATGAAATAGTCCCCACCCATGATGGCGGCCTTCGCTTTGGCCCAACCGTCGCGCGCCAACTGGGCACTGCGCTCCAGGTCCTGGCTTTTCCAGCTAAAACCGTCACCAAGGCCTTCGATGGGAATACCAATTTGCTCGAACATGCGGTGTTCCCCAAAGCGCGCCGTAGGCACTTTCATGAACTGGAAAATCTTGACCTTCTTGCCGCGACCATGCGCGCGCAGGGCCAGGCCAAAGGCGGCCGTGCTTTTGCCTTTGCCGTCGCCCGTGTTGACGATGATGATGCCGCGGCGTTCGCCCTCAGCTTTGTCATAGGGCTTCTCGGTAGGTGGGGTTTCAATCTGCATGCTGTTTTCTCAAAGAGGATTGGGGTTATCGCGGCAATGCCACCCACTGCCCTTCAAGGGCGTGAATGGCAATGCGGCGGTCGAATACGTTGATCAGCGCCTCATGGGTCGCTGCTTCTCCACTGGCGCCTTGGTGGGTCACCTGGCCCTGGGCCATGACCACCACCTGGTGGGCATGCAAGGCCATGCTGATCTCGTGCAGCACGCTCACCACCGTGCTGCCCTGCTTGACCAGTGCCTGCACCACGGCCAACCAGTCGGCCTGGTGCGGTGGGTCGAGATTAGCCAGGGGTTCATCCATCAGCAGCACCCGGGCCTGCACCGCCAGCGCACGGGCCAGCAGCACCCGCTGGCGCTCGCCGCCGCTCAAGTGGCCGAGCGGGCGGCAACGCCAATCCCAGGCTTGGGTGGCGCGCAGCGCCTGCTCTACTGCCGCGTGGTCCACCGCACTGGGTGGCGCAAGCCACGCTTGGTGCGGCAGGCGGCCCAGCATGGCCACATCCCACACGGTCAGGTCATCGGCAGAGGTTTCGTTCTGACCCAGCCACGCCAACTGGCGGGCGCGTTCACGCTGCGGCAGCGTTTGCATTGGCTTTCCAAACAAATGCACCGTGCCGCTGTGGGGCAACACCCCGGCCAGACATCGCAGCAAGGTGGACTTGCCTGCGCCATTGGGCCCGACGATGCTGGTCCACTGGCCCGCCGCGATACCTAGTGACACGCCGTGCAGCACCTGCTGCTTGGCAATGCCATTTCCAAGGCTGGCGCTTATGAAGTCTGCGCGGATAGCTATGTTTTCCATAGCATCTTCAACGTTCATGCGGCACCTCCGCTGTGCCGGCCACCCCGGTGCATCAGCCACAGCAGGTAGCCGCCGCCCAGTACCGCTGTCAGCACGCCCACCGGCAATTCTTGCGGTGCCAGCAGACCGCGCGCCAAGGTGTCTGCCCCCATGAGCAGCACGCCGCCCACCAAACTGGAAAGCAGCATCAGGTTCGCGTGGGTGGTTTTCACCAGGGAGCGCACCAGGTGCGGCGCGGCCAGGCCCACAAATGCAATCAGCCCTGTCTGCGCTACCGCCGTGCCGGTCGCGAGCGCCAGCACGGCCACCAAGGCGGCACGCATGGGCGCCACCGGCAGGCCCAAGCTCAGTGCTGTGGCATCACCCAGGCTCAAACCATCGAGCACCCGGGCCAGCAGCCAGGCGGCCAGCACGCAGACCACCCACACACCTGCCATCAGGCTAAACGAAGTCCAGCCCACAAAGGCAGTGGAACCCAGCATGAAGGCCTGCATGGCCTGCAACGAGTCGGGGGTAAAGAGCAACACCAGATGCGTGGTGGCGCCCAGTACCACCCCCACCACCACACCCGCCAGCAGCAGACGCAGCGTGTGGCCCACACCGCGGCTAAGCATTAGGGTCAGCAGCACTGCCACCACAGCCCCCACAAAAGCAGCCCCGGTCAAACCGATGCGCACCCACACGCTGCTGGAAAACACGCTGACCGCCACCGCGCCATTCATCATGCTGTCGGTACTGCCACCACCCAACATGCCGGCACCCCCGCCCAGCGCTGCCAAGGCCAGCGCCACACCCAGCGATGCCCCCGAGGCGCTGCCCAGGAGGTAAGGGTCTGCCAGCGGGTTGCGAAACAGCCCTTGCGCCACAGCGCCCGCGAGTCCCAGCAGCGCGCCGGCCGCCCAAGCGCCCGCAGTGCGCGGCAGGCGTATCTGCCAGACGATTTGCTGCGCCATGGCCGTCTGGCCAGGGTCTTGCTCGGGGTTCAGCAAAGGCGTCAGCAGGTTCTCAAAACCGGTGCTGCCCACACACACGCCCACAGCCAGCAGCGCCATGGCGGCAAGCACCCCCGCCAGAGCCAACCCACGGACCAAGGAGGTGTTCAAGGTTTGCCTCCATTCGCCGGCGATTTGGTTTCCAGGCACTTGGCCATGATGCGCGCCGCTTCGGCCATGCGCGGCCCTGGTCGCACCAGCACGTTGGCCTCTTCGGTGGGGAAGATGCACACCCGGTTTTCGCGCAGGGCGCGTATGGATTGCCAGCCGGGCCGCGCCATCAAGGCACCTGCACTGCGCTGACCGATAAGGATCACATCCGGATTGGCCCGCACAATGAACTCAGGGTTGAGCTTGGGGAACGGCCCCAGCTTGGCCGGCACGATGTTTTTGGCGCCCAGCCGTGTCAGCGTTTCACCGATGAAGGACGATTCGCCAGCCGCATACGGCCCTTCGTTCACCTCAAAGTACACCTTGGCACCACGCGCTTTGGTCGGTAGGGACTGGGCGGCAGCCGAAACCCCGGCGTCAATCGACCGCCAGATGCGCTGGGCGTCCTGCACCTCCAGCAATTGGCCAACCTTGAGCATCACCCGCTGCACATCCGCGTGGGTTTTGGGTTCTAGGGCAAACACCTTGATACCCAACGACTCCAACCGCTCACTCGCGCGAGATGACTTGGCCATCAGCACCACATCGGGCTTGAGGGCGACGATCATTTCGATGTTCGGGTCCAGCCCGCCGCCCACCTGGGGCAGTTTTTGCAGGCTAACCGGATAGGTGGAGTAACGGTCCACCCCCACGATGCGATCGCAGCGGCCCAGCTCACACACGGTCTCGGTCAATGAAGGCAGCAAACTCACGATGCGCTGGGGGGCAGCAGGCAGCGTGACGGTGACGCCACGGTCGTCGATGACTTGCAGCGCATGGGCTGCTTGGGGAAAAAAGTACGCCAACGCGAGCACCACCATCAGGCAGAGCACCAGCGCGTTTTGCTCCGTGTCCCCCGCCCGCTGCGCGGGCTCCTCCTTTACCTGCGCAAAACGCACTGGCGCCCTGCCTTCCAACCCACACTTGAGCAGGCGCAGTGCCCAAGGGCTTTGCGTAGGTAAAGGAGGAGCCCGCATTGCGGGCGGGGGACACGGAGCAAAGTGCTTGGGCACTGCGCCTGCGGGCCACAAACCAAGTCGGCACAAAAGGTAGTCCAACCAGGCCATCACTCAGCATCCTTCAAAGTCAAAGGCAGCCCAGCCGCCATCAAAGTGACTCGCTGGCAAACCGCCGCCACGTCCTGGTTCAAGCGGCCCAGCGCGTCCACAAAGGCACGCACCTCGCGCCCCATCGGAATCACGCCCAGACCAATCTCGTTGCCCACCAACACTACTGGCCCGGAAGCTTCTTTAACTGCTATCAAAAGAGAAGCTGCTCGCGCAATATCCATGGTCACCGGAGCACTATTTGGCACATATTCCGCCGGCATCAACAGATTGGTAAGCCAAAGCGTCAGGCAATCTACCACCACCAGAGTGCGGGCATTGCTGTGCTGGCGAATCGCTACGGTCAAATCAAGGGGTTCTTCGATCGTACGCATGCCGGGCACGCGCTCCGCGCGGTCGGCCTGGTGGCGGGCAATGCGCTGGCGCATTTCCTCGTCCCAGGGTTGCGCGGTAGCAATAAGCACAGCCTGGTGGTCGGGTGCGGCGTCCAGCCACTGGCGAGCCAGCAGCTCGGCGCGGCGCGACTTGCCGCTTTTCTGGCCGCCCAGAATCAGTTCGCTTTTTGCAATGGCCAAGGTGTTCATGCTCGAAACGCTCCAGATTGGTCTGCGTCCATCCAGTCCATGAAGATGCGGTGCATCTTGCGCACACCATCGGTTAGCGCGGCTGGGCCGGGCTGCAGAATATCTGGCGACTTGATCTCAAACAGCTGTTGATGGCGTACCGCGCTCACATTGGCCCAGCCCTCTCGCGCCGCAACGTTTTCCGGGCGAAACTTCTTGCCGCACCAGGAACCCAGAATGATGTCGGGGTTGCGGCGCACGATCTCGGCACCATCCGCAATGATGCGTTGCTTGCCCATAGGTTCGAGCGCCAACTCGGGGAAGCAATCGTCCCCTCCGGCAATACCCATTAGCTCCGAGACCCAGCGGATGGCGCTGATGTGGGGGGTGTCCCACTCTTCAAAAAACACCTTGGGGCGGCGGGCTCCGGCGGCAACCTTGGCCGCCACCGCCGCTTGCATGGCGCGGAGGTCCGCCTGCATGGCAGCAATGCGCTGCGCGCCCTGCTCCACTTCGCCCACCATGGCCGCAAGCTGGTACAGCATGGAAAAAATCTCGGCCACGCTGCGCTGGTTGAAGATGGTGACCTGTACCCCCCGCTTGACCAGGTTCGACGCGATGTCCGCCTGCAGGTCCGAGAATCCCAGCACGCAGTCGGGCTGCAGCGCCATGATCTTGTCGGTCTTGGCACTCAAGAATGCACTGACCTTCGGCTTCTCTTCGCGGGCCCGACGCGGCCGCACGGTGTAGCCAGAGATACCCACAATGCGATGCTCTTGCCCCAGCAGGTAAAGCCATTCCGTCGTTTCTTCGGTGAGGCAGACGATGCGCTGGGGACCATGCGCAAAGTGCAGCAAGTCCTGTGTCATGCATTTGCCCCGCTGGGTGGGGTGAACAGCTCCACCACCGCGTCGGGGCACGACGGAAACCACGCATGGAAATAACTGGCACGGACCGCACCGTGTTGCCACACCGCCTCGCCGGCATCGGGCAGCGGGTCTTGGTCCGGGCGAGCGGTGCGCGTAGAAGCCTGCAGCGTAGTACTGGTGGTGGAGTAATGGAAAGTGTGGCCGCGCAAGGTGCCACTTTGCAACTTGAGTTGTTGCGGGCCCAAAGCCGCCAAGCGCTTGTGCATGGTCACCTCACCCTGCAACAGACCCCACTGGGCATGGCGCGTGCCATCGGTGGTGACCAGGGTGTCAAACAAAGCCATCATGCCGCCGCACTCGGCCCAGACCGGTTTGCCTGCAGCGATATGCGAAGCCAGACTCTCACGCAAAGAGATGTTGTCGGCAATCGTCTGCGCATGCAGCTCCGGATAGCCACCGGGAATCCACAATGCATCACACGGTGGCAACGCGGCATCTGCCAGGGGCGAGAAAAACACCACCTCCGCTCCAAGAGCGACCAGAGTGTCCAGGTTAGCGGCGTAAATGAAACAGAACGCCGCGTCGCGAGCTACCCCAATGCGCTTGCGCAACAAAGAAGGAAGCTGGGGCGACAGGCTGTTCTGCGTAGGTAAAGGAGGAGCCCGCAAAGCGGGCGGGGGACACGTAGCGGAGCAGTCTGTCGCTCCAGCTTCCGGCGCCACGTCAGCAGCAGTAAATCTAACCGACCACCGCTGCAAATCCTCCAGCGTCATACGCCCCAGCGGGGTTTCGGCCAAAGCATCTGCCGCAGCATCCAGGCGCTCCATCGCATCCGTGACTTCACTCGCCACCGTCAAACCGAGATGCCGTTCAGGCAATGTCATCGCGACATTGCGCATCACCGCCCCCATGAAATGCTCAGGCTCCCGCACACTGCCCTGCAGCATGGCCGCGTGCCGCTCACTGGCAACCCGGTTGGCCAACACACCCGCCCATGGCAAACCCGCCCGGTAATGTTGCAGGCCATACGCTAGCGCGCCAAACGTACCCGCCATGGCAGATGCGTCCACCACGGCCAACACCGGCAGGCCAAACTTTTCGGCCAGATCAGCAGCGCTGGGGTCCCCGTCAAACAGGCCCATTACCCCTTCCACAAGGATCAGGTCGGCCTCCTGCGCGGCCGCATGCAGGCGGGCACGGCAATCGGCCTCGCCGGTCATCCATAAATCCAATTGGTACACCGGCGCGCCGCTGGCCAGGGTGTGCCAGTACGGGTCCAGAAAATCCGGCCCGCACTTGAACACCCGCACCTTGCGCCCTTGGCGAGTGTGCATGCGCGCCAGCGCCGAAGTGATGGTCGTCTTGCCCTGCCCGGAGGCGGGCGCGGCAATCAGAATCGCGGGACAGGAAGCAGTAGCCATGAAGACCTTCATTGGGGTTGGTAGCGCAAGGTCAGGTAGGCCGCCCGGCCCGGCTGGTTGTAGCCCTGTGCGGTTTGGTAGAACTTGTCTCCCAAATTGATCACACGGCCTTCGATGGCCCAGTCCTTGCGGATTTTCTTGCTGGCAAACACATCCAGCGCGCTGTAGCCGCCCAATGACACGGTGTTGGTGGCATTGTCAAAGGTATCCGAGGTGGACAGAAGCGTAGTGCCCAGCGTCCAGCTGTCCAAGGCGTAACTCAGGGTTCCGCTAAGTTGCAGGTCGGCGCGGCGCGCCAGCTTTTTGCCCGTCAATTGGTTGCGGGCATCCAAAAAATCCAGCGCAGTGCGATACGTCCATCTGCCGCCCTCGCCTTGCAACGCAAGTGTCCATCCGGCGAGATTGACGTAGGGAATATTGCTGACGGTCGGCTCACGGGTAATGAAACCTTGGATGCGGTTTTCGTAGTGGACCACGCTCAGCAATTGGTTACCCAGTGCCAAGCTGGCTCCCAACTCGGAGTTTTCGCCACGTTCGGGCTGCGTCGTTGCATTGCCCTGGAAGTTGGTGGGCACCGGATCAAACCAATACAGGGTATTGAAGCTGGGAACTTTGAAGCTGGTGCCGTACGCACCATGCACCCGCAAGTCGGGCGTGACCTTGTAACCATAACCCACCAAGCCTGTGGAAGCCGAGCCAAACTGGGTGTTGCGGTCGTGTCGCGCATTGGCTTGCCAGCGGTGTGCGCCCGCGCTGCCGGACAGGCCCAGAAACGCGGATTGGGTGGTCCGGTCGTTCACCGTGTAACGCTGGGTGCCATCCACGATTTCACGCAGGGCCTCCACGCCCCCAAACACTTTGCCTACCGGTGTAGCCACTTCGTTCTGCCAACTCCACTGCTGCTGCTCGGTGTTGAATCGGCTGGTAGAGGTACTGGTGAGGTTGGTGGATTTGTCGGCACTGGTGCTCAATTCGAAACGGGATTTCCAGGCCGGGAGAACGTGCCCCGCCAACCCGATTTTGCGGATTGAACTGGTGGACTCGCCCCGGACATCGAAAGGGTTGCGTCCACCGTCATAGTGGTTCACACCATCGGCCTGCACTACCAAGCCTTCGAGGCTCCAGCCTTCCACAAACTGCCAGTTGAGGCTGGCTTGAACCGAGTTTTGGGCATAGCCATCGCGGTCGGCATTGAAGCCAGACGTATTGGTAGAACCGAGGCGGGGGTTGGTGGCAGAAAATCCCCCTTCGCTCTGGGTTTGCACGCCTAGTGCATAGCTGATGTTTTGCGTGCCGGCGCTGAAACCAGTTGCAAGCTCGGCGCGGTCCCACTCTCCTGCAGTCAGGCTGGCATAGGGGTGGAATCCCGCGCGCCCCTTGCGGGTGAAGATTTGCACCACGCCACCGACTGCATCGCTGCCATACAGCGCGGAAGCCGGACCCTTTAACACCTCTATCCGGTCAATCATTTCCAGAGGAATGCTTTCGAAATTGGCAGTTCCCGAAGTAGAAGAGCCGTAACGCACACCGTCCACCAAGAGCAAGACATGGCGGTTTTCGGCGCCGCGAATGAAAACACTGGAGGTTTTGCCCAAGCCGCCGTTGGAGGAGGTCTGAACACCCGCCATACGCGCCAGCACTTCAGAGACAGAGCGACCCGCGTTGCGGCGTAGCGCGTCCTGGTCTATGACTGTCACATCGGACATGACATCGTCCGCCCGCGTCGCAGTGCGTGTGGCGGTCACAACGACTTCTTGCAATTGACGCACCTCGTCCGTTTGCGCCCACGATGGAAAACCAAGGAAAAAACCCAAACCCAGCGCCAAGAATCGCGCTTTCGAAAACAAAAAAGACATGAAATAAAACCCGACTAGGAGCTCTCCCCGGCTTCCCCGCCAGGGCATGAGCGTCACGGAGTTGCGCCAGGCGCAGCTCCACCGTGTTGGCCGGTATCCGGGCTGGTGGAGGCAACCTCCATCGTCTTCCCAAGCGCGTGTTCAAAGCACTCAGTGACTGTGATGAAAGCGGTGTCGGATGACACGTCCACTTACCGTTGCGGGGGCAGCGCAGGTTAGGTTGGCTGGTGACAGCGTCTCCCTCCTGCTTCCCGTTGAACTGCGGCATGTGAACCACACCGCGAGCACCAACAGATGTATTTTACGCTGCGCCAGCTTTCGCTCACCCTACAATGAGCGATCTATGGCGAACCAGACCCCCATCGACCAAATTGCCGAACGCGTAGAGCGCCTATTGGTGCGCTATGCGGAGTTGCAGCGCACCAACGCCCTGCTCACTTCGCAAGTAGAGACACTGACCCACGAGCGTGATGGCCTCAAATCGCGGCTCAATACCGCGCGAGCCCGGGTCGATGCGCTGTTGGAACGCATGCCCGACACCCTGGTCACCCAAAAAGACCCTACATGAAACAACTAGAAGTTCAAATCATGGGGCAAAGTTACCTGCTGGGCTGCCCAGAGGGTGGCGACGCACGCCTCCTGGAAGCTGTGGAGCGGGTGGACACCGCAATGTGCAAAATTCGCGACGCAGGCAAGGTGCGGGCACGGGACCGCATTGCGGTATTGGCGGCACTGAACCTGGCCTTTGACTTGTCGGAGCGCCCTGCCCCTGCTGCTTCTTCTGCGTCCGGCGCTGCCTCGCAGGTTACCTCGAGCCTTACAGGCAACCCTGATAGTTCCTTGGTGCTTCACTCCCTGTTGGAACGTTTGGATGCTGCGTTGGGTGAAGACGGCCGGCTACTCTGATTTCGTTAGTAGCGCCCACCATTCGCGTTCGGTCGGCCTACAATGGCACTGTCTGTGAAGCTGCCGGGCTTTATATTTCTTGAACCAATGCTCATTGAGCCAGGGCTTGGAACATTGCCCAGCGAGTGTGATCATCTCGCGTTAGATGAACCCAATGTTGGTGCTGACCTCGCCCACCTGAACCCCGGTTCAGGATGCCGGTCCGGTGGCATTCACAGACACCCTACCTTTCGCCACCTTCCCCTATGAACTTCGAACCATTGCTCTTTGGCGAATTGGCTACTTTGGGGCTGGCCACCGGATTTATGGCGGGGTTGCTGGGCATAGGCGGCGGCATGCTGATCGGCCCTTTTCTCACCATGATTCTTTCGGCCCGCGGTGTTCCGGCCGATTTGGCCGTGAAGATGGCAATTGCTACGTCGATGGCCACGATTGTGTTTACCAGCATCTCCAGTGTGCGCGCCCACCATCAGCGCGGCGCCGTGCGCTGGGACTTGGTCAAAGGTCTGGCACCCGGCATCGTGCTGGGCGGAGCGCTGGCCAGTCTGGGAGTTTTCGCCCTGCTAAAGGGCACCACGCTGGCACTGTTGTTTGCCGCTTTTGTAGGCTATTCGGCGACGCAAATGTTTTTGGACAAAAAACCCAAGCCCAGCCGCCAGATGCCAGGCATCCCCGGGCAAACCGCCACTGGTAGCGTGATCGGCTTTTTGTCAGGCTTGGTTGGAGCGGGCGGCGGTTTTGTCAGTGTGCCTTTTATGGTGGCATTTAACGTGCCTATTCTCAACGCGGTGGCTACCAGTGCTGCTTTGGGTTTTCCTATTGCCTTGGCGAACACGGCAGGGTATGTATGGAGCGGCAGCGGGGTTGCAAACCTGCCGGCCTTGTCGTGGGGCTATGTGTGGTTGCCAGGCCTGTTGGTCATTGCTTGTTGCAGCGTGCTGACCGCCCCACTGGGCGCCCGTACCGCCCATCGCCTGCCAATCGCCAAACTTAAGCGTACCTTTGCCATGGTGCTCTACCTGCTGGCTGCTTACATGCTCTACAAGGGTTTGAGCGGCTAGACACAGAAGGCTCAGGGTGACGGTGACGGAGTGAGGCGCGCAGCCAGCACCTCAAACTCCTCCACCGGCAGACCCGGTGCACACAAGAACCCCTGAAACGACGCGCACTGCAACTCCCGAAGGTAGTCACACTGGGCCTGGGTTTCCACTCCCTCAGCCACCACGGACAGCTTCAGC
>REAW01000019.1 GCA_004293725.1 Curvibacter sp.
CGCACCGAGCTGGTTGGTCTGCAAGGCTACAACCTGGTCGGTGCTCAGCGCCGCAACCGTGCTGGTCGCCAGTGTGGACAGTTGGCCCGTCGTCAGCGCCTGGATGTCGGTTGTCTCAATCGCCACCAGTTGGTCGGTGCTCAGCGCCAGCAGCGTTGCCGTCGTGAGGTTCGCCACTTGACGGGTCGTCAACGCCACCACCTGGTCGGTCGTGAGCGCGCGCACCGTGCTGGTGGCCATGCCGGCCAGCTGGCCTGTGGTCAGTACCTGGATGTCGCCGGTCTCGATCGCCGCCACTTGGTCGGTCGTCAGGGCCCTCAGTGTGGCGGTGCTCAGGTTGGAGACCTGGAAGGTCGTCAGCGATACCACTTGGTCGGTAGTCAGCGCGGTCACCGTGCCGGTGGCCAGTCCGGCCAGCTGGCTGGTTCTGAGCGCCTGGATGTCGCCTGTCTCGATCGCCGCCACTTGCGCGGTGCTCAGCGCCGCCATCGTGCCCGTGGTCAGGTTGGAGACCTGGAAGGTCGACAGGGCCACCACCGCATCCGTGGACAGGACCTGGAAGGTCGACAGGGCCACCACCGCATCCGTGGACAGGGCTCGCACCTGGCTGGTCGTGAGCGCGGCCAGGCCAGCGGTGTTGATCACCTCAATCTGCGAGGTCAGCAGCGCGCCAATCGCGTCTGTGCTCAGCGCCTGCAGCGTGCGGGTGTTCAGCCCGCTCACTTGCGCAGTCGTCAGCGCCACCAGTTGGTCGGTGCTCAGCGCGCGCACGCTGGCCGTGCTCAGGGCGCCGAGCTGGTTGGTCTGCAAGGCCACAACCTGGTCGGTGCTCAAGCCCGCTACCGTTTTGGTGCCCAGTGTAGACAGTTGGCCCGTGGTCAGTGCCTGGATGTCGCTGGTCTCAATCGCCACAAGTTGGCCGGTGCTCAGCGCCTGCAGGGCCGCCGTCGTCAGGTTCGCCACTTGGAAGGTCGTCAGCGCCTCAATGTCAGACGTCTCCAACACTCCAAGTTGTACAGTAGAGAGTGCAGCCAAAGCCGAAGTACTCAGTGCACCCGCCTGCGCCGTTGTTAAGGCAACGATATCTTCCGTTGAAAGCGCTTGAATTTGCGATGTTTTCAACGCCGAAATGGCGGCGGTAGAGATGGCCTGAAACTGGTCTGAAGACATCACAACCAAACTTCGGGTTGTGAATGCCCCCATTTGCGCAGTGGTCAGCGCACCAAAATCATCCGTTGAAAGCCCAACAACTTGAGTAGTACTTAACGCCGCAATTTGAGCGGTGGTACTACCCAGAATGAAATTTGATGCTGGCATATTTGACCTCTATTACCAATATGTTCGAACCGCAAAGCAGGACCGAATCTCGTGACGACCCGACAAAACCGACGAGGCGCCCTCCATACATGGATTACACCCGTTCTTTCATAACGACAAAAAATTACAAAACTTAAGTCAATTTCCCAGATTCACCGCCAAGATGGCTTCAGTGCCTCCCGAATGAGGACCTTATCGCACACTCAGCGCCTTTAAACAATGAATGTAAGCCCTATAACTGCGCATTCTTTATAGAACCTTCTGGTTTCGGACTTTCAGAGTTTTAGTTTGCGAGCACTTACATCCATCCAAGCTGTTGCCCTGCGTTGTGCCTCAGCAATTTGCATGAGGCCTAGCTGCGCTTCCGAGCGCGCATAGTTCCCCATTGCAGCAGAATCCCCTGCCTTGGAAGCCAAAATCAGCCATTTATGGGCCTCCACTGGGTCCAATGCCACGCCATCGCCTGTGACATACAAAAGACCCAACCTGGCCTGGGCCGGGGCAAGCCCTTGTTCTGCGGCCTTGACCATCCAGCGAAAAGCAACCCCGAAATCAGCCACGACGCCCCGCCCTTTGATATAGGCAAGCCCCAGGTTGTACTGCGCTTCCGGGTCGCCCTGCTCTGCTGCTTTGTGCAGCCACAGCGCGGCTTGCGCATAGTCGCGCACCCGGGTGAACAACACGCCCAAGGTTGCCTGGGCGGGAACAAATCCGCCCGCGGCGGCTTTTTTGCACAAGGCAAACGCAGCAGGAAGGTCCCGTTTTACCCCCCCGCGCCCGCTGGCGAAGATAGAGCCCATATTCCATTGCGCCTTGGCGTCCCCTTGATCAGCAGCCTTTTGCAACCATTCCACTGCCTGACGAAAGTCGGCGGGAACCCCGATTCCGGCCAGGTAACAAGCACCCAATGCACTCTGCGCCTCCGCGAACCCTTGTTCCGCAGAAAGTTTGTACCAACTTACTGCAACTACTAGGTCCCGACTAACGCCAATGCCCGTGGCATACCCGCTAGCTACCAAGAACTGCGAACGTGCATCCCCCAAATTGGCGGCCTTGCGGTAGCTGGCAGACGCGAGCGCTTGCGCATCCTTATGAAAGGTATCGGCTAACGCACACCACGCGCCACGGTCATGTTGCTGACCTGCCTGCAGAAACCATGCGAGGCCTTGAAAAACATCACAGTCAGGATTGTTAACGTCCAAAAGACTCTCGCCAACCTTCACTTGAGCCTCGACGTTCCCTTGGTCCGCAGCCCTGCTATACCACATGCCGGAACTTGGCTCCTGCCTCGCCTCCAACATCCTTGCCAACGCCATCTGGGCGCGCACGTCTTCCCCATGCCCAGCACGCGAATACCAAACCTCCGCAAGCTCCGCATCTTGCGCAACGGCCAACCCAAGCTCAAACATCAAGCCAAGGTGGTACCAAACGTTGGCATCTCCATGCTCCGCGGCTTCCATCCAATCTTTGGCCAGCGTTTGGCGGCGCTCCGTTGCGCCCCGGCGACGGCTTTGGCCAAGGGCCTGCGATCTGCCCAAGCCATCCCCATCAAGCCTCTCCAAGGCCACTTGCGAAGGTGCATACCGTTGAATTGCAGCTCTGCGGTACCAGAAAAAAGCGGCGTCTGCGTCGACCTCCACGCCCAGACCACTGGCGTACATGTCTGCTAGTGCATGTTGCGCAGCCGGGACCCCCTGGTTGGCCGCTTCTTTACACCAATGAAAGGCCTGCACCAGGTCCTGGGATACGCCAAGACCTTTGGCAAATGCCTGACCCACAGCCAGCTGGGCCTCTGATGAACCCAACTCGGCACCTTTTTGATAGCAAAAAAAGGCGGCCTCTGGATGCGATACGGAGTGCAGTTTTCCGAGCCGGAAGTACGCTTTGGCGTGCCCTTGTGAGGCTGCGCGCAAAAACCAGACAAATGCCTGGTGCTCGTTTTTTTCAATCGCTACTCCACTTAAATAGCGGGTTCCCAGAAGATACTGGGCAGGCACGTGCCCCCGCTCAGCGGAAAGACGGATCCAGTGAATGGCCTGTTTGAAGTCTTGCGCCACACCAATCCCGTTGGCGTACATCAGGCCTATTTCGTATTGCGCATCAGGCAACCCCAAGCGCGCAGACTTCAGTGTCCGCAGGAAAGTCGCCTTGTCTCGGCCAGTGGTCACAAAAGCACTCCCCGTGAATATTTCGTGGCGCAGCCGCGCAGACTAGAGTCTTTCTGCACGTTGCTCTCCGCCACCCAAGGCCTTATACAACTGAACCTCCGCATCCATTTGGGACTTTCTCAGGCTAATCACCGCTTGTTGGGCCAACAGCAAGTCTTGCTGCCCATCAATGACCTCTCGGTAAGCCGCCACCCCCCCATCGAAACGCCCCTGTGCAATTTGCAGCCTCCGCTCTTGGGCCGCTTTATTGGCACTGGCGGCGCGAATTTGTTTAGCCAAAGACTCACGAGCCGACAGTTGGTCTGCCACTTCACGAAACGCCTGTTGGATGGTTTTTTCGTATTCAGCGACCGCAATCTTCAGCCTAGCCTGCGCGGCATCAACGCCCCCCTGTACTCGCCCGCCATCCCAAAGTGCGGGGAGGGAAACCACCGGCGCAAGTGCAGTGGCATTGGCCTTGAACAAGCTAGCAAAGCCGCCACCCACTGCGCCAAAGCCTGCGGTGATGGCAATTTTTGGGAAAAACGCAGCTCTGGCTACATTGATGTTGGCGTTCGCCGCCCGCAGCCTCTGCTCGCTGGCCATGACATCAGGCCGAAAAAGCAGCACCTCGCTTGGAATACCCGGCCGCAACATCGAATCAAAACCGGGCTCCTCAATGGACTTGCCCTCGGGAACCACTACGCCCGTTTTCCCAACCAAAAAATTCAGGCGGTTGACCGCAACCGTCCGCTGATGCGACAGGGCTGCCAGGCTGCTGCGTCCTGACTCCAGCGCAACTGTTGCCTGCAGGTAGTCATTGTCATTGGCCGCCCCCAGGTCACGTCCCTTACCGAGAAGTTCTGCTGAGTACTCCCGCAAATCCACAGTGGCACGGAGCAACGAAATCAGCTCCTCTAGCTGCAAAATTTCGTAATACGCGTTTGCAACATCTGCCACCAGCGTTAGCTGTACCGCCCTGCGCGCGTCTTCAGTTGCCAAAAAACTGTAGCGGGCGACTTCCGTCATGCCGGAAATCCTCCCCCAAAAATCCAATTCATAGGACACACTTATCAATGGCGCGGTGTAGCCCGTGGTGATGGGAGTGCCAGTCGGTGGCCCCAAACTGACCGTCGGCACCCGATCCGCCCGGACCACTCCATATTGCGCCCGCGCCTCCTGGACCCGGGCCACGGCCATGCGCAAGTCACGGTTGTTATCCAGCGCGGCCTCCACCAGCGCACGCAAACGCAGGTCGGTAAAAAAGGTTCGCCAATGCGTCACCGCAGAGTTGACCCCGAGGGGTTGCCCTGTCTGCTCCCACTTTGCCGGCACCGGCGCAACGGGACGCTGCAAATCCGTCTGCGCGCAGGCAGACAAGAAAAAAGCAATAACAACGCAAGAAAAGACTCTGTACATATCCAGTTTAGGCACGCCTGTGCAACGGTGCTCATGCTATGTTGCCCAGTCCAAAGACAAGACCGCAAATACGCCCCAAACCCCCCCGTTTTGTGCGCTTGATTTCAGTCCATACTTGTTGTAATCCCCTACCCTCTTTTTTACCGCCTGAGACACCGTGGCCTCATTTCAAGAAAACTTCGTCGATATCCTTATGCGGGCCTGGAGCGGTCAGCTGGAATTTGCGCAAGTCATTGACTGCGCAGCCCAAATGGATGCGCGCAAGCTGAACCCACTATCGGCCGTTCTCTACCAGACTTGGCTCAGCCGAACGTCGTCACCCTATGCTTACGCGGTTTACTTCAACCTTGGTGTCACGCTTTCCAACCTCGATGACTTCCCGAATGCCGAGGCGGCGTACCGCAAATCCATCGAGCTGCACCCCACATTTGCCCAACCGCGTTTGAACCTCGGGTCGCTGTTTGAACGCATGGGACAAATGGACAAGGCCCTGGCGGAATGGCGCTGGGTTGCAGAAAACATCAGCTCGGAGGCGGCGGATACCAAAGCCATGGTCGTTTTGGCGTGCAACCATCAGGGCCGGGTTCTGGAAACCAGAAAGCAAATGCATGACGCGCTGCATTGGTTAACCAAGAGCCTATCCATAGACCCCAACCAAGAAGACGCACTGCACCACTGGATTCATTTGCGTCAGAAGCAATGCATATGGCCGGTCTACATTCCTCTTGCAGGCATCGATATGGAGGCTATGCAACGGGCGACCTCTGCATTGGCCATGCTCAGCGTTTCCGATGAGCCCGCCAGACAACTCGACGCGGCGCGCAGATTTGTGGAAAGAAAGGTCATTTCCAACGCACCTCGACTCGCCAATACCAAAGCATATGGCCATGCGAAGCTGCGTATCGCCTACGTTTCCTCTGACTTCTCACTGCACCCGGTCTCCATGCTCACGGCCGAACTATTCGAATTGCATGACCGTGCAAAGTTTGAGGTGTTTGGCTATTGCTGGAGCCCCGAGGACGGCTCCGACTTGCGCCAACGGGTCATCCATGCCATGGACCAGTTCCACCGAATCGACAAAATGACAGACGAGGACGCCGCCAAGCTGATTCGCTCGCATGAAATTGATATTCTTGTCGACCTCCAAGGCCAAACATCCGGTGCACGTGCCAACCTTTTGGCCTACCGTCCGGCACCGGTACAAATCACCTATTTGGGCCTCCCGGCGACCACTGGCCTGCCGTCCATTGACTACGTGATTGCAGACCGGTTTTTGATTCCTGAAACCTCTACCGCTTTTTACTCTGAAAAACCTTTGTACATGCCCGATGTGTACCAGGTCAGCGACCGGAAACGGCCCGTTGGCAATGCCCCAAGCCGGGCGCAATGCGGGCTGCCACCGGACGCCTTTGTGTTTTGCTCGCTGAACAACAATTACAAGTACACCCCCGAAGTGTTTTCCGTGTGGATGCGCATCTTGCAACGGACTCCGGGCAGCGTGCTATGGCTGCTTTCTGACAACCCATGGGCCGAGGCAAATTTGCGCAAGGAAGCGCAGGCACGAGATGTAGATCCAGGCCGATTGTTTTTTGCGGCCCGGGTGTTGCCCCATGACTATTTGGCCCGATATGCGGTTGCAGACCTGTTTTTGGACACCTTCCCATTCAATGCAGGTACCACGGCCAACGATGCACTCTGGATGGGGTTGCCACTACTCACCTACACCGGGCGCTCGTTCGCATCCCGTATGGCAGGGGCACTATTGACCGCTGCAAAGTTGCCGGAACTCATCACCTACAACCTGCAGGACTACGAAGAAAAGGCTGTAGCACTGGCAAGCCAGCCCCAAGAACTTGCCAGAATAAGAGAACACTTGGCCAGAGAAAAAACCAATGGCGTGCTATTTGACACACCCCGGTTTGTGCACAACCTCGAGCTGCGTCTGCAAGAAGTAGTGGCTGCGCTGTAAAGAGGGTTCAGTGGAGCACTTGGCGCTGCGCATTGAAGCGCGCGTCGCAGTGTGCAACCCACGGCTCCGTCAGGTCACGTACTTGCGCGTCGTTGCCAAGTATGCGCAGCATGATGCGCGACTTTTCCACTTTCTCTTGTGCATCCAATTCAACGCACCGCGCTTGGCGTCGGAGCTGCTCGATCAGCACCGCACAAACACCCTCGTGGTGAACCACCGTTTCCCAGTCTTGGGAGCGAGCGGCATCCAGCATCTGAAGACTGCTGGCCTCGATGGCCCGGTAGCACTCGATCAACGTATGTGGCATAGGAGCCCCCAGGTTCTTAAACAGGCTTCAGATAGGCTGGGCCTTGCCCATCAATTTGTTTCCATCCGCTGGCGATCGGGGCGATCAACTGCTTCACCTCTTCCACAATCGATGGGTCGTTCTTGGCGTTTGCCAACGCGAGACGCCGAACACAGTACTCATACAGATTTTTTAGATTCGCTGCGAGCTCGCCGCCCTTGGCCAAGTCCAGGGGAGCGATAAAGCCCTCGTCCAGAATGCGAATAGCCGAACTGATATGGTTGCATTTCGCACTCACGTCGCCTGCCGCCATGGCCGCGCTGGCGGCGCCCAAAGTACGTTGCAGAGCTTCAAACAGCATCGTCACCAGCTGGTGTGGGTTTGCCATTTCGACACTGGCATCCACACTGGCCCGCTTGTAGGCAGATGCTGAACGTGCGCTGACGGAGGTAAACATGCTGCAATTCCTTATCTTCTTGCTATCTATATCGGCATTGCCAAAGCCGACTAAAGCGCATTCAGTTCGAAATCCTGTTTTTGGGCTTCTGGCCCGAGCGGATCACCTCACTTAAAACTAAGCGCTAACCGAGACAATACCTCAGAAATGGGCACAAATCCACCCGCCACCGGCTGCGTACGCCCGTCTGCTGGCGCAACAGCCAGTCCAACCACCTTGCCTGTCTTGTCAAAAAAAGGCGCACCGGCATCCAGCGCTACCAGTGGTACCGTTGTTCGCACCAAGCGAGGGGCCGCAGCATCTTTTTGCGCTGCAACTGTGCCCTTGCGGATTCCGGCATCAGCAGCCGCAGCGGAAATGTCCATCATGTACACCTCTTCCCCCGCCAGCACTGCGGGAGACTGTCGCAACGCCAAAGATGGCGAGTTGCGCTCGGTCAATTGAACCAGGGCCACATCGCTTTGTTCGTCTCTGCGCACGACAAACCCCAAAGACTCACGCCCCGATGCAGATTTGAGTTTGACCAAATGGTGGCCGCGCACCACCTTTTCGCTGGTCAGCATGTACCCATCCATACTCACCACAAACCCGCGCCCCCGGTTCATCCCCGCAATAACGGTGTACACCGCATTTCTTGGATCATTCGCATTCAAGCCACTTTTGGGAACCTCCACCACCTTGAATGACTCTGCCATCGGCGAAGAAGCGGCACCCACCGGAACAGGTGGATTGTTCCCGTGCACACTGCGATAAAAGGCAGGATCCGCCAGCAAATTCTGGGTAGCAGATGCAAAAGCATTGCGCATCAACTCGGTGATACCACCCAACACGCTGTCATTGGTGTGAAACGACCCCTCCGTGGCTGTCTCGTACACCATTTTCTTTTGCGCGGTGTTATAGACCTGCCATTGCACCTTCAAGTATGCGCCGCCGCGGGCATCGCGCCAATTGCCAAAGTCAGACCATGGTGAACATGCATCCACATACACACTGGCCACTTGGCCAGACACCACAAACCCTGCGCGTGGACTAATCGCGGCATCTGGAGAGACCCCTGGCTCAACCACGGTAGCAAAATTCACCCGCTCAACCTCTGCCCGAAAACCCTCAGCCAATTCCTCGTCGCTGATATTTACGCGCCCGTCGCGCCAAGCCAACGGCTTACCTGGAATACAAAACACACCAAACCGAGATTTGCCGATTTCTTCCCCTTTGGGTATGGAATCCGCATTGCTTCGAAACTGGATGGCCTTGGCCCCAGCGCCCGCAGGGCCGGACAACACGGGATTTACGGGGACTTTTTGCACACTGGTTGAACAGGCTGCCAGCAGGCACGCCACTGCAAACCCCGCAAATCCGATACCGCGCAGTTGAGTCATGGGTATTCAGCCATCAACTAGTCGATTTATTCCAGGACGCCACCTGCTGCGCCACATAGGCATTCAGTGCGTTCAAACTTGACATCTTTGTGTCCAGCGCCGTGTATTGCTTGCGCAAACGCGTTTCCACCGCAGCTGCACGGTCATTGACCCGCGTTTGCTCTTTGGCATTGGTTTCAAGATTTTTCTCCAACGCTTTGGCCTTGCTCACGACAGACCCGCCAGCCCCCAAAACCCCTTTGGCCAAGGTACTGATCTTGACCGCAAAACCATCGGTCTGGGAATTCCGATTATTGGTGGTGAACAGCTTCTGGAGCTCCGTTCCGTTGTTGGCAGCGGTGCTGAGCTTGGCCGTGTTGAGCGCCAAAGATCCATCGATCTTGCGCTCTATTCCAACGTCCGACAAGCGTTGGTAGGTGGAGCCCGTGGTGGCAGAACCCAACATACTGCGCAAGATACTTTGCAGCCCCAAAACCGCAGAGTCCCCTTGAAAAATGGACGGCGTTTTGGTAGCGGCATCGTACTTGGTCATGTCTGCCAAGGAGGCCGCCAAGGTGTTGTAAGCCGCAATGAAGTCCTGCACGTTCTTCACCGCTGGCGTTACATCCTCACGCACAGCCATGGTCACCGGAGCCCTCGCTTCATTGATGGCTCCATAGTTGGTAGTGGTGATTGCGGTGAGCGTCATGGTGACGCCCGGAATATTGTCTGTCAGGGTGTTGGTTTTGGAGGTTACTGCCAGCCCATTAATGCGGGCTCTCGCGTCTTGTCCGTTTTGTGCGGGAATGCCACTGGTCGCCATGCCATAGGCCGCTACCTGCGGGTCATAGGCAAACCGCGATAGGCCGGCGTTGTTGGTGTTGTTGCCATCCGCATCGGTCGCCTGTAACCGGAAACCGGCATCAGCGCCCGTGCTCCTGGAGCGCAGCAATAGCCGCTCGCCCGCACCATCCCTAAACACCGTGGCTACAACACCCGCATTGGCAGCATTGATCTTTGCTGCCAGCGTTGTGACAGTGTCCGCTGCGGTCACTATGACGGGCACATCCGCGCTACCGGCACCGGCAGTAAAACTGGGGCGGGTAGCATTTGCAGCCACCACCGCCGCAGCGGCAGCTGCTGACGCAACAATGGAGGCTCCTTTGAGAGCGGAGGCATTGGTGGTATCTGCTGTCGCAGTAATGGCATCGGCGGCAGCCTGCTCGCCGGGGGACATCAATGAATACGTGCTGTTCTTGACGGCGAGCGCAGCGGCTTCCGCCGCCACTAGCGCGGGTGTGCTTTGGTCGTTGGCCACAATGGCTGCAGCCCATGCGGAATACGCATTGGCGTAGTCCGTCTGCTCGGCTGAACCCGGCAGGGCGGCAAGCAGCCCCGAAGCGGCAGCGCTGTCATCCGCAATGGCTGCGTTGGTAGCGTTCGTGGCCGCCGCCGAGGTGGCGGCCGTACTGACCACCAAGGCATCTCTGGCAGCAATGTCTGCGGGGGTAGCGCCTGGGTCTGCGGCCGCTGTCCACGTGCCAATCCGAAAGTTCAGGGTGCCCGCCCCCACCAATGAACCCAATGCAAATGAAGCCGACGAATTGGATTGCTCTTTGGCTAAGGCATCCACATCCAACGTAAACGACGTAGCCGCGGTGGACTCCGTTGCCGTGATAGTGGCCGCACTGGTGTTGGAAGAGCTGGCTACGCGGGAAGACCAGCCGGAAGCCGATGAAATTCGGCTTGCAACGTCGCCCAAGGCAGAAAACTGGGACTGGATTTTGCCGAATGAAGAAATTTTGGCCTGCTCAATCGTGGCCTTGGCCTTCAGGGTGGTCAGCGATTGCTTTTCCAGCGCGACCAACTGCTTGACAATCGCCTCGGAATCCAGCCCATTGGTGCCGATGCCCAATGAAGAAATGGTCGCCATGTAAGCCTCCTACTCAGTCCAAGACTTCGAAGTGTCGCACTTTGGCACCACGAATAACCCACGAAAAGACCCCGTTTTCCGCCAAAAAGCAAAGGGTGGTCCAGGTTTTTGCCCTGACCACCCTCTTTATCGGACGCTTCGGCTGGTACTTTAGCGCCCCTCCCCTGCCGCCGCGTTTACCGCAGCAAGGCCAGCACGCCCTGTGGCAACTGGTTGGCCTGGGCCACCATGGCCGTACCGGCCTGCTGCAGAATCTGCGAGCGAGACAGGTTGGCGGTTTCCATCGCAAAATCTGCATCCTGCACGCGGGACCGGGATGCACTCAGGTTCTCGGATGCGGTGCTCAAGCTGGAAATTGCGGTTTCAAAACGCGATTGCAAGGCGCCGAACTTGGCGCGCTGGCTAGACACAGCGCCAATCGCGGAGTCCACGATGCCCAAGGTGCGGTAGGCCGCGTCCACCGAGCCCACATCCATCTTGTCCACGCTTTGCAGCTGGCTGGTGTTAGTACCTGCGTTAATGAAAAAGCCCGTCTTTGCAGCAGTGTTGGTGGCTGCAGCAGTCGATACCGCTCCGAAACTGGAACTGGAGTTGAGAGTTATTGAGCCAACCACCACCGTAGATGTTGCCAAACCGAAAGCACCACCTACATCACCCGCAATTGCTGCTTGCGCACCTGCAGTGAAGACACTAAGCGCTGCTGATTTGTTTTGGATCTTAATGTCTTGTCCTTCGGAGTTGGTAATGGTTATCCCATTGTTGGTGGCATTGAGCTTGGCCGTTACCCCGGTTTGCGACGACTTGTCGTTGAGCGCATTGATAGCCTCAGACAGACCCGCTGCATCATTGGCCGTCACGGTAAACGTGACATTCACAGCAGTGGTGTTAGAACCTATGACATCAAATGAATAGCTGCCGCCGGCCAAAAAAGCTGTTAAATCAATTTCAGTAACGGCTGTCGCACTCACACCGGTTTTACTGGTTTGCGCATTGATGTCTGCCGCCACAGTCTTGGCCGTGGCGCCCGCTGCAATGGCCACCGTGGCAGAACCTGCGCTGCCGCTTAATAGAAAGCCGGTGTCAGCCGCAACGCTGTTAACAGCGGCGGCCAGACTGGCTCCCGCGCTTCCCGCCCCCGCTTGCGATGTTGTCGTCGTTGCCGTGGTACCCTGAGTCAGGTCGCCTGCACCAGACGCAGAAGTGGCCACTACGGAGCCCTGGCGGAAGTTTCCATATTTACCGGTCTGGAAGTTGGCCAACCCTGCCGTGATGGTTTGGTTTGCGTTGGCGCCCACCTGGAAGGTAGCGGAAGACAGGCTGCCATCCAGAATGTTGCTGCCGTTGAATTGCGTGGTCTGCGCAATACGGTTCAGTTCAGCAGACAGCTGGCTCACTTCCTGGTTCAACGCTGCACGGTCTGACGAAGAATTGGTGGCGTTGGCAGACTGCACCGCCAATTCGCGGATACGCTGCAAGATGGAGCTGGCACCGCCCAACGCGCCTTCTGCAGTTTGCGCCAAAGAAATGCCGTCATTGGCATTGCGCGCCGCTTGATTCAAGCCCCGAATTTGCGATGTAAAGCGCTCCGAAATACTCAGGCCCGCCGCATCGTCTTTGGCGCTGTTGATGCGCAAACCAGACGACAGGCGTTGAATCGAGGTGCTCAACGACGCCTGATTGGTGCTCAGGTTGCGCTGGGCCGTCAACGAATTGATGTTGGTGTTGATATTTTGTGCCATTTGATGACTCCTGGTAAGTACCTTTAAATCCGGCGAAATGCCGATCTCAACGCCAGCATTGCTGCTGACCGCCATGACCGGTGCGCCTCTGTGGCGCCTTCCGGACGACAGGCCTGTTAGTGCCCGTTGCAATAGTTTTCGGGCAATCCGAAGAAAACTTTAGAGCCTTCACAAAGTTTCCCGCCTAACACGGCGCCTTTGGCCCAAACAAAGCATCAACAGGCACTTTCTCGGTCATTTCTTTTCTCTCAGGGTTTACCTCTATCAAGATTTGAAATGTGTCGCAAATTTGGCTGCCTTTTGCCTCGCTTATTGCGCAAATGCCCAAGGCGGGCTTCTCCAGAATTCATCCATCGTTACTGATTGTCTGCAGGTAAGCAGGCACTGCAATCGGCGGCGACGCTGATTCAAATTTTTTAGGAGTTCCGCAATGGCCTCAACCATCAACACCAACATCCAGTCGCTGACTGCGCAGCGCAACCTGAGCACCTCGCAATCGGCAATGGGCACCTCCATGGCCCGCTTGTCCTCAGGCCTGCGCATTAACAGCGCCAAAGACGATGCGGCGGGCTTGGCCATCAGCGAGCGCTTTACTTCCCAAATTCGCGGCGTCAACCAAGCGGCGCGCAATGCCAACGATGGCATTTCGCTGGCGCAGGTGGCCGAAGGCGCCTTGGGCAGCTCTTCGAGCATTTTGCAGCGTATCCGCGAATTGGCGGTGCAGTCTGCCAACGCGACCAACTCCGCCAGTGACCGCGCTGCCCTGAACGCGGAAGTAAGCCAGCTCACGGCGGAGCTGAACCGCATTGCGCAGTCGACCCAGTTCAACGGCCAAAACATTCTGGATGGCAGCTTCACCTCCGCTACCTTCCAGGTGGGCGCGAATGCCAACCAAACCATCATTGCCACCACAGCGAACTTCACCACCAGCAAATACGGAAACAACCGCCTGGGTTCTTCCGTGGCTGCCACGACCGGTGGGCCAGGGGACTTGGCACTGGGCACTGCCAGTGCTGCCATGAACCCCACTATCGCCACCGCTGCTGCTGTCAGTGGAATTGTTCCTGACACCCTCACCATCAGCGGCTCCACCGGCCAAGACACCGTTGCGGTGCTGGCGGGAGACAGCGCGCAAAAAGTGGCGGCAAACATCAATGCCAAAGCGGGCATTACCGGCGTAAGCGCTACCGCCCGCACCACGGTAGACCTGAACACCTTTACTGCCGCCGGAAATTACTCCCTGAGCATTGTGTCAACCAACCCTGCCACTACGCCAGTCACGGTGGCCTTTAACGTGGGTGCATTGCCGAACAATGTGGACAGCCTTGCACAGGCTATCTCTGCGTTCAACGACAAGTCTTCCCAGACTGGCATTACCGCCAGAGTCAACACGGCGGGCACTGGCATCACCCTGACCAACGACGTTGGTGCTGACATCTTTATCACCAGCACCACGGCAGTGGGCTCCTTTAACGTGGTCAACCCACCGACAGGGCCCATTCCCCCGGCAGCTGCCATTCCTGGAACACCGGTCACAGTTGCCGCCGCCGGAACTGCCTACATCACAGGCGCCATCACGCTGGACTCCAATTCCAGCTTTAGCGTGGGGTCGCCACTTGGCGCTGCCGGAACCGGTGCGAGCTACTTTTTGGGCACCACCGGCGCAAGCGAGCTGCAGGCTGCGGCCACCATGGATGTCTCCACGGTAGACGCGGCAACGCGCACCCTGACGACAGTGGACTCTTCGTTGGCCACCATATCCTCGCAACGCGCCAAGTTCGGTGCCCTGCAGTCGCGTTTTGAAACGTCCATTAGCAGCCTGCAGACGACCTCCGAAAACTTGAGCGCATCTCGCTCTCGCATTCAGGACGCAGACTTTGCAATGGAAACGGCCAATCTGTCGCGGACCCAAATTCTGCAACAGGCTGGCACAGCCATGGTGGCACAGGCCAACCAGTTGCCGCAGGCGGTTTTGCAGTTACTGCAGCGCTAATCGCGCGTACCTCTGGCATTTGCCGTCGCCCTCTGCGGGTGGTGGCTCAGTGCGCGCAAAGCGTTGGTCTTGGTACTTCAAGTTGGGTCGTAAACGGCCGATACAACGTATTCCGGTTCCCACTTCTCGCTGCGCCCCTTTGACTGGGTGTGGCAGGTCACCCTTTTTTTGAATCGCGCGTGTAGGAAGTTGGCCTACAGTCGGCAGCTGCGTTTCTGACACGCGGATTAGCGGTTTTCCGATTCAAGTTTTCACGGCCTCGAACCAGAATTCGCTCCATGGTGATTCACATGAATTGCCGCCTACAGGAGCCGACCATGAACAACGAACAACTGCTGGCACAGATCCGGGAAGCGAACACGACTTACCTGATGCTGGCCCAGAACCTGATCCGCCAAGACAAGGCCGAAGCGCTGTTCCGCTTGGGCATGTCCGAAGACGCAGCCAACATGATCAGCGCGCTGTCACCGGCCCAGGTGATGCGCATTGCGTCGACCAACATGCTGTTGTGCCGCTTCCGGGTGGACGACGACATGGTCTGGAACCTGCTGACCAACCACAATGCGAACAAAGTCGACAACGACGCCACGACCAAGCTGCATGCCAGCATTTTGATGGCCGGTCGTTTTGCCGAAGCCGTCTGACCCCACCACCCCAGGAGCAGCACCATGGCTACCCAGAAAAGTGTTTTGAACGACTCCAAGCAAGTGGAGCGCGCGGTTTCTTTGATCCAGCTTGGCGCCCGCTTGCAGGTGCTGGAAAGCGAAACCAACCTGTCGTACGAGCGCTTGCTGCGCCTGTACAAGGAAGTGGCCGGTCGGTCGCCGAGCAAAGGGCAATTGCCGTTCTCCACCGAGTGGTTCCTCACGTGGCAGCCGAACATCCACGCTTCGTTGTTTCAAAACACTTACGAGTACCTGTCCAAAGTGAGCGCCATGGAGGACATCGACGCCATCATGACCGCCTACCGCTTGTACACCGAGCAAATCGCGGCTTGCGGCGTGGAGCCCTTGCTGTCCATTACGCGCGCGTGGCGACTGGTGAAGTTCATCGACAACCACATGCTGTCCATGACCAAATGCTCCAAATGCGGTGGCCACTTTGTGTCGGAGGCGTATGAAAACTCCCGCCATTTCGAGTGCGGCCTGTGCTCACCCCCTGCCCGCGCCGGCAAAGGCTCTACGGCCGGCGGGATATTACTTCACTAATTGCTATATATTTTATAGCTGCTAGCGCTTTATTCATAAGGCCCAGAGGCCAATTCGACAAAATTTTTGTATCTGGTTTATTTGCAGCGATATGATAGAGACAGGCTGAATAAGCCCGGTTCTTCCCACCTTGAGGTACCCAGCCTCCCTGTCACAATGCACCTATGTTTGTAATCATCGGTTGGCTTATCGTTATGGTTGCCGTGTTTGGCGTGTACCTCGCCCACGGTGGAAACATCGGCGTGATCTTGAAAGCACTTCCGTTCGAAATGGCGGCCATTGGGGGTGCCACTTTCGGCGCATTTGTGGCCAACAACCAGATGAAGGTGATCAAGAAGACCATGGCAGGCCTGGGAGCTTGCTTCAAGGGCAGCAAATACACCAAGGCACGCTACATGGAATTGATGGCGCTGCTCTACGACATTTTGCAAAAGGCCCGCAAAGAAGGCCTGATGGCCATCGAAAAAGACGTAGAAGAGCCCGAACAATCAGAAATTTTCAAGAAATACCCTGCGGTAGGAACGGACCACCATGTGGTCGAGTTCGTCACCGATTACCTCCGCATGATGGTGTCGGGCAACTTGAATGCGCACGAAATCGAGACCATCATGGACACCGAAATCGAAACCCACCACCATGAAGAACATGCGGCCGTAGCGGCCCTCCAGCGTGTCGCTGGCGGCCTGCCTGCTTTCGGAATTGTGGCTGCCGTGTTGGGCGTGGTGAACACCATGGGTTCTGTGGGGCAACCACCTGCGATTCTGGGCGGCATGATTGGCTCGGCGCTGGTGGGCACCTTTCTCGGAATTTTGCTGGCCTATGCTTTTGCTGAGCCGCTAGCCGGGCTTTTGGAGCAAAAAGTGGAAGAGGGCAGCAAAGAGCTCCAGTGCATCAAGACGGTACTGCTGGCAAGCATGCAGGGCTACAACCCCTCCACTGCCATTGAATTCGGCCGCAAAGTGCTGTATTCCACGGAGCGCCCCACCTTCGGAGAGCTGGAGGCGCATGTCAAAAAGAAATAACGGCTGGAGTGATTGAGCATGGCAGGAGACGCCAAGAAACTCCAGCCGATCATCATCAAGCGGATCAAGAAGGGCGGCCACTCCGCACATGGGGGCGCTTGGAAGATCGCTTACGCCGACTTCGTTACGGCAATGATGGCCTTCTTTTTGCTCATGTGGTTGCTGGGCAGTACCAGCGAAGGCGACAAAAAGGGAATTTCCGACTACTTCCAGTCCCCACTCAAGGTAGCCATGCAAGGTGGCTCAGGTGCTGGCGCCAGCAACAGCGTCATCACTGGGGGCGGCAACGACCTGACCCAATCGGCCGGACAGTCGCGCCGTGGCGATGGTGAGGAGAAGTCAGCGAAGAAAATGTCGGGTGACCAAGCAAAGGTTGAGCGCGCAAAAAAGGACGCAAAAGACTTGGCCACACTGGCAGCCAAAATTGCTGCGGCAATCTCCAACAACGCCAAAATGGCAGAGTTCAGCTCACAAATCAAGCTGGAAATTACGCCGGACGGCTTGCAAATCCAAATTGTGGATGACCAACGCCGCCCCATGTTTGACAGCGGCAGCGCCTCCGTCAAACCCTATATGAGTGAAATATTGGCCGAAATCGGGCGTGCATTGCTGGATGTGGACAACAAAATCAGCTTGGATGGCCATACCGACAGCCAGGCCTATGGCAACGCCGCACGGGGCTACAGCAACTGGGAACTGTCTGCTGACCGGGCCAACGCATCTCGCCGCGAATTGATTGCCGCCGGTATGCCCGAAAGCAAGTTGGCGCGGGTCGTAGGCATGGCGTCCAGTCTGCCGCTGGAGCCAGACAACCCCCTTGCGCCCAGTAATCGGCGTATCAGCATTTTGGTTATGACCAAAGAAGCGGAGGAGCGACTGCTGGGCAACAAAACCGTTACCCTCGAAACTAGTGCAGAAAGCACTAGCAACGCCACCAAACCCTAGGCAGAATCAGGGGCCAGACCACGCAAAATTTGCGTCATACTTGCAGAAATTCGAAAATCGCCTGGTTAAAGGTTATCTATGTCCAAAGAATTGCGCTTCCTTATCGTTGATGACTTCTCCACAATGCGGCGAATCGTGCGCAATTTGCTTAAAGAGAGCGGCTATGCAGACGCTGACGAGGCCGAAGACGGCGTAGCTGCGCTTCAAAAGCTGCGCAATAGCAGCTTTGACTTTATTGTCAGCGACATCAATATGCCAAACATGAATGGCTTCCAGTTGCTGGCAGAGGTCAAAAAGGACGACAAACTCAAGCACATTCCGGTGCTTATGGTGACAGCTGAAGCGCGCAAAGAAGACATCGTACTGGCTGCCCAACAAGGTGCGGCAGGATACATTGTCAAACCTTTCACCAAGGCAACGCTGGAAGACAAAGTCAACCACATTTTGACCAAGATGGGTTTGAAGTAGCCATGTCTGATTCTCCCCTGCAGCAAAACGCACTCTCTACTAACGAAGTTCACCTGCAGCTTGGCGCGCTGACCCGCCAATTGCACGACTCCCTAAATGGATTGGGTTTGGCCGAGAAAGTCAAGGACTGGGCGGGTGAACTGCCGGATGCCAAAAGCCGTCTTTCCTACATTGCCAGACTTACCGGGCAAGCTGCGGAGAAGGTCTTAAACCATGTAGACCAAGCCAAAGCACAGCACGACCATATTGCGGCAGAAACCCGGCGCATCGGGGCGCTTATCGTCAAGGACCCGGTCGCAGCTGTTGCCAAAGGCCACGTGATGAATTTCATCACCGACGTCGAACAGTCCAGCCAAAAAGTGGACAGCCACCTGACCGAAATCATGATGGCGCAGGACTTTCACGACCTAACCGGGCAGGTCATCGCCAAAGTGGTGACACTGGCGGCCACTATCGAAGAACAATTGGTCTTGTTGTTGCTGCAAACGGCACCGGCTGACGCCAAGTTGGCGGCAGGTGGCGGGGCAGCCTACACCCCGGCCCTAGCCGGACCGGTGGTAGACGGCCAAGCTTACCAAGAAGTGGTAACCGACCAGTCACAAGTCGACGATTTGTTGGCCAGTTTGGGTTTCTAAAACTATCTTGATAAGGCGGCGAATCGCCCTGCTTTTCGCACTTTAGTTAGAGGGGTCGGTTGCGACAATGGTAAGAACTCTAGAGCTTCTTTACCATGGACCAAGGCAGTCAAGACCGCAACTTACCCGCCTCAGAACGCAAACTCGAGAAAGCGCGTGACGACGGCCAGGTGGGGCGCTCCCAAGACCTAGGACACTTGGCGGTCTTGGGTACCGGCGCTGTCGCAGTGTTGGTGCTGACCCCTATTCTCTTTGATCACCTCAAATACAGCATGGGGCAGCAATTGTCCTTTGATGCTGCGACAGTTCAACGCACCGGCAGCATGTTGCAGCGCCTGGGCGATGCCTCGGTCATTGGCGTAGCGGCCTGCGTAGCTTTTGCAGCCATCATCATCACGGCTGCTATTTTGGCTGCAGTGGCATCAGGTGGCTGGGTCAACAGCCTCAAACCCCTGATGCCAGACCTCAGCCGCCTCAACCCGCTTTCCGGTTTGGCCAACATGTTCACAAAAAAGAAGTTGCTCGACACGCTGAAGATGCTGTTGATCACGGGCGTCTTGTTTGCCATCGCTGCTTGGTTCTTGAGCACAGGTTTCCAAAGCATGGCGGCTCTTCTACGCCAACCGTCAGAATCCGCCATCGTCCATATGGCGCAGTGGATCACCAGTGGCGTCGGCTTGCTGCTTCTTGTGGTATTGCTAGCTGCCATGGTGGATGTTCCTTTGCAAAGCTTTTTGCACAAGGACCAGATGAAGATGTCCTACCAAGAGGTTAAAGAGGAAAACAAGGAGTCCGACGGCAACCCGGAGCTCAAGGGCAAGATGCGCCAGAAGCAGCGGGAGTTAGCGCAGAGGAGCAGCGTGAATGCGGTTCCCAAGGCAGACTTCGTGGTGATGAACCCCACCCACTTTGCGGTGGCCATTCGTTATGACGAAAAAACCATGCGGGCTCCGCGCGTGGTGTCCAAAGGGGCGGACCTGCTGGCCATGCGCATTCGTGACGTGGCCAAACAACACGCAGTGCCGGTGCTGCAATCGCCCATGTTGGCGCGTGCACTGTATGCCAATGCAGAGCTGGATCAGGACATCCCTTCTGCGTTGTACACCGCCGTGGCCCAAGTACTGGCCTATGTCTACCGACTGCGTGCAGCCTTGCGTGGCGAGGGCAGCATGCCGCAGGAGGTGCCCCAACCCCAAGTTCCTCCAGAGCTCGATCCCCAGTCTAAAACCCTGAAGGCGGCCTCCGCATGAACGCCCAGCTCCAATCGATCCGCCGTTGGCTAGGCAGCAACTCCTCCGCCCTCCAGGGGGCTGCGGCTCCTATTCTGGTTGTTGCCATATTGGCCATGATGGTGTTGCCACTTCCCACTTGGCTTCTGGACACATTTTTTACCATCAACATCGCGGTTGCCTTGATGGTGATGATGGTGGCCGCCTACATGGTTCGCCCCCTGGACTTTGCGGCTTTCCCATCCGTGCTGCTGCTCACGACCCTGATGCGCCTGTCGCTCAACGTGGCATCCACCCGCGTGGTGCTGCTCGAAGGCCACACAGGCCCCGGAGCAGCGGGCGCTGTGATTGAGGCCTTCGGTCATTTCTTGATTGGTGGCAACTTTGCAGTGGGCCTGATCGTGTTCGCGATTCTGGTGGTCATCAACTTTGTGGTGGTGACCAAAGGCTCAGAGCGCATTGCAGAAGTGTCCGCACGGTTCACGCTGGACGCGATGCCAGGCAAACAAATGGCCGTAGACGCGGACCTGAATGCCGGCCTGATTGACGAAAAAGAAGCCAAGCGCCGCCGCGCTGAAATCGCAGAAGAAGCCGAATTTTTCGGCTCCATGGACGGCGCATCCAAATTCGTCCGTGGGGATGCGATCGCCGGCATTTTGATTCTGCTGATCACCATTTTTGGTGGATTCGCCATCGGCATACTGCAGCATGATCTGAGTGCAAGCCAGGCCGCTAACACCTACATCTTGCTTGCAGTTGGTGATGCGCTGGTTGCTCAGATTCCCGGGCTGCTCATTTCAGTGGCTGCTGCCATGGTGGTTTCCCGCGTGGGTAAGGACAAAGACATAGGCAAACAGATCATGGGGCAGATGTTTGTGTCACCCCAAGTCCTGGGTGTTACGGCGGTCATCATGCTCATCTTGGGCCTCATCCCCAATATGCCGCATGCGGTCTTCCTGAGCATTGCTGCAGTGATTGGCTACGGTGCGTGGGTGCTGGCCCACAAGCCCTTGCCTGCTGACCCCCTGGCTCTGGCTCCCGCCCCGGTGAGCGACGGCGAGGCTTCGTGGGACGACCTGCAACCCGTGGACCAGTTAGGTCTGGAGCTCGGTTACCGCCTGATTGCTTTGGTGGATAAAACGCGCCAGGGCGACCTGCTCAACCGCATCAAAGGAGTCCGGCGCAAATTTGCCCAGGAAGTGGGCTTCTTGCCCCCTGCGGTTCATGTGCGTGACAACCTTGAACTCAAACCCAGTGCCTACCGGATCACGCTGCGTGGGGTCATTGTGGGTGAGGGCGAGGCATTCCCCAGCATGTTCTTGGCGATCAACCCCGGTGGCATCACCACGCCCTTGATAGGTGCGGCCACCACCGACCCGGCTTTTGGCTTGCCCGCACACTGGATTGACGAGCACCAGAAGGAAACAGCCCAAATGGCCGGGTTTACGGTGGTTGATTCCGAGACTGTGATGGCCACCCACTTGTCACACTTGATGCAAGTCCAGGCCGCCAAGTTGCTCAGCCGGACAGAAACACAACAACTCGTGGACCACGTGGCCAAGCTTGCACCCAAACTGATTGAAGAAGTCGTTCCCAAGATGGTTTCAGTGGCGGTCTTCCAGAAAGTGCTGCAATTGCTGTTGGACGAATCGGTCCATATCCGCGATATCCGCACCATCATCGAATCCATCGCCGAACACGCAACTGCCACCCAAGACCCAGCAGAGCTGGCGCGCCGGGTGCGTGTAGCGCTGTCGCCGGCCATCGTTCAGCAGATCTACGGGCCAACCCGGGAGCTCAATGTGATTGCGATTGACCCCGGACTTGAACGCCTGCTGATCCAGGCCCTCGGTGGTGCCTCTGGCCCCGCTCTGGACCCCGGCGTCGCGGACATGCTGACCCGCACTGCTGCGGAGACTGCACTGAAGCAGGAAGAAATCGGTGTGCCGGCCTGTCTGCTGGTGCCCGACCAGATCCGGAGCTCCATAGCACGGCTGGTGCGGCGTATGGCGCCCCGCTTGCAAGTGCTGGCCCATAGCGAAATACCTGAAACCCATACGATCCGCATCGGCCCGATTTTGAGAGGCGCACTACCATGAACATCCAACGCTTTACCGCAGCCACCTCCCGCGAAGCCCTTGCAAAAGCCCGCCAGACGTTTGGAGAAGGCACGTTGATACTGTCCAATCGCCCCACGGAGCATGGTGTGGAAGTGGTCGCTACCGCAGAAGACGCCCTGGCGATGCTGGACCGTAACGCAGACGACCAAGCACGCAAGCAACAGTCTTCGGCTCGTCAAGGCACTGCACCCAGCTACCAGGAAGTGGCAAGCAAAGTCGAAGACGATGCAGAGCAACTGGCGATGAGCACGCTGTCGTTCCAAGACTACGTGCGGGAGCGTATGTTGCGACGCCGGCACGACGCGACGCAGAACCCGACCCCGGGCACTCCGCTGCCGCCACCTGCAGTATCTCCGCCTGCACCCATCCTCAAGCGCATCCCCATGGATATGGAGGCCGCCGTGCCACCGAAGCTTGTGCCGGTACGCAAGCCGCCGAGCTTTGCGGCTGCCCCGCCCAATTCAAAAAACATGATGGATGAACTGCACGCCATGAAGGAGCTGATTGAAGATCGTTTCAATACGCTGAACTGGCTGGGGCAGGCACGGCAAAACCCGATTCAATCCAACTTGATGCTCAAGATGATTCGCGCGGGTTATTCCCCCACTCTGTCGCGCACGATTCTCGAGCGCATGCCAGAAGATATGGACGCCGCCGAGTCCATGCGCTGGATCATGGATGTACTGGAGCGCAACCTGCGCACGGATGCCAACAGCCCTGCCCTGCATGATGAAGGTGGCGTGTTTGCCTTGATAGGTGCCACCGGTGTGGGAAAAACGACAACAACGGCCAAGCTCGCCGGCTTGTGTGCACGCCACCATGGCCCCGGCAGCGTGGGCCTGATTACCTTGGACACCTACCGTGTTGGGGCCCATGAGCAATTGCGCGCCTACGGCAAAATGCTTGGGGTGGTCGCCCACCTAGCCCATGACAAGGCCGCCTTGCAAGACCTGCTGGGTTTGCTGGCAAACAAGAAGATGGTCTTGATCGACACCACCGGAATTGCCCCGCGTGACCCGCGCAAGCGCGAGTTGATGGAGTTACTGGACCTGCCAAAAATCAAACGCCTGCTCGTTCTTAACGCGGGAGGCCATGGCGACACGCTTGACGAAGCCGTCAGTTGTTTCAAGACACCCATGCCACAGCAAGCCATCTTGTCCAAGACGGATGAAGCAGTCAAACTGGGCCCTGCCATTGACGCGGTGATCCGGCACCAACTGACATTGCGCGGCGTCACCAACGGCCAACGGGTGCCCGAAGACTGGGAACCCGCAGTTGCGACAAAACTGGTGCGCTTGTCGATGCGCACGGCGGGCGTGTCCCCGTACGACCCCAAAGCCAGTGACCTGAATTTCTTCTTCAGCCAATCCAGCACCTCCGCGACCAGTGAGGGGCGCATTGATGCTTGATCACCCCATCAACCAGGCGGCGGGCCTGCTGGACTTGGCCGTCTCGCACTACCCCAAACTGGTAGCGATGGTCAGCCATGGCGACGAGCAAGTGGAGCTGCCGCTGCTACTTCAGCTGTGTACCGCGTTGGTTGGATTTGGCACCCCGGTCACTGTGCTGGATGGCACGGTACTGGAAACACCTGAAAACCCCGGTTTGGCTCAGTTATTGGATTATTCGATGGCGTCCTCCGGCGCTACCGACGCCCCCTCGTGGGCGATCCTTCCCGCTAGGCTGGGGCTGCAAACGTTGGCCAGTGGCAGGACCACCGGACTTCATTCGCTAGCGGATACCGGCAACCTCTTCTCGCAAGACAGCGTTGTACTGGTTTACAGCACGGCGCAAACGCTGGCCCAATTGCTGCGCGGCAGCAGCGTACGACCCGTGTTAGCGGTGTCAGATGCAAAAACATCTCTGCTGACCAGTTATTTGGCGCTCAAACGCCTGTTGCTCAAAGGCACGCTGGAGCCTACTATTGTCAATGTGGTAGACAATGTGCAAGCCCCTCCACTGCACGAGCCGAACCGCATGCCCAACAGCCTGGCCAATTGCGCCAAGTTTTTTTTGAATTACCAAGTGAATGCCCTCAACGTCAGTGTCACGAATACCGATGAGCGGCCCTCCGCCAGCGTTGGCAGGCTTGCTCTGAGTCTGCTCGAGAACGCCTTGCCGCTGGAAAGCAGTTGGTCATCCGCGCACCGCCCCTACGCACCCTTGGCACGGCACTTACAGCACACGGGAGCACACTGATGTACTCCGCCAAAGGACAACTGGACCGGACTGCATTGATCAAGCAGTACCAGCCATTGGTGCGCCGCTTGGCCCACCACATGATGGCCAAGTTGCCTGCCAGCGTGGAGGTTGACGATCTGATTCAAGTGGGTTTGATCGGACTCACGGATGCACTGACACGCTTTGAAGCTTCTCAAGGCGTGCAGTTCGAGACCTTCGCCACCCAGCGTATACGGGGTGCCATGCTCGATGAATTGCGAGAAAACGACTGGATGTCACGTGGTTCCCGCAAGAGCCAAAAGGAAATTGAAGTCGCCATGCGCAAGCTGGAGCATGTGTTGGGCCGAAGTCCTGTGGAATCAGAAATTGCGGCCGAACTCGGCATGACCCTTGCCGACTATCAAAGCCTGTTAGGCAAGGTGCGTGGCACCCAGCTGGTCTACCTCGAAGACATGGCGCGGCGCAATGAAGACGATGACACGTTTTTGGACCGCCATGTATCCGACAGCGACGCCGACCCACTCAACCTGTTGCGAGACATGCGTTTGCGCGCGTCTCTGGTTGCCGCCATTAAATCCCTGCCTGAGCGGGAGCAATTCATCATGAGCATGTACTACGAGCAAGACATGAATCTGAAAGAAATTGCGGCTGTATTGGAGGTGACCGAGTCTCGGATTTGCCAACTGCATAGCCAATCCATAGCCCGCTTAAGGGCCAAGATGCGGTCACACTGAAGCCAATTGTTGCGGCCTTTCAGGCGGAAAAGCTCTGAATACGCCCTGATGCTTTGGGGCCAGCGCCGAAGGGCCCGGTATTGGAGACGGAGTAGGTTTGGTTTTGAGTAGCCGGCACTGCAACCATCAAGGCCTGGCTTACCAGTGCTTGGCGACGCTGCAGCGTCTCGCGCAACACCGGGAAACCTTGACACAGCGCTTTGATTCGGCGCAACTGGGTAGATGACACCCCCGCCTGCGCGGAGAAGGCCTCCACCTCTTGCGCAAACTCGACGGTCATTTGCTGCAATTGACGACTGAGAGACTCGAGTTGCGACGTGTCACCCTCGCAAAGCGCTGTCGCAACAGCGCCAAATTGCTGCTCCAGCGCAGCAAACCGCAATTGGGCTAATTCTTCATTCATCCCGAACCCTCCGCACTGTAGAAAGTGCGCAGGCGTGGATTACCGCACTGTACGGCTGAACAGTTCCTGCGCGTTGGAAAGAAGCTTGTCGGCAATTGCCTCGGCGTTCACCACATACGTCCCGTCTTCGATGGACGCCTTGACAGAAGCCACTTTCTGGGAGTCCACATCGGCTGCGTCGCTGCGTTCGGGTTTCTCCAAGGCACGCGCCAAGGTTGATACGGTGACTGCCACCCCCGCAGATCGCGTGCCTTCGGCCGCGCTGGCGACTGCAGCCGTGCTGGCGCTGCTGTTCTGTGCTGCCTTTGAGGCAGCAGCAGTCACCGTGGACGGGACGGACGAGGGAATATCTGAGGGTTGACCAATTTTCATCGCATTCTCCAAAGCCGCGATAAGCGCAGCCTCGTGGGGTAGTTATCGACTCGATCATGACGGACTTTAGAGTTCTTTGCACGAAAAACCAAGTTCAAAGGTCTATTTTGACTGTACGAACATCCAGCACAGTGCCCGACGCAACCCGTCCATTGTCCATCCGGACCCGGGCCGTTTGCCCCACGACGCCAACCGACAAAGCCAGTGCATCGCCAGAAACCTGGAAACCCCGCCCTTGGGCAACCACACGGACGGAGGCTCCCGCCTGAAAAACCTGCGTTGGTTTGACCATGCCTTGGCGCAAGGCTTGGCCCGTGTTCAGCGAACGACTGGCAGTTTGCCCCACCCAAACCGTACGGTCCTGCAGCACTGATGCGGGCTCTTCCGCCCAATCGACTTCAGCTTCGACCACATCGGACGCTGCCAATATGGCGCCCGCCGCCACTGGATTTTTTACCACCCAAGCCGGCCCCACTGCTTTGACCACTACGGGCATCGACACGTTCCATCGACCCATTCCATCTACACAGCGCAAGCCCACGCGACTGCGACCCCACAAGCGGGCACCCGCCGGCACATAGGGTTCAACATTCCCGCACACCGCAAGCCGCAGGCGGCCATCCAATGCACCCACCGTTGCCTCCATTCGCAAAGCCGGGTTATCCGCACTGGTCTTGGCCACCGCATCGCGAACCCAGCGCTGTGCAAGCAATTGCAATTCCTCATGCGCCATTTCCTGAGACCAGGCCACCGAAGCGGTCGTCAAAACGGCCAACACCGCGCCCGTCCGCACCCAGCGGGGCAGCAAACGCGCAGATGGCAAGCACGGAAACATGGCAGCACTCCAAAGTTGGGTCAACTATAGGCAGTCCTCATTCCGCCCAAACCCGCCAAATACAAGCCATTCACCCCGCTATTCCAAGGCTCAAAAATTAAAGCTTTTCCCATAATTGCCGCACGCCCTCATTCCTTAGTCTCTATCGGAACTGGGCGCCCATCAGCCGAGGTAGCCCATGATTGCCAATTTGACCAATGCTCTGGACTTTCAATCGAAAGCTCTGGTGCTGCGCGCAGAGCGCCAACGCGTCATTGCCAGCAACATCGCCAATGCAGACACACCCGGCTACTCCGGCCGCGACATTGACTTCAAGCAGGCCATGAACGAAGCCCTTGGAAACAGCCAAGGCGTGCGCCTGACTACCAGTTCTTCGGCGCACCTGGCCAACGATGGCACGACGAATTCCCGCCACATTCCGCTGCCCAATATCCAAGGCTTTGGCGCAAATGGCGAACCCAGGCTCGACTACACCGTGCAATCACAACCGGCCATGGACGGGAACAGCGTGGACCTGGACCGCGAACGTGCCAACTTCGTTGACAACTCGGTGCGCTATGAGGCGACCCTGCGATTCATTAACGGCTCTTCCAGAACGATCTTGAGTGCTATCCAGGGCCAATAGCCCTGAAACCGAGTAAGGAGCATCCCGATGTCCATGTTTTCCATCTTCAATGTGTCTGGCAGTGCGGTCAGCGCTCAATCCCAGCGGCTCAACGTCGTCGCCAGCAACCTGGCCAATGCCGATGCGATCGCAGGCCCCGATGGCCAAGGCTACAAAAGCCGCCAGGTTGTCTTCGAGACCGTCCCCATGGGGTCGGATGCGTCCTCCGGTGTGAAGGTGAGCTCCATCAAGGAGAGCAACGAGCCGCTCAAACGCCTGCACAACCCCACCCATCCGTCCGCCGACGCAGAGGGTTATGTCACGCAGTCGAATGTGAATCCGGTGGAAGAAATGGTGAACATGATCTCGGCGTCGAGGTCCTACCAAAACAACGTGGAAGTCATGAACACAGCAAAAACACTGCTGCTCAAGACACTCCAAATGGGTCAATAACCTGAAGGACTCACGCCATGGCTACCAGCGTAAGCAATACCAGTTCGACCAGCGCACCCAACCTGTCCAGTGCACAAACCAGCCCGCAAGAGCAAACCGACCGCTTCCTCAAACTCTTGGTCGCCCAGCTCAACAACCAGGACCCCATGAACCCCATGGACAACGCCCAGATGACCAGCCAGATCGCGCAGATCAACACGGTGTCCGGCATCCAGGAACTCAACGCGACCATGAAATCCATGGCCACCCAGTTTTCATCGATGCAGGTACTGCAAGGCGCCACCATGGTGGGCCGCGAGGTGCTCACCAAGGGCAATGCGTTGTCGGTCACGGCTGGGGTTGGCAAAGGCAGCTTGGAGCTGGCAGGTGCGGCTGACAAGGTCACGGTACAGGTGCTGACGCCGGGTGGCCAAGTGCTGGAAAACATCCCGCTTGGAGCGAAAACGGAAGGGCGCCACAATTTTGAGTGGGATGCCAGCAGCTATACCGGAACCGCAAAGCCGGTTTTCAAAGTCACGGCAACGCTAAGCGGCAAGGCCGTCGAAGTCACACCCCTGACCCGCAGCACCATTGACTCGGTAAGCACCGGAGCCGGCGGTCTGAACCTCACACTCAAGAGCGGCGCGACGGTCGCTTACGACGCCGTCAAGGCCATTCTTTAACTTGCCACCCACCAGGACCACGCCATGAGCTTTCAAACAGGACTCTCCGGGCTCAATGTATCGAGCAAAAGCCTCGACGTCATTGGGAACAACATTGCCAACTCCAGCACTGTGGGATTTAAATTTTCGCGCAACGAATTCTCCGAGCTGGTGGCGGGCTCACTGGGTACGGGCGGCTCCAACTCCGCCGGTATTGGAGCCGCCACAGCGGCCATTGCGCAGCAGTTCTCGCAAGGAAATATCAACATCACGGGCAATAGCCTGGACGTGGCCATCAACGGAGGCGGCTTCTTTCAGGTAACCAAAACCGATGGTACGACCGCCTACACACGGGACGGCACTTTCAAGCTGGACAAAGACGGCAACCTGATTACCAACACCGGCGCAGCGGTGATGGGTTACCCCACCGACAACACAGGTACTGCCACCAGTATCACACCGCAACGGCTGGTGTTGCCCACTGGCGCTCCCATCCCGGCACGGCCCAGCACCGCCATTACGGCGGAGTTCAACCTGGACGCCCGTGCCAGGGATGCCACCCAGTCCATCGCAGCAGGTGTCACGCCAGCGCCCCGCTCTACTTACGGCACGTCTATCAGTGTCTACGATGCGCAGGGCGTGGCCTCGTCGGCCAACTTGTTCTTTCAAAAGACCGACACTGTTGCCAACTCGTGGAACGTCTATACCGACCTGACCAGCCCTGCTCCTGTGGGCGTCATCACGTTTACCGCGACAGGGGCGATTGCCGGCCCTGTCTTGGGCACAGGATTCGGGTTGACGATTCCCGGCAGCACCATTCCATCCAACAACCCCAACGAAACAACCATTGTGGGCGGCATCCGGCGGATTCCGGGGCCCATCACGGTGGACCTGAGTGGCGTGTCCCAGTTTGGCGCGGCTTTCAGCGTGACCAACCTCTCCCAGGACGGCTATGCAGCGGGCGAATTCACCAGTCTGTCCATCGACGGCAAAGGCGTGATCAGCACCAGCTACTCCAACGGGCAAACCCTGAAGACTGGCGGCATGATCGCGCTGGGGGACTTCCGCAACCTGCAGGGCATGGCACCCGTGGGCGGCGGGGAGTTTTTGGAAACCTTCAAATCCGGTCCCGTGGTCCTTGGGAGGCCCGCCGTCGGCAAATTTGGTGAAACTCGTGCCGGCTCGGTGGAGGAGTCGAATGTGGACATCACGGCGGAACTGGTGAACATGATGACCGCGCAGCGCAACTACCAAGCCAATGCGCAAACCATCAAAACGCAGGACCAAGTCATGTCGACGCTGGTCAACCTGCGTTAACAAGGTAAACCACCATGGACCGCCTGATTTACACCGCCATGACGGGCGCCACCGCGGCCGCCAGCCGCCAGGCCGTCCTGTCCAACAACTTGGCCAACGTGTCGACCAACGGCTTTCGGGCACAACTGGCCACTTACCGCGCAGTACCGTTGCGCGGCGAGGGCGCAACCACCCGTGTGTTTGCCGTAGAAGCAACGTCTGGCCATCTCAACCTGCCCGGCCCTGCCCAGCGCACTGGGCGCAGCCTGGACGCGATGGCCATGGGTGACGCTTGGTTTGCGGTACAGGGCCAAGATGGCGCCGAGGCTTACACCCGCAACGGCAACTTTGAAGTGGCCACCGACGGCACCCTGATTACCGGCAACGGCCGCCAGGTGCTATCCAGCGATGGGGCCGCCATTACGTCGCCGGCCGGCGCTGAAATCAGCATCGGCCATGACGGCAACATCAGCGCCAAAGTGGCTGGTCAACCGGCCAACGTGATTGGCCGGCTCAAGCTGGTGGTGCCCACCGGTGAAGACCCGCTGAAGCGTGGCGACGATGGCTTGTTTCGTACCCTGTCGGGCGACGCCCTCAACAACGAAGACACCGCGCGCCTGCAGGTTGGCGCACTGGAAGGCTCCAACGTGAACGCCATTGAATCCATGGTCGGCATGATCCAAACTGCGCGCCAGTTTGAAGCGCAGATGCGCTTGATGCAAACCGCAGAATCCAACGACCGTTCAGCAGGCCAACTGTTGAGCCTGCAAGGTTAAACCCCGAGAAAATACACCATGATCAACTCACTTTGGATCTCCAAAACCGGCATGGAAGCCCAGCAAATGCAGCTGGACGTGATCTCCAACAACCTGGCCAATGTCTCCACCAACGGTTTCAAGAAAGCCCATGCGGTCTTCGAAGACCTGATGTACCAAAACCTGCGCCAAGTTGGCGCCAACAACGCGGAACAGTCCACCTTGCCCACCGGCCTGCAGATCGGGCTGGGCGTGCGCACCGTGGCCACCAGCCGCACCTTCTCGCAAGGCAACCTGCAACAGAGCAACAACAATCTGGATGTCGCCATCCAGGGCAATGGCTTCTTTCAGGTCACCATGCCAGATGGCACCACCGGCTACACCCGAGACGGCGCCTTCCAGCTGGACAACCAGGGTCGCATGGTCACCTCATCGGGTCTGCTGGTGCAAGGGGGCATCACCGTACCGGCCAATGCCACCAACGTGTCGATTGCGCAGGACGGCACGGTTTCCGCGTCCGTTCCAGGCACCACCGCCCCGCAAGCTGTTGGCAACATCACCACCGCCAGTTTCATTAACCCAGCTGGCCTGGAGCCCAAAGGGCAGAACATCTACCAGGAAACCGCCGCTTCAGGCCAGCCGAATGCCGGCGTACCCAACTCCAACGGCCTGGGTGCGGTGCTGCAGGGCTTTGTAGAGACCTCCAACGTCAATGTCGTGCAAGAACTGGTGACGATGATTCAGACCCAACGTGCCTATGAAATGAACTCCAAGGCCATCCAGACCTCGGACCAGATGCTGCAAAAACTCGGACAACTGTGAGGTTTGCTATGAAAAAAATAGCTGCTTGCGCAACTGGCATAAGGGGGAAAGGCAGTTTCTATCTCATTATTGCCAGCGCCCTGGGACTCACCGCCTGCCAAGCACTTCCGCCCAAAGCCGTGGTCGATTTCGCCGCGCCCAAGCCCGAGGTGATTGCCGCCGCCAATGCGCCCCAGCCCCCGTCAGCCAAAGGGAGCTTGTTTCAGCTGGCCTCCTACCGCCCAGCTTTCGAAGACAGCCGCGCCCGCACCCTGGGCGACATCGTGACGGTGCAGATAGTGGAAAGCCTGGCCGCGAGCCAGGTCTCCAAGTCCACAGTCAACCGCAACAGCTCCATCGATTCCAGCGTCACCACGCCCCCGATACCCAGCATCTTGGGACCCGACCTGAGAAACCTGGAGATGTCAGCCAAGACCAACAACGACTTCTCGGGCAAGGGCGGCACGGAGGCCGCCAACACATTTAGCGGCTCCATTTCCACCACGGTCATTGAAGTCTTGCCCAACGGTAATCTGGTCGTGGCAGGTGAGAAGCAGATAGGTGTCAACCAGAACGTGGACGTGATGCGCTTCACCGGCACCGTCAACCCGCGCATGCTGCAGCCCAACAACATCATCAGCTCGCTGCAGGTGGCCAATGTGCGCGTGGAGTCCAAGGGCCGTGGCGCGCAGGGCGAAGCGCAAACAGTTGGCTGGTTATCCCGTTTCTTTTTAAGCTTTAGCCCTTTCTAAAGTTCTCCAGAATTGTGCCGAGGGGTAATAGGTCCGGTCGGGCCTTCCCCGCTACCTACTCCGCACATGACACACACGACCTCCAACCCCACAACCCTCAGCCGCCACTGGCTCAGCGGTTTGTGCCTGGCGCTCTTGGTGGCAGCCAGCGGAAGCACCCTGGCCACCACCCGCATCAAGGAAGTAGCCGCTATTGAGGGTGTACGCAGCAACCAGCTCACCGGTTTTGGCTTGGTCGTGGGGCTGGACGGCACCGGCGACCAGACCACCCAGATGCCCTATACCTCGCAGGGCTTGGCCAATTACATGAAACAACTGGGCTTGACCTTGCCCGCCGCGCAAATTGCCCAGTTGCAGATGAAAAATGTGGCGGCGGTGCTGGTCACCGCCCAGCTCCCCGCATTTGCCCGCCCCGGGCAGCCGCTGGACATCAACGTTTCATCCTTGGGTAACGCCAAGTCACTGAAGGGTGGGACCCTCATTTCCACCCCGCTCAAGGGCGTTGATGGCGAGGTCTATGCCCTTGCCCAAGGTAACTTGATCGTGGCCGGCGCCGGAGCTGCTGCGGGCGGCAGCAAAGTCACGGTGAACCACCTCAGCGTAGGGCGCATCCCCGATGGCGCCCAGGTCGAACGGGCTGTGCCCACCACCTTGCAAGAGGGCGACAGTATCAGCCTGAGCCTGAACTCCTCTGACTTCCAAACTGCACGCAAAGTTGCCCAGGCCATCAACCGCAAATTTGGCAACGGCGTTGCCCAGGCCCAGGATGGCCGGACGGTACAAGTGAAGGCTCCGGGCGATCCCAATGAACGGGTGAACTTCATTGCCGAGATGGAAGAGTTGCCCATAGAAGCATCCGTTGCCGCGGCCAAAGTCATCATCAACTCGCGCACCGGATCCATTGTTCTCAACCAGGCCGTCACCCTGGGGCCCTGCGCCATTGCACACGGCAACCTGTCCATCAGCATTTCCAGCACGCCCGTGGTCAGCCAGCCTGGCCCTTTGTCGGGCGGTCAGACGGTCGTCACGGAACGATCCAACATCGACATCAAGTCGGAACCCGGCAAGCTGATCCAAATTCCCGCTGCAGCCCAACTCACCGATGTGGTGAAGGCGCTGAATTCGCTGGGTGCCACGCCCCAAGACTTGCTGGCCATCCTGCAGGCCATCAAGGCGGCAGGCGCCCTGAATGCGGAGCTGGAGGTGATCTGACATGAGCTTTGGATCCATTTACGGCACTTCTTCGCTGAGCAGCTCCGTCGGCGCATCCCGGGGTCTGGCTGCGGACAGCCAATCGCTCAACGCTCTCAAGCTCGACGCTGGCAAGGCCACGCCCGAAACCATCAAGGAAACGGCCAAACAGTTTGAGTCCTTGTTCATGCGCGAGCTGGTGAAAAGCATGCGCGACGCAACCGAGAAGTCCGGCCTGCTGGACAACCCCGGCAGCGACCTGGGCACCGACCTGTTGGACCAGCAACTTGCGGTGCAGATGTCGGGGCAACCCGGCGGTCTCTCAGACATGATTGCCCAGCAATTGGCACGCCAAATGGGCGTCACCATGCCCGGCAGTGCCCCACCGCCAGCCAGCACAGGCAGCGAGCCCGCAAAAGTTCGGGCCACTACCGACCTTGGCCTGGACGCCAAGATCACCCCGGTCAAAACCAAGCGCCCCCCTACGGAGACCCAGGGAAACTTTGTCCGACAACATTCCGACACGGCTAGCCGCGTGGAAAAAGCCACCGGCATTCCGGCCAGCTTCATGCTGGGTCAAGCAGGCCATGAAACGGGTTGGGGCAAATTTGAGATCAAGGTCAAGGGTGGCGCCACCTCGCACAACCTGTTTGGCATCAAGGCGGGCGCCAGCTGGACCGGCAAGGTGGCCGAGGTCACCACCACAGAATACGTGAACGGAGTGGCCCAAAAACAAGTGGCGCGGTTTCGTGCCTACGATTCTTACGAAGACTCTTTCAAGGACTACGCGCGCCTGATCTCGGAGAGCCCACGCTACGCCAAGGTGCGCACGCAGACCACCTCGGCGCACGCGTTCGCCAGTGGCTTGCAAAAAGCCGGGTATGCCACCGACCCCGAGTACGCAGCCAAGTTGAGCCGCGCCATCAATACCACGCTGCAGCTGCGCCGCGTTCAGGTGTAAACGGAGGCGTTCATGGGCATTCTCAATATTGGCGCACAGGCCTTGCAGGCCAACCTCGTGGCCTTGCAAACCACCGGCAACAACATTGCCAACGTCAATACGGCGGGTTATTCGCGGCAGAAAGTGGTGTTGCAAACCGTGGCTGGCCAGTTCACGGGCGGCGGCTATCTGGGCAAGGGTGTGTCAATCCAGACCATCCAGCGCAATTTCGACGCGTTTTTGAATCGCCAAAGCACACTGGCCGGCACCACGCAGGCCGCCGACGTCACGCGCGCCAACTACCTGACGCAGCTCACCAATTTATTCCAGGGCGGTACCGACGGCATTGGCGCCAGCATCAACGACATGCTCAACGCCTTTTCGGACGTTGCCAGCGCGCCCACGGACCTGACAGCCCGCACCGTGGCCCTGACCCGCATTGACGAAACGGCGCGCCGTCTGCGTTCGGCTTCCCAAAGTTTGGACGACTTGCAAAGCGGCATTGCCCAGTCTATCGCTGAGAAAGTCACATCGATCAACACCCTGGCGCGCAACATTGCCGACGTCAACGAACAAATTTCTCGCGCGCAAGGCAATGGCCAACCGCCAAATGACCTGCTGGACCGGCGCGAGCAACTGATTCGCGACCTGAACCAGTTCGTGCAGACGACCTCCATTCCGGCGGATGACGGGACGTTGGGTATCTTTATTGGCGGCAGCCAGGCGCTGGTGCTGGGCGTCGAAGTGGCGCCCGTCTCCATTGTTCCCGACGACTTTGGCGATACCTTGAAAAGCCGCCTGGCCATCACGCGCAACGGGGACAGCATGATGCTGGACGAGAACACCCTGGGCGGTGGAGAAGTCTCGGGCTTGCTGCGCTTCCAAAACAACGATCTGGCAGAAGGACGCAACCTATTGGGTCGCCTGACCATGGGCGTTACCACCTCCATGAACGAGCAGCACCGCCTCGGCCTGGATCTCGATGGCAACGTGGGCGGCAACCTTTTCACGCCCACCACGTTTGGCGTTGCCAACATCTACCAGGCGACCGGGCAAACCTCGGCCGCCAGCATTACGTTGTCGATTACGGACGTCTCGCAACTGGCAGCGTCCGACTACGAAATCAACTTCACCACCCCGCCCAATGCCACCGTCAAGCGCCTGAGCGATGGCCTGATCCGCACCTTGGACCTGAGCGCGCCGGTTGTTGTTGACGGCCTGACCATTACCACCGCATCGGCGGGCGCTGCGGCTGCAGGCGACCGCTTTTTGCTCAAGCCGTTCAGCAGTTCGGCCAGCACCGTGGCGCGCGAGTTCTCCACGCCACGCGCGCTGGCCGTTGCCGCACCGCTAGCCGCATCGCTGAACCCCACCAACACCGGATCATTGGCATTGGCCAGCGTGAGCGCACGAACCATTGCCACCACCGCAGCCACCTTGCCCCAACCCAGCTACACCGTTACATTCACCAATGGGCCCGGTGGCACCACCTACGACATTGTGGACAACACCGGCCTAACACCTGGCGTCACGGGCCAGCCCTATTTGTCAGGGCAGGCGATCAACTACACCCCGCCAGGGTTTCCCGGTTTCTCAATGACATTGACCGGCTCTCCGGCAACCAACGACCGTGTGAACATCAGACAAAACGCATTTGCGGCCACCAGTGGTGGTAATGCCAGCGCCATGATGGCCCTGCGCGACCGCCCCATGTTTGATGGTGCCCCACTGACCGACGGATACGCGGGTCTGATTTCGCAGATCGGCATCCGCTCGCAAAGCGCCAACTACTCGGCCCAGGTGTCGTCGAACATTGCCATCAACGCCGAGAAGAATCGCACGGGGGTGTCTGGTGTCAACCTGGATGAGGAAGCCGCCAAACTGTTGCAGTACCAACAGGCCTACCAGGCTTCGGCCAAGATGATCCAGATCGCGCAAAGCATCTTTGACACCCTGATCCAGGGTCTTTCCCGATAGCCGCTAGGCGCACCACGACTGGAGAGCCTTTATGTCCGCCACCGCCTTTACCCGCCTGGCTACAGCCAACACCTACGACAACACGCTGCGCAACCTGCAGACCCGCCAGACCACTCTATCGAACCTGCAAGAAAGCCTGACGTCCGGCAAAAAGGTCACCAATTCGGCCGACGATCCCACAGGCGCTGCGCAGGCCGAGCGCGCGATGAACCGCATTGCGCGCATTGCCACGGACCAGCGCGCACTGGAATCCCAGCGCAACGCCATTGCCTTGGCCGAAAGCACGTTGGGCAATGTCACGGACGCCCTGCAAAACTTCCGTGAACTGGTGGTGGCCTCTGGCAACGGCGCTTACACAGCGCCTGAGCGCGCCACCATTGCCCGCCAGCTCTCAGGCATGCGCGAGCAAATCCTGGCGCTGGCCAACACCAAAGACAGCAATGGCCTGCCGCTGTTTGCCGCATTGGGCAGCGCGCTGGCGCCGTTTGTGGGCCCCCAGTCGGTAGCGCCGGACTACACGTTCAATGGTCTGCCGGGCCAATCTTCCAGCGACCAGTACGCCATTCCCTTCACGTTGGACGGCGAGGCCGCGTTCATGAATCAACCCGCCCGCGATGGCGTGTTCAATGTGACGGTGGGCAACACCACGACCGGCAGCATCCCTACAAGCCGCGCGCTTACGACAGATGGCGTGGTGGTGAACAACACCGCTACCGTGGCCAGCACCGCCGCGCTGGCGCAAGCCACTGCGGGCAACCCGGATTACCCCAGCTATACCGTCACTTTTACAGCGCTGGACTCCACCACTGTTCCGGGCACCACCACGGTCACGTACGACATCACCGAAGTCCCCCCCGTGAGTGGCCCCAGCCCCTTGGTGTCGGGCGCCTCCGCGTCGTATGCCACCGGCAGCAATGCAAGAATCGCAATCACGGGCATTCCCGGTCTGTCGTTCAATATCAACGGCATTGCCCCCACCACCGACTTGGTAGCTGGCGCCACGGTCACTGGCAGCCCCGCTGTCGGAGACACGGTAAGCGTGGGATTCAAACGCAGCGTATTCAGTGTGCTGGACACCGCCATTGACGGCATTGGCAAAGCCGCCAACGCCAACGCAGCGACCCAAGCCGTGGCCCAGGCCCTGCACAACATCGACATCAGCTTGACCCGCATCTCCTCGGTGCGCGGGCAGGCCGGCGACTTGCTGGGCCGGGCCGACCGCATTACGTCGGACAACGACAAGCGCAACATCGAGCAAGAAGGCAACCGATCCCGCGCCGAAGACCTGGACATGATCAAAGGCATCTCCGACTTCCAGAACCAACAGACCGGCTATTCCGCGGCCTTGCAGTCGTACGCCCAGGTCCAGAAACTCTCCCTGTTCAACTTCATCAGCTAAGGCACGCATGACCCCTTCCGTGCTTGGCAGCGTGACCCTGGGGTACCAGCCTCTGTGGAACCAATGGCGCCAGCGCTGCGGCGTGCGCCTGTGGGTGGACCCCTATGAGGGCAACGCCATCGATGGGCAGCACCTGCTGAACGTTTTGCAAGAACTGTGGCCCGCCGGCCGGGAAACCCAATTGCTCAGTGTGCGGTCCCCTGCCCTGCTCAGCGACTTGCTGGAACACGCGCCCGCCGGGGGAATCTGGCTGGAAGTGCCCGACGCCTGGCTCTCTGATGAAGCCATGGCCACCCAAGTCCGCCAAGCTCACCAGCGCGGGCGCCGGCTGGTCTGGAGCGGAGAGGTCAGCGCAGCGGCATCCCACGCCAACGTGTCCGGCAGTTTTCACAAGACCCTGCGCACGCTGACACCCCAAGGTGCGCTGGGCGCACTGCGTGCTGCATTGCGTCGCTCCCAAGACGGAGGGAGCGGTGGTGCCAGCGTCGTGCCCAGCCCCATTGTTCCGGGTGCGCTGTATGAGGGCCTTGCCAGCCAGGCGCTGGTGGAACACGCTCTCGACCACCAGGCTGCATGGGGTGTTGCAGGTTGGCCCACCGAGGAAGTGCTCTACGCTTATCGCTACCAACAGCTCCAGCCCGCGCGGCAAGTGCTGCGCGATCTGGTGCAGGCCATTGATGCGGATGAATCGCTGGAAGCGTTGGAGCGTCGCATGGGCGATGAGCCGTTGCTGATTTACCGCTTTTTGCGTTATGCCAACTCCGCCGCACTGGCCCTGCGCGGCGAGACCGCCAGCGTACGCCAAGGCCTGCTCAATATTGGCTACAGCCGCCTGCGCGCCTGGCTCATGGAGCAGCTGCCGCATGCCAACAGCGACGCCAACTTGCAGCCCATTCGCGGCTCTATGGTGCTACGCGCCCGCATCATGGAGCGACTGTCCGACGCCGGCGCCGAAGATGAGTTGCGCCGAGAGGTCTTTATGTGTGGCATCTTTTCGCAAGTCGATATGCTGCTGGGCGAAAACTTGGGCGCCGCGCTGCATCGCATGCCACTGCCCGGTCGCGTCACTTCTGCCGTGCTGGGCCAAACCGGCCCCTATGCACCCTGGCTGCAGGCCGCCACAGCGCTGGAAGGCAGCTCCACCAAAGTCATTCGTGAAGTATGCAAGGCGCATGGCTTGGCGGCGGATGAGGTGAACCGGGCCCTGCTGCGATCGTTGGCTGCACCGTTGTAGTTCATGGATGCGTTGTTGGACGGCGAAGTCCATCGCGAGGACAGGTATCTGGCGACGGTGTAACGTCTCGCCATGACTGCACTATCTGCCCACCCAGCGCTGTTTGACGCAACGGTACCTGTTTTTTCCCGATACCTTCGTCAACTCCGTGTCCTGTTGGAGCGGGCCGCAGCCCACGCAGACGCACAAAAAAGCAGGCACTCCGAACTGCTGGAATCCCGGCTGGCACCGGACATGCTGCCTTTGGCCACCCAGGTAGAGATAGCGGTCAACTTTGTGTACCGCACCTGTGCACCACTGACCGGCCAACCGGTCCCGCGCTTTGGCCCCAGTGGCGCACAGTTCGCCACACTGCAACAGCGCATGGATGATGCCCTGGTGTTTCTGGATAGATTGCACCCCAGCGCATTTGCCGACAGCGCCTCTCGCCAGATCACAGATCCCGCAGGCGACGCCACAGTCACACTCGATGCGCCTACGTTCGTGAGCCAATATGCCCTGCCCAACTTCTTCTTCCATATCAGCATGGCCTATGCCATCTTGCGGCATGTAGGCATGCCACTGGGCAAGGCAGACTTTGACGGCTGGCACCGTTACCCCGCTCCAACCTATTGACGCACAGCACTATCGCCTGGCTACTTCGCCACGGACGTCGCCTTGCCCAGCTGTTCATCACGCAGCCTCGCAAAGGTCTTCCAGAACTCCGCCTCTTGGGTGCTTGCAAAGCTGATCCGCATGAGACTGCTGGGCGTGCGTTGGGCGTGGAAAAGTGCGCCCGGGGCCAGCAAGTAACCTTCGTCGAGCATGCGCTGGCTCAGTGCATCCGTGTCCACCCCCGTCTCCACCCAGCCAAACAGGCCAACGGGGTCGGACGCAAACGTGCAGCCATGCGCCAACGCCAGCTTCACGCTGCGCGCGCGTGCCGCATCCAGTTGGGTGCGAATGCGTTCCGCATGGCGGCGCAGTTGGCCCTGGTCGATACACCAGGCCAAGGCCTTCTCCAGCAATGCGGGCGTGGTCAGCGTGGAAAGCAGCTTGGTATCCAACAAGCGCTCGGCCAAGTCCTTGGGGGCGGCCATGTAGCCCACGCGCCAGTTGGGCGCCAAAATCTTTGCAAATCCGCCCACATAGATGGTGCGTTGCAGGCCATCCAGCGCACAAAGACGGGTCGCATGGTCGGGGGCGAAGTGGCAGTACGTGTCGTCTTCAACGATATGAAAGTCGTGCTGGTTCGCCAGCTGCAAGATGCGGTAGGCGCTGCTGGGCGACAGGCAAAAGCCGGTCGGGTTGTGGAACACACTCACACTCACGTACAACTTGGGCTGGTGGGCCTCGCAGTATTTGGCCATGACATCCAGGTCGGGACCCTCGGCACGGCGCGGCACCGGCAAGATACGCACCCCCAGCGACTCGAGTCGCGCAAACTCGATCGCCCAGCCCGGCTCTTCCACCATCACGTAGTCGCCAGCCCGCAGCAGGGTGCGGCTCACCACATCCAGCGCGTTGGTGGCACCCACGGTGGTAATGATTTGCTCGGGCGCGGCATGTACCGACAGCCCGGCCAACTTGGTCGACAGCGCCCGGCGCAAGCCGATGTCGCCCGCCGGCTCTCCGTACTGCAACGAGAAGGCGTTGAGCGCCTCCACACTGCAACTGCGCCGCACCGCCGTAGCCAGAAAGGTGGTTTGCAGCCACTCTTTGGGCAGCACCCCCATACCCGGCTGGGGCTTGTTGCTCACCCCCTTGAACATGCCGCGAATCAGGGCCGTGGCGTTCAGTGGCGTGTAGCGCTGGGGTACCGTCAGCAACAAATTGGCACCCCCATTTGCTCCTGATTCGATAGCTGCTTGCGCACTACCCACGGCCACAGAAGGCACATCCCGCACATAAAAGCCGCGGTTTTTGCGCGCTTCTACAAGGCCCTGCGCCAGCAGTTGGTCATAGGCCCCTACCACGGTGGACGGACTAACACCCTGTTGCTGCGCGCACAGGCGTACCGAGGGCAGGCGCGCGCCTGGCGCCAGCAGGCGGTCGCGGATGCGCTGGGCGAATACGGCCGCCAACTGCTCCGCGAGCGACTGGGATGTGGTTTTCATCAACATAGAGCACCTCTGTGTTGGCTGTACTGCCAGTACAGATCATTAACTGTTTAGCCAAACTGTACTGTAAGTGTGTTGTTTTTCAAAGTACATTGGGCTGCATGTTCACTACGTTTACCGCCGCCGAGTTCACTGCGCTGCTGTTGCTTTCTACGGCAGCCAGCTTTACGCCAGGCCCCAATACCACGCTGTCTACAGCGCTGGCCGCCAACCTGGGCCTGCGGCGGGCCATGCGTTTTGTGGTGGCCGTGCCCGTGGGCTGGGGGCTGCTGTTCACGCTGTGTGCCGGTGGTTTGGGTGCGCTGGTGGTGGCACTTCCGCTGTTGCGCAGCGCTATCCAATGGCTGGGTATTGCCTACCTGCTGTGGCTGGCCGTCAAGCTGGCCCGTGCCAGCAGCCTGGGGGAAGCCGATGCGAGCCGCCTCAACGTCACCTTCTGGCAGGGTGTGGCGCTGCAGTTTCTCAACATCAAGGCCTGGATGCTGGGCCTGACCGTAACTGCCGGCTGGCTAGCCGGGCACGCGGACATGCTGGCGCGCTTCGCCATCACGCTGCCGCTCATGCTGGCCTTTGGTTTTTTTAGCAACCTGCTGTATGCGGCCATGGGTTCGCTCTTACGCAACTGGCTCAGTGGCCCGGTGGTGGCCGGAATGGCCACGGCGCAGCGGCTGCGCTGGTTCAACCGGGGCATGGCTGCCGTGCTGGTGGCTACAGCAGCTTGGATGGGAACGTTATGAGCACGCCAAACACATCGAACCTCAAGAAAGGCCTGTGGCTGGGCCTGTTGGGCATCACGATTTTTGCCATGACCCTGCCCATGACACGCCTGGCCGTCGGCACCCCTGAGGCGCCCTTGATGTCGGGCCTGTTCATTGCCGTGGGCCGCGCCGTGGTGGCGGGCGTTTTGTCAGCGCTGTTTCTGTGGTGGGGCAAGGCACCGCTGCCGCCACGCGACACCTGGGGCCCGCTGGTGCTGGTCGCTTTGGGCGTGGTGTTTGGGTTTCCCATTTTCACTTCCATTGCCATGCGCCACGTGGAGGCCGTGCACGCCAGTGTGATGGTGGGCGTGCTGCCACTGGCTACCGCTGTGGTGGGCGCCTTTCTGAACCGGCAACGGCCGTCCACCGGCTTCTGGGTCTGCGCTCTGGCCGGCACGGCGCTGGTGGTGGCGTTTGCGCTCTTAAGCTCCGGCCACAGCGGTCTGTCGCTGCAAATGGCCGATGTGCTCTTGTTGCTGGCCATGGCCTGTGCGGCGGTGGGTTACGGCCATGGCGGGCGGCTCTCGCAGCGCATGCGAGCCGAGCATGTGATTTGCTGGGCGCTGGTGATCTCCCTGCCCATCAACCTGCCGCTGGCGGTGTGGCATTTCCCCGCAGTGGCACTGCCAGCCAGTGCGTGGATGGCGTTTGCTTATGTGTCGGTGTTTTCGATGTGGTTGGGCTTTTTTGCCTGGTACAAGGGTCTGGCCTTGGGTGGCACCGTGCGTGTGAGCCAGGTGCAACTGCTGCAGCCGTTCTTCGGCATGTTGTTTGCCGTGCCACTATTGAGTGAGCGACTGGACGCGGTGACCGTAGGCTTTGGCCTGGCGGTGATAGCTACCGTGTTTGTAGGGCGGCGCATGCCAGTGCAAGCCGCATCGAAACGGGCTCCCGCATGAACGCCGTACTCACCCCCTGAGAGACCCATGCAACTACACAACATTCCCTTTGGCACCACCGACTGGTCCACCATCCCACCCGAAGAAAAAAGCGCCCAGGCCGGCCGCGCGCTATGGCGCACGCAACACTTTGGCAGCGTGCGGGTGCGCATGGTGGAGTACACGCCAGGCTATGTATCAGACCACTGGTGTGTCAAAGGGCACATCCTGCTGTGCCTGCAGGGTGAACTGCACACCGAGCTGGAAGACGGCCGCACCTTCACGCTGCGCACCGGCATGAGTTACCAAGTGGCCGACAATGCGGAACCGCATCGCTCGACCGCACCCCTGGGCGCCACCCTGTTTGTGGTGGACTGAGCGACCCCTGATGAGACAACCCTGCATTTACCTGGAGCCTGTATGACGCAATGGACCCTGGCCGAACGTGCCGCCAAAATGAACCCTTCTGTGATCCGCGAGATCCTCAAAGTGACCGAGAAGCCCGGCATCATCAGCTTTGCCGGTGGCCTGCCCAGCAGCAAAACCTTTCCCGTGGCCGAGTTTGAAGCGGCCTGCGCCAAGGTGCTCAAAGACGACCCTGCCGGCGCCCTGCAATACGCAGCCTCTGAGGGCTATGGCCCGCTGCGCGAACTGGTGGCCGCACAGCTCAAGGCACAAAGCGCCGCTGCTGGCGTAACCTGGAATGTGGACCCCAGCCAAATCCTCATCACCACCGGCTCGCAACAAGGCTTGGACCTGGTTGCCAAAATCCTGATCGACAAAGACAGCAAGGTGCTGGTCGAATCCCCCACCTACCTGGGCGCGGTGATGGCCTTCACCCCCATGGAGCCCAACGTGGTGAGTGTTGCCAGTGACGACGAGGGCGTGGACATTGCCGATCTGCGTGACAAGTCCAAGGACGCCCGCTTTTTGTATGTGCTGCCCAACTTCCAGAACCCCACCGGCCGCAGCATGACCGAAGCGCGTCGTGCGGCCCTGAGCGCGGAGGCAGCCCGCAGTGGCCTGCCCATCATGGAAGACAACCCCTATGGCGACCTGTGGTTCGACCAAGCGCCCCCCGCGCCCCTGACAGCGCGCAACCCCGAGGGTGGCATTTACCTCGGCTCGTTCTCCAAGGTGCTGGCCCCCGGCCTGCGCATGGGCTTCATCGTGGCGCCCAAGGCGGTGTACCCCAAGCTCTTGCAAGCCAAGCAAGCGGCCGACCTGCACAGCCCGGGCTTCAACCAGCGCCTGATTTTTGAAGTGATGCAAAACGGTTTTCTGGACCGCCATGTGCCCACCATCCGCAGCCTCTACAAGTCGCAGCGCGACGCCATGCTGGAATCCCTGGCCAAGCACTTCCCTGAATCCCAAGGCCCCCACGCGGCCAACGCCGACAGCACCTTCACCTGGAACACCCCGGCGGGCGGCATGTTCTTGTGGGCCCGCCTGCCCGTGGGCATGAACGCGGTGGACCTGCTGCCCCACGCGGTGGACAAGGGCGTGGCCTTTGTGCCCGGTGCGCCGTTCTACGCCGGCAACGCCGATGCCCGCGCCATGCGCCTGAGCTTTGTGACCCCGAGTGTGGAAGAAATCCACCGCGGTGTGGCCGCACTGGCCGAAGCCATCCACGCCCAACGGAGCTGAACATGACGGTCCATATCTGGGGGCGCCTGAGTTCGCTCAACGTGCGCAAGGTGGTGTGGGCCGCACAAGAAACCGGCATAGCCTTTACCCGCAGCGATGCGGGCATGGCGTTCGGGGTGGTCAAAACCCCAGAGTACCTGGCCATGAACCCCAATGCGCTGGTGCCCACGCTGCAAGATGGGGACTTCACGCTGTGGGAGAGCAACGCCATCGTGCGTTACTTGTGTGCCAAGTACGGTAACGAGCAGCTCTACCCCCAAGACCTGGCCGCGCGTTTTGACGCCGAGCGCTGGATGGACTGGCAGCAAACCACCCTGAACCGCGAGAGCGGTGGCGCGTTCCTGCAATGGGTCCGCACGCCGGCTGACAAGCGCGACCCGGCGGTGATCTCCCGCTCCACCGCCTCCACCGAACCCGCCCTGGCCCAGCTCAACACGCACTTGGCCGACCGAGCGTGGATGTGCGGCGAGCACTTCAGCATGGCCGACATCCCTGTGGCCTGCGATGTGCACCGCTGGTTTGCCCTGCCCCAGCCGCGCCCGGCATGGCCGCATCTGGAACGCTGGTTTGCTGCCATCCTGGAGCGACCCGCCACCCGTGGCGTGCTCGACCTGCCCATTTCATAGCGCTTATCCAACGAAAGATCTCTCGTGCCCCAGCAACGCCCGTTCGCCCAAGTCGATGTGTTCACCGCCCAGCCGTATCTGGGTAACCCTTTGGCCGTGGTGCTGGACGGCACTGGCCTGAGCGATGCGACCATGCAGTCCTTTGCCCGCTGGACCAACCTGTCGGAGACCACCTTTGTTCTGCCGCCCAGCCCCGCAGCAGCGGCCCAGGGCGCGGACTACCAAGTGCGCATATTCACCCCCGGGGGCGAGCTGCCCTTTGCCGGCCACCCTACATTGGGCACTTGCCATGCCTGGTTGGAAGCCGGTGGCGTGCCCCGAAGCGCGCAACGTGTGGTGCAGGAGTGCAAAGTCGGCCTGGTGCCTATTACCCGCACCGGTACACGCCTGGCCTTTGCCGCGCCAACTTCCCAGCGGCGCAACCCCAGCCCTGGCCTGCTGGCGCAGGTCGCGCATGCGCTGGGGCTCAAGCCCCAACAGATCATTTCTGCCCAGCACCTCAACAACGGCTCGGAATGGCTGGCCGTGCTGGTGGACCACCGCCAAACCGTGTTGCAGCTGCAACCGGACCACCCTGCGCTGAAGAACCTGGGGGTCAAAGTGGGTGTTGCGGCCGTGGATACTGCGCCAGCAGCTCCTGATTCGATAGCAGCCAAGCTGGAGGTGCGTGCCTTTGCCGCGCTGAACGGCATCAACGAAGACCCGGTCACCGGCAGCCTGAACGCGAGCTTGGCCCAGTGGCTGATAGCGGACGAATATATGCCCGCCAGCTACGTGGTGCACCAAGGCACGTGCATCCAGCGCGAAGGCCGCATCCACATCCGCCAAGACGCCAGCGGCCAGGTCTGGGTGGGTGGTGACTCGGTCACCTGCATCCGCGGCAGCGCCACCCTGTAACCCGACGAGACAGCCCATGACCCCACGCGCCTACCAACAAGTCGACGTCTTTACCCGCACCCCGTACCTGGGCAACGCCTTGGGCGTGGTGATGGACGGCAGCGGCCTCAGTGATGACGAGATGCAAGCTTTTGCCCGCTGGACCAACCTGAGCGAGACCACCTTTCTGCTGCCCCCCAGCCCCGCAGCAGCGGCCCAAGGCGCGGACTACCGGGTGCGCATTTTCACCCCCGCCGATGAGCTGCCGTTTGCCGGCCACCCCACGCTGGGCAGCTGCCACGCCTGGTTGCAGGCGGGCGGTGCGCCCAAGGCGGCTGACTCCATCGTGCAAGAGTGCGCCAAAGGCTTGGTCAAACTCAAACGCGACGGCACCCGCTTGGCTTTTGCCGCACCCAGCCTGCAACGCCGCACGCCCGATGCGGCGCTGATCGCGCGGGTATCTGCGGGCTTGGGGCTGCGCGCCGAGCAGATCCGCGCAGCCCAGTGGCTGGACAACGGGCCTATTTGGCTGGGCCTGCTGCTCGACACCATGGACACCGTGCTGGACTTGCGCCCCGATCACTCCGCCCTCAAAGGTTTGGCACGCGGCATCGGTGTAGCCGGCATGGACGTTGCGCCAGCCGCTCCTGATTTGATAGTACGCAGCAACCGTGAGGCACGCGCATTTGCGGGCAGCCACAGCAGCAGTGCACCTGCCACCGCAATGGACGACGCTCCCTCCATCGAAGTCCGCTTCTTTGCAGACGACATCGGCGTCACCGAAGACCCGGTCACCGGCAGCTTCAACGCCAGCCTGGCCCAGTGGCTGATTGCCGACGGCATCGCGCCCGCCCGCTACGTGGCCGCCCAAGGCACCTGCATAGGCCGCGCCGGCCGCGTCTACATCGAACAGGACGCGCAGGGCCAAGTCTGGGTGGGTGGCGATTCGGTCAGGTGCATTGATGGAACCGTAACCCTATGAACACCCTGCTCCCCACCCTGCAAGACATCGAAGCTGCGGCCCAGGTGGTGTACCGCGAATTCGGCCCCACACCCCAGTACCGCTGGGGCCAGCTCTCCAGCTTGCTGGGCGCCACCTGCTGGGTCAAGCACGAGAACCACACGCCGGTCGGCGCCTTCAAAATCCGTGGTGGCCTCACCTACTTTGACCAGTTGGCACAGCGCGGCGCCATGCCCGCCGAAGTGGTGGGCGCCACGCGCGGCAACCACGGCCAGAGCGTGGGCTGGGCCGCACGCACCCACGGTGTGCCCTGCACCATCGTCGTCCCGCACGGCAACTCGGTAGAGAAGAACGCCGCCATGCGTGCATTGGGCGTCACGCTCATCGAACACGGCACCGACTTTCAGGAGAGCCGTGAGTTCGCCATCCAACTGGCCCAAGACCGTGGCGCCCACATGGTGCCCAGCTTCCACCCTGACCTGCTGCGCGGCGTGGCCACCTACTGGTGGGAGCTGCTCAAGGCCGCGCCGGAGCTGGATGTGATCTATGTGCCCATCGGCCAAGGCTCCGGCGCCTGCAGCGCCGTGGCCGCCAAACGTGCGCTGGGCCACCGGGCCCGCATCGTCGGCGTGGTGAGCGCGCACGCCACCACCTATGCCGATTCATTCGCAGCCGGCAAAGTGGTGGAGGCGCCGGTAACCACCCAACTGGCCGACGGCATGGCCTGCCGCGTAGCCGACCCCGAGGCGCTGGACATCCTGATGGGCGAAGTCGACCACCTTGTGCAAGTGACCGACACCGAAGTCGCCCAAGCCATGCGCGACATCTTCGCCTGCACCCACAACGTTGCTGAAGGCGCAGGCGCCGCCAGCTTTGCAGCGGCCATGCAGGAACGCGAAAGCCTGCAAGGGCAGACGGTGGGCATCACGCTATGTGGGGGGAATGTGGACTCGGCGGTGTTTGCCGAGGTGCTGCGAAATTGATAGCTGCTGCCGCTTTATTTATGGGCGCTAGAGGCTCTTTCTATTCAAGTGCCAGCGTAGTTCAAATTCGATGGAAGTGTGTGGATGCCATTGGAACAGCCGTTTGGCCGCGACACAAGTCTTTCGAGCTTTGACCGGAGAAGATTCCAGAAGGCACAAACTGGCTGTAGTTAATTGCTATCTGCCTCCTCCAAACCAGTCGTGGGTCGACGGGCAACAGTGCAGCGTAGCGGTGTTGCAGCGTGGGAAATTCGAAACCGCTGCGCCTATTCAATCCGCCTTGTACAGAAGCATCTTGGCGGCATCGGCGCCGCCGAGATATTTTGTATAGATCGAACGGAGTGTTCCATCGGCTCGCATCTGCGCCACGATCAGGCGCCATTTTTTCATTTCTTCCTGAGAGAAAGCCTTTTTTGAAAAAATAAGGCTGTGTGCGATTGGTAAGTCTTCGGGGAACCAATCTTCAATACGTACGCGGTCCGTCAAACTCAATTCCTTGAGGTATTTTGCATAGGCTGGCGGTGGCGCCAACACGGCAGAAGTGCGCCCCTCTTTGGAAAAGATGCGAAAGACGTTACCCAAATCCGGCTCCTCAGCGACGCGGGACTGTTGGCGCAAGCTGTCCAAATATGCGTCGGCCTTGTCGCCATGCTTATAAGACCGAACCGCGCCCCAAAGTAAGTTAGGGTCTGCATTGAACTGCGCCGGTGATGGCGCAGAGACCGTCTTTTTTACGAGCACGTAGTTTTTTTGGGCCATGTATCGCACAGCCCAAGAAAACTCATCGCGTTTGGGGGTTTGGATACCAGACCCTGTCATCATGAGAGTGCCGCTCTCGAGTTCCGCCCAAATTCTTGCGCGCGGCTTCACAGAGAATTCAAATTGACATCCACTGCGCCTAGCCAGCTCCTCTGCCACGTCCTTATCAATACCAGTGTTGCTGGCCGAGTCATAGATGTAGCCGTTTTCGTAAAGCGCGAATGAAATTGCTTTAGGACATTCCGGAGCATCGCTTGCAACCGCCAAACTTGCCAGCCCACCCAAACATAGAGTCAGAAACAACTTTTTCATCACACCCCCGACTGAATCAACGATGAACAAGTAAGGCATGTAACTCCCAATGTGACTCCAACTAACGATGCCAAATTTTAGTGCGCATCCAAGAATTCTGACGCGGTTTCGGAGGATGGGTGTCAGCCCATTTCCGCCAACTCTGCCCTACGACTTTCAACATCAGCGTGTTAGCTCTCTCCGGCAAACGCCGTATTGTGGGCGTTGCACGTTGACCGCAGCGCTCAACCAGATCCGCTCCAATACCGTGACGCAACTCCAAGTACCGGCGCACTACGTAATCCGCCAATAGGGCGTAAGCGCAATTGATCACCACGAGGTGCTTCCCGGCTCCGGTTTTGGTCCCGATAAAAGCGCTGGGCCAGGCAACGGTAGGCATCCTGGATCACCGATGAAATGGCGTGCAGACTGACTTTAAGGGTTTCGTACGGCGATTTCATGGGCATACGCGATGCAATCCCAACGCATCTCGTTAGTTTGTGCACTGCCCTACCTAGAGCTATGAACCAGCGACAGCCAATGCGATATTCAAATTATAGCTGCTGTCGCACCTGGAACAAACGCCCACTGCGTTTGCGCTCAGGTTAGCGCCCTCCGGGACAAGACCCCTTTATCGTCGGAGGAAGCGATACTCCACAAGAATTCCGTCCAACTCTATTGGACCGGAATCAAGATTTCGCTGCGTCGAAGCAAAGGCGGCACGGAAGGTGGGTCGTACCTTGCAAACTGCGGTGATCCGTTGGCAACCAGTCCTTTTTTGTCCATCCACTTTTGCAGCAACGCGGTTTGTTCCGCTATGTTGGCCTCTGTACTGAATTTGGAGAAACGAACGGACGCAAATTTTTGCTCTGGTATGGCACGTACTGTCACCCGTGGATCAGCGGACTTTGGCAATGTCTCCAGTGTGTAACTGGACGGCATGACAAAGTGCAAGCGGTAGGTGGACTTTGATTGTGCTTCCATGGTGACCGGCAAGGTCATGGAAATCTTTTCCGGCTCTTTTTCCATGGTGACTGGCAAGGTCATGGAAATTTTCTCGGACGCCGGTTTTTTCTGGTCCAACGCAGCGTTCGGTCCCTCCCGGAAGATGTATTGCTTGACCAACCGGGACCCTTCTTTGCCCGCCGAGGTCAGGTCTCCTTGAACGACGACCTCAGCAACGACCATGGGGCTGTACTGCCGCAACTCAAACTCTGCGTCTTTTTCGAGTGATTGAAACTTCGGCTGTTCAAGTGAGAACAGTTGGGCGTGCGCTCCGACAGCAGCGAATGTTGCACCCAAAAAGATCGCTTGGGTCGCCAGCGATCGCATCGAACCGTACCAACTATTGAATGCCGCGCTAGATACTTTGCTCATGTTTAAACCTCTTAGTAATGTTTTGTATTTTAAAGTACAAAAAAATACCTATTGGTTTTTTGGGGGCATCGTAACACGCTCCAACGGCCTGCGGTTTACCTTCCGGTGCGTCATTACCGATCTCGTCTATCCAGAATAGCGGTGCATGAAGTGCTATTGTTTTCGTAGCTACTGTCGCATATCTAACATGCCCCAGGCGCCAATTCGGCTTAAATCTCCCCATGGGAAATCTCTATTTGGTACGCCACGGGCAGGCTTCGTTTGGGGCCGCAGACTACGACAACCTGAGCGAACTGGGCCACCGGCAGAGCCTGCGGCTGGGGGAGTACTTTGCGGGCAAGGGGCAGCAGTTTGAGGCGGTGATCACCGGCACGCTCAAGCGCCATGCCCAGACCTGGGCCGGCATCGCGCAAGGTGCAGGCCTCACGCATCAGGCGCTGGAGTGGCCGGGCCTGAACGAGTACGACAGCCTCGCGGTGATTCAAGCCATTCACCCCGCGCCGCTGGAGAAACCTGACACGCCCGAGATGTACCGCCACCACTTTCGCTTGCTGCGCGACGGCCTCACGCAGTGGATGAATGGCGTGGTGAGCCCACAGGGCATGCCCAGCTACGACGACTTTGTGAAGGGCATCACCAGCGCGCTGGACCATGTGCGAAAGATGCATACCGGCAATGTGCTGGTCGTCAGCAGCGGCGGGCCCATCTCTACCGCCGTGGGGCACATTCTGGGCACCACGCCTGAGACGACGATTGAGCTGAATCTGCGCATCCGCAACAGCGCCGTTACCGAACTGGCCTACACCCCCAAGCGCCACATGCTGGTGACCTACAACACCCTGCCTCATTTGGAAGACGCCCCCTACGCCGACTGGGTGACCTACTCCTAGCCCACGCGCGCCAGGGGCTGAGCCCCAGACCCACTGGCACGGCTCGTGCTTGGAACCCTCTGTTGGACCGTACAGAGGAAAACAATGCACCGATTCGGAATGAAGTGGGCTGCCCGTTTGCTGGGGATGTGGTTGCTGACATGTTGTCTGGCGGCCACGGGACAAACGGCAGCCCCGGAGAGTGCGCCGGCCGTCTCCATCGCACTCACGAAACCTGGCCTGGTGGCGCAAAGCAGCCTGAACGCGGCCGACACGGCCTGGATGATGACCAGCACAGCGCTGGTGTTGCTGATGACGCTGCCTGGCATTGCCCTGTTTTACGGCGGCATGGTGCGCAAGAAAAGCGTGATCAATACCATGGCCAGTGTGGTGGCGATTGCATCGCTGGTGAGCCTGCTGTGGTTTGCAGTGGGCTACTCGCTGGCCTTTACGCCCGGCAACAGTTGGCTGGGCGGTACCGACCGCCTGTGGTTCAGCGGCCTGAGTTACCTGAAAGAAGCGGGCCTGGTGGCCGTGAGCCACGTGGCGCCCAATATCCCCGAGTCGGTCTATGCCATGTTCCAGCTCACGTTTGCCATCATTACCGCCGCACTGGTGGTGGGGGCGTTTGTCGAGCGCATGCGCTTCTCGGCCATGCTGCTGTTCATAGGCTTGTGGTCCCTCGTGGTCTACGCGCCCATTGCCCACTGGGTGTGGGAGCCAAGTGGGTGGTTGGTGCAAATGGGGGTGCTGGACTTTGCGGGCGGCTCGGTGGTGCACATCAATGCGGGCATGTCGGGCCTGGTGTGCGCCTACATGCTGGGCGCGCGCAAGGGTTATGGCAGCGAGCCCTTTGAGCCTTTCAACCTGGGCCTGACCATGGCCGGTGCCGGACTGTTGTGGGTGGGCTGGTTTGGCTTCAACGCCGGCTCGGCCGTGGCGTCCGACGGGCGTGCCGGTTTGGCCATGGCGGTCACCCACATTGCGGCCTCGGCCGGTGCCATGAGCTGGATGCTGGGTGAGTGGGTCATGCGTGGGCGCCCCTCGCTGCTGGGCCTGTGTTCGGGCCTGGTGGCAGGTCTGGTGGCCATCACCCCGGCAGCGGGTTTTGTGACGCCGGGTTCTGCGGTAATTTTTGGCGCCGTGGCAGGTTTGGCCTGTTACTGGGGCGCCACCGGGCTCAAGCGCATGCTCAATGCCGACGACTCGCTGGACGTGTTTGGCGTGCACGGCATTGGCGGCATCGTGGGCTCGCTGCTCACGGGTTACTTTGCAAGCAAGAGTATTTCGGGCGTGACCGGCAGCGTGACCACGCAGGCGCTGGGGGTGCTGGTGGTCTTGGTTTACAGCGGGCTCATGAGCTGGGCGCTGCTGTGGCTGACCCAAGTGGTTGTGGGCCTGCGGGTGGACGAGAACTCCGAACTCACAGGCCTGGATGTGTCTCAGCACCGGGAGCATCTGGGAGCCTGAACGGTGAAACTCAAAGGAGTGTTGCATGTTGAACAGTGAAAGGCTGGCGATTGCCGCCCATTTGCATGTGCTGCTGCGCCGCAAGACCGGACGCGTGACCGATACCGAATGGATGGCCAGCAACACCGAATATGCCGCTGAGATCGTGCGTTTTGCGCGCGCCAACGCCCAAGAAAATGGCCACGCCGACCTGGGCGAATGGGCAGCCAAGCTGGAACTGGCCATGGCGCCGCCGCCGTCGCAGCGCCCGGCGCGCGAACGCTTTTTTGGTGTGATTGGCGGTAACACCAAACCGCCCCCCATGCCCGGCGCCTCAGACTCCCTGTTTGGCTCCAGCGAGAGCGAGGCGCACCGCTACGTCCGCGGCATCCGTTAGGTTAGGTGCCTGTTGGCGCACCCAGACGTTTGCGCACAATACGGGGCATGAACCTATTTCGCTCTGTACTCCCATCGCCCTTTCACGCCCTCATGGGAGCAAGCCTCTTGGCGCTGATATTGCAGCACCCCGCATGGGCCGCTGCGCCCGCCCAGCCCCGCAAGCTGACGAATACCCTGGGCATGACGTTGGTGCGAATTCCCGCCGGAAGTTTCCACATGGGCAGCGACGAGCCACTGCCCCGCTTGCAAAAAGCCTACCCGCTAGCCGAGCGTGAGCGTCTGCTGGCATTGCGCGACGAAGCGCCCGTGCACAAGGTTCGCATCAGCCGCGCGTTTTATGTAGGGCAAACCGAGGTGACAGTAGGGCAGTTCCGCCGCTTTGTGCAAGCCTCCAACTACGTGCCCGAGTCTGAAGCCGATGGCACTGGAGGCTACGGCTACAACCCGGATTACGACGCCGAGAAAAGCGTGCGCGGCGACGCCTTTGAAGGCCGCGACGTGCGCTACAGCTGGCGCAACCCCGGCTTTGCTCAAGACGACGACCACCCGGTGGTCAACATCACTTGGAACGACGCCCAAGCCCTGGCCCGGTGGCTCAGCCAGCAGGAGGGCCGCCGCTACCGCCTGCCCACGGAGGCCGAGTGGGAATATGCGGCCCGCGCCGGCACCCGCACGCGCTACCACAGCGGCGATGATCCGCGCACCCTGCTGAAGGTGGCCAACACCTTTGACGCGCGTGCCAAACCCTTGTGGCCCAAATTCGCCGCCCATGCGCTGGCCGGGGACGATGGCTTTGCCTTTACTGCGCCGGTAGCCCGCTTCAAGCCCAATGCCTTCGGTCTGTACGACATGCATGGCAACGCGTGGGAGTGGACCAACGATTGGTATAGCGAGGACTACTACGCCCGCTCCCCCACCCTGGACCCACAAGGGCCGAGCGAGGGCCATGTGTATGTGCGCCGGGGTGGTTCTTGGCATACCTGGTCGCTGTACGCACGCTCCAGCTACCGCAACTGGAACTCCCCCCAAACGCGCTACACCCTGGTGGGCGTGCGTCTGGTGATGGACGCGCCCAAGTAAGCCCTAGTTGCGTAGCGTGTCGGCCGGCAGTTGGTGGATCTCGGCCAGTGTTTGCGCCAGTGCGCGGCCGGCAGCTTCAAGGACAGCGCGGCCTTTCTCTGCGGTGGCTGCTGCCGCATTGCCCACCGCACCCGCAGGGTTGTAGTCTTGCATTTGCCAGCCGAGCTTGGCGCTCTTGCCATTGCCCAGGATGGGAAAGCGCTGTGCCCGCACTTCCGAAGTAGAGGCAAAGTCTTGCGCCTGTGCCATGGCCACTTGCTCTGGCGCCAGCGCCAGCATCATCGACGTTTCCATGTCACCGGCATGGATGCCAAAGCGGTGCTCGTGCGCGCTAAACAGCGCATTCACATCTTCGCCTGCAGGGCCCAACAGCGGCAGGCCAAACCAGTTCACGCTGTAGACCAACATGCCCAGCCGCGCACGCAGGTCACGCGCCACCACATCCAACAACCCCACTTGGCCTCCGTGCGCATTGAGCAGCACCAGCTTCTTCACCCCCGTGGCGGCCACACTCTCGCCCAGTTCAGTCCACAGGCGAATGACCGTCTCCGCCTTCAGCGTCAGCGTGCCCGGAAAACGGGCGTGCTCGGGGCTAAACCCGACTGCCTGGCTAGGCAAAAACAAGGCCGGCACATCGGCCGCCAGTTGAGGAACGGCTGCAGCCACCACACCATCCACCAGCGCTGTATCCACCCGCAGGGGCAGATGCGGGCCATGTTGCTCGGTAGCAGCCACCGGCAGCACAGCAATCATGGAGCCCAAGCGACCATCGGCATGGCTCTGCGCAAAGTCGCGCGTGCTCCAGTCAGCCCAAAAACGGGAAGGATTTTGCATGCGGCTATCTTAGGCCAGGCTAGCGCGCCAGAGCTTCGGGATCGACTTGGTCTACGGGAATCGCGGGCGCGATGCGCGGCAGCACCATGCTAAAGGTCGCGCCCTGCCCCGGGCTGCTGGCCACATGCACGGTTCCGCCCAGCGACTTGGTGACCAGGTTGTACACAATATTGAGGCCCAAGCCGCTGCCGCCTTGGCCCAGCTTGGTCGTGAAGAAGGGGTCAAAAACACGCGCCAAGTGCGCCTGCGCTATGCCGACTCCGTTGTCGCTGACCAGCAGGCGCACGGCACCACTGTCGGTCAACTCCGCACGAACCTGTACGGTGCCGTTCTCTATTCCGTCAAAGGCATGGAGCAGCGCGTTGTAAATAAGGTTGGTGAGAACCTGCCCCAATGGGCCGGGGTAACTGTCCATCACAATGTTGTCGGCGATATGGCTTTCAACCTGGTGGTTGGACTTGCGTATCGTGGGGCCCAAGGTGAGCAGGATTTCATTGACCATGGCCTCGAGGTTGAAGCTGCGCCGGTTCAGGCTGGTCTGGTCCACGGCCACCTGCTTGAAGCTGGACACCAGCTCAGCCGCATGCTGCAAGCCCCGCATCAAGATACCAGCCCCCTGCTGGGTATTGCTCACAAACTCCTCAAGCCGACTGCGGGTGAGGCCTTGGGCCATTCCATTGGCAAAACTGTTGGCGTGGTCTTGCAAGGTGCTGGCGACAGTCAGGCTGTTGCCAATGGGGGTGTTGAGTTCATGTGCAATTCCAGCCACCAGCGAACCCAAGGCGGACATTTTTTCCGCCCGTACCAGTTCACTTTGTGCTGCGGTGAGTTGATTCAGGGCAGAAGAAAGCTCTTGGGTGCGCTCCCGTACGCGATGCTCCAAGGTGGCGTTGAGTTGCAGAATGTTTTCTTCGTATTGGTATTTGCCCGTGATGTCTTCAAAGGCCATGATCAGTACGCGCTCCCCGCCCAGATTCACCACCCGACCGGACAACTCGCAGAGGATTTCTTTGCGCTCCACACCCCGCAACATCCAAGCCCTAAAGTCCGAAATGGCGCCATGGGCGTCAATGGTGTCGAGCATTTTTTGGCGAACATCCAGGTCGCGCCATACTCCCAGTTTCACGCCGTTGGCACCCACAACGCCTTCTTTTTGAAACCCAAAGACCCGTGACCATGCAGTGTTGACTTCCAGCGTGCGAACTTCACCATCAATCAGCGAGACCGACATGGCGATGGGGGAGGCATCAAAAATGGCGGCGAACTTGGTCTGGCTTACCCGCAGTGCTTCTTCCGTCCGTTCGCGTTCGACCAGCTCTTGCTGAAGGGCCAAGGTCTTCTGCTCGCGTTCGGTCATCAGCGCGGCCAGGTCGGTACGCATCACGTCCAGTGCCTGGGCCAGTTCCCCCATCTCATCCTTGCGCTGGGGGGACAGGGGCAAAGACAACTCTCCGCGCGCCAGCCGGCGGGCATCTTCACGCAACTCCAGCATGGGTTTGAGCACACGGCGGTTAAACAGCGGCCAGATCACCAAAAAGGCCAGCGCCATTTGGAGCAACAAGGCCAACAGGAAGCGCATCAGGTCTTCGCGCATTTCGCGCTCGATGCGCTGGGACGTCATGGCTATCGTGAGGCGCCCCACCCGGGTTCCGTTGTAGACAATGTCGCGCTGGTCGGTGAGTTTGGCGTCAGCCGACAGGCTTTCATTTTGTTTGCGGACAAACACGTCTTTGAACTCGTCATTCACCGTGACACTGACCACATCCGGGTTGCGCATGACAGCGTCCACCAGCTCCAGTGCCACACCACGGTCCAGATTCCACACCGCCACGGCCATGCCGCGGGATAACACCTCGGCGTACTGGCGCATCGGCGCCTCTACCCGCAGCGCGACTTCGGTCTGAAGCTTCGCAGTTACCTGGAAATAGGCCAAAAAGAGTGCCGGCAGCAATATTCCCAGCGCCACGCCCAACATCAGCGTCTGGCGCAGCGACAGATGGAACCAACGTGCTGCAAAACTGGAAAACTGAGGCAAAACAGCGCACTCCCTAGAATCAAATCGACGGCCAACAAGGCAAAGTATCAACGCCCACCCCAGCCTTGGTCAAGCAAAAGGCAAGCTTCACGGCTCCCATAAGATGAGATCATGTCACCTTCTCGCCGCATCCATGTGACTAGCGAGCCCCTGGTTGCTTGAAACAACGACACACTATCCTAATTCCATTCTGGGCAGACCCTTCAACGGAACCTTTGGGGGTCCTGTCAGCTCCCACCGTGCCATGACCTTGCTTGCCATCCAACTTCTCCGCTCTGCCTT
>REAW01000020.1 GCA_004293725.1 Curvibacter sp.
ATCCACCCTAACGAGGCGGCCCACCCCACCATCCTCAACACCATGTGGCCGGCCGTACGCGCGCTGCTGAAATAAGCCACCTATGAGTTTAAAACTGATGGCCGCCGCCCAGGCGCTTGCCCAGTGGGACCAGTTTGACGCGGTGATTGATGCGCGCAGTGAAGGTGAGTTTGCAATGGACCATCTCCCCAGCGCGCAAAACTGGCCGACGCTGCATGACGACGAGCGCATCACCATCGGCACCCTGTACAAGCAAGTCAGTCCGTTTGAGGCCCGCAAACTGGGTGGGGTGGCTGCGGCACGCAATATCGCCAGCAACATCGAGGCGCACGCGTTGGATAAGCCCAAGCACTGGGCTCCGCTGGCGTATTGCTGGCGCGGCGGCCAGCGCAGCGGCTCGCTGAGTATGGTGTTGGACCAGATTGGCTTCAAGGTCACACTGGTAGCAGGCGGCTACAAGGCGTTCCGCGCAGCGATGCTCGAAGACATACCGCTGCAGGCGCAACGCTTGCAGTTTGAAATAGTGTGTGGAACGACAGGCTGCGGCAAGACGCGCCTGTTGCACGCGCTGGCGGCCGAGGGCGCGCAGGTGTTGGATTTGGAAGGCCTGGCCAACCACCGCAGCTCATTGCTGGGGGCAGTTCCCGGCCTGCCCCAGCCCACCCAGAAACGTTTTGACACGTTGGTGTGGGACACACTTCGCAAGTTTGACGCCACACGCCCCGTCTATGTAGAAAGTGAGAGCAAGAAGATTGGAAACCTGACGTTGCCCAACGCATTGGTGGAGCGCATGCACGACAGCATCTGCCTGCATTTAAGTCTGCCTAACGAGGAGCGCATTGCCCTGCTGCTGGAGGACTACAGCCACCTGGTGCACGACACGGCCTACTTTTGCCATCGGCTGGACGTCATGGCCGAGTTTCGTGGCAAAGCGGTGGTGCAGGGCTGGAAAGACCAGGTTGCAGCCGGAAACTTCCACGCCGTAGTGCAAGACTTGTTGGTCCTGCATTACGACCCAAGCTACCTGAAGTCGATGAAGAACAACTTTCGCTGTTTCAGCGCGGCGCGCACCATTTCCGCCAGCGACCGTTCGGCAGATGCAATGCATAAACTGGCGCAGGCGCTCTTGGCGCCTTAACAGGTATTGAGAATTTTTGGGGGAGCGCGCTAAAGACCGAACCCAGTGCACAGAAGCAAATTACGAGGTTTCGCTGGCGGTGCCACCTTCGGCGGGCGTGCTGGCTTCCGAATCTGGCTCGTCATTCTCAGGCGCGTCACCTTCACCGGTCAGTTTACGTTCGGCCTTGTTTTTGAGCTTTTCTTCTTTTTTCTTGCGCTTTGCCAGTTCTTTCTGACGTTTTTCGTAACCGTAATTGGGTGTTGCCAAGATGTACTTTCAGTGAGTTGGAGCCACTGTAACATCTCCGGGCCACTGCACTGCGCCGCGGTAGGCATGCCAACTGGCATGCCCCAGCCAAGGCCCTACCACCAAGAGCCCCAAACTTAAGGGCATTAACATGCCCAGAACCACCAGCGTCGTGATCAGCCCCCCCCAAAACACCATCACCCCGGTGTTGTGAAACACCACCTCCAGACTGGTAATGGCCGCAGAGATAGCGTCCGTGTCGCGGTCCAGAATCATGGGAATGGAGACTACCGCAGTAGAAAAAACCAGCAGGGCAAAAGCGCCCCCCACCGCAGCATAGGCCGCAACAAACTCCCAGTTTTGGGGGTTGAATACTGCTTGCAACACGCCGGTAGTGGATGGCATGCCGGTATTGAAAAACACGGCAAACACCACCAGCGACGCCCTGCCCCACAGCAGTTCCAGCACCACCAGCACCAAAACCAACAAACCCATGCTGCCCAAATGGCGGTCCCAGCAGGTCACAGACGCCCCAAGCTCTGGAGCAATCCCCCGCTCGCGCCGGCGGCTCACTTCGTACAAACCCATGGCCAAAAAGGGGCCGACGAGCAGACAACCCGATGCAATCGACATCGTGTATTCGGGCTTGGTTCGAAACACCGCTGCCAAGACCACGGCCATGATGCAAAAGGCGACGCCGTAAAAAGCGGCAATGCCCGGGTGGGCCCGCATGTCGGATGCGCCCTTTTGCAGCCACACCAAGGGCTGATTCCAGGTAAGGCGAACAATGATTTTGCGGGGAGCCTCTGACGGCGGCGGCACATAGGGCTCGGCCATTACGGGGAGGGATTGATCGGAAGGCTCAGGCGGAGTAGGCGAAGGCATGGTCGACAGCTTAATGAAGCTGCAGGGCCTTGCCTACTGTGGAAAACACGCAGAGGCCATGCCAACAGCATGACCAAGTGTTATCGCAGAACGTTCAAGGCCTGCGCAAGGTCGGCCTGCAAATCGCCTACATCTTCCAAGCCAATGGAGAAGCGCACCAATGTACCCGGCAGCAAATGGGTGGGCCAGCCCGAACGCATGGACTCCAATTCGTACGGCACTACCAAGCTGGTAGGTCCGGCCCAGCTGTAACCCAAACGGAACAAGCGGAGTGAATCACAAAAAACGTCGGTCTGCGCACGGGTGAAACGAGCGTCCAGAATAACACTGAACAGCCCCGCCGCCGTGCCATCTGCGCCGCCGCACAAGGCCTTCCAGTGCACATGGCCAGGCGACTCTTCCAAGGCAGGGTGCAACACTTGCACAAACTCGGGCTGGGTCTGAGCCCAAGCCGCCAAGGCCCGCGTGGCCACGTCGTGGGCGCGGTAGCGCAACGCAATGCTGGACAACGACCGTAGCACCAGCTCCACATCGTTCATTCCGACCCCAATGCCAAACCGCATATGCGTGAGCTTGAGCTTGAGGTGCAAGCCTGCATCACGCGTGGTGACACTGCCCATCAGCACATCGCCGCCGCCACTTGGGTATTTGGTAAGCGCATGGGCAGAAACATCCACGGCAACCGCCGGGCTGGCGCCAGGCACCAGGTTGAACGGCGCAAACGCAAGACCCGCGCCCCAGGTGTTGTCCAGCGCCGTCAGCACTTTGCGGCGCTGACAGATGCGCACCATTTCCACCAAATTGGGAAACTCCAACGACACCGAGCCCGCGGCTTCCAGCCAAACCAATTTAGTGCGGCTGGAGATTTGCGCCTCCAAGTCCTCTGGGTCCATGGGGTTGTAGTACTGGTGGGTAATCCCCCAGCCCAGCAACTCCCCCTCTACCAACGATTTGTTCGGACCGTAGGCGTTGTCAGGCAGCAGGACTTCGTCACCACTTTTGAGCAGCGACAACGCCACCAAACCCAGTGCGGCCAGACCGCTGGGAACCAGCAAACACTGTGCGCCACCTTCCAATGAAGCAATGCGCTCTTCCAGCGCATAGCTGGTTGGTGTACCGTGCAGGCCGTAGGTATAGGCAGTTTTGTCTTTCCATTCGCGACTGCGCATGGCCGCCACATTGGGAAAAAAAACGGTCGACGCTTTGTAGACACCGAGTTGCGGTGCTTCAAACCCACCGGGCGCCTGGTAGGCGTGGTGAATCAAGTCAGTAATGCGTTCACTCATGCTGGTGGTCCGCCGCCGGTGCAGTCAAACACTCCACTTTTGGATGAGTTGCTGTGGGCGCAAAGCGTCGTAGCTCTCAAAGGGCTGGTGGATCCACGGGTTGGTCGGCAAAAACTCCACCGAGTAGTCTGGTGTGAACGTACTCAGGGCCTTGGTCCAGATCACAGCGCTACGCAGCTCTGAAATGGGGGAGTAGTTGTTCTTCAGTTGGTGAATTACCGCATTGAGGGTGTGGCCCGAATCCGCCAGGTCATCAACCAGCAACACCTTGCCAGCAATCTCACCTTTGGGCGTAGTGATGTAGCGCGCAATATCCAGATTACCTTGCTGCGTACCTGCTTCGGCACGGTAGGAGCTGGTGGACATGATGGCCAAAGGCTTGTCAAACACCCGGGACAAGATGTCACCTGGGCGCATGCCGCCACGGGCCAGGCAAAGGATAGTGTCGAACTCCCAGCCCGATTGAAACACCTTGATGGCCAGTTTTTCAATCAGGTTGTGGTACTCGTCATAGCTTACGTACAGGTGCTTGCCGTCTTCTGTCAACATCACAATACTCCTAAATTTGTAGCTGCTCGCGCAGCATTCACGGGGGCTAGAGGTCTATCTGAGTAAATAATGACGATCACTCGGCCAAGTAGGGATGGCGCATCATGATGGTGTGGTCGCGGTCTGGACTGGTGGAAACCATGTGGATCGGGACGCCAGTGACCTGCTCAATGCGCTGCAGATACAAACGGGCGGCCACGGGCAGCTTGTCGTAGTGCGTCACACCCACGGTGCTGTCGCTCCAGCCGTCCATCACTTCGTAAATCGGTTTGCAGCGCGCGATGTCATCTGCGCCCATGGGCAAAATGTCGATGGTCTCTCCATCCATTTCATAGCCTGTGCACAGCATCAACTCTTTCAGGCCGTCCAGTACGTCCAGTTTGGTAATGCACAAGCCTGAGAGTCCATTCACCTGCGCTGAGCGCTTGAGAAGCGCTGCATCAAACCAGCCGCAACGGCGTGAGCGGCCGGTGGTCACACCCTTTTCGGCACCCACTGTGCTCATGTGGTAACCAGGAGTACCCGCCACTTCCCAGTCCAATTCAGTAGGGAATGGGCCACCACCGACGCGCGTGCAGTAGGCCTTGGTAATGCCGAGGATGTAGTGCAGCATGCCCGGGCCCACACCGGCACCGGCGGCGGCGTTGCCTGCCACGCAATTGCTGGAAGTGACATAGGGGTAGGTGCCATGATCCACGTCCAGAAGCGTCCCCTGTGCACCTTCAAACAGCAAGTTGGCGCCGCTGTGGTGCGCTTCGTTGAGTTCACGCGATACATCGGCCATCATGGGCTTGAGCAATTCGGCATGGCGCATCGCTTCCGCGTACACTGGTTCAAACTGAACCTGACCGTACTTCATGTAAGGCGCCAATGTGGGGCCGAAGTCAAACGCGGCAGACCCCAGGTAACTGGTCAGCACGTGGTTGTGGAGGTCCAGCAGTTCACGCAGCTTGTTTGCAAAACGCTCGGGGTACTTCAGGTCTTGAACGCGCAGGGCACGACGCGCAATTTTGTCTTCATATGCAGGACCGATACCACGGCCGGTGGTACCGATCTTGGCGGTTCCGCCTTTTTCGCGGAACGCTTCACGGGCCACGTCGAGTGCGGCATGGAAAGGCAAAATGAGCGGGCAGGCCTCACTGACACGCAGGCGTGAACGCAGTTCGACACCGACTTTTTCCAAGCCTTCTATTTCTTCAAACAGCTTGGCGGCGGACAGCACCACACCATTGCCGATGTAACACTTCACACCAGGGCGCATGATGCCACTAGGGATGAGATGCAAGGCTGTTTTTACGCCATTGATGACCAGCGTATGGCCGGCATTGTGTCCCCCCTGAAAGCGCACGACGCCCTGTGCACTTTCGGTGAGCCAATCGACCAGCTTGCCTTTGCCCTCGTCACCCCATTGGGTTCCAACGACTACTACATTTCGACCTTTGGTTGTATTCATTTCGCTCTGCTTTTAAATTGCTGTTACGACCCACTGACCGGCGGCTTGAACCAATTCGCGGTCGCACTGAAACTCATCGACTTCACTTTCGTGTCCTGGCAGGACACACACCACTGTCTCACCCTGCTGACGCAACTGTGCAATGGCTGCACGCAAGGCAGGCGCCTCGCCCCAAGGTGCACGCACAACAGCCCGCAAGGGACGCACTACAGCGGCACTGGCCAGCGTTTTGACGTCCAGGCTAAAGCCAACAGCTGGCCGCTTGCGGCCAAACACGGACCCAACCTCGTCGTAACGACCGCCACGCGCCAGCGCATCGCTGGCACCGGCTGAAAATAACGAAAAGCGCACGCCGGTGTAGTATGCGTAGCCACGCAGATCGGCCAGATCAAAGGAGACACGCACGCCATCCAAATGGCCGGCCAGCCACTCCAAATGGGCCAAAGCCTCCCGGATACCAGGCAAATCTGGCAACACTTTCTTTGCCTGCTGCAGGATTGCGGCATCACCGTACAAGTCGACCAGCGACTGCAGGCCTTGGGCGATAGCGAGCGGACAGCCTTTCACTAGTTCAGCCAATTCGCTGCGGTCTTTGGCGGCAAGGGCGGCGTGAACCAGAACTTTTCGCGCAGGGTTCAGGCCCGACGGCGCTAGCAGGGCATCAACAATCCGCGCGTCGGCCAGATCCACGGTGAGCGCACCTACCTGCGCAGATTTCAAGGTATCCAGCGCAAGCGTGAGGATTTCAAGATCCGCCTCCAAGCCGGCATGTCCAAAAATCTCTGCACCAAACTGCAGCGGTTCGCGGGTGGCATGGGGGGCGGCCGGGCGCGTATGAAGCACAGGGCCACAGTAGCACAGGCGGGTCACCCCTTGGCGATTGAGCAAATGGGCGTCGATGCGTGCGACCTGAGGGGTGCTGTCGGCCCGCAGCCCCATCATGCGACCCGAGAGCTGATCCACCAATTTGAAGGTTTGTAAATCGAGCGCCTCGCCGGTGCCCGAGAGTAGCGACTCCAAGTGTTCCAGCAATGGGGGCATGACCAGCTCGTAACCATAGCAGCGCGCCATGTCCAGCAGGTCTCGACGTATTTCTTCGATGTGGCGCGCTTCAGACGGCAGCACATCGGCAATGTGATCCGGCAGGACCCAAGCAGACATGGAATTGGAGGGGGCTGTTAAAACAGCGATTTTACCGGGCTTGGAGCCCGCATTTCAGGGCAGCAGCCACCAAATCAACATCAAGCCGAGCAAGATGCTGGCCAAACCGAAAAAACGGATCTGGCCATCGTTGAGTTGCAAGAGCTGGGCAAACATGCGCCGCCATCCGGTGGGGGAAAGGAAGGGAAAGAGCCCTTCCACCACCAACACCAGGGCGAGCGCCACCCACAGGGTGTCGGCGCTCAAGGTTTACTTCTTGGCAGCAGCGGGGCCATTGCCACCGTTGCGAAACACCTTGAAGAACTCGGAGGACGAAGGGTCCAGCACCATCACGTCGCTCTTGCTCGCAAAGCTGGACTTGTAGGCCTCCAGGCTTCGGTAGAACTGTGCAAACTGCGGATCTTTACCAAAAGCTTCTGCGTAAACTCGGGCGGCTTCTGCGTCACCCTCGCCTTTGATCTTTTGGGCATCACGGTAGGCATTGGCAATCGTGATTTCACGCTGTCGATCGGCATCAGCACGAATTTTTTCGCCCTCTGCACCACCGGTAGAACGGAGCTCATTGGCAACTCGCTTGCGCTCGGCCTCCATGCGGCGGTAAACCGACTCGGTAATGGCCTCGACATAGTCCACCCGGGTAATGCGGACATCCACCACATCCACGCCCCAAGGCTTGGCGCCACGAACCTTGTCCAGCACCTCGGCCTTGACATCAGCCATGAGTGCTTCACGCTTTTCGGATAGCAACTCTTTCACGGTACGCTTGTTGATTTCCTCTTGGAAAGCATTGCGCACCACACGATTAAGCTGGCTAGCTCCGGCACTTTCGTTCAGGCCCACGTTACGAATGTAGTCGCTGGGTTCAGAAATGCGCCAGCGCACATACCAGTCAATCACTACACGTTGCTTTTCAGCGGTCAACATCGGATCTGCGTCACTGCTGTCCAACGTCAACAGACGCTTGTCGATGTAGGAGACATTCTGAAAAGGCGGTGGCAACTTGAAGTTGAGTCCGGGCTCGGTAATCACTTCCTTGATTTGGCCAAGAGCGTAAACCACGCCAAATTGGCGCTGGTCAACCACAAACAATGTCGAGCTGGCAAGAGCGAGCAAGACCAATAGCGAAGAGAGAATAAATCCAATGCGGTTCATGATCAGGTCCTAGCGGGAATCGCGCTCACGCGAGCGGGCCGCATCACGACTGCGGGCATCGTTGTTCAAGATTGGCGCAGCAGGTACCGCGGGCTGGTTTGTAGCTAGCATTGGTACTGCAGCATCAGTAGAAGAGGCTGCGTTCATCTGCAGAATTTTCTCCAGAGGTAAATACAACATGCTGTTGCCCTGGCGTGACTCCACCAGCACTTTGGTCACGTTGCCATAGATTTGTTGCATGGTGTCCAGATACATGCGGTCGCGGGTAACCTGAGGTGCCTTCTGGTACTCGGCATACACGGACCGGAAGCGCTGTGCATCACCCTGGGCTTGCGCCACGACACGGGCCTTGTAGGCATCAGCCTCTTCTTTCAATCGGGAAGCTGAACCTACCGCACGTGGCACTACATCATTGGCATAGGCCTCTGCCTCATTTTTGGCACGTTCACGCTCTTGGCCAGCTTTGAGAACATCGTCGAAAGAAGACTGGACTTGTTCGGGCGGGCGCACACCACCTTGCTGGAGGTTAATGCCCACAATTTCAACGCCAACTTTGTAGCGATCTAAGATCGTTTGCATCAGTGCCCGCACGCGTGGAGCTATCTGGTCGCGCTCATCCGAAAGGGCTGCGTCCATCTTCATTTTCCCGAGCACTTCGCGGACCGCAGTTTCCGCCGCTTGAACTACCGCCTCATTTGGGTTCTTGCTTTCGAACAGGAATGCGCGCGCGTCGCTCAAACGGTATTGCACAGCAAACTTAATGTCCAAAATGTTCTCGTCTTCAGTCAGCATGGCGGACTCTTTGAGGCCCGTTGCTTTTAGCACCGTGTCGCGGCCTACGTCCACCGACCGAATTTGGCTCACAAACACCAACTCGTGCCGCTCAATGGGGTAAGGCAGGCGCCAATTGAAACCTGCATTGACGGTGGACTTGTACTTGCCAAACTGGGTGATGACAGCTTGCTGACCTTCCTGCACGATGAAGAAGCCAGTCCCCAGCCAAATCAGGGCTAACACACCCAGAATCAAACCGACGCCGATGCCGGCGCTCTTCATGTCGGGTTGAAAACCACCACCAGAGCTGCCGCCACTGCTACCACCGCCCTTGGAGCCACCACCAAACAGGCCACCAAGCTTGCGGTTGAAGTCTCGCCACAACTCGTCAAGGTCCGGTGGACCCGATTGCTGAGAGCTTGGACGAACAGGTTGTACCGGAGGTGAGGCAACGGGCTTGGGCGGATCACTGTCGGGCGATCCTTCCGGCCGCTCAGGCGGCGCAGATGAATCATCCCCTCTGCCCCAACGGGAGTCGTTCAAATTGAACATATTTCGGATCCACTGGGGCCACACGGCCTTAAGTGGATTTGGCAGGGTAAGTTTCATATTTTTTCGTCTCGCGTACTACAACTCGGGATTGTGCCCAATTACGAACCAGCCCCATGGCACTCAGGGGAATATGCATCAACGGGACTTGCGAGACCCCTCGCACTAGCCACCGCCGACAAATGTTGACGCAACAGCGGCATACCGATGTTTTCCCGTGCACTCACGAAAACTCGCGGTGTTTGCACCCCGTGCAAGTCGTAAGTATCGTCCGGGCGCAGCGGCTGCAATTCGAATGGCAATGCATCCACTTTGTTAAACACTAGCAATTGCGGGATCTGTTCTGCGCCGATCTCGGCCAAAACAGATTGCACTTGCTCAATCTGCTCGGTGTAGTTGGGATTGGAAGCATCCACCACATGCAGCAATAAGTCTGCATCTACCGCTTCCTGAAGGGTGGCCTGAAAGGCGTCCACCAGACCGTGTGGCAGATCGCGAATGAAACCGACGGTATCAGACAATGAAACTGACCTCTGCGCATCACCGAGATAGAGCTGGCGCGTAGTGGTATCCAGCGTCGCAAACAACTGATCAGCCGCATAGGCCCTGGCTTTGACCAACGCATTAAAAAGCGTTGACTTTCCAGCGTTGGTGTAACCAATCAGGGAGATATTGAAGGCATCCCTGCGCTCGCGCTGGCGGCGCTGCGTTTGCCGCTGGCGTTTGACCTTGGACAGGCGCTCTTTGGTGCGCTTGATGGTCTCATCGATCATCCGGCGGTCCAGTTCAATTTGCTTCTCACCCGGCCCTCCGCGGACTCCAGCACCGCCTGTTTGGCGTTCCAAGTGAGACCAGCGGCGGACCAGACGGGTGCTGAGGTATTGCAAGCGTGCCAGCTCAACTTGCAGTTTGCCCTCGTGACTGCGGGCTCGCTGAGCAAAAATCTCCAAAATCAGGTAGGTTCGGTCGTTGACCGGCAACTCCAAATGACGCTCCAGATTTCGTTGCTGCCCAGGACTGAGACTCTGGTCAAACAGGATTTCGGTTGCCCCGTGCTGATGCGCCAGCAACTTGATTTCGTCCGCCTTGCCCGACCCTACAAACAATGCTGCATCGGGCGCACGGCGTTTGCAGGTGATACGGGCCACCGGGCTTAGGCCGGCAGTTTGAGCCAACAGGCCGAGCTCTTCAAGCTCTGCATCAAAGTTGGGCACTCCCAAGTCCACTCCTACCAAAATAGTAGGAGCGACGATCGGCGGAATTTTGGCTGTCAAATGGGTATGAGACGTCTGGCCGAACGCATGCTGACGGGGCACAGCACCCGCAACATCACGCAGCGGCGTTATCTTCGGGAACAGCAGCCAAATTCACGGCACGTCCGGGGACGATGGTGGAAATGGCGTGTTTGTAGACCATCTGGGTCACTGTATTGCGCAGTAACACGACATACTGGTCAAACGATTCGATCTGGCCCTGAAGTTTGATGCCGTTAACCAAATAAATGGACACTGGCACGTGTTCCCTGCGCAAGGCATTGAGGAACGGGTCTTGTAAAAGTTGGCCTTTGTTGCTCACGATATTCTCCGTGTTCAAGTAGTGAAAGAGACTCGACGATACCACAGCTGCAATAGCCCGGACAGCGGGCGAGGCTACTATCCAGAGACTTACCGATCGTCCTTGTCAGCAAAGGGGTTGGCAGAGGTCTTCATTTCGATGCGAAGTGGCGTTCCGATGAGATTGAACTCTTTACGGAAGCGCCCTTCCAGAAAGCGCTTGTACGTTTCTGTTACATGCTCCAGAGAGTTTCCGTGGACCACAATGATGGGCGGGTTCATGCCACCTTGGTGGGCATAGCGCAGTTTAGGACGATAAGCACCATTTTTCTTGGGTGTTTGGAATTGCACGGCTTCGAGCAACAATCGGGTCAGCACAGGCGTTGGCATCTTGCAATTGGCAGCTCGGTGCGCCTGGGCAATCGATTCCCACACGGGGCCCAAACCTTGGCGTTTTTGCGCCGAAATCATGTGCAAGGCCGCGAACTTGAGAAATCCCAGACGAGTCTCTAGTGAGCGACGTACCAACTCACGCTGGTAATCGTCCACGGCGTCCCACTTATTCACAGCCACCACTACTGCTCGCCCGGACTCCAAGATGTAGCCAGCTATGTGGGCATCCTGGTCCGTTACCCCTTGGGTTGCATCAATGAGCAATAGCACCACACTGGCGGACTCGATGGCCTGCAAAGTTTTGACCACTGAAAATTTTTCGATCGCTTCAAAGACCTGGCCTTTGCGACGCAAGCCCGCCGTATCAATCAATTCGAACCGTTGACCATTGCGCTCAAACGGCACAGAAATAGCATCCCGTGTGGTTCCAGGCATGTCAAATGCGACCAGGCGCTCTTCACCTAGCCATGTATTGATTAGCGTGGATTTGCCAACATTGGGGCGCCCTGCAACTGCCAGTTTGATGACCGCTGGGTCTTCAACGACTTCTTCGTCATCAGGCAGTGTCCATCCCAATCGTGCCAATGCCATGTCCACCAGGCTGCGGATGCCTTGGCCGTGTGCGGCGGATACTGGAAAAACTTCGCCCAGTCCCAACTCAAAAAACTCAACAAGCTGCACCCCTTCGGTCATGCCCTCTGCTTTATTGGCAACAACTAGACATGGCTTGCCCAGTTTCCGCAGGTACTTACCGATGTCATGGTCTTGGGCTGACAATCCGCCTCGCGCATCCACGACAAACACCACTACGTCGGCTTCTGCAACCGCTTGACGAGTTTGCTTGGCCATTTCGCGGTAGATACCGCTGCTGGCATCGGGTTCAAAGCCTCCCGTGTCAATCACTATGAACTCGTGCTTGCCTTGTTTACCGTTGCCGTAATGGCGGTCGCGCGTCAATCCAGCATAGTCTGCAACTATCGCATCCCTCGTTTTAGTTAGGCGATTGAAGAGGGTGGACTTGCCGACGTTGGGACGGCCTACCAAGGCGATCACAGGTTTCATGGTTCAGAACCCTTCTGACTTATTCGGGCCGGAACGCAAAAACGCCGCCCTTCTGGGTAACGGCAATTAATGTCTTACCAACTAAAACTGGGATACCCACGATGGCGGAGCCATCGGTCATAGCCCGGTCCATGGGAGCTCCATCGGTGCGAGAAAGGAAATGAAGTACGCCCGACTTGTCGCCTACTACCAGAGTCTGCCCTGCAACCAGCGGCGTACCCAGACCTCGCCAACGCAAAGTCTCTGATTCCCACAAACGATCACCCGACGTCCTGTTCCAGGCAATAATTTTGCTGTCTGTTTCAGTGCCAAATACATACTCGGCGTCACCCCCAACACCGGTCGTCCCCGAAGCCGGCTTATTCCAAACGACTGAGCCTTTGTTGGCATCTAGACAGGCAACGGCAGTCTGAAACGCCCTAACACACACATTGGACTGCAACCGGCTCACCCCGGCCACCAAGTCGACCAAGCGCTCGATTTCATTCGTGCCTCGACTAACCGCCACCGCAGACTCCCAACGCGATACGCCATTTATGGGGTTAATGCCTAACAAACGTCCAGCTACCCCAACTACCAGTGTGTCACCCACGGCCATCAACACACCAGCTTGTCCCAAAACGAGCGGATCTGTCACGCGCTGCAATTGCCATAAACGTTTGCCGCTCATCGCATCAAAAGCCGTAACTGTCCTATCCGCGGTTAAGGTAAAAATGCGCGCACCCGCAACCAGGGGCGCTGTTAGACCCAAGGCACCCAAGCGATGCTTCCAAACTACTTTGCCGGAAGACAACGCAATCAACTCACCCGCTTCAGATACGACAGCGGCGGTTTGTCCGTCGCTACCTACGCCAGAGACCAACGGCATCCCAACATTTACCTGCCAAACCACACTACCAGAATCGCCCTGAAGCGCTGTCACAATGCCCTTCGATGAAGCCAGAAGTACTTGGGAGCCGACCACATGGGCTTGCATGGTGTTTTCCATGGCGCCCAATTGGGTTGACCATACAGCCTTAACACCTATCAACCCAATGTTTGCACCCAACTCCTTAGGCTCTGGTTTGCTAGTGCCAGCGCAACCTGCAATCCCAATAGCCAGCGCCAGGGGCCCCAAAAAAAAGGTTAGTCGACGAAAAAAAGAGAACGACATGGTTAGTTGGTCGCCGTTTCCGATGCCCCTAAAGCTCCCAATTTGACAGAAACCAGGCGGCGATATTCAGCACGCGGATCCATAGCGGCCCAAGATTTACGATATTCAACGATCGCCTCAGAATTCTTTCCTTGGACCAACATCAAGTCGCCTTTTTTGTCGGCTACCAATGCAGCGAAGGACTCAGGATAGTTCTGATCCAGCACCGTGAGGGCAAGATCAAACTCTTTCGCTTCAATATGAATTCCTGCCAGTCGAAGCTTCGCGATAGACGCGTAAGCCACATCGGCTTTACTCCCTCCAACCCACGTCAAAGTCGCTTTAGCGAGATCCACTTTGTCGCTTTGGTATGCCAATTTGGCGAGTAAAAGCCCCGCCTGCTGGGTGTAGACCGTGGACGCGAAGCGCTCCTTCATGTCACCGAAAGCCCGTTCGGCCATAACCAAATCACCCGTGCGCATTACTTTATCGACTTCTTCGAACATTACGGATGCTTGGGAAGCAGTTCTATTTTTCCAATACTGGTAGCCGTTCCACGCTGCAAAAGTCCCCAAAACCCCAATTAGCAAAGCTGCAATCAAGTTGCCATATTGATTCCAAAAATGCTTGAGTTGGTCGAGTTTCTCTTGTTCTTCGAGGTCTAAATGATTTGCCATAGCTGTCTTCGGATTAGGTGGCGGATTGTAGGCCTTTAGCCCATCGATTGAGGTCTTGCAAAGGCAAAAGCTGCTGGGTCTGCTCTGAATTGCGCAAATCTTTAATGGTCACATGGTCGTTCACCATTTCGTCTTTTCCAAACACAAGCGCATAGCGAGCGCCCGAAGCATCGGCCTTCTTGAACTGCGATTTCAAACTGGCCATGCCCTCAGCACCGGTTGACTGCATTTGGACAGAGATGCCCAGTGCGCGTAACTGCTGCAAGCAGAGCATGACACGCGGGAAGTCTTTGGCGTCACCAACAATGGCATACGCATCCAACGCTGCAATGGCGGACTTTGCCCCAGATTCTTTGATTAGTTCAAGCACACGCTCGACCCCCATGGCCCACCCCACAGCGGGCGCTGGCTTGCCGCCCACTTGCTCTACCAAATAATCGTAGCGTCCACCGGCGCACACGGTACCCTGGGATCCCAATCGGGTAGTTACAAACTCAAACACCGTGAGGTTGTAATAGTCCATGCCACGCACCAGGCGCGGATTGATGCGATAGGCGACTCCATTGGCTTTGAGAATTGCGCAGACTTGATCTAAGTGTGCCTTTGACTGCTCCCCCAAGAACTCCAACAGACGCGGGGCACTTTCCACCACCGTCTGCATTGCAGGGTTTTTGCTGTCGAGCAAACGAAGTGGGTTTAAATGCAAGCGACGTTTGGCCTCTTCATCTAGCACATCAACGTGGGATTCGAAGTGTGCGATGAGGGCCGCGCGGTGCAACTTGCGTTCTTCTGGTTGGCCCAACGTGTTCAGTTGAAGCTCAATATCGGTCAGACCCAATTCTGCCCACAGCGCATGCGCCATCAACATAACTTCGGCGTCCACTTCAGGACCACCAAAACCTAAGGCCTCGGCACCGATCTGCTGAAACTGACGATACCGCCCACGCTGGGGTCTCTCATGCCGGAACATGGGACCCATGTAATACAGGCGTTTGCCTCCGTTGTAGAGCAAGGAGTGTTCAACCACCGCCCGTACAACACCCGCGGTGTTTTCCGGTCGCAATGTCAGCGCCTCGCCATTGAGCCGGTCCTCAAAGGAATACATTTCCTTCTCGACGATGTCTGTCACTTCCCCCAAGCCTCGAACAAACAAGGCGGTTGGTTCCACAATTGGCGTGCGAATGTTTTCGTACCCATGGCGACGCATCAAGGCACGCACGATCTGCTCTAGAGATTCCCACTGCGCAGACTCAGGGGGAAGAATGTCATTCATACCCTTTACGCCTACCAACCTTTCCGCTTTGCGCGGGACTACCTTCTCATCCATATGCAATCACATCAAGTATTCGGGTTAGACGGCGTAAAACGTTGCCGAATGTAGTCTTCGACGATCGTCTGGAATTCAGCAGCAATCGCGCTGCCACGAAGTGTCATGCGCTTTTCACCATCAATAAAGACTGGAGCAGCTGGCGCCTCACCGGTACCGGGAAGGCTTATGCCAATGTCCGCATGTTTGCTTTCACCAGGGCCGTTCACGATACAACCCATGACGGCCACCTTGAGATTTTCCACACCCGGATAGGCAGAGCGCCATACCGGCATTTTCTCACGCAAGAAATCGTCTATTTGCTTGGTAAGTTCTTGAAACGTGGTACTCGTGGTGCGGCCACATCCAGGACAGGCCGTGACGCTGGGGACGAATTTGCGAAGCCCCAATGACTGCAGGATCTCAGACGCAATCACAACTTCCTGGGTTCTGGCCTCACCAGGTGCCGGAGTCAGTGAAACCCGAATGGTGTCACCAATGCCTTCTTGTAGGAGAATGGACAGCGCTGCAGTCGATGCCACGGTGCCTTTGGTACCCATTCCCGCCTCTGTGAGACCCAAGTGCAAGGCGTATCGGGAACGTTGTGCCAGCGCTCGATAGACAGCAATCAGGTCTTGCACTCCACTCATTTTGCAAGAAATAATGATTTGCTCGGCAGGTAAGCCAATCTCTTGGGCGCGCTGCGCAGACTCCAAAGCCGAAACTAGTAACGCTTCGTACATCACCTGTTTAGCGTCCCAAGGGTCAGCGCGTTTACTGTTGTCGTCCATAAGAGTAGCCAACAACTCTTGATCCAGGCTACCCCAATTCACACCAATGCGAACTACTTTATTCCAACGTACAGCAGCTTCAATCATCTGTGCAAACTGTCGATCACGCTTATCGCCCTTGCCCACATTGCCAGGGTTGATGCGGTACTTGGATAGCGCTTGGGCACAGTCGGGAAACTCGCTTAGCAAACGGTGTCCGTTATAGTGAAAATCGCCCACAAGCGGTACATCGATACCCATGCGATCCAATTGATTCCGGATGTGCGGAACTGCTTCTGCTGCCTCTGGAGTATTTACAGTGATGCGCACCATCTCGGAGCCGGCCTGCGCCAACTCTTTGACCTGAATCGCGGTGCCAATTACGTCTACCGTGTCCGTGTTGGTCATGGACTGAATACGGACCGGCGCATCGCCACCCACAGTCACAACATTCCCACCCCAAACCACTCGGGCCTGAAGAGAGTCTCGCAGCCGCGGGGACGCAATAGGTATAGGAGAATCAATCTTCATTACTTCACCTCAAAACGAGCTACGTTGTCTTTGGCAATTGCTGCCAAATCAAATGGCTTGCCTTTGACTTCAACCTCAGTGACATCCGCACGCCCCACGATCACGGTGAGAGGCAACGCACCAGAGGTACCTGCCGAGTCACCTTGCACAAGATTTCGGCGAATCAAAACCACGCCTTTCGCATCTGTCACTTCCACCCAAGAGGGCCCATTGACGCGAAAAACCACTTGCTGCCCTACTGCTGTAGTAAGCGAGGGTGCAGTACTAGGCTTTACCGCAGGTGCGGAAGTTAGCTCGGGACTTGTGACGGCGGGCAATACCACTGTTGGTGCCGTAGGAGCAGAAACGACTGCCATCACCGAAGGCACTACTGCTTCTGCGACAACGGGGGATGCAGAATCAGACACAATGTTTGGCGTTGCAGGAACTATCAATACGGGTGCCGATGGTGCCGTAACGAATTCAGGCGGGCTTTCTGTTTGCCACTCGGGTAAAAATAAAACCACCAAGGCAGCAATCAACAACAGGAAAACCAATAGAGCGACTGGTTGTTTCAGGGCTGTCGGTACCGCTAGAGAACGGTTTTCCCCGGCTGCGTGAAAGGGGGTATTGATGTCTCGCTCACTTACGCCCAGACGTGGGGCATGTTGATGAGGCAATCTGGCAAGTACCGGTGCAGGATCAATCTTTAAATTGCGGCAAACACTAGATGCAAGCGCCCGCACGAAGACCGCATCAGGAAGCAAGTCAAAACGGTCTGCTTCCAATGCCTCAAGTTTCTTGACGGGAACTTTCATGGCTACCGCCAAGGCGGCTACATGCAGACCAGCCGCTTCGCGGGCAGCGCGCAGCAGAGTACCTGCCGAGACCGGAGAAGAAAGCTCTACGGCAGATGACGATACCGCTGTCTCTTTCAAAGAGAATCCATCACTCATCGAAGGCCCCACGTTCAAACAGTTTCGCTTCTTTAGATTGGGGGAAACGCTTGTCCAACTGCGCGCCCAGCTGATTTGCAGCATCACGATTGCCCAAACTACGCTCCACCTTTATTCCCAACCAAAATGTCTCGGCGTTTGCAAGATCACCATTGTTGATCCGGCGAATGTAGAACTGCGCACGTACATACTCACCACGCTGAAACAACATTAACGCCAAGTTGTAGCCAATAACGGGATTGCCAGCGTCAAGCTCATATGCGCGCAGCAAACTGGCCTCTGCCTCTGCACGTTGCCCGGCTTTTGCCTGACACACACCCATGGCCATCCACGACTTAGCCTTGTCCACATAAGTAGGCTCGGAGATGGCACTTAAGAATTGACGGTTCGCCTCTGACATCCGACCCTGCTGGCATAACAACCAACCCAAGTTGTGCTGTACCGTCGCGGCTTTGGGATTTATCTGCAAAGCTCTTCGAAAGCTCTCTTCTGCCAAAGCGGCATCATTCAAACGCATATAAATGAGGCCGCGCAGGTTGTGAGCCTCCAACAATGTTGGATCGGCGGCAATAGACTGCTTTAACTCGTCGAGTGCGATAGTCGTCTGACCATTGCTGTAGTAGCCAACAGCCAATTCCAGCCGAATACGGGCTCGCTTCCTGGCGACAGTCTCGTCTGATTCAGTGAGCAAATCACTTCCCGGGACTGAAGCTGGAGGACCGGATGCACATCCGCTGAACAGAAAAACAAACAAACCCAGCACGACAACAATAAGCGATCCGCGGCGAATCCAACGGGCATAAATCAACGAATCAGGCATTGGTTCCCTTTGTCTGCTCAGTAAGTGCACCAACCATTACGGGGTGCAGCATCACGGTACGTTGTTTGGAAATACGTTTCGCTACGTCCGTACGATCCTTTACATCTCCCGCCAGTTGACCGCAAGCCGCATCAATATCATCACCACGGGTTTTTCGCACCGTAGTCACAATCCCGGCATCACTCAGAATTTTGGAGAACGCCTGCACCTGCGCCACGCTGGACCGCTTAAGGCCTGATGCAGGAAAGGGATTAAACGGGATCAAATTAAACTTGCAAGAGAGTTCAGACCCGCCTACGGGGCGGACCAGAGCCAACAGTTCGCGTGCATGCGCAGCCGTGTCGTTCACGCCGTCCAGCATGCAGTACTCGAAAGTAATGAAATCTCGGGGCGCAAATGCCAAGTATCTACGGCATGCATCCAGTAGTTCCGATAGCGGATATTTCCGATTCAGCGGAACTAAATTGTCACGCAAAGCGTCATTCGGAGCGTGCAAAGAAACTGCCAATGCAACTGGGCAATCGATACCCAGCCGATCCATCATCGGAACCACCCCAGAAGTAGACACCGTGACCCGGCGACGGGAAAGACCGTAGGCGTGATCACTGAGCATAACGTGCAGTGCCGGGATCAATGCCGAATAGTTCTGCAGAGGCTCCCCCATACCCATCATGACAACATTGGAGATGACCCGTTGACTGACGCCTAAACGTTTGCGCAAGAAATGCTCCGCAAACCACAACTGGGCCACAATTTCCCCAGACGTCAAGTTCCGGCTAAATCCTTGGTGCCCCGTTGAGCAAAAACGGCAGCCCACAGCGCAACCCGCTTGCGAAGATATGCACAATGTGCCGCGGTCGTCTTCTGGAATGAACACCGCTTCCACTGCATCACCTGCGCCCACATCGAACAGCCACTTGATAGTCCCGTCATCCGAAATATGCTGGGTTATGACAGAAAGTGGTTTTATTTCAGCACAAGTTTTGAGCTTTTCGCGCAAAGACTTGGCAAGGTCGCTCATGTCATCAAACGATGAGGCGCCTCTTTGGTGGATCCAGCGAAACAGCTGAGTGGCCCGAAAACGTTTTTCTCCGAGCCGCTCACAGAAAACAGCCAACCCATCAAGATCAAATTCAAGAAGATTGGCCGTCATTGCATGTCTTAGCGGGAGTAAACGTTCATACCGGCGAAAAAGAACGCGATTTCTGCTGCGGCAGTTTCAGCAGCATCGGAACCGTGTACGGCGTTTGCATCAATACTGTCCGCGAAATCAGCACGGATAGTGCCTGGGGCGGCTTTCTTTGGATCGGTAGCGCCCATCAGATCACGGTTCTTCAGGATAGCGTTTTCGCCTTCCAAAGCTTGAATCATTACCGGGCCAGAAATCATGAAATCCACCAAATCCTTGAAGAAAGGACGTGCTTTGTGAACAGCATAAAAAGCTTCTGCTTCACCGCGGGACAGGTGCGCTAGACGTGCGGCAACCACTTTAAGACCAGCGGCTTCGAAGCGGGCGTAGATTTGACCGATCACGTTCTTCGCAACTGCGTCGGGCTTGATGATAGAGAGAGTGCGTTCGATAGCCATAGGATTCCTGTTTTGAATGAAGAGACATTTGCCCAATCAGAGGCAAAGCTTTGGATTTTACACTGCGATTAACGGTTTCGCCCTCCTCGGCGCTGCCCACCTTGCCCACCTCGGGGGCGACCCGCCGTGTCTTGGCGCTGACGAGAAAAACTGTCGGCGCCAATGTAGCCAAAAGCCGTTTTCATCGGGTCTGGCTGAGCACCCGCTTGGCGGTCTGCCGGCTTGTCTTTGCGCCCACCACCGCCACGCACTTCATTGCCGCCGGCGTTTGGGCCAGCCTTGGGGTAAGAGGGTCCACGACCACCGCCCGAGCGACTGCGCATTGCATTGCGACCGCCCGGAGTCCTGGTTGGCCTCCCAGAGCCCTCTGATTGAACGTCGGCCCGTGGTCGCCCGGATCCCGCTGCGTGCGCCAATGCCCGGATATCAGCTTCATCCAACTCCATCCAGGCACCGCGCTTGAGGCCCCGTGGCAGCACCATGGCACCGTATCGAATTCGAATCAATCGACTGACCGCATGCCCGACCGATTCCATCATGCGACGCACTTCACGATTACGGCCTTCAGAGATCGTGACCCGATACCAGCAATTGGAGCCCTCACCGCCACCTTCTTCGATAGAACCGAACTGCGCCAAACCATCGTCCAGTTGGACTCCATTCAGCAGGGCTTGCTTTTCTTCTTTGTTCAGCGCACCCAGCACCCGGACTGCATACTCTCGCTCCAATCCAAAGCGCGGGTGCATCAAATTGTTTGCCAAATCGCCCGAGCTGGTAAACAAAAGCAAGCCTTCGGTATTCAAATCCAAACGTCCAACCGACTGCCACTTGCCCTGTTGCAGTTTAGGCAGCTTGCGAAAAACAGTGGGGCGGTTCTGAGGGTCATCGTGTGTCACCACTTCACCGGCAGGCTTGTGATATGCAATCACACGCGCTGGAGGCGGATCAATACGATAACGGATGGGCTTTCCATTCACTTTGATGCTGTCGCCAAACTGAATCCGCTGACCTATGTGGGCTGGCTCGTTGTTGACGGAAATGCGCCCTTCTAGGATGAGCTGCTCCATTTCCAAACGCGACCCCATGCCGGATTGCGCCAGCACCTTGTGCAGTTTTGGGGTTTCGACCTGCGGCAACAAGACCCGTTTCGGAGGAACTAACTCTTCTATTGCATCGTCCGCATCAAATTTGCCGGACACCACATCTTCAAATCGGTATACGGTGCCCTCTAAACCGCCCGTTGGCAGTGCCGCTGGCACAGGCCTTAACCGCTCATTGGGAGACTCCATCGTGGGCTCAACTGAGTCGGAGGGAAGCGATTCGGGTGCGTCATTCATGTGGGAGACCTATTTCAGGTTCGGGGGTAACGTGCGTGTCAAGCGACATTGTCATTTGGAAGCTCGCATCATCAACAGGGGATAAAGCGAGCGCTGCAACAGGGGAATCTTCGATAGCGGAGGCCAAATTTCCATAGGTATCGCGCACTTGGGCAGGATGATCTAACAGAGGCAACTGATCTAAAGACTCCAAACCCAAGTCGTCCAAAAAATGCTTGGTGGTAGCAAACAGGGCCGGCCGGCCGGGCGCATCACGATGACCAATCACCTCTACCCAGCCTCGGTCCTCCAGCTGCTTGATCAACAAGGAACTAATGGTGACACCACGAATGTCTTCCATATCGCCACGGGTAACGGGCTGCCTGTAGGCAATGATAGCGAGTGTTTCCAAAGTGGCACGCGTGTATTTGGGTGGTTTTTCTGGATGCAGGCGATCCAGGTACTCCCGCATTTCGGGGCGACTCTGGAACCGCCAGCCAGTTGCTACGCTAACCAACTCCATGCCCCGCCCAGCCCAGTCATTTCGCAGGTCTTCCAGCAATTGCTTGATGGAATCGCCCCCAATCGCATCCGCAAACAATTCCCGCATGTTTTTCAGCGGCAATGGTTGTTGGGTACACATCAGAGCGGTCTCAAGGACCCGCTTGGCATCGACCATGTTCATAGTCAGGGCGTTTCGAAAAAATCACCAGCAATTGGAGCGGCCACAACGATCTTCGGTGGCCAACAGCGCATCGTGAGCGCTTGGGTCAGGCTTTAAGCGGTCGCTTTGGCCAATCAGAATCCTCCCGGACCTGCTGCAATATTGTAACTGAGCCCCCATACGGCTAACAGCGCCAGAAAATCAGGAGCTGGTTCTGCATAGAACTCCTGCCACCCGCCTGTGATGGGGTGGTGAAACGCCAAGCGAAACGCATGCAAGGCTTGACGCTCCATGCCGACCTCCGGGTTCCCCCCATACGTAGCATCGCCTACCAGGGGGTGCCCCAAAGAGGCCATGTGCACACGAATCTGGTGTGTGCGACCAGTGTGAAGAACACAACGCACCCAGCAGCCAGCCACCGAATTCGCCAGCCAAATTACATCTGTTTTTGCCTGCTTACCCGCAGAAACAGAAACATCCACAACAGCCATACGCAAGCGATTGCGAGGATCTCGCCCAATCGGCTTGTCCACGGTTACCCGCGCAGCACCTTTCCAAGGGCGCTGCGCCAATGCGAGGTATTGCCGACTTACTTCCCGTGCGGCTATCGCCTTGACCAATACATCCATAGCAGCCCGCGTTCGGGCAACCACCATCAACCCACTGGTGTCTTTGTCCAGACGGTGCACAATCCCAGCCCTCGGAACGCTAGCAAACTGCGGATCTCTGGCCAATAAACCATTGAGTAGCGTACCGCTCCAGTTTCCTGGTGCTGGATGCACCACCATGCCTGCCGGCTTATTAATCACGAGTATGTGGGCATCCTCGAAGACAACTTCCAGATCCATGGACTGGGCTTTGAAGGCTTGGCTCTGTTGGGTAGGTCTTAGCTCAACAACAATAACATCGCCCGCCTTCACTCGCTGAGCCGCCTTCGTCACAGGCTGGCGATTAAGGGACACGGCGCCTTCATCAATCAGCTGCTGCAGATAGCTCCGCGAAAACTCACTCGCGGCCTGCACCAGCGCGCGGTCAATACGTTCCCCGTGCTGTTCGTGACTGACCTCTACTGAACGAAGCTCGACCTCAGGATTCCCATCGAGAGCCTCGTCTTCCGAGTCGGGCTCATGGGAGTGCGTCGATATAATTCCCCCGGTCTGATTCAAGAAAGTCCCCAAGATGCTACGTGTGAAATTATCGGTCGTTTACGCCACTTTCGTGGCGGCCGTATTGCTGGTCGTAGCAGGATGCTCTACCACCCCTATCGACAAGACAGCGGGCATGAGCCCAAACCGACTGTATGCCGAGGCTAAAGATGAGATGGGTTCTTCACAATGGGACAAGGCAGTACCGTTGCTCGAAAAACTGGAAGCCCGTGCAGCAGGTACGCCATTGGCGCAACAAGCTCAGCTCGATAAAGCCTATGCCCACTACAAAGCCGCTGAGCCGGCACAAGCGCTTGCGACTTTGGACCGCTTTATCAAATTACACCCCGCCAGCCCCGCATTGGATTACGCCATCTACCTGAAGGGAATCATCAATTTTAACGATGACCTGGGCCTACTTTCTTCCGTAACCCGACAAGACCTGTCCGAGCGTGACCAGAAGGCGGCCAAGGAGTCCTTTGAGTCATTCAAGGAATTGGTGGCACGTTTCCCAGATTCAAGATATGCGCCAGATTCACGCCAACGTATGGCCTATATCGTAGGCTCACTGGCCCAGTATGAAGTTCATGTTGCGCGTTACTATTTCAAGCGCGGCGCTTACCTTGCAGCGGCCAACCGGGCCCAACAGGCCGTGACTGATTACCGAGACGTGCCTGCGATCGAAGAAGCGCTGTTTATCTTGTACAAATCCTATGAAGCGCTGGGTATGGAACAACTGCGCGACGATGCAAAACGGATTCTTGAAAAAAACTACCCCCAGTCCGATTACGTTCTCAGGGGTGGAAGGCCGAATACAGATCCTTGGTGGAAGGTTTGGTAAGCGCCTCTAGCGCCTCACTAAACTCAGCGCGCTCCCGCAGCATCGGCATGTTTGGTAAGCTGGACAATAAGCTGCGCCCGTATCCCATCTGCAACAGGCGAACATCGCAAATCACGAGCACACCGCGATCGGTTTCACGTCGAATCAATCGCCCTACCCCTTGCCTGAGCGCCATGGCCGCCTGAGGTAGTTGGTAATGTGTAAAGGCGCTTTTTCCCTCTGCTTCCAACTGTTGGGAGCGAGCCTCCACCACGGGATCATCCGGTGGGGTAAAGGGAATTTTGTCGATCACTACCATTTGTAACGCATCGCCCGGCACATCAACCCCTTCCCAAAACGACCCTGTAGCTACCAAAACGTACCCTGCCGCACTCTTGGCCGCACTAAACTGGGCGAGTAACTCGCGTTTGGAGGTTTCGCCCTGAAGTAGCACTTGCACAGCATAGTGCGAAGCGAAATTCGCCCGAAGCACCTGGGCGATGCGCCGCATCGAACGCAACGTTGTTGTGAGCACCAAGGTTCGCCCTCCCAATATGGCAGCGGCTTGCGTCACCAACTCAGCCACTTGGTCACTATGTCGGGAATCTGATGGTTTGGCAAAATCAGGTGGGACGTACAGGCGGGCCTGCTGCTGGTAGTCAAATGGACTGGGAACCTGCAAAACGGTAGCCCCTACCAGGCCATGTGCTTCGACAAAGGAAGCCAAACCTGGATCCTGCCCCAGAGTCGCAGAAGTAAATATCCAGCCAGTCCCGAAGCCGGTATCGGATCGTTGGGTCAGCCTTTCACGCAATGCGTCAGCAACAGTCAACGGTGACTCCACCATCCGCAAGCGCACCCCGCACTCCAACCAGCGTACGACGCCCGCAGGGGGCAAATGGGCGAAGTGTGCAAGCCGCTCGCCCAACAATTCGGCGCGCCCCAGCATGGCAGAAAGTTCAAGTGCAGCCTCCGCTACTCCGGTCAAGGCCTCAACGCACGCGGACAAGGCAGCTTCAAGGCTGGCCATCGCCCGACGCCAAAGCATGGGAGCAATACCTTGGGGTACTTCGCCTGACCAACGCAAACGGGTCTTCGGCTCCGTCGGGGCTTGACAGACCAGGTGCAACTCGGCAAGTACCCCTTCCAATCGCATGGCAAGGTCCTGCCAATCTGCAAGACCTCTTGCATGCTGCAAACCAACGGTTACCAAATCTCGACCCCATGCCTGCAACTGACCGGTGCTCAATTGAGTACCCAGAAACTGAATGCCAATCTCGTTGAGTTGGTGGGCCTCGTCAAACACCACCGCGTTTACCGTCGGCAACAGTTCAGCGACGCCCGACTCCCTCACATTCCAATCTGCAAAAAACAGGTGGTGGTTTATCACCACCACGTCTGCCGCCATCGCCTCTCGCCGTGCCCGGTATACGTGGCAACCCTGAAATTGTTGGCACTTGGCTCCAACACAGCTTTCTCGGGTCGACGTAACCAGTGGGGTCACTGGGGACTGCTCATCCAACGTTGTTAACTCGGCCAAATCACCACTGCTGGTGTTGTGCGCCCATAGTTCCACAGACGCCAGGGCGCGTAGATCGGTAGAACGTTGCAACGCTCCAGATTGCCGTGCAAGCCCCAGGCGACTCAGACAAAGGTAGCTGCTGCGCCCTTTGAGCAACGCCACCCGTGAAGGCAAGCCAAGTGTTGAAAGCAACTGGGGAATATCTCGCCCAAACAACTGGTCCTGCAAGGCTTTGGTTGCCGTGGATAACAAGACGCGCTTGCCGCTTAACAGAGCGGGCAACAAATAAGCATAGGTTTTCCCAACGCCAGTACCTGCCTCCACTACCAGCACATTACCCATCTCTATGGCTTGGGCCACTGCACTTGCCATGCTGCGCTGGCCCTCACGCGCAGCAAAACCCTCAACGGCCTGCGCCAGAGGGCTCCCTGCATCCAGCGCCTGCGTAACGGCGTCGGTCAGCGTGCCCATTCAGGCCGGCTCATCGGGCTGCAACGCATGTTGCAAACGGGAAATTTCATCGCGCAAAGCGAGTCGCCGCTTTTTGAGCCGCCGCATGAGCAACTCGTCGGCAAGGGCTACCTCCTGCCCACGGTCAATCAGCGCGTCGAGATCACTGTGCTCAATACGCAATTCGATCAGGCGCCGCTGCGGGGAGTGATGATTCGTTTCCAAAAGTCAGACAGACAAAAGTACGTGGTTAAATGATGCAAACTTGCAGAGTGTCCACCCCATAATACGGCCGGACTAATGTGTTCCGTAATTATTAAGTTTATTGCCCTACCGCCATGGCCACCACTGGATACCGACTGACAGCCTCCACTGGCATCCATAAGGGTGACCGCGAATACCAGCAGGACCAGGTTGCCCTGTTCAAACATACGCGTGTGAATGGCTGTCTGCTTGCCATCGTGGCCGACGGCATGGGTGGGCGCAGTGGTGGACGCAAGGCCTCCGACCAAGTCATGATGACAGCCAAACAGTTGTTTGAACGGTACGACCCGGATACTGACGATGCTGTGGCAACTTTGACGCAAATTGTGCAGGAAGCCCATGTGGTTATCAAACTGACCGCCATCTCGTCTGAAGAAGAGCCACACAGCACGCTGGCAGCATTCCTGATCAATCCTGGCGGAGACTGTCATTGGGCCCATACTGGTGATTCACGGGTCTACCAGTACCATGGCAATCGCTTCATCAAGCGCACCATGGACCACTCGTATGTGCAAGCGTTGGTGAACCGCGGTGAGTTGACAGAAGAGCAAGCGAACGTGCACCCGCAGTCCAACATCCTGATGGGTTGTCTTGGCACGGAGAGTGACCCGCCTGTGGACCTTCATTTCATACCCAAGCTACGCCCTGGTGATGTACTCATGGCCTGCAGCGATGGTGTGTGGCATTACTTTAACAATGGTGAATTGGGGTCTGTTCTATCCACCCTGTCAGCACGTGAAGCCACTGAATTTCTGATCGAAAAAGCGCGCTCCCGAGGCCAAGGCGGTGGTGACAATCTTTCCTTGGTGGTAGTCAAGGTCGAGTCGCTACACCCGTGAAGCGCCCCACCCAGCGCACTGTAAGGTTTCTTGCCTAGTTGGGGATCGGCAGAGCTGGCGATTTTTCCGTTGATTCCCGCAACCGCTTATCGCGTTCCTTACGGCGCTCTTGAGCTGCTTGCAGCTTTTCAGCATGGGCCTTGCGCTGCAAAGCCTTCTCCGCGTCTGTTGGCGCAGAAGGCGAAGGTCTACTCGCTGCATTGTTTACCGGCGCTTGAGCAGCATTCCGGTGTTTTTGTTGCTTTTCCTGCTGGACTTGGAGGCGGTCGGCGGCAACGTGGCCCGCCTGCTCTGCAGTCCGCTCTTGGTGTTCTCGCTCCTTCGCGGCGATGCGTTGCAATTGCTCTTGCGCACGTAGGCTGCGATCCGTTGCATTGAGCGCTGCCTCTTGAGCCTTAAGCCCTCGCTCCAGCGCGCGCCTCTGGGACGTAATCTGATCAACACAGGCTTGTACCGCGAATCGGTTGTGGCAGGCCTGCTCCTCTTGCTGAAACTTAGCCTCGGCGAGCCCACGTTCCGCAGCGATTCTTTCGCGCTGCGCTTGTGCACTCGCATCGGTTTGAGCACCTGCAGACTGCAAGGTCAAACATACAACTAGCAGGCCTGCGGAGCGCAGAAAGTTCATGTCAATCGTGTATCCACAATTCGGCGCTCCAGATCCAGAAACTCCTTGGATTGCATTTCGGTCAACCTAGAGACTGTGCGCGGGAACTCATGTGACATCGGCCCCTCCGTATAGAGCGCCGCAGGCGCGACGGCGGCTGACAGGATGAGTTTGACACGGCGGTCATACAACACGTCAACAAGCCAAGTGAAGCGCCGCGCTTCCGACGCCATGCGTACTGGCATATGGGGTACGTCACTCAAAAACACGGTGTGAAATCGTGAAGCGATCTCCAAATAGTCGTTCTGTGAGCGCGGCCCCCCGCAAAGCGCCTTGAAATCAAACCACACCACGCCCCCAGCCTTGCGTCGCGCGTGGATCTCGCGCGACTCGATATGCAATAGCGGATTCTCATCGTGCTGTTCGGCCAATGCATTGAAGGTGGCGGTCATCGCAGCGTCCGCCTCGGGGCCGTTGGGCACGTGGTAGAGCTGGGCATCTTCCAACGTACGGCGCCGATAGTCGGTGCCGTTGTCCACGCTCAGAACTTCCAGCTTGGCATTCAGCAGGGCGATTGCCGGCAGTATGCGGTCACGGTGCAGACCGCCGGGGTACAAGTCATCCGGTTTGAAGTTGGAGGTGGTAACAAAACCCACGCCATTTTCGAACAAGGCATTGAGAAGGCGATGCAGGATCATCGCGTCCGTGATGTCCGCCACATGAAATTCGTCAAAGCAAATGAGACGGTAGCGTTTGGCCATACGCTTACCCAGTTCGTCCAATGGGTTTACCGTACCTTGCAGATCGACCAGTTCGCGGTGCACCTCGCGCATGAACTCGTGAAAGTGCAAACGCGTTTTGCGTTTAAGCGGAACGGCGTTAAAAAAGCAATCCATAAGAAAGCTCTTTCCACGCCCCACTCCTCCAAACATATAGACCCCCCGCGGAATTTCGGGGCGGTTGATCAGCTTCTTTAGCGCGTTAGAACGCTTTTCTTTGTAGAGTGCCCATTCTGTGGCGCAGCGATCCAGCGCAGCAACCGCACGAAGCTGGGCCGGATCGGCCGTGTAGCCGCGCGCGGCCAGCTCGGCCTCGTAGGTTGCTTTGACGCTCAAGCGAAACTCCGATTCACTATGAAAACAATAGCTTCTAGCGCACTATCCATGCGGGCCAGGAGCCTATTTCACTCAAACTTCAAAAGTTCAAAGTGCGTTTGTCGACCGCAAGCGCCGCTTCCTTGGTGGCTTCACTCAAGGAGGGGTGGGCGTGGCAAATACGCGCGATGTCTTCTGCGCTGGCCTTGAACTCCATGGCCACCACGGCTTCAGAGATCAGCTCGGAAGCTTGTGGACCCACGATGTGGACGCCCAGGATTTCGTCCGTCTTGGCATTGGCCAAAAACTTCACGAAACCGGTGGTGTCGCCCAAAGCGCGTGCGCGTCCGTTCGCCAGGAACGGGAACTGCCCCGCCTTGTAGGCCACACCTTCTGCTTTGAGTTGCTCCTCTGTGCGGCCGACCCAGGCGATCTCGGGGCTGGTGTAAATGACCCAGGGGATGGTGTTGAAGTTGACATGTCCATGCTGACCGGCAATACGCTCGGCCACGGCAACGCCCTCTTCTTCTGCCTTGTGCGCCAACATGGGGCCGCGCACCACGTCACCCACCGCCCAGACACCGGGCAGATTGGTTTTGCAGTCGGCATCCACCACGATGGCACCGCGCTCGTCCAGCGCCAGGCCCACCGCTTCGGTGTTCAAACCTATGGTGTTGGGCACACGGCCGATGGAGATGATGAGCTTGTCCACATCCAACGTTTGAGCTTCGCCCTTGGCGTTGGTGTAAGCGACGGACACGCCCTTCTTGACGTTCTTGATCTCGCCGACCTTCACACCCAGCTCAATCTTCAGGCCTTGCTTGGTAAACGCCTTAAAGGCTTCTTTTGCCACGCCTTGGTCCACTGCCCCCAGGAACGTAGGCAGACCTTCAAGAATGGTGACTTCGGCACCCAGACGCTTCCACACGGAGCCCATTTCCAGACCAATCACGCCGGAGCCGATCAGGCCCAGCTTTTTCGGCACTGCGCCGATATTCAAAGCACCGTCGTTGGACAGCACGTTGACTTCATCAAAAGGCGTGCCGGGCAATGCGCGGGCATTGGACCCCGTGGCGATGATGATTTGCTTGCCGGTGATGGTTTCTTCCGCGGCGCCGGCCACCTTGATTTCGTAGCCGCCTTCAGTGGCCTTCAGGAAAGAGCCACGACCGTGGAAAAAGGCGATCTTGTTCTTCTTGAACAAATACAAGATGCCGTCGTTGTTTTGTTTCACCACGGTGTTTTTCCGGGCAAGCATTCTGGCGACATCCATGCTCACGCCCTTTACATCGATACCATGCTCGGCAAAGTGGTGATTGGCGTGGTTGAAGTGCTCGCTTGACTGCAGCAAGGCTTTGGAGGGAATGCAGCCCACGTTGGTGCAGGTGCCGCCGGGGGCAGGCCCACCCTTGTCATTTTTCCATTCGTCGATACAGGCCACGTTGAAGCCCAACTGGGCAGCGCGTATAGCGGCGATGTAGCCACCGGGGCCACCGCCAATGATGATTACGTCGAATTGTTTGCTCATGAATTTCTCGCTTCTAGTTCCAGAGATTCAGCAGGACCGCAGTGCCTGCATCCAGAAACACCGCGGAACAGGCTCTGCCGGGCCGCTGGTGTTGCCCCCTGCAAGGGGGAAGCGGCAAAGCCGCCCGGGGGTGAGCCCGATCAGATATCAAACAACAGACGGGCCGGATCTTCCAGCGCTTCCTTCATCGCCACCAAGCCCAGAACAGCTTCGCGCCCGTCGATGATGCGGTGGTCGTAGGACATGGCGAAGTAGTTCATGGGGCGAACCACCACTTGGCCGTTCTCGACCATTGCGCGGTCTTTGGTGGCGTGCACACCCAAAATAGCAGACTGGGGCGGGTTGATGATGGGGGTAGACATCATGGAACCGAAAGTACCGCCGTTGGAGATAGAGAAAGTACCGCCGGTCATTTCTTCAATGCCCAGCTTGCCGTCCTTGGCCTTCTGGCCGAACTCGGCGATCTTCTTCTCGATATCGGCAAAGCTCATCTGGTCTGCATTGCGCAGGATGGGCACCACCAATCCGCGGGGTGACCCCACAGCAATACCAATGTCAAAGTAGCCGTGGTACACGATATCGGTGCCGTCCACTGACGCGTTCAACACGGGGAACTTCTTCAGGGCGTGCACGGCAGCCTTGACGAAGAAACTCATGAAGCCGAGCTTGCAACCGTGCTCCTTCTCGAAACGCTCTTGCATGCGCTTGCGCATGTCCATAACCGGAGCCATGTTGATTTCGTTGAAGGTCGTCAGAATGGCATTCGTAGACTGGGACTGCAGCAGACGCTCAGCCACACGAGCACGCAGACGGCTCATGGGCACGCGCTGCTCTGGGCGGTCGCCCAGGTTTACCGACGGGGCCGCCACTTGAGGCAAGGATTTGGTTGGAACGCCCGTGGGTATTGCGGAAGTAGCTACTACTTTAGGAGCAGCAGCGGCAGCCAGCACATCACCCTTGGTGATGCGACCGTCTTTGCCGGTGCCTTCGACGCTGGAAGCAGCGATGCCGTTGTCAGCCAACAGCTTGGCGGCAGCAGGCATGGCAACACCGGCTTTGGAGTTGCTGGAAGCGGCAGCAGCAGCTACCGGTGCGGCTGCCGCGGGCGCTGCAGCAGGGGCAGCAGCGGGTGCCGCTGCGCCAGCCACCGCTGCAGTGTCAATGCGTGCGATCAATTGTTCGGCGGCCACGGTGGCGCCGTCGGCAACCACCAATTCGACCAGCACACCGGCCGAAGGTGCCGGCACCTCCATCACGACCTTGTCTGTTTCAACTTCAATCAAAATTTCGTCGACAGCCACTGCGTCGCCGACCTTCTTTTTCCATTGCAACAAGGTTGCTTCCGCCACAGACTCTGACAGTTGTGGGACTTTGACTTCTACGATTGCCATATCAAATTCTTTCCGTTATTTGTTGGGGGATGAAGTGCGGCTGACTTATTTGGTCAGCACAAAGCCCTTCAACTTGCCGAATGCGCCGTCTACCAGGGCTTTTTGCTGCTCCTGGTGTAGGTGGGAGTAACCCACCGCAGGCGAAGCAGATGCCGCACGTCCGGAGTAGCCGAGTTTTTGGCCCTCCAACATGTTTTCATGGATGTAGTGCTGCACAAAGAACCACGCCCCTTGGTTTTGCGGCTCGTCCTGGCACCACACCACGTCGGTCGCATTGGGGTACTTTTTCAGTTCCGTGGCAAACGCCTTGTGAGGGAACGGGTACAACTGCTCCACACGGATGATGGCCACATCGGAATCACCCTTTTCTTCGCGCTTCTTCACCAAGTCGTAGTACACCTTGCCGGAACAGGCGATTACGCGTTTGACCTTATCCCCCTTGAGCTCTTTGCTCTCGGGGATCACGGTCTGGAAGGCACCCTTGGTGAACTCGGTCAACGGGGACGTTGCATCCTTGTTGCGCAACAAGCTCTTGGGCGTCATAATGATGAGCGGCTTGCGCAGGTTGCGCACCATCTGCCGACGCAGTACGTGGAAGATTTGGCTGGACGTGGTGGGCTGCACGATCTGCATATTGGTGTCCGCTGCCAACTGCATGAAGCGCTCCAGACGCGCTGAGCTGTGCTCCGGCCCTTGGCCTTCGTAACCATGGGGCAGCATCAAAGTGATGCCATTGACCCGACCCCACTTCACTTCACCAGACGCGATGAACTGGTCAATCACCACCTGAGCGCCATTGGCAAAGTCACCGAACTGGGCTTCCCAGATTACCAAGGTGTTGGGGTCATTGGATGCGTACCCGTACTCAAAGCCCAACACAGCCTCTTCGGACAGGATGGAATCAATCACTACAAACGGGGCCTGGTTGTCAGCCACGTTTTGCAATGGCACGTAGGTGCCTGCATCCCATTTTTCACGCTTCTGATCGTGTATGACGGCGTGGCGATGAGTGAAGGTGCCGCGGCCACAATCTTCACCCGACAAACGCACGGGATAGCCGCTGGCAACCAAGGAGGCAAACGCCATGTGCTCGCCCATTCCCCAGTCCACATTCACCTCACCGCGCCCCATGGCGGCTCGGTCGTCGTACACCTTTTTCACCAACTGGTGTGGCGTGACGCCTTCAGGAATAGTGGTCAATTTTTCAGACAAGCGCTTCCACTCTGCCAATGGAATGGCAGTGTCGCCGGCATCCGTCCATTTTTTGCCTAAGAAGGGCGACCAGTCCACGGAGTACTTGCTCTTGAAGTTGGTTAACACCGGATCTACCGTGTGCTTGCCGGCATCCATGGCCGCGCGGTATTCCTTCACCATCGCGTCACCCAGTTCCGCACCCAGACCCTGCGCAGCCAGTTTGTCTGCGTATAGCTTGCGCGTACCGGGGTGGGAAGCTATTTTTTTGTACATCAACGGCTGGGTCAGCGAAGGCGTGTCTTGCTCGTTGTGACCCAGTTTGCGGTAGCAGGTGATGTCAACGACCACATCTTGGCCAAATTCCATGCGGAATTCCAATGCGAGTTGGGTTGCCAGCACTACGGCTTCAGGATCATCCCCGTTAACGTGCAACACGGGCGACTCCACCATTTTTACGATGTCAGTACAGAACGCACTGGAGCGCATGTCGCGGGGATCGGAGGTCGTGAAGCCGATCTGATTGTTGATGATCAGGTGAACGGTTCCCCCGGTGGTGTAGCCACGGGTTTGGGCCAATGCCAGAGTTTCCTGGTTCACGCCTTGACCACCAAATGCGGCATCTCCGTGCACCAACACGGGCAGTACTTGGGCCCCCTTGGGGTCACCACGGCGGTCCATGCGGGCACGCACCGAGCCCTCCACCACCGGGTTCACGATTTCCAGGTGGGAAGGGTTGAACGCCAAGGACAAGTGAACGGGGCCGCCAGCGGTGGATACGTCAGAGCTGAAACCCTGGTGGTACTTCACGTCACCAGCCGGCAGATCTTCTGGCGCCGTATGGTCAAACTCGGCGAACAGGTCTGCAGGCATCTTGCCCAAGGTGTTGACCAACACATTCAACCGGCCCCGGTGGGCCATACCGATCACTATTTCCTGTACGCCTTTGGCGCCGGCTTGTTGGATAAGCTCGTCCATGGCGGCAATAAAACTCTCACCGCCCTCCAATGAGAAGCGCTTCTGACCAACGTATTTGGTGTGCAGAAAACGCTCCAGGCCTTCGGCAGCAGTCAATCGCTCCAGGATATGTTTTTTCTTTTCCGCATTGAACTGCGGCTTGCTGCGAATCGCTTCGAGCTTTTGCTGCCACCAGCGTTTCTGGTTCTGGTCGGTGGTGTACATGTACTCCACTCCGATAGTGCCGCAGTAAGTTTCACGCAGCGCGTTCATGAGCTCACGCAAGCTCATGGACTCTTTGCCAAAGAAAGTGTTGCTGATGTTGAAGACGGTTTCCTGGTCCGCATCGCTGAAGCCATAGAACGAAGGCTCAAGCTCGGGGATCTTGTCGCGCTCCATGCGCTTGAGCGGATCCAGATCGGCCCAACGTGCGCCGACGTTGCGGTATGCAGCAATCAATTGCTGCACTGCAGTCCGTTTACGGCCCATTTCGGAATCGGCGCCTGTGGCCATCACGGTCTGTTTCACACCCTTTTTGGCCAAATCCACAAAGGCGTTGATGACCGGCAGGTGGGCTACGTCTTTGGAGGTAGTTCCATCGGCAGCTGGCACGTGCTGCAGCGCGTCAAAATAATCGCGCCAAGTGTCAGGAACGCTGCCCGGGTTGGCCAAATAGTTTTCGTACATCTCTTCGACATACGGCGCATTGCCACCGAACAGGTAGGTGTTGTTTTGGTAGGCTTGGTACACGGACGAACCCGTGCTCGCACCATTGGAGCTGGAATCACTCATATTTCGCTGACCTCCGTTCCCCTTCAGGGAACATTAGCTGGTTAAAGCTGGTTAATTAACCTTCCGCGACACGGCTGAACCGATTGGCGGATGCGACTGTGGCATGGGAAGGGCCTTCATTGCAGGGCGGATTGTGCCACCGAATGATTTTTCAGGAAAGTAAAAAGCCACGACTATATGTATACGTGGCAGGTCTCAAGCAAGCCTAGCTTTGCAAATCACGGATTTGTTGCAACGCAGCAGGGTCTTCCATAGTCGTCAAATCTCCAGGATCCCGCCCCTCGCACACCGCTTGTATGGCCCTGCGCAGCAGCTTCCCACTGCGGGTCTTGGGTAACACAGTTACAAACTGGACGCGCGCAGGCCTACCCACCGCACCAATGGTGTTGTCTACCACCTTCATGACTTCGGCTTCCAACTTTTGACGCGCGGCTTCATCCACAAGAACTGAGGCATCCTTCACCACTGCAAATGCCATGGCTACTTGGCCCTTGAGCTGGTCCGCCACGCCCACCACCGCCACCTCAGAGATATTGGGGTGACTGGATATGCTCTCTTCGATTTCACGGGTGCCCAGACGATGCCCTGCCACGTTGATCACATCATCGGTACGACCCAGAATGAAGTAATAGCCGTCTTTGTCTCGCACGCCCCAGTCGAAAGTGCTATAGACCAATTTTCCTGGAATGCTGCTCCAATATGTTTTGACGAAGCGTGCATCGTCATGCCAAATGGTCTGCATGCAACCCGGCGGCAATGGCCCTTCAATGGCCACCACGCCTTTTTGGTCAGCCCCCGTCAATTCCTTTCCAGTGTTTTCGTCCAGTAGCTTCACGTTGTAGCCATACATGGCCACGCCGGGGCTGCCGAACTTGCTCGCGGCCTTTTCCACGCCATTGGCAATGCTGAGGATGGGCCAGCCGGTCTCTGTCTGCCAGTAGTTGTCGATGATCGGCTTGCCCAGCGCAGCGCTGATCCATTGCGCGGTCGGCTCATCCAACGGCTCTCCGGCCAGAAATAGTGCGCGCAAGCTGGACAGGTCATATTTGCGGAGAAGCGCCGGGTCTTGCTTCTTGAGCACCCGCACGGCGGTGGGCGCGCTGAACATGACGGTTACCTTGTATTTCTCCACCAAGCTCCACCACACGCCGCCGTCCGGTCGGGTGGGCAGCCCTTCGTACATGATGGTGGCCATGCCGGCAATCAGCGGGCCGTAGATGATGTAGCTGTGTCCCACCACCCAGCCGATGTCACTGGTCGAGAAATAGGTCTCGCCCGCATTGCCACAGTAGATGTGCTTCATGCTTGCAGCCAAAGCCACCGCGTAACCGCCAGTGTCGCGCTGTACTCCCTTGGGTTTGCCCGTAGTACCGCTGGTGTAAAGCGTATAGCTTGGATGGGTCGCGTCTACCCATTCACAGGGCACATGGGCATTCAAGTTCTTTTGCCGCAAATCCTTCCACAGATGGTCGCGACCGGCTACCAAATTCATAGCAGCTAGAGATCGATCGACCATCAAAACAGCACCAGGTTTATGGCTGGAAAGGCGAATGGCTTCATCCAGCAAAGGTTTGTACTCCACCACTTTGCCACCGCGCGAGCCCGCATCGGCACTCACAATGACAGTCGGGGAAGCGTCTTCAATACGAGACGCCAATGAACCGGAAGCAAAGCCGCCAAACACCACCGAATGAATGGCCCCAATTCGCGCGCACGCCAACATGGCAAACGCAGCCTCGGCCACCATGGGCATGTAAACAAGCACCCGGTCACCCTGGCGAACGCCCAGCGCCAGCAAAGAGGCCGCCATGCGCTGCACCTCGGCGTGCAATTCCCGGAAACTGTAGACCAGCTCAGTATTGGTTTCAGTAGAAACTGCAATCAGTGCAGCTTGGTCGGGCCGGGTGGCGAGATGGCGGTCTACTGCGTTGTGGCACAGGTTGGTGGTGCCGCCCACAAACCAGCGCGCAAAAGGCGGGTTGCTGTAGTCGCAGACCTGCTGGGGCGGTGTGTGCCAGTCAATCAAGGCCGATTGTTCAGCCCAAAAGCCATCGCGGTCTTCGATGGAACGGCGGTGAAAGTCGGCGTAGCCTGTCATTGTGTGTCTCCGGTCGGGCCTGTAAAACTGAATTCATAATTATGGTCAAGCAACTTGCTGCAAGCTGACTTGCCTCGATTCGGTTCCCCAAAGCTTCGCCGCACCGCTCTGGCCGCGCTAGAACAACAAGCATCGATACTACTTAATGAGTGCTTGAAACTCCTTGAATGCCGGGTGCTCAGCCGAACGAAGCCACTCAAAACCCACCATCTCCGTAGTTACCAACTCTGCACCCGCACCTGCCAAGCGGTCAAACGCAGCATCTCGGTTGCGCTCGGTACGGGATGTGCAAGCGTCCGTCACCACCCACACATCAAACTCATCTTCCAGCAAATTCAGAGCCGTTTGCAGCAAGCACACGTGCGCTTCACAGCCGGCGATCACCACCATGCCCCTTTCGGAAGCCGCTGGCTTTTGCAGATGCTTAGGCAAGCTACGGGCATTGCCTTGCACGGGCTTGGCCGGCGGCCGCAACCATTCCCCCAACCCCTCCTCTACCGCACTGAACTGCATTTTGCTCAACAAGCGCGCGTTAGCAGCTTGCAAAGCCGTCGCCAGCTCGGGCACCGTAGCACCCAATCCACTCGGGTTCTGCACGGTGTACACCACGGGAACTTCCAGCAAGGCTGCCCACTGCGCTAAACGTACGGCGTTGGCCAGCACCGCAGTCTGCTCAAACATAGCGGGCATCAAGCGCGCCTGGTAATCCACCAACACCAGTTGGCTCTCGTCCAATTCAATCAACATCTGCATCCTCCTTGCGATGCGGGCAAGCATAACCCGGGGCGGATGCCAATCCAGCCACGACGTACCCACCCCAAAAGGCGGTGGCGCGCAATCGCCTAAAATCCGGTCGCGAACTTCCATCCAGCACACTAGCCTTCAACCTATCTCAATCCATTTTGTCTTCAAAACTTCTTGTAAATCAATCACATAGAGGCACTACCTGAGAAGTCACATTGCTTGACAAGTTCTGCCCCACGCCCTAGAGTGCCTCCAATGCAAAAAATTCTCCTCATTGCCCTGCTTGCCACGTGCGCACATGCGCATGCCAATCCGCAAGGAACGGCTGACGAGATGGGGCATTTCATGGCCGACCGAGGGATCTTGTCTCGCATCAGTGCCGTCGGTGAAAAAGTAGAAGCCCGTGCCACCGAGTTGGTCGTGAACTCCATGGCGTTCTTGGGGGTACCGTACAAGTTAGGCGGCACCAATGCCGAGTCCGGGTTTGATTGCAGCGGCTTCGTGCGTGCCATGTTTGAGCAAACGGCTGGCCTGCTTCTTCCCCGCCGTGCCGAGCAACAAGCCGCCGTTACGAAAAAGATCGACAAGACCGAACTCAAGCCAGGTGATTTGGTTTTCTTCAATACCCTGCGCCGTACTTTCAGCCACGTAGGCATCTACGTCGGCAACGGAAAATTCATCCACTCCCCCAAACCAGGTGCCGAAGTGCGCGTGGAAGACATGGGTATGAGCTATTGGGCCAAACGTTTTGACGGTGCACGCCGCGTGAGCACCGAAGACACGCAGCAGGTATCCACCCGCTAACCTGCTCGCCGCTAGACGATTCACCACCCCAGCTAGGGTCAACCCGACCTTGATTTGGAGCGTGCACTCAAAACGCAGCTCAGATAGCAAAATGCCGCCTCCGGCGCCGCCACAATGAGGGGCGTTACACCGTCGCGCTTAAAGTTGACGGCGTCCCATCTAGCCACTATACCCCCCCATTGGAGCCACGCATGAGCCAACCGTTACAAGATGCTGACCCGCAGCAGATGCAAACCACCTTCGAGTCTCAACGGGCCACGGCTCTGGCATGGCGGCAATCCACCGCAGCCGAGCGGATCGAACGGCTTCAGCGCCTGCGCACCAGCCTGCTGGCGCACAAAGAGGCGCTTTATGAAGCGTTTGCAGCCGACTTCCACAAGTCGCGCTTTGAAGTGGACGGCACCGAAATCGTGCCCAGCTTGGACGAAATCCGCCATAACATCAAATGCCTCAAGGGCTGGATGCGCCCTACCCGCATCCGCGCCACCGAACTCACCATGGGCAACAGCGCCCACGTGCAATACCAGCCCCGTGGCCGCTGCCTGATCATCGCGCCCTGGAACTACCCGCTGTACCTGTTGCTCAGCCCGTTGATCTCCGCCTTGGCCGCAGGCAACACCGCCATCCTCAAGCCCTCAGAGATGGCGCCGCGCGTGGCGCAAGTGCTGGCCAGCATCGTGGCCAAGGCCTTCCCAGCCCGCGAAGTGGCCTTGTTTGAAGGGACACTCGCCACCTCGCAGGCCCTGCTGGCGATGCCGTTTGACCACATCTTCTTCACCGGCTCGCCGGCCGTGGGCAAGGTGGTCATGGCCGCAGCTGCCAAGCACCTGACCAGCGTCACTTTAGAGCTGGGCGGCAAGTCCCCCACCATCGTGGACGATACCGCAGACTTACAGAAGGCAGCCGAAACCATCCTGTGGGGCAAGTTTGTCAACGCCGGTCAAACCTGCGTGGCGCCTGACTACCTCTACGTGCATGCCTCCGTGCGCGACGCTTTTGTGGCCGCCTGCCAGGCCGTCATCAAGGCCCGCTATGGCGACAGCGCCCAGAGCCAGCGCAGCAACCCCGACTTCACCCACATCATCAACCAGCGCCACACCCAGCGCATTGAAGGACTGCTGAAAGACGCCACCTCGCGCGGCGCGCGGGTACTGACCGGCGGCGAAGTGGACACCGCCGGCAACTACATTGCCCCGACCCTGGTTGACAACGTGCCGATGGACTCCACCCTGATGCAGGAGGAAATCTTCGGCCCGGTGCTGCCCATCATTCCGTACACCGACCTGCAGCAAGTGATTGCCGCCATCAACGCCGACCAGAAGCCACTGGCGCTCTATATTTGGAGCGAAAGCCAAACCAACATCGACACAGTGCTCACCAACACCAGCTCGGGCGGCGCGTGTGTGAACCACTGCGTGCTGCACGTGGCTCACGGCAACCTGCCGTTTGGCGGGGTGAACAACTCCGGCATCGGCAGCTCCCACGGCATATACGGCTTCAAGGCGTTTTCCCACGAACGCGCGGTGCTCAAAGGCGGCTGGCTGCCCAGCATCCGCATGTTCTTCCCGCCTTACACAGCGGGCCGCACCAGGGTATTGAACTTCTTGGTGAAGTGGGTAAGCCGTTAAGAAAAATTGCCCGCCCCGGGGTGGTATCGTGCGGCGATGAAAACACAGATAGACCACCTCGTCGTTGCAGCCCGCACCCTGGAGCAGGGTGTGCAGTGGTGCGAAGCCACCCTTGGCATCACCCCGGAAGCCGGCGGCGAACACAGCCAGTTCGGCACCCATAACAAACTCTTCAAGATCGCGACGCCGGCTCACCCGCTAGCGTATTTCGAGATCATTGCCATCAACCCCGGCGCCAAAGGCCCGGCCAACCCCCACGCCAAACGCTGGTTTGACCTGGACAACCCCGAGCTGCGTGCCGCAGTGGCCCTAGAGCCGCGCCTGGTGCACTTTGTGGCCGGCACCGATGAGCTGCAAGCCGCCCGCATTGCCCTAAAGAACATCGGCATCGACCGCGGCCCGGCCATGCCCGCCAGCCGCCACTCGCGCAAAGGCGTGCTGCACTGGCAAATCACGGTGCGTGAAGACGGCTACCGCCTGTTTGAAGGCTGCCTGCCCACACTCATCCAATGGGGCAAACCGGACGATGCCGAGCCCCTGCGCCTGCACCCGCGCAACAGCCTGCCGCGCAGCCGCGTCAGCCTGGACAGCATCGCGGTGAGCCACCCGAGCGCGGCCAAACTGCAAGCCGCCTATGCGGCCATAGGTCTGGAGGGCGTGGCCATCGCGGAAGGCCCGGCCAACCTGAGCGCCACCCTCAAGACGCCCAAGGGCCTGGTCACGCTACAAAGCATGGGCATTTAGCCTGCGGTTGTTGACGAAGGTTTGCTCTTCTTTTGATAGCTACTCGCGCAAATTCCACGTGCGCTAGCAGCCTTTTTGACCATGAACCGCAAGCGCACACCGCCTCTGCCTGTTGACCCGAGCGACTGTGAGCCCGACGCTGATGGCGCCGTCATCGGCCAGTTCCGCCCCCGCATCACACTGATGACGCTGGGCCGGGGCGAAGGCCTGCTGGGCCTCAAGCCCCAGGGCAAGCTGGGTCCGCGCGGCGACAGCGTGACGCTGGCACAGTTCGACTGGACCTACCGCACCCCGGCCGGCGACCGCTGGGAGACACCCGCCCCCAGCTCCATCTTGAATAGCCGCCCGGCCGAGTTTGAAGACCTGTTCGACACCGGCGGCCCGGTGGTGCACCTGCAGCGCAACCTGGTGGCGGAGGCCGACGCCATGGATGCCGTGTGGGACATGGGCTTTGTGCCGCTGGCTGACACCACCTTCCAGTGGCGCAGCCAGAAGCAGCGCCCGCATCTGGGCAGCGTGTGGACGCTGCCGCAAGAAGACCACTTTGGCGACTTCTGGGCCGACCAGGTGCCCCAACTCCAAGCGCAGGGCTGGACCGTGGTGGTGCAACCCGGCTTTGCGCACGAGAGCGTGCCCGTGGAACGCTGGAAGCTCATCCTCAGCCCGGACACCGGCGAGCTGCTGGGCAAGGAGCTGGACAGACCGCTGGTCAAACCCGCACGCGGCGTCGAAAAGCTGGCCCTGCCGGGGCGTGAAGGCGAATGGCTGCTGAGCCTGGGCATTGAGATTGACGGCGAGACGCTGGACCTCGCACCCATGCTGGCCAACCTCATCAAGCGCGACCCGCGCTGGCTGATCCGCAACTACATTGACTCGCTGGACGACCTGGCCACGGTGTCACTGCGTGCGCCGGGTGGCAAGCGCATTGACGCCGAAGCCGGCCCGCTCAAAGCCATCGTCGGCGCCATGGTGGACTTGCTGACCGACCCACAACGCATGGCGCCCAAGGGCCCCATCCAGCTAGGCGCGTGGGAAGCCCGCCGCATCAACACCCTGCGTGCCAGTCTGCTGGACGCCTCGCGCGTGGGCGCACACCAAGGCTGGCAACTGGAAGGCGATGTGGGCTTGGCCGCGCTGGCCAAGCGCCTGCACGCCATTGGCCAGCCCCAGCCGATGGCGGCGCCTGCCGGATTGCAGGTGCAGCTGCGCCCCTACCAGCTGGAAGGCCTGTCTTGGCTGCAGTACCTGCGGGCGCAGCACTTGGGTGGCATCTTGGCCGACGATATGGGCTTGGGCAAAACCGCCCAGGCACTGGCCCATGTACTACTGGAGAAACAAGCCGGTCGCTTGGACCGCCCGGTGCTGGTGGTGCTGCCGACCTCGCTGCTGTTCAACTGGCAGGCCGAGGCGGCGCGCATGGCGCCGGATTTGCGGGTGCTGAACCTGCACGGCCCGGACCGCTCCGCACTGTTTGCGAATGTCCCCGCGCACGACCTGGTGCTCACCACTTACCCGCTGCTGTGGCGCGACATCGATGTTCTGGCCGCGCAGCCTTTTCATCTGATCATTCTGGATGAGGCGCAAATGGTCAAAAACGCGGCCAGCCGCAGCGCCCGCGCCCTGCGCCAGCTGCAAAGTCGCCACCGCCTGTGCCTGACCGGCACGCCGCTGGAAAACCACCTGGGCGAGCTCTGGGCGCAGTTCGACTGGCTGATGCCCGGCTTTCTGGGCGACCAGCGCAGCTTCGCCGCCCGCTGGCGCAAGCCGATTGAAGAAAACGGCGAAACGGTGCGCGCCGCCCTGCTCACCCAGCGCGTGCGCCCCTTCATCCTGCGCCGCCGCAAGCAAGACGTGGCCACCGAGCTGCCGCCGCGCACCGAAGTCATCCAGCGCGTGCAACTGCAAGGCCGCCAGCGGGAGCTGTACGAAAGCGTGCGCGTGGCCGCTGACAAGCAGGTGCGCCGCGTGCTGCAGCGCCAGAACTTTGCCGGCGCGCAGATCAGCATCCTCGATGCGCTGCTCAAGCTGCGGCAAGTGTGCTGCGATCCCTACCTGGTGAAGGGCAATGAGATTGGGGCCGATATGGAGCGCGCCAAGCTCCATGCGCTGACAGACTTGCTGGTCCCGCTGGTGGACGAAGGTCGCCGCGTGCTGGTGTTCTCCCAGTTCACCGAGCTGCTGGAGCTGATTGCCGATGCCCTATCCGCGCTGCGCTTGCCATTTTTGAGCCTGACCGGCAACACCCGCCCCGCCCAGCGCAGCGAAGTCGTGCAGCGCTTCCAAAGCCTGGACGTGCCGGTGCTGCTGGTCAGCCTGAAAGCCGGTGGCGTGGGCCTGAACCTCACCGCCGCAGACACCGTCATTCACATGGACCCGTGGTGGAACCCGGCGGTGGAAGAGCAAGCCACCGCCCGCGCCCACCGAATCGGCCAGGACCAGCCGGTGTTCGTCTACAAGCTGGTGGTCGAAGGCAGCATCGAAGAACGCATGCTGGAACTGCAGGCCCGCAAACTCGCCCTCTCCGACAGCGTGCTCGGGCACGACGCGGAGGGCGCTGCCAAGTTCGACGAGGCAGACTTGGACGCCCTATTGGCCCCACTGGGTGCTCTCATAGCCGACGGACAGACGCCCGAAGAGGCAGCAAGGCGGTGGAGTAGCACGGGTAGGCGCGTGTGACCGTATAGTCAACGAATGTCGTTTCTAGGTTGCTCCACCCGTTTTGCCGTGGTTCTGCTATGCGTGACGCTGTTGGCGGCTTGTACTTCGGCCCCCACTGGCCTATCGCCCGCAGTGCCTTCACCGCAAAGCACGCTTCCATCCACCGCTTTGCCCCAGAAAGTTGCGCGGCAATACCGCATTGAGCCAGCAAACTCGAAGCTTCACATATTGGTGTACCGAGGCGGCACGATGGCCCGACTCGGGCACAACCATGTGGTGAATTCGCGTACCTTGCGCGGCAGCATATGGCAAGGGGGTAGCCTTGATAACTCTGGCTTTGACATCACGGTGCCTGTGAACGAACTGGTGGTGGACGACAACACCGCCCGCACCGCCGAAGGGGAGGATTTCCCGCTCAACGTAAGCGAGGACGCCAAACAAAGCACCAAGGCAAACATGCTGCGCGATACCTTGCTGGATGGTGCACGCTACCCAGAGATCCGAATATCGTCGGTGCGTGTGCATGGCGATGCTATCGCCCCCGTTGTTATCGCCGCCCTGCGTATCCGCGACCAAACCCGGCAGGTCACCGTACCTGTGACGCTGTCTACCACAGATACAGGCCTGCAGGTTAGTGGCGCATTCGAGATCAAACAAAGCGACTTTGGCATCACCCCGCTGAGCATTGCGATGGGTGCGCTGCGGGTGGTGGATACCCTGAAGATCAAGTTCTTGCTGGTAGCCGTTGCCGAATAAAAAACAACAAAAAGCCCCGCAACTCTTACATCAACTGCCCAAATAGCTACAAAAAAAGTAGCGTTTTACGAGGCTATCAAACGCGGGGAACCGGCGTTCCGGAATTGACGCACAGCGCCATATTGAGCGCCTTGACTGCAGTTTTGTAGTCTTCGCGCTCAATCACAAACTGCATATTCACTTGGCGCAGGGTTTGCGACACGCAGTTGACGTTGACCTGCGCATCTGCAAGCGCCTGCGCCGCCTTGGCCAGCACACCCGGAATGCCAATGTTGGAGCCGATAGTGCACACAATCGCGCTGGGTTTGACCGTGACAACCTGGTACGAGGTTTCCAGTTCGGAAACGAGTTCGGGCGTTACCTGGTTGTCCCACACCAAGTGGGCGATGGAATTCGCATTGGTCGCCTTGAGGATGTAGCTGATCTCATGCTTGCAGAACACGGCCATCAGTCCCGCATCAAAGCCCACGGTGCCCACCATGCTGGGGTCATGAATCTCAATCAGAGTTACTTTGTCGGTTCCGGTGACGATTTCCACGCGGGCTCGCTCGCCCACAAAGTCTTTGGTGATCAGGGTGCCGGGGTGGTCTGGCTCGAACGTGTTCTTCAGCCGGATCGGAATGCCCGCCAGCTCCATGGGCTTGGACGCTTTGGGGTGGATTGCTTCCATGCCCACATCGGCCAGTTGGTCCGCTACGTCGTAATTGGTTGCGCCGACCACAATGGCATTTTCCAGCCCGACCAGATTGGGGTCCGCAGACGACAAGTGGAATTCCTTGTGAATCACGGCCTCTGCGGGGCGCACTTCTACCGCGATCTTGCTAAAGGTGACTTCAGAGTAACCGCGATCAAACTCCCGCATGATGCCTTCCGTGCCCTTGGTGTAACCAGTGGCCACAATCACGTTGTTTGCCAAGTCCAAGTCTTTAAAGCTGTGGGCAATGCGCTCATCAATGGTCCACGCCTCGTTGTCGTCAAACCCGGCCAAATCCAGCAGCACAGTCTTCACGCCATTGGCCCTGAGGATTTCCACCGAGTTGAAGGCACTGTGGGACTCACCAATCGACGCCAGCACTTCGCGTGCCGCCAGCAATACATCGTGGCGATTCAGGTAGCCGCTTGCCAACACATGTTGCATGGCGCCTAGGTATTCCCTCGCTTGGCCAATACGCTGGTCGATGAATGCATCCGCTTGCGCAAGCGGCAATCCGAGATCGGCATAGGAAGCGTTAATGCTCTTCAGGCTAACGGCCAGACCGGTCAGCGCTTCTTGGTAGCCCCTCCCCTCAGCAAACAAAGCGTAAATGCCTCTCTCGCCGGTTTTCTTGTGTTCCAGCAACTGGTTGGTCACGCCAGAATAAGCCGACACTACGTAAATGCGCCCATAAATGCGGGAACGGTCGTGCAACACGATATGGCGCAGCACATCACCGAAGGCGGTCATGGAGGTGCCACCGATTTTTTCTACCGATATCTTGGGGGAATGAACGTCTGACATGGACAAGCTGTGAGGAGCAATAAGGTTAAAAAGCTGGGCGGTAGTTTTTTCAAAAAGCGGACGGCCTGCTGAAAGCCCTCTATTTTCCACCACTTTGGTACACCACCGTTTTGCAAAGGCAATGGTTCAGTGCAAAGCCCGTACCGCCCAGCGCAACTTGGCCGAGGAGGAACGCGGGTTGCTGCGCTGCTCGTCATACGAAGCGCGGATGGGGTCCGGCGCAACGCTACTGAAGATGCCATTGCGCTCGCCGGTTTGAAAACACTTTTTGACCCGACGATCTTCGCCGGAGTGAAAGCTCAAGATCGCGACCCGTCCGCCGGGCTTCAAGCACGCGGGCAGGCTCAATAACATAGCGTCCAGCACGCCAAACTCGTTGTTCACCTCGATACGCAGCGCTTGAAACGTACGTTGCAGCACTTTTTTGGTTTCAACCAAACGCTCCTCCGCAGGCATGCTGCGCTTGTAGGCCAGCTCCATGGTGGCCCGCACGAGGTCGGCAAGCTGGACGGTGGTTTCGATGTATTGGCCTTGCAGTGCTGCAGCCAATGGCAGCGCAAAAGGCTCGTCCGAATTATCTGTCAGCAGATCACGTAGCCGATGGCGGGTAACGCACAACAACAACTCGCTCGCCGACTGCCCACTGGTCGGGTCCAAGCGCAAGTCCAGCGGACCATCGGCCCGAAAACTGAAGCCCCGCGCCGGATTGTCGATCTGCATGGAGGAAACGCCCAAATCCGCCAAAACAAAATCGAACCCGCCTCCAGCGCCTGGCAACAATGTGGCCACTTCGCTGAAGTTGGCACGGTGGACACTAAGCGCATCGTCGCCATAGCCAAGTGCGCGCAACCGCGCTGTGGTGCGAGGCAGCTCAATAGGATCCACGTCCATGCCGAACATGCGCCCCCCTGGCTGCACCAGCGGCAACAGGACCTGCGTGTGGCCCCCAAAACCAAGGGTGAGATCCACACCTGTTTCGCCAGGCATGGGCTTCAAGACGGCGATGATTTCTTCAACACAAATGGAGCGATGCATACCCGCGGGCGTTTGCCCGCGTTGCATCACCTTTGCCACCTCTGCGGAATGGCGTACGGGGTCTAGCTCTTTGTATTTTTCTTCAAATTGCCGAGGATGGGTGCCAGCGTATCGCACGCGGCGCTTATGGGGAGGTGAGGCGTCGGTCATTGGTCATTATGCGTCCTTGCAACCCAAAGGAAATGAACAACAAAAAACCCCGCTACCAATACGATAGCGGGGTTCTCTTATGGCGCTTGGCCAAGCTGGTGGGAACTGAGAGATTCGAACTCTCGACCTACGGATTAAGAGTCCGCTGCTCTACCAGCTGAGCTAAATTCCCAAAAATTGGTGGGACCAGCGGGGGTCGAACCCACGACAAACGGATTAAAAGTCCGCTGCTCTACCAACTGAGCTATGGTCCCTACAGAATATGCAACGATGTTACACAACTCTGCGAAGCCTCAAATTATAGCGTGTTTTTTTCTTCCTCTCGCGCTCGTTGCGATATTTTGTCAATGATCCAACCTGCCGCGCACATGCCAAAGGTGGCCGTCACAGTCACCAGTGAGCCATAACCATGGCAATTCAGGGTCGCATCGGATGCAACGGCACAAGAGGCATCAGGTTGGGAAACTGCTTCTTTGCTGAATACACATGTAACATGCATTTTTTTTCCATTCTTTGGCGCTGCATGTTCTTTTCGTAAGCGGTACCTAACTTGGGCCAGCAGAGGGTCATGGGTAGTTTCGCTCAAGTCTGCAATATCGACCGCATGGGCCAAGCGTTTGCCACCAGCTGCGCCTACCGCAATAAATGGTGTTTTGGTGCGAATTGACCAGGCAGCCATCGCAGTTTTCGCGCGAACCTGGTCACAGGCATCGAGCACCGCATCCACACCGCCCACAGTAAGAGCCTCCCAGTTTTCGGCGTCAGCAAACGTATCCAAGCATTGAACCTCGCAAGCGGGGTTGATAAGGGCAATACGTTGCCGCATGGCTTCGATCTTGGACATTCCTAAGGTTGAGCTCAGAGCATGCAATTGGCGATTGATGTTTGACTCAGAAATGTGGTCCATGTCAACGAGGGTGATGCGGCCTACCCCGCTGCGGGCCAAGGCCTCAGCAGCCCAAGAACCAACCCCGCCAAGACCGACCACCATCACATGCGCCAAGCGGACACGGTCTGCCGGGCCCACACCCAGCAACCGGTCTAGGCCGGAAAAGCGGCGTGCCAGATCCGCAGACTCAAGGCTATGGGACATTAACAAAGCCGCAACACTAACGCTTTACTTGAGACGCGCCAAACGCTCTTTGGCGGCCGCAGCAGCCTCCGTTCCAGGGTGTTTGGCCACCAACTCTTCCAGAGTTTTGCGCGCTGCCTTTGCGTCCTTCATCTCCAGTTGGCAATTGGCAATGGCCAACATCGCTTCTGGTACCCGCATGTGTTCAGGTGTTTGCTGAACCAGCAACCGAAAATTGGACTGCGCTTCTTTGTAGTCTTTGGTGGCGTACTGCGAATTGCCCAACCAAAACAGTGCGGAGGGCCGATATCCGCTAGCCATGTAACGGTTTAAGAACTCAACAAAAAATGTTTGCGCCGCGGAAAAATCCCCTTTCCGGAAAACCGCCATGGCTGACTCGAAATCACGCTTTTCGGCTGGATCGGCAAGAAAATCTCGACCATCTACGTTGACACGAATAGGCTCCAACTTTCGAATACGCTCCTCCAGAGACTGCCCTGCGTCTTTTTGGTTGCGCTGAATCTCCGCAACTTCACGCGCCAACTGTTCATTCTGCCCGCGCAGCTTGGCCATCTCTGCCCTACTGACTTCCAACTGATTTTGTAAATCAAGCAGGGCACGGCGCAGTTGAGCGGAGTCTTCAGAAGCACGCTTCGCATCCTCAGTAAAGCGCTTCACTTCATCTGACAGATTTTGTTCAGACGTTTGCTTCAGCATATCGATACGCTGACGCAAGTCGAGGATTGCGCGACGCGCTTCGTCGTCATCGAACAAACCCGCCTGCGCAAAGCCTGTGCCCACCAATAAAGTGAACACCATAAGCCCTTGCCGCATCTTGGCGGCACAAGTTTGTTTAGTCACGGCTTAGCGGTAGCTAATTTCGGTGCGACGGTTTTTCTCAAGTGCTGCCTCGGTATTGCCAAGTGCTGCAGGCTTTTCCTTGCCGAAACTTACCGCTTCCAATTGGCTGTCCGCAACGCCTTGCAGAACAAGAGCTCTACGCACTGCTTCAGCCCGTTTTTGACCCAGAGCCAGGTTGTATTCGCGGCCGCCGCGCTCGTCAGTATGCCCTTCTAACGTAACCTTGCGGGCTTTGTCAGACTTCAAAAACTTGGCATGCGCTTCAATGACGGATTGAAACTCGGAACGAATAACAAAGCTGTCGTAGTCAAAATAAACCGTACGTGTGGTGGACTTCATAAAGGCGTCTTGATTGGCTTTACCCAAGTCGACTGTCGCCACATCAGTTTTGGTAGTTCCACTGCCGCTACTCTCGACTTTTTTCTGGTCCGTAGTTGCACTTACGGCTGAGCCGGACTTGTCTTCCACTGGAACATTATCCAGCTTGACGGAAGAACCACATGCCGTGAGGACCAACGCCGCAACCACGGACAAAAAAATACGCTTCATTCAAAAACTCCTTGATAAATTTCAGATTACTTTTGGAAAGGCCCCCAATCGGGCTCTCTGATATCCCCACTTTGACCGGCTAAGCGGGCTTTGATTCGACCATCCAAGGTACTTGTCATAAGCGATTCGCGGCCTTGCTGCAACGTTGCATAGATCACCAACTTACTGTTGGGCGAAAAACTAGGGTTTTCGTCCGCAGTTGTGTCCGTGATCGCGGTCGCCGTGCCAGAAGCCAGGTCCATCACATGCAGTTTGAAGGCGCCGCTCACACGGGACACATAGGCCAACCACTTGCCATCTGCACTGACAGCCGGCGAAATGTTGTAGCTACCGGAAAACGTCACCCGCTCAGGGTTGCCCCCAGCAAAAGGGATTTTATAGATTTGGGGAGAACCTCCGCGATCACTTACAAAAAAGATGGTTTTTCCATCGGCAGTGAAAACAGGTTCAGTATCGATTGCGCTTGATTGCGCCAATCTGCGGGGTTCGCCCCCATTTGCATCCATCAGGTAGAGCTGCGACCCACCATCGCGACTCAGCGTAAGCGCAAGAGTTCGGCCGTCAGGGGACCAGGCTGGCGCACTGTTGGAACCCTTGAAATTGGCAACGAGCCGGCGGCGCCCTGTGGAAACATCATGAACATAGACCACAGGCTTGCGCGATTCAAACGACACATAGGCTAGCTGACTTCCATTGGGCGCCCAAGAGGGAGAAATGACAGGCTCAGGGCTATTGAGCGCACTCTGCGCATTTTCTCCGTCGGCGTCGGCTACCCATAGGTTGTAATTGCTGCCAGCCTTCGTGACATAGGCCAAGCGGGTAGAAAATGCACCTTTGTCACCCGTGAGCTTTTCATACACAAAATCCGCAATGCGATGAGCTGCCAAGCGCAGGTCCCCGACTACCACAGCGTGGCTTTGTGCACCCAGGTCTTGAGCGCGCACGGCATCCCATAGACGGAACCGCACGTCATAACGCCCATCGGCCAAGCGGCTGACGCTACCCGTTACAAATGCATCGGCTCCTTTTTGTCTCCACGCAGAAATCTCAGGGCGCGACACCTCGTCCCAAACGCCTGCGACTCCCTCGATGCCACGAAACTGGCCGCTGCGCTCTAGGTCTGCCATCACAATGGAAGACAACTTTTGAGGCGCCGACTCTTCGCCCCTGAAACTTGGAAAGGCCACAGGGATTTGGGTTAGTCCTACGCCAGACACCTCGACGCGAAACTGTGCGCTGACATGCAAGCTCAGAAAACAGGCGACAACCGCCAACAAAACATTTTTCATCATGTCGTGATTATCCCCAACTGCGCACAACCACATTGGGCGCACCTATGCTTTCGTCGTAACCAATGGTAGAGCGGACTTGTCCGGTTAAACTCCGCTGCCTAACTTTGTCGGCATTCCCCCCCTCCTGAGCGCGACTCGCCTCCGTGTGCCACAGGTGGTAAACCTCCGTGCTACAAAACCCGTTCTTGCGGATCAAGCCTGCATTGTGCAAACGAAGGACAAAGTCAGCGTCCTCATGCCCCCATCCAACAAAGCTTTCATCAAACCCATTCACCTTCAGGTAATCGGCTTTCCAAACGGCCATATTGCAACTGCGTATGCCTCTCCATACAAACCGGGGCTGCAAACGGTAACGACAATCAGGCAAACGCAGCAAGCCAGTGAGCTTACTGGCATCCCCCTTCAATCGCCTGCGCAGCCAGTAGCCCATGGATCGGTTGCGGGCGGAGTCTTGACCCGCCAACAAGCGCCGGGTAAAACTTTCGCCAAGGAGCACCCTGCTACCGTTTACGAAGCAACCCGACTGCATCAAGGAACGATGGCGCGCAATGAAGTCCACTTCAGGCACACAGTCACCATCCAAAAATACTAAATAGATCCCTTTGGTAGCAGCCACACCTAAGTTGCGCACCTGGGATGCAGTGAAACCCACATCCGGATGCCAAACATGTGTGATGGACAGCCCTGAGGACTCACACACATGCCAAATTTCTTCTTGATGCACTTGAGTCGAACCGTCGTCCGCGATAACCACCTCAAACCTGCGATCGGATTGTTCCCTTAAACCATCCAACACCAGTGCCAAAGCATCGCTTCGGTTGTAGGTTGTGATTACCACCGATATCAAATCGAAAGCAGACATTTTGGAATAGACTAGGCGGCTCGCGCGGGAGGTGTTGACAGCACTTTGGCTTGCTTGTGAGTAAGCTCTGCAGAGAAAGTTCACAACACGAACGGATGTTATCACCCCTCATGCCATTGATTTCTATATACATCATCGCTTTTAACGAAGCAGAGAAAGTGAGGGCGGCGATAGAAAGTGTCCGCTGGGCGGATGAAATCGTGTTGGTGGACTCTTGGAGTACCGACGGCACTGCCGCGTTGGCAACTCAACTGGGGGCCAAGGTCGTACAAGTGAAGTTCCAAGGTTTTGGCGATTTGCGCAACCAAGCCCTCGCGGCTTGCTCTAACGAGTGGGTTTTCAGCTTGGATGCGGACGAGCGCTGCACGCCCGAAGCCGCACAAGAAATACGCGAATTGATCCAGCGCGAGGATGCCTTAGATGCCTACCACACGCCGCGTCGTAACTTTTTCATGGGCCGCTGGATCCAACACTCAGGCTGGTACCCCAACTATCGCCAACCGCAGTTATTCCGCAAAGGTGCAATGAGCTACGACCTCAAGCCGGTACACGAAGGTTACCTGCTGCACACAGGCAAACCTGTGGGTCACATGCAAAATGCAATTTGGCAATTCCCGTTCAAGGACATGGCCGAAGTCATGCACAAGGCTAATCGGTATTCCAGCCTAGGTGCCGAAAAAATAAAACACAAGGAAATCTCCATGTGGTCTGCGCTATTGCACGCCAAATGGGCGTTCTGGAAACATTATTTATTCAAGTTGGGTTTTTTGGATGGATGGCCGGGGTTTGTCATAGCTTTGGGGAACTTTGAGGGAACGTTTTATCGTTATGTAAAGGCGATTGAACTCAATAACCAGTCTGAGTGGCATATCCCTAAGGAAACAAAAAATTGAACATTTCCCTTAGAAGTTTTACGCCTTGGAATGCTCGACAGATTCTGGTTTTTTTTGCCGCGGCGTCGGTAGGTTTACCAATTGCATGGATAAGTATTGCCAAAATTTTGGTGATTTTGGTGGGTTTGGGATACCTTACTGCAAACCTGATCGCAGGAAAGACTGACATCACCCTGTTCGGGAGCAATACTACCAAGGCCATTGTCTTAGCAGTAGTTGCTTTTTTCGTCAGTTTGTTGTGGACACAAGTCAGCATGGACATAGCGCTACTTGCCACGGTCAAGCATGCAAAATTGTTGGTCATCCCTATGCTAATTTTGCTTATTCGAACCCGGAAGGATGCCCAAATAGGCTTGTATGCTTTTGCTGCGACGCAGACTTTTGTACTTTTGAGTTCCTTCTTGCTGGCAGCAAATATTCCACTACCTTGGGTAACGGACCCAATCGGAAAATTCGTTGTTTTTTCGACCTATTTGGACCAGTCGATCATGATGTCCGCTACGGCAGCAGTACTTTGGCACTTGCGTGACGAGGGTATCTGGCCATTCTGGTTTGCTGCACTTGCAAGTTCTGCGGCTCTTGTTGACGCTGTTTTTTTGTTAGACGGGCGAACCGGTTACGCAGTCGCAATCGCCATAGTAACGTTGACAGTTGTGTGGGCTCTGCCGAAACGCCTGCGTCTAGCAGCGGTTGTATTGACTCCAACACTAGCGCTACTTATCCTCTTTGTAAGCTCCAATCACATCAAATCAAGACTTTCAGAGATCCTGCAAGGTGGAGCAGAGTTTTCACAGCACGTTCAGTCGAAGGAGAGCTCAGACTGGCAGCCTGCCAGCAGCTCATCGGGCTGGCGCCTCAATGCTTGGCACCGCTCTGTCCAAAGTATGCAAGAACGCCCTTGGTATGGGCACGGCGTAGGAAGTTGGGCGGTGGCAGTAAAGCGCATCGAAGGAGCAAAAGCTGAGGAAGTGTTTGGCGTTGGCAATGCCAGCAACCCTCATCAAGAATACCTTCTGTGGGGTGTGGAACTAGGGATTCTGGGTTCCATTCTCTATATAGCAATACTATTAGCTATGGCACGTGATGCAAGGAGTTTCAAGCTTGCAACGCAGAAGGCAGTGTGGTCAGTGTTAGCGGCTTTGGCAGTCGCAAGTCTGTTTAATTCCGTACTTTACGATGATCTGATCGGGGACTTTTTTTGTGTAACCCTTGGGCTACTAATGGCACTAGGCTTCCGGGAAGCGCAGGAGCAAGAGAAGGCCATGAAATGACTGGCCAACCGCGCTCACCACAGATTCCTGAAACCAGCTTGCTAAAGAGGCTTCAGCGACTGCAACCATATTTCGGCAAACAACGTGGCACCTGGGTGTTGGTTGCTTTTGGCGCGATCGTAGGTGCCGCTACAGAACCCCTCATTCCGGCCCTGCTGCAACCATTGTTGGACAAAGGTTTTCAACGTGGTGAGCTCGCTATCTGGACCGTACCCGCAGCATTGTTGGCCTTGTTTGCCGTGCGGGGTCTGGCAGGCTATATATGCCAAATTGGGCTTAGCAAAATCACCAATAGCGGACTGCTAGCCATGCGACGGGCTATGTTCGACAAGATTTTAGTTGCCAGACTGGAACTGTTTGGCGAGCAAAACTCCAGCGCAATATCCAATACGGTCGTATTCGAGGTCCAGAACGGATCTGTCATGTTGGTCAACTCCATTCTGAGTTTGACACGCAATGGACTTACATTACTTGCGCTTACAGCTTATTTGTTCTATCTCAATTGGCAGCTAACAATGATTGTTGCAGCTGTCTTTCCAGCTGTGGCGCTAGTTATGCGCATTCTCACTCGGCGCCTACATCGACTGACAAAGGCAAACCAAGTTGCTACCGACGATTTAGCCTATGTAGTGGAAGAAAACGTCCTAGCGCACAAGGATATACGGCTCTATGCGGCACAGCGCGCACAGGCAAATCGATTTCAGTCACTAAGCGAATCGCTTCGACATCTCGCTATGAAATCAACAGTTGCCGGTGCTGCAATGACACCGATAACGCAAATGCTCGCTGCCATAGCCCTTTCTGCGGTAATTTCGGTAGCGTTGATTCAAAGCGCAGGAAGCGGCACCTCCGTGGGGGGGTTCGTGGCATTCGTAACTGCCATGCTCATGATAATTGCGCCTATTCGACAGCTTTCCGAAGTCTCTAGTCCAATCACACGTGGCCTAGCTGCACTAGAAAGGGGCCTGGATCTTATTGAATTCACTCCCAGCGAGTCTGAAGGTAAATTTACGAAATCCCGTGCAACCGGAGATATTGAATTTGAGCAAGTCCGCGTTCAATACGGACGTGAATCGGCTCCTGCACTCAAATCCATTAACCTGTCATTGCGAGCTGGAGAGACTGTTGCTCTAGTAGGGGCTTCCGGCTCAGGCAAAACAACACTGGTAAATCTGTTACCTCGCTTTGTTGACTTGCAGTCTGGTGCTGTGCGCCTAGACGGTAAGGACATAAGCGATTGGACCCTTCTATCCCTGCGCGCCCAGTTTGCATTTGTCAGCCAGCATGTAGTAATGATCAACGACAGCATGGCGGCCAATGTTGCTCTGGGATTGCCACAGAATCGCGACAAGATTATGCGTTGCTTGGAGTCAGCTCACTTGACCACGCTAATCGCTACTTTGCCAAAGGGCATTGATACTCTGGTTGGTCACAACGCTATGCAACTTTCGGGTGGCCAACGACAACGACTAGCCATTGCCCGTGCCTTGTACAAAGATGCCCCCATCCTGATTCTTGACGAGGCCACCTCAGCCTTGGATGCCGAGTCTGAGCGTGCTATTCAAGACGCCCTACAAACACTGATGCGCGACAGAACCACTCTGATAATCGCACACCGGTTATCAACTGTACGCCATGCCAATCGAATTGTAGTTATGGATGCTGGAGAAATCGTGGAAACCGGGACCCATTCGGATTTGCTGGCAATGCAGGGACTTTATGCTCGGCTATATCAATTGGGCTTAAATGCGCCAGATCCAAGTGTCGCAACGGATCCATCCACCAGCACCTGTCGGATACTCTAACGTAGAAAGCATTGACATGGCAGCTGTCCATAAACTTAAGGATGGTCTGAATAACTCGCAGCCGATTGAGGTAGCGAGCTGACATTGTCCGAATAGCGGAATTGGGCGTTCAATCCGCACAGTCCATTGACCGTTTGGTCCGTCATTGGGGTATTTCTAGCGCTGTTCAGCGCCCCTGCCCAGGTTTTGGGCGCACTCATGCCCGCATCTCCATCAGTTTGCCCCGCACCATCCACAGATTGGACAGCGCAAACAGCGTCATGAGTTGCGCGGTGTTCTTCTTCAATCCCCGGTAGCGCACCTTGACATAGCCAAACTGGCGCTTGATCACCCGAAACGGGTGTTCCACCTTGGCCCGGATGCCTGCTTTGAGTTTCTCCGCCTGATCAATCAGGGTCTCTGCTGGATGGGTCTTGTCCAATTCCTTGCGTTTGGCTGGTCGCATGGCGATGTGCCAGGTGACGTTGGGCTTGGCATCAGGGCGCTTGTCCACACCTTGGTAGCCCGCATCTCCAAAGCCAAATTGCTCCTGGCCGTGCAGCAAACTGTTGCCTTCTGTCACGTCATGGACGTTGCCCGAGGTGCCTATGACGGTGTGCACCAGGCCTGAGTCGGCATCCGCTCCTATATGGGCCTTCATGCCAAAGTACATTTGCTCGCCCTTTTTGCTCGAGTGCATCTCAGGGTCTCGTTCTTTGTCCTTGTTCTTGGTCGATGAGGGCGCTGCAATCAGCGTGGCATCGACCACCGTACCGGTCTTGAGCATCAGGCCGCGTTGGCTTAACAGTTCGTTGACGGTGGCCAGAATTTGCTCTGCGAGTTTGTGTTTTTCCAGTCGGTGACGAAAACGCAGGATGGTGCTCTCATCGGGCAAGCCCCGATGGCCACTTCAAACTCCCTACTTATGGCCAGTCAAACTCCCCCATGGGGGACTCCCGAATTATGACGAATCAGCGGCCTTGGCGATGCGTGCCGCAGCCTCCTTGAGCCTGTAGCTCT
>REAW01000021.1 GCA_004293725.1 Curvibacter sp.
GGTGTTTCGCATTTCCTCCAGCAACCGCGCTGGCTCGTCGGTGGCCCATTGCTTGCCTGGGGGGGTGCGCAGGTCGCCCTCTGCCATCTCACTCAAATGGCGGCCCAACTGCGCAATGCCAGCCTTCGCGACAAGAAAGAAGCAGTAGAAAAGGTAGCTGGCAAGGCATAGGCCTACAACAAATCCGAAGTAGGTGCTCCACAAGGAGGTTTGCATGTCACTAACGCGGATTTGAATCAGCTTTTCCAACTCCGTAAGCAAGCGGTTGGTCAAGGCATATTGCCCGGCTATGGCCTTGTTGGCTGCCGCCAAATACGCAGCCTGGGTTTCGGGCGAGAAGTCTTCCCCGTCAATCAGGGATTTTTGCGCCAACCCAAAAAAGGCCTGTGTCGCGTCCTGGGTTTCCTTGAAGTCGATTTTGCTGGTGAGGGATGGGTTGTATGCAAAGGCCTTCGCAAGGCCCGTTTGCATATTCCCAAACTCATACTCGCCAAGGGTGCTGAAACGCTGTAATGAAATCCGCTGCGCAGGGGTGACCGACCCCGTTTTCATAATGCCAAGGCCAAGCCCGCGCAATTTTCCTGTCGCTTCTACAACGGTGGCAACCCGGAAAAGGGCGGCATCCATCAAGTAATAGCTATCCACATCGGGGTCCAGCGTCAGGTTCGAGTTGTCCGCCACCACCCCAATGAGCGCCACCAGCGACTCCACATGCGCAGTATGGGCGGTGAACACGGCACCCGCCTCGGTTGATTTTTCTGCCTCAGCAAATGCGGTACGCACGGCAGCCAGCGCGGCATTGGTGCCCAACTCTTTGCCCAGCTCTTTGTCTACCGCGTCCAGCTTCGCCATGGCGGCGCTGAGCTTGGACTTGGGCTCGGAGAGTTCGGCGGCTGCACCTCCGGCTGCAACGGACAGAGATACGCGGCGCACGTTCTGCGCGGCATCCAGCGCCGGGAAAATCTCTTTGGCATACCGCAGACCCACTAATTCTTTGGCAGAAAAATTAATGGCTTCGGCCGTGCGGGTGTGGTACTTCCAGGTAACGAAAATGAGCGGCAGCAAAAAGGCCAGACAAATGACCAGCGCCTTGGCGCCAAACTGCAAACGCCCCATGAGATTGATACCGGGGGCCAGAAAAGGATTGAACGGAGCTGGATTGCGTGTCTTTTCCAGCCGGTGCTGCCAAAAACTGTCGAAGGGCTTCACTGGGTGGAGCTAAAGTTTTCATCTGCGGAGTTCCTTTTCGTTACACGCTCTATGCGGGCGTGATGACCGTTGTTTGTAATGTGACTCCAACCGAAATTGCCAACTTTGCGGATGCATCGCAAGTGATTGTGCGCCCGTATTGGTTTTGTCGGGACTTTTCATTCCAAACCCGACAGTTGGCTAGTTTGCCGGTCGCTATTCATCTGGTAGCAGTTTGCGCAATGACTCCCGGGTTTAGAGGCCAAATTCACCCCCAAGTCCGCGCGTTTCAATACACCGGCGCCTCTGCCGATGCCCGACCTTCATGCGCCACGAGCGACGCGCCAGCCGCACCACACTGCATTTCCCTCACCCAAACCCGTAGCAAGTGCACGCGTTTGCGCCCAACCCGCTAACTTCGATCTGCTGCGCTTCAATGGCCAGTGGTCGCCCAACGTGCAGGTCCACCGTTGTGGTCTTGGTGATGCATGCGGTGTGTTCGAGCTGATCGAAAACACCACCAACCTGTGGATAGAGTGCGGCACTTCACCGGCGCTAGATCTGCTGGGTGTGCCCGAGCGGTTTCAGGCTGCGCTGAATTTGGTGCGCCCTGCGTAGGACGCGAGATCGCGAACGGACTGATGGTGCTGTTGGAATGACGAGCTTGCCGCACCGGCTGTTCAAGCCGGCATAGTGGCCGCCGCCGCCTCGGGGGCCCTGGGGTTTTGCGGTGACAGCGACAGCAAGCGCTCCACAATATCCGTGCGATGCCGGTGTGGCGTAGTGATGGCATAGAACCGTTCTTTGAGCTGGGACGACTGGCCCACCACCACCAGGCTGCCCACCAGCAATTCGTCTTGCACCACCACCTCGGGCAACACAGTGAGCCAATCACTGTCGCGGGCAATCAGGCGCAACATGGCCATGTCGTCCACTTCGGCCCGCAGACGTGGCGTAACGCCGGCGGAGGCACACAGCGCATCAAACTGGGCCCGCACCGCGTGTCGCGGGCCTGGCACTGCCACGTCAACACCTTGCAGGTCTTCAGGCACACGCAAGCTGTAGGCTTGCCAGACCTTGCTGGGGCCCACCAGCGATACCGCCTGACTGCCCAGAAAGCGGCAGTGCAAGGGTCTTGCAGGGTCGGCAGGCACGGTTTCATTGGCCAGCACCACATCCAGTTGGTGTTGCAGCAGGCGCGCCAGCAGCCCCTCCAGCAGCCCCGACTCCAGTGTCAGTAAGACGGATGGGTCGGTCAGCAAAGGGCGGATCCAGTTTTCCTGGTAGTTGCGGGACAGTGTGGCCATGCTTCCCACACGCAGCCGGGTAATGCCCTCACTCTGCCCCTGCAGTCGCCCCAACATCTCTTGCCCCAGGCCATAGATGTTGTCGGCATACGAGAGGACGAGTTGGCCCGTATCGGTAAGTACCAGACGCCGACCTTCCCGGACAAACAAGGCCTCACCCAAGCGCTCTTCCAACTGGCGGATTTGGGCAGACAGTGCCGACTGAGACGTGTGCAGCTCTTCGGCGGCGCGGGTCAGGTGCCCCAGCTTGGCGACGCGCCAGAAGTAGAACAGGTGGTGAAAATTCAGTTGTTCAAGGTTCATTGTTCTTTTATATAGAACGTTTTTAGACTATCAATGTATTTTACAGAACGTTATTGCGAAGGCAACATACGGCAACTTTCTGATTGAGGTGTTTTTCATGACCTTGCTTCAAATTGCCGCAATGGCCAGCCTATGCATGCCAGCCACATTGATGTTGCTGGCCATGCTTGCGCCGCGCCGGCAAGACCGCTCGATTGCCATGCTGTGGAAGACCTGCAATGCGCTGTCAGGCGCGGCGCTGGGCTTTAGCCTGGTGTCAGCACTGCTGGTGCCCTACCTCGTGGGTGTGCAGCCTTGGCTCAACCCGACCCGGTTGGGTAGCGCACTGGCGGTGTTGGTGCAGTTGCTGGGCTGGGTGATTGGGGTGTTTTCTGCCCGCTACCTGGAGGGCGAGCACCGCCAGCAGCGCTATATGGCTGCGCTGGCCGGCGTATTGGCGGCTGTGCATGTGCTGCTATTGGCTGACCACTGGGTGGTGTTGATCGCTGCCTGGGCTTTGGTAGGGGTAGCACTGCAGCATCTGCTGTGCTTCTACCCGGACCGCCCCTTTGCGCTGCTGGCGGCCCACAAAAAACGCATTGCAGACCGCATGGCCGATGTGCTGCTCATACTGGCGGCGGGCTTGGCCTGGACTGAAGTGGGTAGCGGATCATTCACCGATTTATGGGCCCATATTGCACGGGAGGGAATGTCCACCCCCCTCCACCTGAGCGCTGTGTGCTTGGTGCTGGCGGTGGTTTTGCGCACCGCGCTGTTGCCGGTGCATGGCTGGCTGATCCAGGTGATGGAGGCACCTACCCCGGTGTCCGCCTTGCTGCATGCCGGCGTGGTGAATTTGGGCGGCTTTGTGTTGATTCGTTTTGCGCCATTGCTGGAGCAGGCCACGCCCGCACGCACGCTGCTCATCGCCTTCGGCTTGGGCACCGCCGTACTGGCCGGCTTGGTAATGCTGACCCGCATCAGCATCAAGGTGCGCTTGGCGTGGTCCACCGTGGCACAAATGGGCTTCATGCTGCTCGAGTGCGGTCTTGGGCTGTACACGCTGGCGGCCCTGCACTTGGTCGGCCATTCGCTGTACAAGGCCCACGCATTTTTGTCGGCATCTAGCGCCGTGCGCGAAACGCGCTTGCACATGATGCGCAGTGCCCATGCGCCAGCCCCCGTGAGCCTGGTGTTGGCCCCAGCTCTGGCCGTGGCGGCTGTGTTTCTGATTCAAACCCTGGTAAATCCCGCTGCGTGGCCTTGGTGGTGGAGCGCCGTGATCGGCGTGGCGTGGGCCCCTATGTTGTGGCTGAACCCAGCGCGCGCCAGTCTGCGGGCTTTTGTCTTGCAGACCTGTTCAGGCCTGCTGATGATTGTGGGTCTGGCCACGCTGGCACTGCTGCTGCACATGCTGCCGCTCGGCATTCGCGATGTGCCCAACCACACGCTGGGCATGGTCACGCTCCTAGGCATGGCGGCTTTGTATGGGTGCTTGGTGGTGCTGCAGATTCGCCCCAACGCGCTGCGCAGATGGCGCCGCTGGAGCTATGCGGGCTTCTACGTGGACGAGCTGTACACACGCCTGGCTTTGCAACTCTGGCCTACCCACTGGGCGCCGCACGCATCGCACACCGGCACCCCCCTCGGCACAGGTGTTGCCGCTGCAGCCCACAAATAGACAGAATTCCAGGAGATCACCATGGACACCTTGAGCCCGAGCGCCCCAACGTCAACAGCCACCCGCGCACCAAACGCTGCGATGCCTGGCCCTGCCGTGGATTGGCACTACCAAAAAGAAGCAGAAGCAGCCTGTGAGCAAGCCTGCCAAGCCATTGCGCCCGCCTGGCCGCTGGATCGGGCGATTGCCGTGAATCCGCATTGGTCCCGCATTGGCATGCCCGTGCGGCAGGTAGCGGCGCGCATGGCGGTATTGGGTGGCTTGCAGGTATTCCCCACACGCACTAACCAGCGGCAGGCCTGGGAAGAAGGTCGCATCACCGCAGCTGACTTGGACTATGCCTTGGCCCAAGTGCCTGGCGCGGCAGCACAGCTCACGGCAGCGCAATGTGTGGGAGCCTTGCAAACTCCCTCCACGGTGGCCCAGTTGCCCTTGCTGATTGAGGTACTGGACAACGACCCCAAGCGCCACACCCGCCTGTCGTGGCGCCAAGCGATCACCCACCAGGTGAGCCAAACCTGCGCGGCCTACTTTGACGAGCACCAGGCCGATTGGCAGCCCGAGCGTGCGCAAGGTCTGTATGCGTTTTGGCGCAACACTCTGCAGCACGACCACGGTATTGGCATGCTGATGGGTTTGCCCCATCTCGGCAGTGCCTTGCAAGCCCTGCCACGCACCCGCCAAGATGCCGAGTGCTGGGTACTGCAGCGTTTAGGACTGCCGCAGGCGGTATGGGCGGACTACCTGGAAGCGGTGTTGCTCACCGTCAACGGCTGGGCGTCCTGGTGTGCCTATCTCGGTTGGCAGGCGCGCCTGGAGGGAAACAGCGACACGCATCTGCGCGAATTGCTTGCCATTCGGCTGGCGTGGGGCGCCATCTTGCTGGAATGCAAAGGCGGAGCCACCCACAGCCCGGCGTTCACCGCACTCCAGGGCGAGTGGAGCCACGCACCCGAACTATTGGCGCAAGCCCAGGATGCATTGCTGGTAGACGAAGTGTGGCAGCGTGCGCTGGAAGCGGGCTACCAACGCACGCTGGCGCACCAACTGGTGTTGGGCGCCAGTGAAAGCGCTCCACCCCAGGCAGTCGAAGTTCAGGCAGCTTTTTGCATTGATGTACGCAGCGAACCCTTGCGCCGCGCGCTGGAGTCGGTATGGCCTGCCATCCAGACCATTGGGTTCGCAGGGTTCTTTGGCTTGGCGGCTGCCTACACCCCGTTGGCTACGCACGCGCGCCGACCCCAGCTGCCCGGGCTGTTGGCGCCAGGTATCGAAGTGCACGACCGGATGGTGACACCCAGCAACAGCCAAAGCGCTTCCGAAGATGCGATGCAAAGCGCCGCCCATGAAGCCCGGCTCGACCGCTTTGGCTGGTCGGACCAGTGGCAGGCCGCCAGCCGCTGGCCAGGCGCTGCATTCTCGTTTGTAGAGGCGGCAGGCTTCAGTTACTTGGGCAAGCTGGGGCAATGGCTCAAGCCCACCCAAGAGGCGCGTGCGCGCGATGACTTGGATGGACTGCCCGCGCGTTACCGCCCTCTGTGCCGCCCGCAGATCACGGGCTTGGAACTGGATGCCAAAGTGACGCTGGCCGGGCGCGTACTGCACGCCATGGGCTTGGACCGCAAGCTCGCACCCTTGGTCTTGCTAGTCGGCCACGGCAGCCAAACTGCCAACAACGCCCACGCAGCGGCGCTGGATTGCGGCGCATGCTGTGGCCAAACCGGTGAGGTCAACGCCCGCAGCCTGGCACTCTTGCTCAATGAGCCAGCGGTTCGCCATGGCCTGCTCGCGCAAGGCATCACCATTCCAGAAGACACGGTGTTTGTGGCCGCACTGCACAACACCACCACTGACGAGATGGAAGGCTTTGACCTGGACTTGTTGCCCGGCGCTGCCCGCACGCGCTGGGACCATTTGCTAACTGTCTTCGCGCATGCTTGTGACCAGGTGCGGCGGGAACGGGCGCCCAAGCTGGGTCTGGATCCCAGTGCCTCGCACACCGAGCTGCTGTCCCAGCTGCGCCGCCGCGCCAATGACGGCGCACAAACGCGCCCAGAGTGGGGCTTGGCGGGCAACGCGGCGTTCTTGATCGCACCACGCGCACGCAGCCGTGGCGTGCGCCTGGAAGGGCGCAGTTTTCTGCACGACTACGACGCATCGCAGGATGCAGATGGCAGTGTGCTGGAACTGCTGATGACGGCACCCATGCTGGTCACGCACTGGATTAACTGGCAATACCACGCATCAACTTGCGACCCCCTGCATTTGGGCAGCGGCAACAAGGTGCTGCACAACGTGGTGGGGGGCCACATTGGCGTGTTTGAGGGCAATGGAGGCGACCTGCGGATCGGCTTGTCGCACCAGTCTTTGCACGACGGCAAGCAGTGGATGCATGAACCCTTGCGGCTCACCGTGGTGATAGATGCGCCCCAGCAAGCCATTGAAAGCATCATTCGCAAGCATGCGGTGGTGCAGCAACTCTTGGACAACGGCTGGCTGTACCTGTGGCGCTTTGAGGCAGCAGGCTTGCAACACTATGCGCGCGGTGGTTGGAGCGATGTGCAGTTGCATCGATAACCAGAGGTTGCCGGCTTAGGCGCCAATGTCCATGTCGTGGAGGCTGCGGCATTGGCTGGGATGCAGTGGATTGAATAGCACTTTCGGCCTCTGGCGCTTATGGAGTATGCGCAAGCAGCTACTCAATTGATAGCGAATTTGGGCTGCGTGCGCCAAAGCGCGGGGCAGCTAGGTTAAGGCGCCAAGTGCCTTTGTTCCCACGGGCCGCTCGGCCATCCATGGCACGACATAGGTATGCGGTGAGAGTCCGTTGGCAATGCGGTCCATTTGCTTTTGTTCACCGGCCAGTCGCGCGGACAAGAGTGGGTCGCGGGTACCGGCGGCGGCCATGCTTTTGTTGACGACCCAGGCAAAAGGCTCAATCTTGGCGCGGCGCAGGTCGTCTTGCAGCGCTGCAGCTTGCGACACCGGTGTGATTTCGGGCAGCGTGACGAGCACGATCTTGGTGTGCGCGGGGTCTTGCAGGCGCATGAGCGGGGTGACCAAGCGGCCAGGGTTGGCGTCGCCATACTCGCGCAACATCTGGCGGTGGTAGGCGCCGGTGGCGTCCATCAGCAGCAGGCTGTGGCCGGTGGGCGCGGTGTCCAGCACCACAAAGGCACTGCGCGCCTCACTCACAATGCGCGAGAACGCGTGGAAAACCGCCACTTCTTCGGTGCAGGGCGATTGCAGGTCTTCCCGCAACAGCGCAATGCCGTCGGCATCCAAACCCGGGGACTTGGCGGCCATCACCTTGGCGATGTATTTCTCGGTCTCGGCCTTGGGGTCAATGCGGTCGACCTGGAGTCCGGGCAGGCTGCCGTCCAAAGTCACTTGCAAGTGGTCGGCCGGGTCGGTGGTGCTCAGGTGCACCGAATGGCCGCGCTGCACCAGCCCAGCGGCAATGGCAGCGGCCACCGTGGTTTTGCCAACGCCGCCTTTGCCCATGACCATGATGAGCCCGCGGCCTGGTGCGGCCAGCGCGTCGGTCAGCGCGGCGAGGGTATGGGGCGGGCTGATGTCAGGGGGGACCTGCTGGGTGCTGGGTAGCGAAGGCCGCTCTGTATCGGACAGCAGCCCCCGCAGCGCAGTTAAACCGACCGTATCAAACGCGCGCAGTGCAATGCGGTCTTGCGGCAGCGCCTGCAAGTGCGCGGGCATGTCTGCCAGCGCCTGGGCGCCCAGCGCTTCAAAGGCAGCAGCCACAGCATCATCAGCCACGCTGGCATGGAACACGCCGTTAATGGCCAAGCGCTGGTTGTGCAGTCCCAAGTCTTGCAGCTCCAGCGAGGTGCGCGCGGCCTCGGCTATCGCGCCCACATCCGGCCGGGTGACCAGCACCACGGTGGTCTGCGCTGCGTCGCTCAAGGTGTGCAGGGCCTGGGCAAAGCGGGCCTCCTGCATCTTGAGGCCGGAGTGCGGCCCGAGACACGACGCACCGCGGTCGTTGCCCGCGAGAAAACCGGTCCACGCCTTGGGCAGGCTCAAGAGGCGCAGCGTGTGGCCGGTAGGTGCAGTGTCAAACACCACGTGGTCATAGCCCGCTGCGTCACCACTGAGCAGATTGGCAAATTCATCAAATGCTGCAATCTCGGTGGTGCAGGCGCCCGATAACTGCTCCAGCACCTGGCTGCGGTCGGCCTCGGTACTGGCCGGGTCCATTTGTTCCAGCACCCTGGCGCGGTAGCTTTGCGCTGCGTTGTCGGGGTCAATGTTGAGGACTGACAAGCCCGGCACCCCCGGCACGGGCACCGGGGTGTTGGCCAGGGTGATGCCCAGCATTTCGTCCAGGTTACTCGCCGCATCGGTGCTCACCAGCAGCACCTGCTTGCCACTGTCGGCCAATGCGATCGCGCAGGCGGTGGACAGTGAGGTTTTGCCAACGCCCCCCTTGCCGGTGAAGAACAAGTGGCGGGTGGGGTGCTGCAGGAGCTGGAGTGGGTTCATCGCTTACAGGCTACGCTGATTCACGCGTTTCGTCAGTTGCTCAGCACTCTCTTTGCGCTCGCTGTAGCGGTCGACCAGATAAGGCGAGGCGTCTCGGGTGAGCAGGGTGAACTTCATCAGCTCCTCCATTACATCGACCACGCGGTCAAAGTAGCTGGAGGGTTTCATGCGGTCGTCGTCGCCGAACTCCATGAAGGCCTTGGCCACCGAACTCTGGTTGGGGATGGTGACCATGCGCATCCAGCGGCCCAAGACGCGCATCTGGTTCACTGCGTTGAAGCTTTGCGAGCCGCCGCTCACCTGCATGACCGCCAGCGTTTTGCCTTGGGTGGGCCGCACGGCGCCGCTGTTGAGCGGTATCCAGTCGATCTGTGCTTTCATGATGCCGGTCATGGCGCCGTGCCGCTCGGGCGAGGTCCAGACCATGCCCTCGCTCCACTGCGTCAACTCGCGCAGCTCTTGTACCTTGGGGTGGGTGTCGGGTGCATCATCGGGCAGGGGCAGGCCGCTGGGATTGAAGATGCGGGTCTCTGCGCCCATGACTTGCAGCAGGCGGGCGGCTTCTTCGGTCAGCAGCCGGCTGAAAGAGCGTTCGCGCAGCGAGCCATAGAGCAGCGCGATGCGTGGCGCGTGGGTGGAAGGCGTTGGCCGCAGCGTGGCTGCATCGGGCGGGCGGAAGTGGGCCGCCTCAAGTTGCGGCAGTGTGTTCAGCAACTCAGACACGTTCGCCCTTGTCATTTACCACCGCTTCGCCATCTTCTTTGGTGAACGCGGCTTGTTGTGCGTTGGGCAGAAGGTCCAGCACCAGCTCTGAAGGGCGGCACAGGCGGGTGCCCAAGGGCGTTTCCACCACAGGGCGGTTGATGAGGATAGGGTGGGCCAGCATAAAGTCCAGCAGCTCGTCGTCGGTCCACTTTCCATTCGCTAGATCCAGCTCGTCGTAGGGTGTGCCTTTTTCGCGCAGCAAGGGGCGGGGGCCTGTGCCCATGGCAGCCAGCAGTTCTTGCAGGCGGGCTTTGGTGGGAGGGGTCTTGAGGTATTCAACGACCGTGGGCTCCACGCCGCTGTTGCGGATCATGGCCAGTGTATTGCGCGAGGTGCCGCAGGCGGGGTTGTGAAAAATGGTGATGGTCATACAGAGGTCTTTTGGGGGGAAAGTGCGTGAGCCAAGGCTACGCCGAGGGCGGCGCCTACGGTTTGCGCCAGCACGAAGCCGATGGCGCTGGCTGGTGCAATGCCGGCAAAGCTGTCACTGAACATGCGGCCCATGACAGCTGCAGGGTTGGCAAACGAGGTGCTGGCGGTGAACCAGTAGGCTGCGCCTATGTAGCAGGCCACCAATGCCGGCGCTTTACCTTCGGGTGCCCGCAGGATGGTGAACAGCAGCCCGCCGGTGGCCACCGCCTCGGCCACCCACTGGCCCCAGCCGGTGAACTGGCCGGTAGCGTCCCAGCCGCCGCGCAGGTGCTGGCTCAAGTGCAGCAGTGGTAACTCGAACATGGCGTTAGCCAAGGCGGCACCAGCTACTGCACCGGAGAGTTGTGCTGCTATGAAAAGAGTAGCTGTTCGCGCAGTATTCTCGGGTGCTAGCTGCCCTTTTGACCACATAACGAGGGTGACCAGTGGGTTGAAGTGGGCGCCGCTTACAGGCCCCAGGCTTTCGATCAGCACATAGAGTGCAAACACGGTGGCCAAGGTGTTGGCCAAGAGCGCCACCCCGTCATTGCCGCCGCTGATGCGTTGGGCCATGATGCCCGAGCCGATCACCGCGCACAGCAGTGCGGCAGTGCCCGCAAACTCGGACAGCAGGCGGGGCGCTAAAAGTGGTGTTGCGGGGGCGGCATTCGAAACGGATGTTCTGTGGGCGCGGCTCATGCTTTTGCCAATTCCTTGGCCGTTTCCTCCAGCACCATGGCCTCGAGCTTGTGCGGCGGCAAGTTCACCAACAAGTCCAGCCTGCGGCGGATGGCGTGCAGGGTCTGCTGGAACGCAGCGGCTTTTTCGGCGTCACTGCCGTCGCCTGCAGACGGATCGGCATAACCCCAGTGGGCAGTGGCGGGTTTGCCGGGCCAAAAGGGGCAGACTTCACCTGCAGCGTTGTCGCAGACCGTGATGATCAAGTCCATGTGGGGTGCGTCGGGCAGGGCGAACGCATCCCAGCTTTTGCTGCTCAGGCCGTCCGTGGAAATACCGGCGTTACGCAGCGTTTGCAGGCCGATGGGGTTGGGCTGCTGGTTCTCGCGGGGGCTGCTGCCGGCGGAATAACCCTTGAAGCGGCCACGCCCGATATGGTTGAGCGTGGCCTCCGCCAGAATGCTGCGGGCCGAGTTGTGCGTGCACAAGAAAAGAACATTGAGAGGGGATTTAGACATACAGACATTCCTGTAGGGTTGGGAAACTGTTTATTGAATGGGCAGCGTTGTGCGATGTGTTCAAGAGGCATGTAGCCTGGTGTGTCGCGCGGGACAGAGGGGCTAGCAGCTGGTGCAATCTGCAGCGCCGTCGCTGACTTCGCAGCTTTCGCCCTGGCAACAATGCATGGTCATGTAGGCCAGCAGACTGCTCATTTGCGCAAAGTTGGCGCGATAAATCAGGTTGCGCCCGCGTTGTTCGATGTCCACCAGGCCCGCGTGGGCCAGTTCCTTGAGGTGGAAAGATAGCGCGCTAGGCGCACTTTCCAGCTGTTGGGCCAAGGTGCCGGGGGTCAGGCCTTCGGGCCCCGCCACTACCAAAGCCTTGAATGCCCTTAACCGCTGGGCTTGTGCCAATGCAGTCAGGGCCTTGAGGGCGTGGGTTTCGTCAAAATTGATTGGGTTCATGTTTCAATAATACTTGAAATATTGAAATAATTGCAGGTGCCGGCGATGTGTCACGAAAACTTCACGTTGTTGCCATGAATGGGTCACGGCGGTTCATCACACTTCCGGCTCAGTGCAATCACGCTCAAGGAAGGTGACAAGAATGCCAACAACATCCGCCACTGCCGTGCCAACACTGGCCGCACCCACACTCCACCCCATTGCGGTGCAACCTGCTGTTTTGTCAGCAGATGCTGCCCCTGCGCGCAACGGCATCCAGGTATCCTGGGCTAGCCACCAAGACGATGTGCGCGCCGCTCAGCGCCTGCGTTTTGATGTGTTCGCCGGTGAAATGGGCGCGCGCCTGAACACCCCGATTGCAGGTCACGACGTGGACTTGTTTGACAACTACTGCGAGCACTTGATCGTGCGCGACCAGGCCAGCGGCCAGGTGGTGGGTACCTACCGCGTGCTCACCCCCACACAAGCCAAGCGCGTAGGCAGCTTTTACAGTGATACCGAATTCGACCTGACCCGCCTGCGCAGCATGCGGGAACGCATGGTGGAGCTGGGCCGCAGCTGTGTGCACCCTGACCACCGCCACGGTGGCGTCATCATGGCGCTGTGGGGCGCATTGGCTGAGTTCATGGTGCGCAACCAGCTCGACACCATGATTGGCTGCGCCAGCATTCCCATGTTGCACAACGGACTGGTGAGTGGGGACGTTGCGGCCAGCATCTGGCGACAGGTCCAAGCAACCCACCTGGCGCCTATTGAATACCATGTACGGCCGCGCCTGCCGCTGCCCATTGAGCAGTTGGACAGCACGCTGGATGTGGAGCCGCCGGCATTGATCAAGGGTTACCTTCGCCTGGGCGCCAAGGTGCTCGGGGCACCCGCCTGGGACCCGGATTTCAATTCGGCTGACTTGCCGATGCTGATGCGCATCGCCGATTTGCCCGCCCGCTATCGCAAACACTTCCTGGGGGCCTGATGCGTACCGCCTTCGACGCTCTGGGAGCCAACTGGCAAAGTTCGGCGCCCGGCGCCGAAGCCGACGATGACGAGGCAGGCCACCGCCGCTACCGCGCTGTGTTCGTGTCTGACATTCACTTGGGTACCGCGGGTTGCCAAGCCAAAGCGCTGCTGGATTTTTTGAAGCACCACCCGAGTGACAACCTCTACCTGGTTGGTGACATTGTGGATGGTTGGCAGCTGCGCCGTCGCTGGTTTTGGCCGCAGGCACACAACGATGTAGTGCAAAAACTGCTGCGCCGTGCCCGCAAGGGCTGCCGGGTGGTGTTCATCCCTGGCAACCACGATGAATTTGCGCGCGCCTTTGTGGGGCATCAGTTCGGTGGTATTGAGGTCCACGAAGACACGGTGCACACCACGGCCGATGGGCGCACCCTGTGGGTCACACATGGCGACTACTTTGACGGAGTAATTCAGTGCGCCAAGTGGTTGGCTTATCTGGGTGACAACGCGTACGAGTTCACCCTCAAGCTCAACCGCTACCTCAATACCTTGCGTGCCCGGCTGGGCTTGCCCTATTGGTCGCTCTCGGCCTACCTCAAGCAGAAGGTCAAATCGGCGCTGAACTACGTGACGGATTTTGAAAAGGCCGTCGCCCACGAAGCCCGCCAGCGCGGCCACGACGGTGTGGTGTGTGGCCACATTCACCGCGCCGAGATGCGCACCATTGACGGCACGCTGTACTGCAACGATGGTGACTGGGTGGAGAGCCGCACCGCGTTGGTGGAGCACATGGATGGTCAGCTGGAGCTGGTCTACTGGGAGGGAACACCCGCTCCGCGCGCCACCGCTGTGGCCTTGCATGCGCTGCAGGAAACCCGCGCATGAAGCTCGCACTGGTTACGGATGCGTGGCAACCTCAGGTCAACGGTGTCGTTACCACCCTGGTGGAGCTGGTGCGCGAACTTGAAAACCTGGGCCACACGGTGGAGGTGATTCACCCCGGCTTGTTCAAGACCCGGCCTTGCCCTGGCTATGCAGGCATTGACTTGGCCGTGCGCCCCGGCAATGCGTTGGCGCAACTGCTCGATTCCTGCGCACCCGATGCCATCCATCTGGCGACCGAGGGCCCGCTGGGCTGGGCCGCCCGCAGCTATTGCCGCAAACGCAAGCTGGCCTTCACATCTGCCTACCACACGCGATTTCCGGAAATTTTGCAGGCCGCGCTGAAGGTGCCACTGTGGCTGGGATATGCACTGTTTCGTTATTTCCATAAAGCGTCTTCGGGTGTGATGGTGCCCACCCCCAGTGTGCTGCGCTTGCTGGACGGTAAGGGATTTAAAAGACTGCGCAGCTGGACCCATGGCGTGGACGTAGAGCTGTTTCCGTACACGGAGGAGCCACGTGTGTATGCGCCGCTGGGTCATATGGCGCGACCGGTGTCTTTGTTCGTCGGGCGGGTGTCCTACGAAAAAAACATCGAGGCTTTTTTGCAAATGGACATACCCGGCACCAAGATCGTCTGTGGAGTGGGGCCGTTGGAAAACAACTTGAAGGCGCGCTTCTCCCATGTACGCTGGCTCGGGGTGTTGCCGCGTGACGAATTGGCCCAGGTGTACAGCGCCGCCGATGTATTTGTGATGCCCAGCCTTTCAGAGACGTTTGGCCTGGTGATGCTGGAGGCGATGGCATGTGGCACGCCCGTGGCCGCGTTTCCGGTGGATGGACCCGATGAGGTGGTGGGCAACCCGCCGCAAGGTGGTGTGTTGCATGCAGACCTGACCAAGGCCTGGTACGGCGCATTGTCCGTGCCGCGCCACGAGGCGCGGGCGCGGGCCATGCATTTTGGCTGGGCGTATGCTGCTTTACTATTCGCAGGCTATCTGGTGCCTGCGCGTCGCGTACAGTCAGACCGAAAGGCGCTGGATCAAGATGTCACACAAATGTCATCTTGAAAGTCAACAATATTTCACTGTAGTGTCATAAATTGGTAGGAGTTCATGTTGTCCGATCGTCGCAAGCGCGTAATCAATCCCGTCACCATCGCGCCCGACTTGCTGGACCGCGATCACAGCCTGCTGGCATTCAATGAACGGGTGTTGGACTGGGCGGCGCGGGATGATGTGCCGCTGCTGGAGCGGTTGCGTTTTCTGTGCATCGTCTCCAGCAATCTGGACGAGTTTTTTGAAGTGCGGGCAGAGCCCCACCTTACTGCCAACCAGGCCAATGACCATAAAGGCCAGTTCACGGTAAGTTCCTTTGAGCGCTTGGCCGATGCGCTGCATACGTTGGTGGCACGCCAATATGCGCTGTACAACGAGCAACTCCTGCCCGCATTCGAGCGTGAAGGCATTCACATCGTTTCACATGGCGATCGCTCTGCCGCCCAGCGCGCCTGGGTGCGCCAGTACTTTGAGCGGGAAGTCCGCCCGCTCCTGATTCCGGTGGGGCTCGATCCTTCCCACCCGTTTCCGCAGGTGGCCAACAAGTCATTGAACTTCATTGTTCGACTCAGCGGCAAAGATGCGTTTGGGCGTGAGAATGAAATCGCCATTGTGAAGGTGCCCCGCGTCTTGCCACGTCTGATTCGCATGCCCGACAAAGTGGCCGGCAAGCGGGTGTTGTTTGTGTCCATCTCCAGCGTCATCCGGGCGCATCTGGACACGCTGTTTCCGGGCCGGGTGGTGGGGCAGTTCTCTCAGTTCCGGGTCACCCGCCATTCCGATTTGGCGGTGGACGAGGACGATGTGCAAAACCTGCGCACCGCGTTGCGCCAAGGTTTGGTACACCGCCACTATGGCCAGGCTGTGCGGCTGGAGGTGTCGGCGGGTTGCTCTGAGCACCTCGCCGACTTTTTGCTCAAGCAGTTTGCGTTGCCAGCCAAGGCGCTGTTTCGTGTGCACGGCCCGGTGAACCTGGTGCGGCTTACGCAACTCATCGATTTGGTGAGCCGGCCCGACCTGTGTTTCCCTCCCTACCGTCCATCCCCTCCAGCGCAGCTTCAGCATGGACAGTCGATCTTTGACCAGCTCAAGCAAAGTGACATCTTGATGCACCAGCCATTTCAGAGTTTTGATGGCGTGTTGGCCTTCCTGCGCGAGGCGGTCAACGATCCCCAAGTGCTGGCCATCAAACAAACGATATACCGCACCGGGCCGGACTCGGAGCTGATGGACCTGCTGCGTGAAGCGGTTCGCCGTGGCAAAGAAGTGACCGTGGTCGTGGAGCTCAAGGCACGTTTTGACGAAGAGGCCAACATCAACTGGGCTGAAATGCTGGAGTCTATTGGCGCGCAAGTGGTGTATGGCGTTGTGGGCCTGAAGACGCACGCCAAAATGATGCTGATCACCCGGCGCGAGGGCAAGTCCCTCAAGCGTTACGGGCATTTGTCCACGGGCAACTACAACCCGCGCACTGCCAAGTTGTACACCGACCTGAGCCACCTCACGGCGGATGCCAGCATCACCACCGACATGGAGCATGTGTTCGTGCATCTGGCAAGCCAAAGCAAATTGCCGCGCTTGTCCAAGTTGTGGATGGCACCGTTTCACCTGCATCGCGACCTGGTTGCCAAAATTGATGCACTTGGCAGCGCGGCGGCGCGAGGGGAGTCCACTCGCATCGTGGCCAAGATGAACTCCCTGACAGATGAAACCCTGATCCGCAGCCTGATGCGGGCGGGTGCCCAGGGCGTACAGATTGACCTGATTGTGCGTGGGGCGTGCATGTTGCCTGCACAAGTGCCAGGGCGCACCGAGAACATTCGCGTACGCTCCGTTATAGGGCGCTTCTTGGAGCATTCCCGGGTGTTTTATTTCCGTCGGGGCGAGGCAGAAGACCTCTACCTCTCCAGTGCCGATTGGATGAACCGCAACATGGTGCGCCGAGTGGAGCTTGCCTGGCCCGTGACGGACCCGGTGTTGCGCCAGCGCATCGTGGACGAATGCCTGGTGGCCTACCTGCACGATGGCGTGGACGCGTGGGATATGGACGCAGAGGGGCGCTATCAGCGCGTCCAGCGCGGCAGCCCGCACGCCCCTGCCCATGGCGCCCAAGCAGCACTCATGGCGCGGTACGCCCGCAATGACAACAACTGAACCGGAGTGAGGACGCGATGGATTTGATTCTCTGGCGCCATGCGGAAGCCATAGACCTGGATCTGGTGGGCGACGATATGTTGCGTACCTTGACGAACAAGGGGGACAAACAAGCAGCCCGCATGGCTGCTTGGCTGGACCGCCAATTGCCCGATGGCGCCAAGGTTTGGGCCAGCCCTGCAGCCCGCACCCAGCAAACGGCCCAAGCACTGGGCCGCAAGTTCAAGACCCATGCCGCCATAGCCCCACTGGGCAGCGTGGATGACTTGTTGGGACTGGTGCAGTGGCCGCATGCCAAAGGTTGTGTACTGGTGGTGGGCCACCAGCCTACCTTGGGGCAAACGATTTCTCGCTTGCTGGGGCTCCATGAGAGCGAGTGCGCCATCAAGAAGGGCGCCATTTGGTGGCTGCGTTACCGGGAGCGCGAGGGAGCCGGCCAGGCGTTGGTGGTGACCGTGCAATCCCCCGAGTTGATGTAACGCAGCCCGATTAGCGAAGCTGCGTTAGGCTTTCTTCGCTTTGGCAGGGCGGCCGGTCTTCAGGCTTGGCACCGCCATCAGGGCTTGTTTGAAAGCGGCATCCGACAAGGCTGCAATGGCTTTGACGCCAGCGCGGATCAGTTCGGTTTTCTTGACCGGGCTGCCCAGCTTGGCGGCGCGCAGTTTCAGTACATCCAACACGTCATATTCGGGCTTGGGAATGGTGAAGCTATCGCGCACCATCTTGGGCTTCTTGGGCTTGGGAGCCTTCACTGCCACGGGCTTGGCAGCAGCTGGTTTTGCGCTTGTTTTGGCCCCAGGCTTGGCGGCTACGGTGCTGGTTTTCTTTGGAGCGCTGGCTGCAGCTTTCTTGGCCACGGGCACTTTGGCTACCGGCTTGGTGGCAACCGGTTTGGCTACTGCCTTGGTGGCAGGCTTCTTGGTGGCGACGCTCTTGGCAGGCGCCAATGGTGCGGCTGCGGGGGCGGGGGCGATGGTTTTTTCGGTAGAGGTCATGTGCAGGTCCTTATGAAAATTAAACGATATAAATAGTTTACCTAGTTTAATTTTAAGGGAAAAATTCGGCTGATACCAGTGTCACAAAGTTGACTTTTTTTCTTCATATGCTTGGCTACCCATAGTGTCTTAGAAAGAGTGCCATGCATCCATCCCCTTTGCAGTTGGTCTCTGGAAGTGATCGCCCATCCCAACCCCATGGACCGTTGCAGCAAGTTTTACTGAACGCCAAGCTCTACCCTGTTTATCAGCCGATCGTGAATCTGGCGGATTCGACCATTTACGCCCACGAAGCGCTGATCCGCGGACCCGCAGGCACGCCGCTGCACACCCCCGATTGCTTGCTGCGCGCTGCGTCCGAGGAAAACTTGCGTTTCGAATTTGAAAGCGCCTGTGTGGTGTCCACGCTGCGCCACTGGGGGCTGATGCGCAATGGCGGGCGATTGTTTGTGAATATCAGCGCCAACGCCTTGGTCCGTGTGTACGACTTGCGTGGGCGTGAGGGTTTGCTGGGCTGGATTCTTGATTTGCGGGTCATGCCACGCACGCTGGTATTGGAGCTTACCGAGCATGAACGCGTCGATGACATGGATCGCTTGGCCGAGGTTGTGCGGGAAATCCGTTCTGCGGGTGTTTCGCTGGCACTCGATGATTTTGGCGACGGCCACTCCAACCTGCGGCTGTGGTCCCAGCTCAAGCCTGAAGTGGTCAAGATCGACAAGTACTTCACACGCAACATCAGCGAGAACGGGGACAAGCTCAAAACGATACAGGCGCTACAGCAAATTGCGATGATCTTTGGCAGCTCGCTGGTGGCTGAAGGCATCGAGACGGCCGAAGACCTGCGGGTGTTGCGCGACCTGGGCATTGAGTACGGTCAAGGCTACTTTTTAGGGCACCCGGACCGTATGCCCCTGAAGTATCTGGGCGTTGATCCGCAGCGCGTGCTGGCAGAGCGACAAGTAGCCGTGTTTCCCGAGCTTAGTCGCATGTCGCAAGGGGGGCATTTGCGCAGTCTTTCGCTATTGAATGCACCGACCGTCACCGCAGACACGCCCAACGACAAACTGGCCGAGATTTTTCTGGATCACCCCACCCTGCATGCCCTTGCCATGCTCGAAGGCGAGCGTCCGGCGGGCATCATCAACCGGGTGTCGTTCATGAACGAATACAGCAAGCTGTACTACCGCGAGGTGTGGGGTCGCAAGCCATGTGGTGTGCATGCCAACCGGGAGCCTCGGCTGATTGAGCGTGAGCACAGCGTCGACGAGCTGGTGGGTATCCTCACGTCGCAAGACCAGCGGTACTTGGTCGATGGATTTATTGCCACAGATAACGGCCGCTATGTGGGTTTGGGCACGGGTGACCAATTGGTGCGATCCGTAACCGAAACCCGTATCGAATCAGCAAGGCACGCCAACCCGCTGACGTTTTTGCCAGGCAATATTCCCATTAGCCAGCATATCGAACGGCTACTGAAAAAGCAGGTGCGATTCGTCGCTTGCTATTTGGACTTGAACAACTTCAAGCCATTCAACGATTACTACGGCTATTGGCGCGGCGATGAAATGATTCGCCTGCTGGCGCGTATCGCCATGGAGCAGTGCGACTCGCAGCGGGACTTTTTGGGGCATGTGGGCGGTGACGATTTCATCATCTTGTTTCAAAGCCCGGATTGGAAAGCACGCTGTGAGCGTTTGGTGGCCGATTTTGCCGAGCGCGCCATGGCCATGTTTGACGATGCTGCGCGTGCCAGCGGTGGTATCGAGGCCGAAGACCGCCATGGCGTCAAGCGGTTCTTCCCTTGCACCACACTGTCTATCGGTGCCGTGGTTATTGACGGTAGCCAGTTCTCGCGCGCTGAAGACGTGGCCAACCAAGCTGCCATGGCCAAGCATGCCGCCAAGCTAGCAGGTGAAGGACTGCTGGAACGCGAGGCGGAACTGCCCCAAGGTGGGTTGCTACGCCCCTAGTAGCTCCAGGCTCCAGGGAGTTTTTTGCCACTGCTGCATCTCTTCACGAAGCAAGTGGGCACTTTGCGGAAATGCGGCGGCCCAGCCACTACGGCAACGCAGACGAAGTGAACGCTGGTTTGGTATAGGGCGTTCTAGCACCATGCCTTGCAGGTCAGGGGCACGGCGTGCATGGCACAAAATGACCGCCACCCGCAGGCATAAAAGCTGTAGCACCAGGTCGTCCTGCTCCAGCGATGTCTCCAGCTTGCGCAACTTGCCGCGGTGGCCCAGTACCAGCAAGCTCAGGCGGTGCATTTCAGACAGAGAGAATCCGGCGGCATCGGCGTTGTCCAAAATATAGGCGCCGTGTTTGTGGTAGTCGCTGTGCGAGATGTGGCTGCCGATTTCGTGCAACTGCGCAGCCCAGTTGAGCTTTCGAAACGTTCGGCCGTGTTCGGGGTGGTGTTCGTCCAGCGGGCCGCCCAGCACCTGTTGCAAGAGGTGAGTGGCCACCGTGCCCACGCGCTCGCCGTGCGTGGTGTCCACATTGAATTTGCTGGCCAAGCGCAGCACGCTTTTGGTACGCAGGTCGCCGTAGGTATTGGCTGTGCCCAACAGGTCACAAATCAGGCCGTGGCGCAGGCCCCCGGCGGCATGCTGCATCTCGGTAATGCCCAGCAAGCTGAACACCGCACGCATGATGCTGACACCGCCACCAATAATGGCCTTGCGGTCTTCACGCATGCCGGGCATACGCAAGCGCTCTACGTTTACAGCGGCAATCAGTCGCTCTTGCAGCCAGTCCAACCCATCTTGGGTCACAACACCCGCCGGCCAGCCCGCCGCTAGCAGCACATCACCAATGGCGCCAACCGTGCCGGCCGAGCCATAGGCGGTATCCCATAGGGTAGGGGAGTAGGCGTCAATTGCTTCGTCCAGCACCGCTGTAGCTGCAATTTCAGCCATCTCGAACGATTTTTTGCTAAAGCCGCCATCGGGAAAATAGCGTTTGGACCAGGCAATACTGCCCACGCGATACGACTCCATCACGCTGGGCGCAAGGCCGGTACCCAAAATCAGTTCGGTTGAGCGCCCGCCAATGTCTATAACCAGACGGCGTTCTTCGGTGGTGGGCAGCATGTGGGCTACGCCTTGGTAAATCAGGCGGGCTTCTTCGCGTCCGGAGATGACGTCAATAGGGAAGCCCAGTACGGCATTGGCGCGCTCCAGGAACGCATCGCGGTTGCGGGCCTCGCGCAGGGTCTGGGTGGCTACCGCCTTCACTTCGCCGGGTTTGAACCCCGCCAAGCGCTCTCCAAACCGCGCCAGGCATTCCCATCCGGCTTGCATGGCGGCGGGCGTCAGGTTGCGGTCTTCGTCCAGGCCGCCACCTTGGCGCACGGTTTCTTTCAGGTATTCAGTCCGTCGAAATTCTCCGTGGTCTACACGCCCAATTTCCAGGCGGAAGCTGTTCGAGCCAAGGTCCACTGCGGCCAGGCGATTTCCGTTTTGCATCGACGTTGTGTCAGGTTAGGGTTGAGGGCTGCCGGGAGCATAGCACCGGCTAGTGACCGACTGATGGATGTCTAGCCCACCAAACGACCATCTGCAGCCAACATGTTTTGGGTTACGTAGGCGGGCGATTTTCGCTTGGGATCGGGGTTGATGCGAAAGCCCCCCAGATCGATGGGCAGCCGACGGGAAAATGCTTGCAAGGCATTGGTGCGGTTCAGGCCACCGTCCAGGTTGCCCATCACCTCTTGCGCATAGCGGGCCGACAGATAACCCGCCAGGCTTTGCGGGGAGGGCGGTTCATCGTAGAGGCGGTTCAAGACTTCGCGGTAGGCGCGCACAACGGGCTGGCTTCCGTTAACCGGGGGCACCGCCTGGGTGGCGATGACGGGTGTGAAGCGCGATACACCCAACTGCTGCAAAACCTGCAAGTTCACGTCGGACATGGCGACGATGTAACGCTGCACTGCTTGCTTTTCAATGCCTTGCGAAAATTGCATCAACTCGGGCGTGCCACCCAGAAAGATCAGGATACGGGGGCTGTCTGGCCGCAGTTCGGCAGCCAAAGCCTGCAGACTGGTTGTCGGAACGTAGCTTTGGAGTTTAAGTTTCAGGCTGCTGGCGGCTTGCTCCAAGTCGGCTTGGTAGCTGGTCCTTTCAGCGGCCGACGCAAACACCGCCCCTACCTCGGTCACGCCCATAACGGACAGAGATTTCACCGCGTGGCTGATTTGCTCCTGCCGCGTGGCAAAAATGCCAAAGGTGTTGTTTTGGCCTTCGGTCGCCGCATGCAACCATGGCGCCACATGGGCAACGTCGGGCGCTTCCCGCTGGAGCAAGCTTGCTAGCTGGCTGGCCGTACGGTGGCCGACGCTGCCCACCACCGCAAGACATTCAGGCATGGCTTTGAGAGTGTCGAGCACCGAGCGCAAGGACTGGGGGCCTCCGTCTACTTCCACAGCCACGTGTCTGATTGCTTTACTGCGCAGGCCGCCGCGGCTGTTGAGGTCTTGCCATGCCGCGCGTGCACCCACCAGAAAATCTTTGGAGACATCAATTTGGCTGGGCGACATGTCCACCACTTGCAAGACACTGGCCCCGGCAGGGTTGGCGCGGGAGCTTTGCGCCCAGCCGGGCGAGCTGAGCATGCCCGCGCTGCAGGCGAGCGCCCCCACGAAATGGCGGCGGAAGAGGCGAGGTGGCGAAAAGTCAACCATATCAATGATGTGTGCGGGGTAGGCTTGCTATAAAAATAAGAGCTGCTTGCGCACGTCCCATATGGTCCTGGTGCCAATTTGAGCAAGAAATGGCCCGAAGTCGGGCCATGGACGCAGCAGGTGAGTTACTTGCCTGCGGGGGCTGGCAGTACCGTGTCTACCACGTGCACCACGCCGTTGGTGGCAATGATGTCTGCCAGGGTGACAGCAGCGTTTTCCACGGTAACAAAGTCTCCGGCCTTGGAGAGGGCCAGCATGCTGCCTTGTGCTGATTTCACATTGCTGTTTTTCACATCTGCGGCCATGAGCTTGGCGGGCACGACGTGGTAGGTCAACAGGGCTTTGAGTTTTTCGGGGTTCTTGGCTAGTTCGTCCATGGTTTTGGCGGGCACCGCCTTGAACGCGTCATTATTGGGAGCAAACACGGTGAAAGGGCCGCCGCTTTTCAGGGTGGCGGTCAGACCGGCTTGGGTTACCAAGGTGTTCAGGGTGCTCAGGGATGGGGTGTTGGCCAGGGTTTGGGCCAGGTCCACCGGAGCGGGGCGAGTGGCGCAACCCACCATGCCAGTGAGTAGGGCGGCGGCCAGCAATGTGCGGCGGCCCAAGGTAAAGGAGGTGCTGAGTGTCATGGTGTTCTCCAGTAAAAGTGAAAAGGATAAAAAACAATCGTGACATTTGCGTGACAGACGCTTGAAAATGGCATGACGCCAATCATTTTTTGCAATGCCTAAGGAAAAATGGGGAATGTCACATTGTTGTCATAAAAGATTCTTAAATTCACCACGTTCGCTGTCTCTCAACCAACCGACTGAGGTTTTCTCATGATTATTTCCTTCCAACGTGCGCTGCTGGTCTCCTCGATGGCCGCTGCCATGGGCTTTGCGGGTGCTGCTGGCGCCCAAGAAATTACCGGTGCAGGCGCTACCTTCCCCGCCCCTATCTACGCCAAGTGGGCCTCTGATTACAACAAAGCCACTGGCGTGAAGGTCAACTACCAGTCCATCGGCTCCGGCGGTGGCATCAAGCAAATTGACTCCAAGACGGTGGAGTTTGGTGCTTCTGACATGCCCCAGACCGATGAGGTACTGAAGTCGAAAGGCCAAATGCAGTTCCCTACCGTTATGGGTGGTGTGGTTCCTGTGATCAACGTCAAAGGCATTCAGCCCGGCCAAATGAAGCTGACTGGCCAGGTATTGGGTGATATTTACCTAGGCAAAATTTCCAAGTGGAACGACCCCGCCATCAAGGCCTTGAACCCCACCTTGCCGTTGCCCGACGCGGCTATCGCCCAAGTGCGCCGTGCCGACGGTTCAGGTACCACTTTCATCTTCACCAACTACCTCAGCAAAGTAAATGCTGAGTGGAAGGCCAAAGTGGGTGAAGGCACGGCAGTGAACTGGCCTGTGGGCGCGGGTGGCAAGGGCAACGAAGGTGTGGCCGCTTTTGTGGGCCGTTTGCCTAACTCTATGGGTTACGTCGAGTACTCCTACGTCAAGCAAAACAAGTTGAACTACGCAGTGATGCAAAACGCTGCTGGCAATTTTGTGAACCCGGATGATGAAACCTTCAAAGCCGCCGCCGCCGGCGCCGATTGGTCTAAAACCTTCTATCACATTCTGACCAACCAGCCGGGCAAAGATGCTTGGCCCATCAGCGGTGCGACGTTCATTTTGATGCACTTAAAGCAGGATAAGCCCGCCAACGCATCGGAAGCTTTGAAGTTCTTCAACTGGGCTTATGCCAACGGCGATGCTGCCGCCACCGCTTTGGACTATGTGCCAATGCCAGACGCAGTGGTGGCCACCATTCAAAAGTCCTGGGGTGAAATCAAGGACGGCGCTGGCAAGCCTGTGGCTTTCAAGTAAGCGACTGCTGCTATTGAACTGACGGAGAATCTCTCATGTCCTCTACACTCGTGCATGGGGATTCCCCGTCCAGCTTGTCTGCCACTTTGCCTACTCGTGTTATGACCCAACCACCTCCTGTAAAGCGTGCCCGTTCCGGGCCCCTGGCCGACCGAATTTTTGGCTGGGTAGCCAAAGGTGCGGCGGTGTTGACCTTGGGCCTGTTGCTTGCCATTCTGACGTCACTCACTATCAGTGCCTGGCCTGCCATCAGCAAGTACGGCTTGTCGTTTTTGACCAGTACCGTTTGGGACCCTGTGCAAGACGAGTACGGCGGTTTGGTCATGATTTATGGCACTTTGGCCACCTCGTTTATTGCGCTGCTGATTGCAGTGCCGGTAAGTTTTGGCATTGCCCTGTTTTTGACTGAGCTGGCTCCTGCGTGGCTGAAGCGCCCGCTAGGCACTGCTATTGAACTGCTGGCTGCGGTGCCTTCCATTGTGTACGGCATGTGGGGTCTGTTGGTGTTTGGCCCGGTGCTGGCTACCTATGTGCAGCAGCCCCTGCAAAGCTGGACAGCCGGTGTTCCTTATTTGGGCGCGTTCTTTTCAGGCCCGCCTGTGGGCATTGGTATTTTGTCCGCCGGCATTATTCTTTCCATCATGATCATCCCGTTCATCGCGTCGGTGATGCGCGATGTTTTCGAAGTCACTCCCCCCTTGTTGAAAGAATCCGCTTACGGCTTGGGTGCCACAACCTGGGAAGTGGTGACCCAAGTGGTGTTGCCCTATACCAAGGCTGGTGTGATTGGCGGCATCATGCTTGGGCTAGGGCGTGCCATCGGAGAAACCATGGCAGTGACCTTTGTCATTGGTAACTTCAACCAGCTCGATTCCTTGAGTCTCTTTCAAGCGGCCAATAGCATTACCTCCGCACTGGCCAATGAGTTTGCCGAAGCTGCTGAAGGCCTGCACCAAGCCGCTCTGATGTACCTCGGGTTGGTCCTGTTCTTCATCACGTTTGTGATCTTGTCACTGTCCAAGCTTCTCCTCTCTCAGTTGCGTAAAGCCGAAGGAACCAAAACATGAGCGCCACCTTGATGAAAGTCCGCGCCGCCCGCTTTGCACATCGCAAGCGTGTGAACGTTGTAGCCACCGGGATGGCCCTGGTAGCCATGAGTTTTGGTCTGTTTTGGTTGTTCTGGATTTTGTGGGAAACGCTGGTGCTCGGTCTCAGCGGAATCAATTGGACCACTATGTCCCAGATGACCCCGCCCCCCAATGAAGTGGGTGGTTTGGCGAATGCCATGTATGGTTCTTTCCTGATGGTGATTTTGGCAACTTGCCTGGGTACCCCCATTGGGGTCATGGCGGGCATTTACCTGGCGGAGTTCAATACCAAAGGCTGGCTGGCCTCGGCAACCCGGTTTGTGAATGATATTTTGCTCTCTGCACCGTCCATCGTGATCGGTTTGTTCATCTATGCCGTGGTGGTGTCCCGCTTCAAGTCGTTCTCTGGCTATGCAGGTGTATTGGCTTTGTCCCTGATTGTGATTCCCGTGGTGATTCGCACCACCGAAAACATGCTGCAGCTCGTTCCCTCTGGCTTGCGGGAGGCCGCCTACGCCTTGGGTGCGCCCAAGTGGAAAGTGATTTTGAGCATCACCCTGAAAGCCGCACGTGCAGGGGTGATTACCGGCGTGTTGTTGGCGGTGGCCCGCATTGCTGGTGAAACTGCGCCGTTGATGTTTACCGCACTGAGCAACCAGTTCTGGACATCTTCATTGAGCGAACCTATGGCTAGCCTGCCGGTTACGATTTTCAAATATGCGATGAGTCCCTATGAAAACTGGCAAAAACTGGCTTGGGCTGGTGTACTGATCATCACCGTTACGGTGTTGGGCCTGAACATACTTGCACGGGTGCTGACCCGCAGCAAAACCTGAGGCACAAGCGCCTCCTACTGAACGGAACTATTGTTATGTTGAACACACCTAGCGCTCCCACCAAGTCCAAGATATCGGTCAAAGACCTGAACTTTTACTATGGCAAGTTTCACGCCCTCAAAAACATCAATCTGGAAATTCCTGAGAAGTGTGTGACTGCGTTTATTGGCCCCTCTGGCTGTGGCAAGTCCACGTTGCTGCGTGTGTTTAACCGCATGTTCGAGCTTTATCCGGAACAACGTGCAGAAGGCCAGATCATGTTGGATGGCCAAAACTTGCTCACCAGCAAAGAAGACGTTGCACTGTTACGCGCCAAGGTAGGCATGGTGTTTCAGAAGCCCACGCCGTTTCCGATGTCGATTTATGACAACATCACTTTTGGCGTGAAGCTGTTTGAAAACCTCAACGCAACCGACATGGAGGAGCGTGTGGAGTGGGCGCTGCGCAAGTCGGCTCTGTGGAACGAAGTGAAAGACAAGCTGCACCAGAACGGCTCCAGCCTCTCGGGCGGCCAGCAGCAGCGACTGTGTATTGCGCGTGGTATCGCCATCAAGCCCGAAGTGCTGTTGCTCGACGAGCCTTGCTCAGCGCTGGACCCCATTTCTACCGCCAAGGTAGAAGAGTTGATTGTGGAACTGAAGAACGACTACACCGTGGTTATCGTGACACACAACATGCAGCAGGCTGCGCGTTGCAGTGACTTCACCGCGTACATGTACCTAGGCGACTTGGTGGAGTTTGGTCCTACCGAGCAAATGTTCTTTAAGCCCACGCGCAAAGAGACGGAAGACTACATCACTGGCCGCTTCGGCTGATCGACACAGAGGATCCTATGACTGATAAACATCTATCTACCCAGTTCGACAGCGAGCTCACGTCGGTTTCTACCCAGGTTATGGAGCTGGGAGGGCTGGTTGAGTCGCAAATTCGCCAAGCCATCTACTCGCTGTCCCAGTTCAGCGTCGAAGTGGCCAACGAAGTCACTGCGCGTGAGGCCCGCGTCAATGCCATGGAAATTGAAATTGACCGTGACTTGTCTTCCATCATTGCCCGCCGCCAGCCCACTGCGCGCGACCTGCGTTTGCTAATTGCCATTTCCAAGACTACCGCCAACCTGGAGCGTGTGGGTGACGAAGCCGAGAAGATCGCACGCATGGTGCGTTCCATCATTCACAGCGGCGCTCCTCGCTCGCTTCCGTCTCTGGAGTTGCGTGTAGCTGCAGATCTGGCTTCGGGCCTGTTGAACAAGGCATTGGATGCGTTTGCACGCCTGGACGTGAATGCCGCGTTGACCATTCTGAAAGAAGACGACTTGATCGATGCCGAGTTCGACGGCTTCGTGCGCAAACTGATCACCTACATGATGGAAGACCCCCGCATGATCTCCCCCAGTCTGGATCTGCTGTTCCTAGCCAAGGCGATCGAGCGTATCGGGGACCATGCCAAGAACATAGCAGAGTTCATCATTTACGTGGTCAAAGGTGAGGACGTACGCCACTCGACCATGGAAAAAATCGAGGCTATCGTCAAATGAGAAACATGCCCGCAGTTCTATTGGTAGAAGATGAGTCGGCAATTGCCGAGCTCATTGCGGTCAATCTGCGGCATAACGGCTTTCGCCCACGCTGGGCCATGGACAGCGACTCTGCACAGCGCGAGATTGACGCTGCAGTTCCGGATTTGATTTTGCTGGACTGGATGCTGCCGGGGGAAAGCGGCCTGACGCTGGCCAAGCGCTGGCGCAATGACCAACGCACCAAAGACACGCCCATCATCATGTTGACCGCCCGCGGCGACGAGGTGGATCGTGTAGCGGGCCTTGACGCAGGGGCTGACGATTACATTGTCAAGCCGTTCTCGACCAAAGAGCTGTTGGCCCGTGTGCGTGCCGTGTTGCGTCGCCGTGCGCCAGAAGAAGCGGGTGAGGTCATGACAATAGCCGGCCTCAGCCTCGACCCATCTACCCATCGGGTGAGTTTTGGTGGCCAGGCGCTCAAACTCGGACCTACCGAGTTCAAACTATTGAACTATCTCATGGGCCATGCCGAGCGTGTGCACAGCCGTGCGCAATTGCTTGACAAGGTGTGGGGTGACCATGTTTACATCGAAGAGCGTACCGTGGATGTGCACGTGAAGCGCTTGCGCGAGGCTTTGGCCCAAGCGGGGTCTATGGTCGAGACGGTGCGTGGCGCTGGATACCGGTTGACTGCCAATCCCGCAATTGCGGTGTCCGCTGACAAAGCCAACGCGTGAGCCAGGGCGGATCGGGAATGATCTGGCGCTTGCTGTCATTTGTCGGGCTGCAAGCCAGTGCCGCAGTTTTGGTGTGGTTTTTGGTCGAACCGCCCACGCGTATGTCGGCTGCGCTTGTCTCGGCCATTGGGGCAGGCTATGTGTGGTTGCTGGTTGATGCTGTGCGTGGTTTTCGTTTGCTCAACTGGCTGCGCCGTGGCGAGGCTACGGAGGTCTCCCTGGGTCAAGGCTTGTGGGGCGAGGCAGCGGAGCGCATGCGCCGTCTGTTGCGTGCTCGAGAACGCCAAGTGGTGGACGGGGAGGGCAAGTTGCGTGACTTTCTGGCCGCCTTGCAAGCATCCCCCAATGGAGTGGTTTTGCTGGATGCTGAGGGGCGCATCGAGTGGTTCAACCAAATGGCAGGCGCGCATTTTGGCTTTGATGCGCGGCGCGATCTTCTCCAACACTTTGGCAATTTGGTGCGTGACCCCGGGTTTGCTGCGTACTATGCGGAGCGTAACTTCAACCATGACGTTGTTATGCCCGGGCGCGATAGCACCAGCGCAAAGCCGGTGCGGTTGTCGGTACACCTGCATCCGTATGGTGAAGGGCGTTGCTTGTTGTTGTCGCGTGACATCACTGCGTTAGAGCAAGCTGAAGTCATGCGACGCGACTTTGTGGCCAATGTGTCCCACGAAATTCGCACGCCACTGACGGTGTTGGCTGGCTTTGTGGAGACTTTGCAGTCTTTGCCCTTGGGCGATGATGAGCGCCAGCGCTATTTGGGGCTCATGGCCCAACAGGCGCACCGGATGCAAAGCCTGGTGAATGACCTGTTGACTTTGTCACGCCTTGAGGGAAGTCCTTTGCCCTCGGTTCACGATTGGGTCTCTGTTCCGGCCGTGCTTCGCGCCTGCCAGTCGGAAGCGCAGGAACTATCGCGATTGCTGTGGGGAGGCAGCCAAAACATCGTGTTTGACTCTGCTCCTTCGTGTGAGATTTCCGGTTCGCAACCCGAGCTTTACAGCGCAGTCTTTAACTTAGTGGGCAATGCTATTCGGTACACCCCTGCGGATAAAAACATTCATGTGCGCTGGCAGGCACTGAGCGATGGTGCGTGTGTGTTGTCCGTGGAGGACACCGGTCCCGGCATTGCACCTGAGCACTTGCCTCGCTTGACCGAGCGGTTTTATCGGGTGGACCGTAGCCGTTCTCGGGATACCGGTGGCACAGGCTTGGGCTTGGCCATTGTCAAGCACGTGGCACAACGCCATGGCGCTGAATTGCGCATTGCCAGCACAATCGGCAAGGGATCGATCTTCTCGTTGGTGTTCCAGGCAAATAGGGTGCGGGCCATCGCCGAGTAGATTCGGCCCGGCGGCCAAGCCCCTAGCGTCTTCGCAGCAACCAAACGGCCACTTTCGGGTCTACTGGATGTCGCAAAAGGGTGTGAGGTGTCCAGCGAGTGGTGTCGACGGAGGGGCTCACTTCCAGGTCAGCCCCGGGTTCACTTAACTGCCATTCACACTGGCTTTCTCCATTCGCTGCAACGAGGCGCACGGAGCTGTACCACTGGAACGCAGACAAGTGTTCGGTTTGCAGGCTGCCTGTTTCTGCGCATCCATGCGTACCCACCAGTGGCAACGCCTGCTGCACCAGGTTGCGGTAGCTTTGTGCGTAGTTGAGCAAAGGCATCCATAGGGTCATGAGCAGAAGCCAGCATAAAGCTGCGCCGCCTGCTGGCAGAACCAGGCTTTTCCAGATGGCCGCGCGATGTCGACCAACTCTCCATTTGACAAGCCACGCCCAGGCCCATGTGGCCAGTATGGCGATGCCGAATGCCAGTGGCGAGAAGCTGGCTTCAAAACCCGGTGCGAGTCGGGTCACATTGGCAGCGGGTTGGCTTGGTACGCCGGTTTGCATGGCGATCCAGACAACCCAGATGATGAACCCGCAACCCGAGAAAAACAACAAAGTGAACCAGTCAATGAGCGCGGCCACCTGGCGTTTGAGGGTTGGCAACGCAAACGCAGCCAACGCCGCCAATGCTGGTAAGGCCAGCAGCAGCGTACGGTCGGAATTGCTTCCAAGCGGGGTGGCCACGACGGTAAGCGCTGCAAACCAAAGTGGCCAGGCAACATGCCGATACAAGCGCTTTCCCCAAATCTGCGAGCGCCAGCGCCAAAGGGTCCAGAGTGCCAAGGGCCAAGCAGGCCAAGTGAACCAAATGAGTAGCTGCGCGAAACCGTCAACCGTTTGCCAAGTGAAAGGCGGTATTTCCACCTTCCAGCGCCATAAGTCCAGCGCATAGGCCGCAGCGCCCGCGAGCAGGGCATAGGCAAGAAGTGCGCACAGGTCCTTGTTTCGGGCTGACCGAGGGTTGTCCGAAGTCCGACCGTTGTCAAGGTCCAGCCAATGCACCAACAGGCCGCCCACCAAGTACAGCATAGCCATCGTAGGCGCACCAGACAAAGCGAGTCCGAGCAACCCCATAAACGTCGCCAAATGCGGTCCCACAGTGCGGTAGGGAAGCGCGGCAATACCGTAGAACAGCAAGGCACTGAATCCCAATTGGGTCAGCGCCGGTGTAGTTTCGTGGGAAAGCTGAGCGAGCCCCAAGCAAGCAATAAAGGCCAGTACCCCGCCATCGGCCATGGCCCGGGCATAGTCGGTTGGTTTAGCCTCGCCTCCGAAAGCAAAGGCTACCGGTTGGGCGGCTGGGTTGCGGGCCAAGTAATAGGTGCCATACCAACTGGCCAACATAGCCATTCCCAACAGGAAGCCGAAGGGAATGCGTGCCACCAAGTCGGCAGGCCAGGCCGCTGGCGCAAGTTGGATGGCCCAGGCTCCGAGCCAATAGGGCAGCACTGCAGGATGTTCTGGCGACCATCCAGCAAGGGAGGGTGCCCACCACGAAGAGGTGCCATTGGCCAAGGCACCCATAAATCCCAATGCCGTAATGTCAGTGCTGCGCCATGCATCGCGGCCGAAAAATCCCGCGCATACATAGCTCAGGCACAACAAAAGCAAGGCCCAGCGTGGTAGGCGGCGTACGGCCGCTTGGGCAACGATGGCGGGATTGGGGTGTTTCACAGAAAGCAAAAAAGTCAAAAAAAAAGCAGCTCGGAGTGCCGGGCTGCCTTTTTCCAATGGACTCAGGCGTACGCCTGATTCCGCATCATTTGGCGGCAGTTTTGCCGAAACGGTTACGGAAGCGCTCCACGCGACCACCCATATTGTCTACAGACTTCTGGGTGCCAGTGTAGAAAGGGTGCGATTCACTGGTGGTGTCGAGCTTGAAGAGAGGCAGTTTGCGGCCGTCTTCCATGTCGATCATTTCCTTGGTGTTGGCGCAAGAACGCGTCACGAATTTGAATCCATTGGACATGTCCTGGAAGCAAACTTCGCGGTAATTAGGGTGAATGCCTTCTTTCATACTCTTCTCCATCAGTAGCGAGAGCCGCGCTGGCCATGCGCAACCCATTGCGCATTGAAAACTTCAGCGTACTTTTCGCGAAACCATCGATTATAGCCTATTGGTTGGAATCAACCGCCGCGACGCATCATGTCAAAGAACTCGCTATTGTTCTTGGTGGCCTTCATTTGTTTGAGCACCATTTCCATGGATTCGATTTCGTCCATGTTGTACAGAAACTGGCGCAGGATGCGCGTCTTTTGCAAAATTTCGGGCTGCAACAGCAGTTCCTCGCGGCGCGTTCCACTGCGGTTGAGTTGAATGGAGGGGAATACGCGCTTTTCGTACAGTCGGCGATCGAGGTGAATTTCGGAGTTGCCGGTGCCCTTGAATTCTTCAAAGATCACCTCGTCCATACGGCTGCCAGTATCGACCAGCGCAGTAGCAATAATGGTCAACGAGCCGCCTTCTTCAACATTTCTGGCTGCACCCAAGAAACGCTTGGGCCTCTGCAACGCGTTGGCATCTACACCGCCGGTCAGTACCTTGCCGGAAGATGGAACCACGTTGTTGTACGCGCGCGCCAAGCGGGTAATGGAGTCCAGCAGGATCACCACGTCTTTTTTCAATTCGACCAGACGCTTCGCGCGCTCAATCACCATTTCGGCCACGTGAACGTGGCGGGCGGCGGGTTCGTCGAAGGTTGAAGCAATCACCTCTCCCTTGACGGTACGCTGCATCTCGGTCACTTCTTCGGGACGCTCGTCAATGAGCAGCACCATCAGGTAACTGTCGGGATAGTTGGCCGAAATCGCGTGTGCAATGTGTTGCATCATCACGGTCTTGCCGCTCTTGGGTTGCGCCACGATCAAGGCACGCTGCCCTTTGCCGATTGGAGCAATGATGTCAATCACGCGTCCAGTGATGTTTTCATCTCCCTTGGTGTCTTGCTCGAGCTTCATCTGCTCTTTGGGGAACAGTGGGGTCAAGTTTTCAAACATGACCTTGTGCTTGTTGCCCTCAGGTGGTCCACCATTAACCTTGTCGAGCTTGTTCAGGGCGAAGTAGCGCTCCCCATCCTTGGGTGTGCGCACTTCGCCTTCAATCATGTCTCCGGTGTGCAAGTTGAAGCGGCGCACCTGGCTGGGGCTGATGTAAATGTCGTCTGTGCTGGCGGTGTAGCTGGTGTCCGGGCTGCGCAGGAAGCCAAAGCCATCGGGCAGGATTTCCAATACGCCGTCGGCAATGATTTGTTCACCAGTGCGCGCCCGCTTCTTGATGATGGCGAACATCAGCTCCTGCTTGCGCATGCGGCCCGTGTTTTCAATCTCAAGTTCTTCGGCTTGCTTGAGGACTTCAGACACGTGCAGTGCCTTGAGTTCGTTTAAGTGCATGGAGTGGGTCCCGGTGAGGGCGTTGACCGCTGTTCGGTGAATTACAAATATCTGGGGGAAGAGGAGAGAGGCAAAACTGGGTAAGCGCCTCTGCGTTCTGTGCCGGGAATCGGCGTCTGCCTTGGAATGGGCAGGTGAACGGGATTTATTATGACAGGAAAACGCTGCTGCGCGCCGTTTTGTAATCTTCGCTGGCCGATGGGGGCTGCGTTAGGTTTTTGGGACTGACTTCGGCAGGGTCCGACAAAAAATCGCCTCGTTTCCGAGGCGATGGATTTTCTATTAGGCCAATTGCTGGTCAATGAAAGCAGTGAGTTGGGCTTTGCTCAAAGCGCCAACTTTTGTTGCGGCCAGTTGCCCATCTTTGAACAGCATCAAGGTTGGAATGCCGCGGATGCCAAATTTGGCGGGGATTTCGCGGTTTTCATCGACGTTCATCTTGGCGATCTGCAGCTTGCCTTCGTAGGTAACGGACACTTCGTCCAGGATAGGCGCGATCATCTTGCAAGGGCCACACCATTCGGCCCAGTAGTCCACCAAAATGGGCTTTGCTGCACCGAGAACATCGGCTTCAAAAGTGGCGTCGGTGACATGTTTGATGAGTTCGCTGGCCATGGTGGCTCCTTTGGAAGATTGCTAATGCAGCTAAAGTTGCGGCATTGTGACAGAAACCAATCCCTTCCCCGACGCCTCTTTGTCTATGGCAAACATAGTAAAAAACGATGGCGCCACAGGCCTTCGGGCTTTCAACTATGGGGCGGAGCATCCTGCCATGGGCCTGTGGCTTGCCGATGGCGCGGGCCTGCTGCCACGCATCCATGCCCAATTGCTGGCCCGTAAGGCCCATCCAGCGCGTACTTTGGTAGTTTTGCCCTATGCCCAACTGTTGCCGTTGGCGGGCAGGCTGTGGGCGCGGCTCTACCCCGAGGGATTCGCCCCTCGTTTCGAGACCACCCAGAACTGGGTGGCCGCTACTGGCGGGGGGAGGCTGGACGCGCAGGACATCTGCATGGACCCGGCTGTGGACACGCTCACTGCGCAGGCGCTGCTAGCGGCCAGTGGTGGGCAGGGGCAAGAGGCCCTCGCCCCTTTGCTGGTGCAGGCGGCATATCAATTGGCGCCTCTTGCTGCGGGGGCTGGCCCGGAGCAGCGTGCGGTCTGGGCCCAGGCCGCACGCTTGCATGCCGCCCTGGGCATGGACAGCCAGGCGCTACTGTGGGAGGCACGTGTGGCACGATTGGCCGTAGAGTGGGCGGCGGTTTCGTCCTACACCAGTGATGTCCTGTTTGACCCGCAGTGGCCTGAAACACTGGATTGCCTGGTCCTGGTGCAAGGTGCTAACCACGATACATTGCCGGTCGGACTTGCCACGATTTGGGGCGACAAACTACTGAACTTGCGCCTGGCCGAGCCCGAGGTGACTGGACCGCCCGCCTTAAGCAATGCGCTGGCCTTGCATGCCTGTGAGGATGCAGAAGACGAAGCCCAGCGGACTGCCGCGTGCTTGCTGGAACACATAGCGGCCGAGCGTTACCCGGTGGCCCTGGTCAGTGCTGACCGTGCATTGACACGCCGTGTGCGCGCAGCATTGGACACAGCCGGTGTGGCGGTGCGGGACGAAAATGGCTGGAAGCTCTCAACGAGCCATGCGGGTGCCAGCGTGATGGCTTTGTTGCGTGCTGGGCAGTGGAATGCCAGCAGCGATGCTGTTCTGGCTGCTTTAAAGCAGGCGCCGGGCTATCTGGAAGCGCTGGATGCTTTGGAGGCTGCGGTGCGTCGCGACCAGGTGCGAGACTGGCGCCAAGTGGTAACGAGCCCTGCAGTAGCACAAAGCCCGGTCCTATTGGATGCCTGCGCCGAGGTGGAGCACCTGCGCAGCGCGCTGGCGGGGCGCAAGCCGCTCGCAGGGTGGCTAGCGGCGTTGCAGCAAGCTTTGCAACGCACGTCCCAGTGGGAACGTTTGCAAGAAGATGGAGCCGGTCGAAAATTGTTAGCCGTCTTGCGGCTTGCCCCTGCTGATGCGCCAGGGTGGGGCCAGCTTCTGGAGCAGGCTCTGTGGGCGGGGCGGCGAATGGATCTCATGGAATTCACTGGCTGGGTGAATCAGGCGCTGGAAGGCGCGAGCTTTCAGCCCGACTACCCGGACCAAGAGCAGGTGGTGATCTTGCCGCTGAGCCAAATGCTGGGGCGCCCATTTGCCGCCGTCGTGATGGCGGGATGTGACGAGGTGCGGTTGAACCCGTCTCCAGAGCCACCAGGCGGCTGGACATCGGCGCAGCGCGCGGCCTTGGGGTTGCCCTCACGGGACACACTGGAGAGCCAGCTGCGCCAGGTATGGCGCCATGCGCTGGCCAGCCCGGCCTGCGATGTGCTCTGGCGCACGAGCGACGACACCGGCGAAGTCTTGCAGCCTAGCGCCTTGGTGCAGCAACTGCGCTTGGGTGAAAGCGGTTTAGCGGACGTGCGAGAAGGGCGGGACCCGCGTGGCACGCGCTGGGTTGTGCCCAAGCCTTGCGTGCCGCCCCAGCCCACAGGCCCCGTTCTAGCCGTTCACACGTTGTCGGCCAGTGCCTACGAAGACCTCCGCCATTGCCCCTACCGCTTCTTTGCGCAGCGCATGCTGGGCCTGCGTGCTGTCGATGAACTGGATGCTGAACTAGATAAGCGTGACTTTGGCTTGTGGCTGCACGCGGTGTTGCAAGGCTTTCATGAGGCTTTGGAAAAACAGCCGCGTACGGAATTGCCTGCCCGCGTGGCCTTGCTGGACCAATGCAGCATCGAGGTCACAGCTTCCATGGCGTTGCCCGAGGGCGAGTTTTTGCCATTTGCGGCTGCATGGCCCGCTGTGCGCGATGGATACCTGGCGTGGCTGACCGAACACGAGGCGCAAGGCGCCGTGTTCTCCAGCGGTGAGATGCCGCAGCGCCAGCGCATGGGGCCTGTCACCCTGATCGGCCGCACCGACCGGACCGACACCATGCCCGATCGCACGTTGATGCTGTTGGATTACAAGACCGAACCCGTGGCCAAGACCCGTGCGCGTATCCAGGACCCGTTGGAGGACACGCAGATGGCCTTCTATGCCGCACTTCTGCCGAACGACACATTGCGTGCTGCCTATGTGAATGTGGGCGAGCGGGACGGTACCGCGGCCTATGAACAACAAGAGGTGGTGATGGCACGTGATGCCCTGATTGATGGTGTGCAGACCGACATGGCCCGTATTGCCCAAGGCGCCGCCTTGCCAGCGCTGGGGGAGGGTACCGTGTGTGACTTCTGTCAGGTCCGGGGCCTGTGTCGCAAAGACTTTTGGGAAGCGGTATGAGCCAGGCGATACACGCGGCCTACGAGCACAACGGTCGATTGGTCGAAGCCCAGCGCTTTTACGAAATTGCTTGCGACCCACGGCGCAGTGTGGTGGTGGAGGCGTGCGCGGGCGCGGGCAAGACCTGGATGCTGGTTTCGCGCATGCTACGCGCGCTGATGGAAGGCACGCAGCCGCACGAAATTTTGGCCATCACCTTCACCAAAAAAGCGGCGGGCGAAATGCGCCAACGCTTGCAGGAGTGGTTGCGCGAATTTGCCCATCTGGACGATGCCCGTTTGCAGCAAGAGCTCCACATGCGTGGAGTGCGGCAGGCAGTGGATGCTGCCCAGTTGCAGGCGCTGCGAGGCCTGCATGCACAGTTGCTGGCGGGTGGTCGGCCGGTACAAATACGCACCTTTCACAGCTGGTTTGCAGCGCTGCTGGGAAGTGCGCCGATGGGAGTGCTGCATCACCTCGGTCTTCCGGCCCAGTACGAGCTTTTGGAGAATGATGCGGCGGCTGTAGCCAAGGTGTGGCTGCGGTTCCAGACCCGCGTGGCAGGCGATGCCGTCGCGCTGGTGGACTACCAAGATGCGGTACGTCTCTATGGCCGCCACCAAACCCATAAGGCCCTGGAAGCCGCACTCAACAAGCGCACCGAGTTCGACTTGGCTGATGCACAAGGGGTGGTGGACGCTTCGGTACAACATTTCACTGCACAGTTTCCGGCTTTTGCCGGAATGCAAGCACCGCATGAACGCCTGGCCCAAGCCAGTGTGCAAGCCTTGCTGTGGGACAGCGCGCGAGCGCTGGGCCAGTGCAGTGGAAAGAAATGCCAAAGCGCTGCCAGTGAACTGGGGCGCGCGCTAACAGGGAGGGATACTTCTGGCGTGTTTGAAGCCCTGTTCACAAAGAAAGGTGAACCCCTCAAACTGAGCGACAAACTGGTGGACCTGACCATCGTGCAATCCGCCCAGGCGTTACTGCAAGAAGTACAGCAGGCCGAGCTGCAAGACCAAGCGTGGCAACACCAGCAGCGCATGGCCCGGCTGGCACGGGGTTTAATCAAGGACTATGCGGCGCTCAAGCGCGAGCGCGGCTGGCTGGACATGGGCGACCTCGAGCGCACCGCTCTGGTACTGCTGTCGGACCCCGAACTCAGTGGCTGGGTGCAGGAGCGGCTGGATGCGCGCGTGCGGCATTTACTGATCGATGAATTCCAGGATACCAACCCGCTGCAGTGGCAGGCGTTGCACAGCTGGCTGTCGTCCTACGCGGGCGCCGGCAATGCGCCCAGCGTGTTCATTGTGGGTGACCCCAAGCAAAGTATCTATAGATTCCGCCGTGCCGAGCCACAGGTGTTTCGTGCGGCCAAGGAATTTGTGGTGCAAGGCTTGCAGGGTGACCAACTGAGTTGCGACCACACACGGCGCAATGCGCCCGAGATCATTGCGCTGGTCAACCAGACCATGGGCCAAGCCCAGGAGGAAGGGGCGTACCAGGACTTCCGTGCCCACAGCACGGCGTCTGACAAGCAGGGCCAGGTTTTCAAACTGCATCGGATCGAGCGCGAAGCCAAGGCGGACAACGCGGCGACTCCGACCGACGCCGTGTGGCGCGACTCGCTTAGCATGCCCCGCCATGAAGCCGAGGAAACGCGCAAAACACTGGAGTGCCGCCAGGCCGCAGGGTGGCTGGCGGCCCAGATGGCGCAAGGCCGTAGATACGCACCCAAAGATGTCATGGTGCTGGCGCGCAAGCGCGAACGACTCACGTTGATGGAGCAGGAGCTCTCTGCTTTAGGTATTCCTGCGCAGCAGCCCGAGAAAGCCGAGTTGGGTGAGTTTGCCGAGGTGCAGGATCTGGTGGCGCTGCTGGATGTGCTGGTCTCGCCGCAGCACGACTTGGCACTGGCCCGCGTGCTCAAGTCTCCCGTGTTCGGCGCCTCTGATGACGACTTGGTGGCCTTGGTGTTGCGCCAGCGTGCGCTCCGTGCGTCAACCGAGGACGCCGCTGGAAAGAAGAGCGACGCAATGAGCTGGTGGCAAACCATTCAGGCCAGTGCGGAGCCAGAGCTGCCCCCTACCTTGGTTGCCGTGGGCCCCACGCTTTTGCGTTGGAAGCAGTGGGTGGATCGGCTGCCGCCCCACGATGCGCTCAGTGCCATCTACGACGACGGTGACGTATTGGCCCGCTATGCGGCGGCCAGCCCACATGCCCAGCGGGAGCGGGTACTGGCCAATGTGCGCGCCCTATTGAACGCGGCGCTGCAGGTGGACGGGGGGCGGTACACCACCGCCTATGGATTGGTGCGTGCGCTGCGCGCTGGGGGCAACCCCGCACCGGTGCGCGCCAATGCCCAAGCGGTGCGGCTACTCACCATCCATGGCGCCAAGGGGCTGGAGGCCCCACTGGTGCTGATACTGGACACCGACGGGGAGGCTGGCAAAACCGAGACCATGGGCGTACTGGTGGACTGGCCTGGTGAAGCCCCGCACCCGCAACGGTTTGTATTTTTGGCGAGCGAGTCGCGTCCGCCAGCTTGCGTGGTGGACACGCTCGCGCACGAACAAGCTGAACGCAGCCGTGAAGAGCTCAATGCGCTCTATGTGGCGCTCACGCGCACGCAGCAAACCCTGGTGATCTCCAGCCTGGCTCCGCACCGCGTACATGCGGGCAGTTGGTGGCGTCGGCTGGAGGGCCAGGCGCAAGAGGTGCCAGTGGAAGAGCCGGCACCCGTCGCGTTGACTGCTGGAGCGCCGGAAGCGGCCTTGGTACCCTATGCCCTGAGATATGTGCCAAAAGTAGCCGAAGCCCTCGTAAATATTGCGCGAACAGCTCCTGAAAACATAGCAAAATTCCCGCCTGAGCCCGCCTTAGAGAGCCTGGAATCTCGCGTGGGCCAAGCCATGCACCGGTTGTTGGAATGGGTGCCCGCACCGTCCGGTGGTTACTTCCAACAGCCCTACACCTGGAGCGCCACCCGGTTGGCACAGGTGGCGCAAGCCTTTGTGCTGGACGCGGACCAGGTGCAAACGGCGCAGCAGATGGCCCAGTCCATACTGCAAGGCATGGGTGCTTGGGCATGGGACGCTTTACAGCTGACCTGGCATGCCAATGAAGTGCCCATCATGCAGCGGGGCCGTCTGCTGCGCATGGATCGCTTGGTTCAGCAACGCAGCGGCACTTGGTGGGTGCTGGACTACAAATCGAAAGCGCAGCCGCAACATGATGCGGCGCACTGTGCCCAGCTGCTGGGCTACCGCGATGCCGTTGCGCTGGCCAACCCCGGGCAACCCGTACGCGCTGCTTTTTTAACGCCGCAAGGCCAACTGATTGAATTGACCCCCGAATGAGTTCTGAACTTTCCCAGCCCGCCGCTTCTGTCCCCCGCAACGCCGACCTACAGGTGGTGGACGTAGCCATCGTGGGCGGAGGCCCGGCCGGCCTGATGGCGGCTCAGCAATTGGCCGAGGCCGGTGTTGCCGTCCATTTGTATGACGCGATGCCCAGCATTGGCCGCAAGTTTTTGCTGGCTGGCAAGGGGGGGCTCAATCTCACGCATTCCGAAAATGCTGATCGTTTTGCAGCGCGCTATGGCGCGCGCCGCAGTGCCATTGAGGCGCTGCTGCAGGGGCTGGATGCTGCGGCACTGCGCGCATGGGCTGAAAGCTTGGGTGTTGAGACCTTTGTGGGGTCCTCGGGCCGGGTGTTTCCCAAAGACATGAAGGCGGCGCCGCTGCTGCGCGCCTGGCTACACCGGTTGCGTAATCCTGCGGCACCGGGCGTGGCGGTGCAGTTCCATATGCGCCACCGCTGGACCGGTTGGGGCACCCCTGCAGCCGGCACCACCGGCACCGTGTTGTGCTTTGACACCCCCAACGGACCGCAGCAGGTGCGGGCCGGTGCGGTTGTGCTGGCGCTGGGCGGTGGGAGCTGGGCGCGCCTGGGTTCGAACGGGGCCTGGGTACCACTTTTGGCCCAGCGCGGTGTAGCGGTGGCGCCGCTGCTGCCTTCCAACTGTGGGTTTGATGTGCAAGGTGGTTGGAGTCCATTTTTTGCAGAAAAATTTGCCGGCCAACCCTTCAAATCGGTCGCCATCACGGTTAACACGGCGCAAGGAGTGGCATTTGCGCGCAAGGGTGAGTTTGTGGCCACCGCAACAGGAGTCGAGGGCAGTCTGGTTTACGCAGCATCCAGCGTGCTGCGCGACGACATCATCCGCAGCGGGAGCGCCACTTTTTCGCTGGATTTGCTGCCAGACGTGCCATTAGAGAAAGTACAGGCTGAAGTGCAACATCCGCGGGGGAGCCGCTCACTGTCCAGCCACCTCAAGAGCCGGTTGCACCTGGATGGCATCAAGTCCGCGATCTTGCACGAACGCTTGTCCAAAGACGCGATGAACGATCCGGCCCAATTGGCTGCCGCTATCAAGGCCCTGCCCATTGCTTTGCAAGCGGCGCGACCGATTGACGAAGCCATCAGCAGTGCTGGTGGTGTGTTGTTTGAAGTGCTCACGCCCCAGCTCATGCTGGAGCAATTGCCGGGTGTGTTTTGCGCGGGTGAGATGCTGGACTGGGAGGCCCCAACAGGCGGCTACTTGCTCCAAGCCTGTTTTGCCAGTGGTGTGGCGGCGGGACAAGGAGCATTGGTTTATCTCCGGCCTCGCGGTTGATGCAGTAAAAAATATGCAGTTAGTCGGCGTGGGGTATGCGCGAATAGCTACAAAACTTGTAGCGTTTTAGCTTGTCTGCTGGGGCCCGATGCGCGGTGGCGCGGCGCGTACGCAGTTGCGGCCATGGTGTTTGGCCTCGTACAAGGCCTTGTCAGCGTCGGCCACCAGGGTGGCGGCTGAAGTCATGCTGGTGGGAATTGCACTGGCTACGCCAAAGCTGGCGGTGATTCGCAGGGTATGTCCCTCGATAGGAATCTCGAGCGCCGCGATGTCCGAGCGTAATTCTTCTGCCACATCCAATGCATCACCCAGCGTGCTGTTAATCAACAGAACCACAAACTCTTCTCCCCCGTAGCGGGCCAGCACATCACCGGCGCGCTGTACCTTGCTGCGCAGAAAGTCGGCCAAGTGGCGCAAACACGCATCGCCTGCCGGGTGGCCCCACGTGTCGTTGATGGACTTGAAGTGGTCGATGTCAAACAACAGCAAGGCCAATGGTTGCTTTTGCCGGTTGGCCCGTTTGTGTTCGGTCAGTAATGCCTCGTCAAAATAGGCGCGGTTGTTTACCTGGGTGAGGCTGTCTGTGTTGGACAGGTGTTGCAGTTGGGCATTCACCGTTTGCAGTTTTTCAAGCGCTTCATTGAGCGCGTTGGTGCGCTCCTGCACCCGGCTTTCCAGTTCACGGTTGGCCAGAGCCGTGGCTTCGATTTGTGCTTTTTGGGAGGCCCTGGCCTTTTGGGCATGGGCCAGCGCCACTGCCTGGGCGTTGATGCGCAGGCTGCGGTCGGTATTAATGCGGTCGGCCAATGTCAGCGACAGCATTAACACTAGTAGCAATACACCGATTTGCGATGCGTTATCCGTCCAAAAATTGGATGGAAGGAGTCCGAACTTGCCAATGGTGAGAATGCTGACCCCTACAAACACGGATGTCCATGACAGGCAATAAAAACGGGCAAAGCGCGCCCCGGCCCACCAGCGCCAGTAGCCACACACTAGGGCCACAACCGACACGACCAAAATCATGGCCGAATTAACCCGGATGATGAACTGGTACGGCAATACAAAGCTGCCTATCAACAACAGCCCGCTGGCCCACGCCAGTCCTACTACCGCGCGGTGAACTGGCTGCGAGAAATGTCTCAGTTTGAGGAAGTTGTCCGCAAACAAACATGCAGACAGGCAGGCTGACGCAATGAACACGGGTACTGCAATGCTATTCCAGCGGATTTCATGGGGCCAGACATAGGCGAAGGTGTATCCCCACAAGGTACTCCAGAACAGCAGGTAACTGGCCACAAACGCGATGTAGTAGAGGTAGTTGATGTCCCTGGTGAAAAAGTAGATGAACAGGTTGTAGACAATCATTACCACCAGCATTCCCAAGATGGCGCCGGCCAACAGATGCTCTTGGCCCGCCGCTGCATAAAAAGCCGCCGGCTCCCACAGGCGCAGTGGCGCCTCTATCGTGCCGCTGGAGGCCATGCGCAGGTAAATCTGGTGCACGCCGGGGGCCAGCGTCAGTGGCATCACCAAGTTCTGGTGTTGCACAACCCGTTGGGCAAATGGTTGCTCATCGCCCAAGGCATATTTGGTTTGTAGTTGGCCGTCTTGCAGGTGGAACAAACGGACATCGTCGATAAACGCGCGGGGCAGTTCCAGCAGCCGTTGTTGGGGTTTGTCGCTGCGGTTGTCTAGCGCAAAACGGAACCAGTAGGCCTTGTCGGTAAAGCCAAAGTTGGGGCTGGTTCGGTCCATGCCTTTCCAGGCTTGCGTCGGGCTACTGGCCTGCTCCAGCGTAAGCTTGCGATCCGGGTCTTCCAAATAAGCCAAGTACACGCTCAGCTCCACACGGGTGGGCGTGGCGTCGGTGATGGCAAACGTGGGAAAAGCGGAGCCGGAGGGCGGTGTGTCAGCCCAAGCGGAAATCAAAGCGCTGCAGGCGAGTAGCAGTGCACCAACCCAACAGGAAAAAACCTTGCGAGTCATTCCCGAAAATCCTCAGGGTAGGCGGGTGAGATGGAATGGGGGTTGACGAGCCTGACCCCGGCACTGGCTCCACAGTTAGGGCTGCTTGGTTCCCCACCTGACCCGGTTGGCCGCTTCACCATGCGGGAAGGCCCGTCAGCCTGAATTGTACCCAAAGCGCTGATGCGGTTCGAAGTGGTTAAAGCAAGTTGGGCTGGGTGTTGGAGTCCGACGTAAAGCGGTAACCGTTGCGGCCGCCGGCCTTGGTGCGGTACATGGCCTTGTCGGCACTGCCAATCATTTCCTCTGCGGTATGGCCATCTTCCGGAAACTGGCTGATGCCAATGCTGAACTCTACGCTCAGGGTCTTGGCCTCGAGTGCCATCGGGGCTGTGAGTGCGGCCAATAGTTTTTCGGTGAAGGCTGCGACAAGGTTGCGGTCAGAGTAATGGTCCATCATCACCACAAACTCGTCGCCTCCGAGGCGGGCCACGGTGTCCACTTTGCGTGTGTTGCCTGCCAGGCGCTGTGCCACCACCTTGAGTACGGCGTCACCTGCTGCGTGGCCCAGGGTGTCATTGATGTGTTTGAAATGGTCGACATCAATAAACAAGAGCGCAAAGCCTTCATCGGTGCGCTCAGAGCGGGCAATGGCCTGCTCCAGTCGGTCCATAAACAACCGCCGGTTGGGGAGCTCGGTCAGCATGTCGTGCCGGGCCAAGTGTTCCAGTTCTTTGCGGCTGTGTTGCAAGTCGGCCATCTGCTTGCGTATTTGACCTTGCATACGGGCAAAGCTGCGCGCCAGCGTGCCGATCTCGTCGCTGCGCTGCACAGGCAACGGCAGTGCCGTGTTGTCCTTGGAAAAGCGGTGTACCGCGAAAATCATGCTGTTGATGGGCCGCGTGAGCGCACGCGCCACCATCACGGCCAAGAGTGCGCACAGCAGGCTCACGGCAATCACGATTTGCACGATGGTGCGTCCCAGCCGATCGGTTTGTTTCAGCACGCCATCCAAGGGCCGGGCCAGTCCGACGATGAGCCTAGATTCTTCGCTGTGGACTAGTATGGGTCGTGCAATAAACGCTGCAAGCAAGGGGGCTATGGCGTGTGGTCCCTGGTTGGCTTGCAGCAGAATATCTTCTGTGTTTTTCTCGATCAAAGCAGCCGTTTGCGTAAACTCTTCTTGCACAAGGACGCGGCGGCCTCGGTCAAAGCCAAAGGTTTTGGTGTTGTCGGGATGGATCAGGTAGTCACCATGGTTGTTGGCCAGGTAGAGTGAAAAGTCGTCCGGTAAGTCGGCCGAAAGCAGGGCAAACATGCCGTCCAGATCCAGGTTAATGACCAGCAGGCCCAAGGCCTGACCCTGTTCGGCGCCTACCGGAATGGCCAGTTGCAGAGTGGGGCGGTCTAGTCCCGACGGGGAGCCTTGTTCATGGTTGATGGCAATAGGAGACAAGTAGGTCTCGCCAAGTCTTAGCTTGAGCGTTTCTGATACGTACGCAAAATGGCCTTTTTCCTGCAAGTTTTCGTTGCTCACTACTTGCAGGTCGCCAATGCCACGGTCCACGCGCACCCGTTCCATTCCATGGTCTTTTGCGTCAATCAAGCGAATTTGGAGGTAGGCAGGGTTGGCTGCCATGAGGACTTTGAAGAGCGTGGTTAGTTGGCTCTTGGAGTCGTTGGCGTTGGCCTGCAGCGATGCCTGCGCGGCCGGGTGGGACGCCAGTACCATGAGGTTGCGTGACACTTCCTGGCGCGTGAGCGCAATCCGTCGCGCCAAGACCTGTGTGGACAGCAGGAGTTCGTCTTGGGCTGACTGGACTAGCAGGCTGCGGCTCACGTAAAAGGCATAAAACCCGGTCAACCCTGCCACGAGCAGGCCCACCAAGGCCAAAACCAGTGTTAGTCGTGCGCTGATGCCAAATCTCACGGGGCCAACACCTTGCTGGCACGGTCACCGGACAAAATGCGGCCCCAAAGCAGGTTTCTTCGCTCCACGTTTTCTACCGGCTCCAACCAAATAAGCTTGTCCTCCGGGCCCAGATAGGGAGAAGGCCCGGTGGTGTTTGCCAAACCCTGGCGCTCCAGTAGCACTTTGCCCGGTGCGTCTTCCAAGGTGTAATTGATCCAGGCCTCTGCCAGCGCGGTGTCTTTTGCTCCACTGGTCACAACCCAGCAGTCCAGCCAGGCCAGAGCGCCTTCTTGGGGAATTGCATATCCCACGTCCAGCCCGGCAGCCTGGAGTTGCTTGAATTGTTGGGAGCCATAGTTGGCGAACAGAAGAGCAGCCTTGCGGTTTTGGAACCAGTCCACCGAATCTTTCAATTGGCTGTAAAAAGTCATCGCATTGCGCCGCAGTCCTATCAATTGGTGTACCGCGCTTTCCCACTGGGCGGTTTGCAGTGCAAAAGGCGATCGGCTGCCCAAGGCCTGCGCCGCCAGCGCAAAGTTGTGGGCTCCGCCGTTGTAGACAAGGACCTTGCCTTGGTAGCGTGGATCCCAGAGCACCTTGATGGAGGTGGGCGGGGGGTGCACCTGCTGGCGGTCGTAAATGATGCCCATTTCTGAGTAGGTGTAGGGGATGGCAAATACCTTGCCTCCGTGCACGATGCCCGGAATCTTCTGCAAAGATTGAAATCGAGGCAACTGGCGTTGGGTGTTGGGAATGGCGCGCAGGTTCAAGGGCACGACCAGCGACTTCTGGATGTATCGCTGCAACTCGGCCGTATTGACAGCGAACACATCAAAGTCACGCGCTTGGTTCTTTGAAATGCGACTCCAGAGTGCTTCGTCCGTATTGATGTAGCTGACTTCGACCTTGGCGCCGGTGCGTTGCTCAAACGCTTTAACGATATCGGCGTCGGCATAGCCCGGCCAGGCCAGCACTCGCAAGGTGCCGCTTGCTTGCGCAGCACTGATCCACAGGCACGCGGTTAGCGCGAGCAACAACCATCGGGTGCAGTTTCTCAACAAAGTAGGCACGTTCATGGTGTGAAGGGTCTTTGTAGGCTTCCAGTCTAACTGAGAGGGGCAGCGTTGGCACACTAGAATCGGCGCATGTCTTACCTCGTGCTCGCCCGCAAGTACCGTCCGCGCAACTTCACCGAAATGGTGGGGCAAGACCACGTGGTGCAAGCCTTGACTAATGCGCTGACCACGCAGCGTCTGCACCATGCCTATCTGTTTACCGGAACGCGTGGTGTGGGCAAAACCACGGTGTCGCGCATCCTGGCCAAATCTCTCAATTGCCAGGGTGTTGATGGCAGTGGTGGAATTACCGCAACACCCTGTGGCGTATGTTCTGCGTGCGCTGATATTGATAGCGGGCGTTTCGTTGATTACACCGAGTTGGATGCTGCCAGCAACCGCGGCGTAGACGAGGTGCAAGCCCTGCTGGAGCAAGCGGTTTACAAGCCGGTGCAGGGGCGGTTCAAGGTGTTCATGATCGACGAGGTGCACATGCTCACCAACACGGCGTTTAACGCCATGTTGAAAACGCTGGAAGAGCCGCCCGAGTATTTGAAGTTTGTACTTGCGACCACCGATCCTCAAAAGGTACCGGTGACGGTTTTGAGTCGTTGCCTGCAGTTCAACTTGCGCCCCATGGCGCCGGAGACCATCCGCGAACATCTGACCAAGGTGTTGGAGGTGGAGCAGGTGAGCGCAGAGGTGCAGGCGCTGCGACTTTTGGCCCGCGCAGCCCGTGGCTCGATGCGCGACGCCTTGAGCCTGACCGATCAAGCGATTGCATTTGGGTCGGGCCAGTTGCAAGAGGTCACGGTACGTCAGATGCTGGGTAGTGTGGATCGCTCCTATGTTTTCCGGTTGATCGAGGCACTGGCACTCGGCGATGGAAAAACGGTGGTGGAAACCTCCGAAACTCTGCGCCTCAATGGCCTAAGCGCGGCATCTACATTGGAGGAAATGTCTACCGTACTGCAGCGCATGGCGGTGCTCCAGGCTGTAGGGCCCGCCGCACCGGCTGACGAAAGTGATCCCGAAGCGGCAGATACTGCCCGATTGGCAAGCTTGCTTGCGGCCGATGAAACCCAGTTGCTCTACAGCATCTGTCTGCATGGCCGGGCTGATTTGGGGCTGGCGCCCGATGAGTACGCCGCATTAACCATGGTGTTGCTGCGCCTGCTGGCTTTTAAACCCCAGTCTGGCGCAATCCCACTGGCTGAAAAAAAAACTTTAAATAGCGCCTCTGCGCCGATGCGGGTGCAGCCCATGGCGACTCCTGTGTCGGCGGCCGGCGCAAAGACACCAACTTCAGGGGCCCACTTGCCCAGCGCCGTGCCGGTTTCGGCCATTGCGCCCGCCGCCTCCGTTGTCCCGCGTCCTCCAGTGGTACAGCCGTGGGAAGACGGACCATTGGCGTCCACCCCCGCGCAGGAAGTTACAGCCATTCCCCCTGGGCAGGTGCTGACCGTTCGCAGCAGTGGATCGGAACAGGCCGAAGAGCCTGCCCATTTGTATGAAGATGAAAATAGCCCCCCAGCGCCCGTGATACAAGCGCCAGCAGCTACTAAAGTTGTAGCGGTTCCGGTTCGAACGCAGGCGGAGGGTCGGTCGGATGCGGGCGCCACACAAGCGTCTCAGGTGCTGTTGCCGACCGAAGAGGGTGACTTTTGGCATGCCACCGTGCAACAACTTGTGCAAGCGGAATCCATTACGGCCTTGGTCCGGGAACTGGCGCTGCAGTCCCAGTTGATTGCACGGGACACCGATCAATGGTTGCTGCGCCTGGAGCGCGAGTCGCTGAATCAACCCGCTACGCGGGATCGGCTGACCATTGCGCTTGCTGCGGCAGGCTTTCCGGTCAAACTGGCGGTGGAAGTAGGCCGGGTGACCGATAGCCCGAGTCGGCGCAATGCGGCCGCCTCCGCGGAGAAACAACTGGCTGCCGAGAAAATAATCACCGACCACCCGTTTGTGCAATCCATGGTGCAGAACTTTGGCGCGAAAATCGTGCCTGGCTCCCTTCGGCCCCTCTAAGGTCGGCTTCTTCCATTTTTTTTCTATTACTTGAGGATACCCATGTTCAACAAAGGACAACTCGCAGGCCTGATGAAGCAAGCCCAGGCGATGCAGGACAACATGAAAAAAGCCCAAGACGAACTGGGCAATGTAGAGGTGACCGGTGAGTCTGGTGCCGGCTTGGTGAAAGTCACCATGACGTGCAAACACGATGTCAAACGCATCACTATCGACCCCAGTTTGCTGGCTGACGACAAAGACATGCTAGAGGATTTGGTCGCCGCTGCTTTTAACGCCGCTGTGCGCAAAGCCGAGGAAACTTCGGCCGAAAAAATGGGCAAGCTCACTGCAGGCATGCCAGGCCTTCCTGGCGGCATGAAGTTCCCGTTCTAGTGCGCTGCTTAGTGCCTGCAATCCATTGTTGGACGGTGTTCGCCATGTTCCCCCATGCGGTTGATCATGTCTGATATCAACTCTGTAGACGCGCTGGTGCAGGCGCTCAAACGCCTGCCTGGCGTGGGGGTCAAATCGGCCCAACGCATGGCCTTCCATTTGTTGCAACATGATCGCCCCGGTGCTCAGCTATTGGCACAGGCTTTGCTGCAAGCCAGTACGCAGGTGAAACACTGCGAGCGCTGCCATACCTTCACTGAGCAGACGGTGTGCGCCTCATGCCAAGACCCGCGGCGCGACCATAGTCAGCTGTGCGTAGTGGAAACTCCGGCGGACCAGGCTGCGATGGAGCGTACAGGTGCCTACAAAGGGCTGTACTTTGTTCTGATGGGAAAGCTCAGTCCGCTCGATGGCGTGGGGCCCCATGATTTGGGGCTCAAAAAACTGTTCGAACGCGCGTGTGATGGACTCGTTCAGGAAGTGATTTTGGCCACCAACTTCACCGCTGAAGGTGAGGCCACCGCTTACGTCATTGCGGAGGGGCTCAAAGCCCGAGGAATCAAGCCCACGCGGCTGGCTCGTGGTGTGCCGGTGGGCAGTGAGTTGGAGTATGTGGACCTGGGCACCATTGCCCATGCCTTGGTGGACCGGCGTTAGTAAGCGCAGGGGCCACCTGGACTGATTTTTGAAAGAGTTGTTTCATGCAATACCCTCATTTCACCGTCGCTTACTGGTGCGTACTGGTTGCCGCTTTGCTGCCTATCGTTTGTGCTGGTCTGGCCAAATCGGGGCGATTTCACGTACCTCGCCGGGAGGGGGGTTACGACAATGTGAATCCGCGTGAATGGCTAGCGCGCCAGACCGATTGGCGCGCCCGCGCCAATGCTGCGCAGGCCAATAGCTTTGAGGCGCTTCCTTTTTTTATAGGCGCGGTCATCATTGCCCACCAACTGGGTGCTCACCAGACGCGCCTGGATGTTTTGGCCTTCCTCTTCATAGTGCTGCGCATGCTCTACATCATGATGTACGTGGCCGGCATGGGTACGGCGCGTTCCGTTGTCTGGACCTTAGGCTTGGCAAGCAACATTGCAATACTGCTGATTGGCTACCGATAACTGGCAGGCATTGTCGATTGGGCTGCTCCTGATAGCAGCTGGTCGTTTGCTTATTTCTTCGCCACTTTGACTGGGGCGCTGCGCGGCTTGGCTGCAATGGTCTTGCTTTTTGTGGTTTTCTTGGCGACAACCGTTTTTCCGCGGTTTTTGGCTGTGGTTGTTTTGCTGCTGGCCTTGGCTGGCAGAAAAAGTACGACTTGCTGACCCGCTTTGAAGCTGGCTGTTGTACTGACCTTATTCCATTCGGCGACCGAGGCAGCGTTCAGTTTGTACTTGCGTGCAACACTGGCCACGGTTTCACCCTTGGCGGCCCGCACACTAGCGCGGCGCAACGTGACTTCGGGGGCCAAGCTAAGCTGGCCGTTGTCGGCTACTTTTTCGGTCACATCGGCCATGTTCGCACCCCGGGGAACCAGAAGCGTAGATCCCGCGCGAATGACTACCCGGGGAGGGATGTTGTTGATGCTGCGCAGCTCGCTTTCGGACATGCCCACCCGTTTCGCTACATCGGCCGGGCGTAGGGTGGTGGGCGCAATCCATGCGGTCCAACTCGCCAGACGGTGGCTGCCGTAGGCTTCTAGGTTGGATTGAAATACTTCAGCGTTATCCCACGGTAGCAAGATCTGGGGTGTGCCCGCTGCCAAGATGACGGGGCGGTTGATAGACGGGTTCAGCGCCTTAAAGTCGGCCAGTTCCACCTCGGCCAGTTTGGCGGCCAGCGTGAGGTCGATGTCACGTTGGATGGTGACGGTCTGAAAGTAAGGATGATTTTCAATCAGGGGGAGCTTGGAGTTGAACTGGGCAGGATTTCCCACAATGTTTTTCACTGCCTGCAGCTTGGGTACATAAAACCGTGTTTCCATCGGCATGCTCAAATCCAAGTAGGTGGTGCCTAAACCTGCGCGCTTGTTTTTGGCGATAGCGCGCGCCACGCTGCCTTCCCCCCAGTTGTAGGCGGCCAGCGCCAGGTGCCAGTCGCCAAACATGCGGTGTAATTTCTGCAAGTAATCCAGTGCGGCGCGGGTCGAGGCCAACACGTCTCGGCGGTCATCCCTGAAAGCGTTTTGCTTCAGCTCGAAGTATTTGCCCGTGGCTGGCATGAATTGCCACATACCAGCCGCCTTGGCACTCGACACCGCTTGCGGGTTGAATGCACTTTCGATGAACGGCAACAACGCCAACTCTGTGGGCATGCCGCGCAACTCCAGCTCTTCAACAATATGGAAGAGGTATTTTTTGGAGCGCCCTGTCATGCGAAAGATGTAATCTGGACGACTGCTGTACCACTGCTCCCGGTCGCGGACCAATTCAGTGTCTAAGTCGGGCATGTTGTAGCCGCGACGAATCCGCTCCCACAGATCTGCGGGAGGGGATAGCGCCATAACCGTACGGGACGACAGCGTCTGGGGATCAATACTGCTCAGCGGGGCAGTATTGACGTTGCGCTCTTGCGGGTTGTTACTGGCAGCAGGCTTGCGCTGTAGCTCCCGGCTGGTTTGCAAATCCAGATTGCCCTTGGCCGGTGCAGCGGAACTGCCGGTCGAGGTCGCGCTGCTGCTTGCTTCTGGCAGGGAGCTGGAGGGATTGGGGGCGCTGGCGCAAGCGGTCAGCAGGGCCAGGCTCAGGAGGCAGGTAATTCTTACAATAATCATCGGTATTCGTTCTTCCAACGCCGTAGCGTGGCAAAAGCTCCATCGCGGGCCAGTGCCGGTGCGTCAAATTGGCAGAGGGCGGCAAGGATGGGGGGCGTGGACGTGCGCAGAAAAGGGTTGATGCGTCGTTCCAAATCAATCGAAGACGGCAGGGTGGGCAAGTTTTGGGTGCGTAGCGACTGGCACTGGGTCTGGTAGGCCCGCAAGTCGGCGTTATCTGGGTCTACTGCCAGGGCAAAGCGCAAGTTGCTCAGCGTGTACTCATGGGTACAACACACCCGGGTAGTGGCTGGCAAGGCTGCCAATCGAGCCAGGGAATCCTCCATCTGGGCCGGCGTGCCTTCAAACAATCGGCCACAGCCGCCACTGAAAAGGGTGTCGCCGCAGAACAGCAGTGGCGCGTCATCTACCTCTCGGGCGTAAAAAGCAATGTGGCCTGCCGTGTGGCCCGGCACATCCAATACCTCGAACACCACACCCAGGCTAGACACGTGCTGGCCCTGGACCAAAGGATGGTAGGGCGCAGGAATGGTTTCGAGGGCTGGGCCCCACACCTGCGCACCTGTGGCAGCGCGGAGGGTATTTATGCCTCCTGTGTGGTCGGCATGGTGGTGGGTGACTAGAATGTCTCGCAGCACAACGCCTTCTTGTTGCAACGCTTGCAACACAGGCGCAGCGTCTCCCGGGTCTACCACCAGTGCTTCTCGTTCATCGTGCAACATCCAGACATAGTTATCTGAAAATGCGGGAAGCGGTATTAACGTCATGAGCGATCAGATTATAGATTTGCACAACTGGTTCCAGACGCCAGCAGGCCAGTATCTCTTGCGATGGGAAGATGCCCAATTGCAGTCGTCGGTGGCGGACATCTTTGGCTACCACGCTTTGCAGTTGGGGGTTCCAGAGTTGGACGGCCTGCGCGCCAACCGCATGCCGCACCAATGGCTGGGGATGCCATCGATCGAGCCCTTGACAGGTGCCTCGGCGCTAAGAACGGCGCTGGTGACCGACTATGCAGCATTGCCATTTTCGGCTTGCAGCCTGGATTTGGTCGTGTTGCCCCATACGTTAGAACTCAGCACAGACCCCCATGGCACATTGCGGGAAGTGGAGCGGGTGCTGGTGCCTGAGGGGCGTGTGGTGATTTGTGGTCTCAATCCAGCCAGCTTATGGGGTCTGCGTCAAAGCAGGGCCCATGTCTTCAAGCGACTGGGCCTCGGGGACTTGTTTTTGCCTGACTGCGGGGACTTCATCGGTTACTGGAGGTTGCGGGACTGGTTGCGGTTGTTGAGTTTCGAAGTTGAAGAGGGGCGGTTCGGCTGTTACCGCCCTGCCGTGCGCAGCGACAAATGGCTGGAGCGGTGGGCCTGGATGGACCGAGCTGGCCCACGTTGGTGGCCTATCGTAGGGGCCGCCTACTTTGTAGTGGCAGTCAAACGCGTACGGGGTATGCGATTGCTCGGCCCAGCCTGGAAAACGGCTCCGGTTCGTGCAAACGCTTCGGTTTCAGTTGCCCAGTGCGCCCAGCCCCCAACAGGTTCACATGAATAAAGCATTCAGGAAAGACAAAACATGGATTCAGTGGTGATTTATACCGATGGGGCCTGCAAAGGCAACCCCGGACCTGGTGGCTGGGGCGCTCTGCTGCGATCGGCGGACGGCAGTGAAAAAGAGCTTTTTGGCGGAGAGCTGGTAACCACCAACAACCGCATGGAAATGTTGGCCGTTATCCAAGCCTTGGTGGCGCTCAAGCGCCCATGCAAGGTCGTATTGCATATAGACAGCCAGTATGTGCTCAAGGGAATTACGGAGTGGTTGGCGGGCTGGAAGGCCAAAGGTTGGAAGACGGCAGCCAAACAGCCTGTCAAGAACGTGGATTTGTGGCAACAACTCGACCAGCTGGTGAGTACATCGGGTCACACCATCGACTGGCGCTGGGTCAAAGGCCATGCCGGCGACCCCGGCAATGAGCGAGCAGACGCACTGGCCAACATGGGAGTCGCGCTGGCGCTGGGGCGCTAGTATCGTGCGTCGCCAGTGTTTGTATCGGGCGTGTAAATCAGCCTCTTGCTTAGCGGGGCGACGGTACCATTGCCCACTCGATGTTTCCTTTTTTATTGAGTTTCCATGCCATCTAAAGCTGTTTATTCTGTGGTCGCCATTGTGGGCATTGCAGCCCTTTCCGGTGCAGCTTGGTGGTACCAGTCCAAGCCCCAGGGACCGAAGGAAGTGCTTGTTGCTGGGGGCGCAGCTCAGCCCGCCGGCAGGTCGTCTGCCTCGGCGCCTGCGAGACCCGCGGGGGTGGAGGTGGCCAAAGTTGCAAGCACCACATTGCAGGACGACGCCCAATCTGTAGGGTCTCTGCGTTCACGCCAAAGCGTGATGATGCGGCCGGAGGTAGCGGGTAGGGTCAAAAGTTTGGGCTTCAAAGACGGTGCGGTTGTGCGCAAAGGACAGTTGCTGGTGCAACTGGATGACACATTGCAACGCGCCGAATTGAGTCAGGCGCGGGCGCAGTTGTCCATTGCCGAGGCCAACTTCAAACGCAACCAGGAGCTCGTGGCACAAAACTTTGTCGCCCAGCGGGTGCTGGACGAAAGTGCAGCCAATGTCCAGGTGGTGCAAGCACAGATGGCGCTGGCCCAGGCTCGTTTGGCGCGTATGGCAGTTGTTGCGCCGTTCGACGGAATGGTAGGTTTGCGGGCTGTGAACGTGGGCGACTATGTCAAAGACGGCGCAGACCTGGTGAACCTCGAAGACACCAGCAGCATGCTCGTGGACTTTCGCTTGCCCGAGCGTTATCAGCGTAAGGTGCGCCAAGGACTGGTGGTAGAGCTGGTGTTGGATGCCTTTCCTGGCCGTGCCTTCAAGGCACGGATAGAAGCAATCGATCCGTTGCTGGATGCCAATGGCCGCTCGGTAGGCATACGCGCGGTTCTGCCCAACACGGGCGGAGAGCAAGCAGGGAAAGGAGGGGCTCCCTTGCGGCCTGGCATGTTCGCCCGCGTGACGGCTATTTTTGGTGTGAATACTGCCGCGTTGGTGGTTCCTGAAGAGGCCTTGGTTCCGCAAGGTGGCAAGCAGTTCGTGGTGCTGGTGGTGCCGCCATCGGAAATGCCTGCCGCGACCAATCTCCCACTTGAAACGCAGTGGGTCTCTAAGCGCCAAGAGGTGAAACTGGGCGTGCGCCGCCAAGGAAAAGTCGAAGTAACCGAGGGCTTAAGTGAAGGGCAGACGATCGTTGTGGCTGGCCAGCAGCGATTGCAGCGGGACGGAACAGCCCTTCGCATCGTGGAATTGGGTCGGGCACCTGCGACGGGGCCGGCTGCTGCAGCGTCGGCGCCAGCAAGCGCACCGGTTACGCGTGCAACCGGAGGCTAATGCACCATGCAATTAGCTGAAGTATCTATTCGCAGGCCCGTCTTCGCGACTGTTCTTTCTTTGCTTATTCTCTTGATCGGGGCGGTTTCCTTTACCAGCCTGTCGGTCCGGGAATACCCAAAAATAGATGAGCCGGTGGTCACCGTTACCACGCGCTTTGCCGGTGCATCCAGTGAGGTTGTCGAAGCCCAGGTCACCAAAGTGCTGGAAGATTCTTTGGCGGGTATTGAAGGGGTGGATGTCATCACCTCCAGCAGTCGCCAAGAACGCAGCCAAATTTCTATCCGTTTCGCGCTGTCACGGGAGGCGGATTCTGCGGCTGCCGATGTCCGGGACAAAGTCTCCCGGGTGCGCCAGCGTTTGCCCCAGGGCATTGATGAACCGGTGATTGCCAAGGTCGAAGCAGATGCTTTCCCGGTTATTTTTCTTTCGCTGAGCTCCGACACGCACAATGCCCTGCAGCTCTCCGAAATGGCCAATACCTTGGTCAAACCCATTTTGCAAACGGCTCCGGGCGCGGCAGATGTCACTGTATCGGGAGAGCGCAAGTTCTCCATGCAGATCACGCTGGACCCGGCCAAGCTGGCTGCGTTTCGGCTGAGCATTCAGGATGTGGAAGATGCATTGCGGCGTTCCAACCTCGAAGTACCCGCAGGACGGATTGAGAGCAGTTTGCGCGAATTCAACGTGACGGCCGCCACAGACCTGCGGCGACCGGGTGAGTTTGCCCAAGTCATCATCAAGACCGTAAACGGGTTTCCCGTGCGCATTTCTGATGTGG
>REAW01000049.1 GCA_004293725.1 Curvibacter sp.
TTGATCAACCCCATCGCCATGGAAGAAGGCCTGCGCTTCGCCATCCGCGAGGGTGGCCGTACCGTGGGTGCGGGCGTGGTTGCAAAGATCATTGCGTAATTCGCAACCATAAGGAATTACGATGGCAAACAAGCAAAAAATCCGCATCCGCCTGAAGGCGTTTGACTACAAACTCATCGACCAATCGGCTGCTGAAATCGTTGACACCGCCAAGCGCACTGGCGCGATTGTCAAAGGCCCTGTGCCTTTGCCAACCCGCATGAAGCGTTTTGACATCCTGCGTTCACCCCACGTGAACAAAGCCAGTCGCGACCAATTTGAAATCCGTACACACCAGCGTCTGATGGACATTGTTGATCCAACAGACAAGACGGTTGACGCGCTGATGAAGCTCGATCTGCCCGCTGGCGTGGACGTTGAAATCAAGCTGCAGTAAGAAATAGCGGCTTCGGATGAAAATCCGGAGCTTCTGACTGGCGGGAAAAGCAGGGGCTTGTGTAAATCACAGGCCCGCGCTATACTCGCTGGCTCTGCACGATGTGCTTTTGTACGCTGGCAGAGTTTTATTAACAGTCTCTCACGCAAAAACGCTGTAGCCAATTGAAGTTGCAGCGGTGGGAGTTACGGAGAAAACAATGAGTCTTAGCAATCACTTAGGGTTGCTGGGTCGCAAGGTTGGCATGATGCGCCTATTCACTGATGACGGGGATGCAGTTCCTGTTACGGTAGTGGACGTGTCGAACAACCGCGTGACGCAGGTCAAAACCCAAGAGAACGATGGCTACGTTGCCTTGCAGGTAACGTTCGGTGCACGCAAAGCTTCGCGTGTGACCAAGCCAGTTGCCGGTCACCTTGCCAAGGCAGGCGTGGAAGCCGGTGAAATCATCCAGGAATTCCGCATTACGGCTGACGTCGCTGCAAAGTACGCAGCTGGAGCGACTGTGCCTGTGGCTGATGTGTTTGTTGTTGGTCAAAAAGTGGATGTGCAAGGCACCTCCATTGGTAAAGGCTATGCCGGTACCATCAAACGCCACAACATGAGCTCGCAGCGTGCTTCGCACGGTAACAGCCGTTCGCACAATGTTCCCGGTTCTATTGGTATGGCACAGGACCCAGGTCGCGTGTTTCCCGGTAAGCGCATGACCGGCCATTTGGGCGATGTAACCAAGACTACGCAAAACCTCGATGTGATTCGCATCGATGAAGCGCGTCAATTGCTGTTGATCAAGGGTGCAATCCCTGGTGCAGCAGGTGGTTTTGTCACCGTCCGTCCCGCAGTCAAGGCTAAAGCAGCGAAAGGAGCGAACTGATGCAGCTCGAACTCCTGAATGACCAAGGTCAAGCGACGTCGAAATACGACGCGCCTGAAACCGTGTTTGGTCGTGAATACAACGAAGACCTCGTCCACCAAGTGGTGGTCGCGTTCCAGGCCAATGCCCGTCAAGGCACACGCGCCCAGAAAGATCGCGAGCAGGTTAAGCACTCGACCAAGAAGCCGTTCAAGCAAAAGGGAACGGGCCGCGCCCGTGCAGGTATGACTTCCTCGCCACTGTGGCGCGGAGGTGGCCGCATTTTCCCGAACATGCCCGACGAAAACTTCGGTCAAAAGATCAACAAGAAAATGTACCGTGCAGGTATGGCTTCCATCTTCTCTCAGTTGGCCCGCGAAGGCCGTCTGGCGGTGGTTGACTCCCTCAAGGTGGACTCTCCCAAGACCAAGCCATTGGCAGCCAAATTCAAGGCGATGAACCTTGAGTCCGTGCTGGTGATTGCTGACGAAGTGGATGAAAACCTGTACTTGGCGTCTCGCAACCTGGTGAATATCCTGGTTGTTGAGCCCCGTTATGCAGATCCGCTGTCATTGGTGCACTACCGCAAGGTGTTGGTGACCAAGGCCGCCATGGACAAACTCAAGGAGATGTTCGCATGAGCGCCCGTATGAACAACACGTCGAAAGTCAAGTACGACGAAGGTCGTTTGATGCAGGTTCTGGTTGCTCCCATCGTGTCTGAAAAGGCCACTATGGTTGCTGAAAAATCCAATGCTGTGACGTTCAAGGTGCTGCAAGACGCAACCAAGCCAGAAATCAAGGCCGCTGTGGAATTGATGTTCAAGGTGGAAGTTCAAGGCGTTTCTGTGGTGAACACAAAAGGCAAGGCCAAGCGCTTTGGCAAATCGAATGGCCGTCGCGACAATGTTCGCAAAGCATACGTGATGCTCAAGCCCGGCCAAGAGCTGAACCTTGGTGGGGAGGCCGCGTAATCATGGCTGTCATTAAAATGAAACCTACTTCCCCAGGCCGTCGTGGCGTGGTGAAGATTTCGCGTGACCACCTGTACAAGGGTGCCCCTCACGCTGCATTGCTGGAGCCTCAATTCCAGCAAGCTGGTCGTAACAACAACGGCCACATCACTACCCGCCACAAGGGCGGTGGACACAAGCACCACTATCGCGTTGTCGACTTCGTTCGCAACAAGGATGGCATTCCGGCAAAAGTGGAGCGCATTGAGTACGATCCCAACCGCTCTGCGCATATCGCTCTGGTGTGTTACGCCGACGGTGAACGCAAGTACATCATTGCCCCCCGTGGTCTGGAAGTCGGCGCAACCATCATGAATGGTTCCGAAGCTCCTATCCGCGTGGGCAACACTTTGCCTATCCGCAACATCCCAGTGGGTTCCATCATCCATTGCGTGGAATTGCAAGTGGGCAAGGGAGCACAGATCATCCGCTCTGCGGGTACCTCTGCAACCCTGTTGGCACGTGAAGGCACGTACGCTCAAGTTCGCGTCCGCTCCGGTGAAGTTCGCAAGATCCACATTGACTGCCGCGCAACCATCGGTCAAGTTGCCAACGAAGAGCATAGCCTGCGTCGTCTGGGTAAAGCTGGTGTCAAGCGCTGGATGGGTATTCGCCCAACCGTACGCGGTGTGGTGATGAACCCTGTTGACCACCCACACGGTGGTGGCGAAGGCAAGACTGGCGAAGGCCGTCATGCAGTCGATCCTTGGGGTAATCTGACCAAGGGTTACCGTACCCGTAACAAC
>REAW01000022.1 GCA_004293725.1 Curvibacter sp.
CTGGTTGGCAGTCAGACAAACCTCGATGTCGCGCAGAGATTCGCGCCAGGTCAGTTGTGCAAAAGCCATTACGCGAAACAGGTCGGCGCAACTCAAGGTGCGGACACCGGCATCGCCGCCATGGCGATCGATGATTCGACCAAACGTCTTCCACGGCACGTACTCCATGACCTGCGCAAACAGCGTCTTGCCCACGTTCATGCATCACCCCAGGCTGTTCAAACCCGAGAGCATTGCAAATGTGCAAATTGAAATTCAAATCGTGGACACCCATGAAACCCTTGAAACCCGCATCGCTATTGGCTTGCAAGCCTTTGGTCATCATTTAAACCGGACACTACTGGCTTGATTTATAACTGAATTGGCAGTTCCAAAGCAGCTTGGCTGCTTACAAAAATGGCGCAAAACCCTGCAAAGCTGCTAGTGAACAAGACAGCTTGCTGACGAACAGAGTGAGCCGCAATGCCATAAGCCATTGAATGGCTTGCGCTTTTGGAGCCTGGTGACTGGATGCGGTGCATTAACAGAATGAACAAACCCAGCAAAAACGCCTGCACGCAGGGCCAAGCATCACGCCTCAGCAACATGGCAAGCCACACACAGCTTGTTCCCTTCCGTATCCCGAAAGTAAGCACCGTAGTAGTCGGCGTGGTACTCGGGCCGCAGGCCCGGCGTACCTTCGCTGCTGCCACCAAAGACCAACGCAGTTTGGTACACCGCATCCACCTGCGCGCGGCTATCGGCAAGAAAGGCGGTCATCTGGCCGTTGCCCGTTAGGTGCTCGCCTTCAAAGGGCGTGCCGATGAGGAACAGCGGACGCGCCACGCCTTCGGTTTGCCAGCCGGCCCAGGGGCGGGTGCGGTCGATAAAGCGCTGCTGCTGGCCCAGCGCCTGCATCACCGGTGCGTAGAAGCGCAGCGCGCGTTCGAAGTCGGCCACGCCGACAAAGATGTGGGAAAACATGGGCCTCTCCGGATGGTTGTCCACCAACTGGCGTTGGCAGCGGCCTCAACATGCTATCAAAAAAGAAGCTGCTTGCCCAACAACCACGAGGTCTAGAGGCCTATAAGGCACACGAACCTAGACCAGCCCCTCTTCCAACAACTCCCGCTTCATAAACGCGTAGTACAGCGGCGCAACCACCAGGCCGGCCACGCCCAAAAGGCTTCGACCACAAAAAACGCAGGGTGCAGCTATTGTTTCAGGAGCAATTGCGCCAGCACGAGGCGCGCACTGGAGAGATTGGTCGCGCAGGGAACATCGTGCACATCGCAGGCACGCACCAGCGCGTTGATGTCGGGCTCATGGGGCTGCGGGGTCATGGGGTCGCGCAGAAAAATGACAGCGTCCACATCGCCGGTGGCCAAGCGCGCACCTATTTGCAAGTCACCGCCCCACGGGCCGCTAAGCATGCACTCCACGCTCAGCCCCACTTCGTCAACCAAGCGCCCACCCGTGGTGCCAGTGGCCAACAGCCTGCACCGCTGCAGGTAGGGGGCGAACTCTTTGGCGAGCTCGACCATGGTGTCTTTTTTGCGGTCATGCGCAATCAGCGCTATGCGCGGGCGGTCCGACGGTGTGGGGGTTGCGGGGGCGTTGGTCATGCCCCGATGCTAATGCAGCAGGCGCGAGGACTTGGGCACGTGCGCCATCAAAAACTCCATCTGGTCGGCCAGGATGCGGCGGTTGCGCAGGATGAAGTCTTCCCACAGGCTGGGCACATACGGTGTGTAAAGCAAGGGCATGTGGGCCTGCTCGGGCGTGCGGTGGCTCTTGCGGTGGTTGCAGGGTTTGCACGCTGTCACCACGTTCATCCAGGTGTCGATGCCATGCTGGGCAAACGGAATGATGTGTTCGCGGGTCAAATCGTGTTCATGAAAATGGCCGCCACAGTAGGCGCACACATTGCGGTCGCGAATGAAGAGTTTGGCATTGGTGAGGCCAGGGCGCAGGTTGAACGGGTTGATGTTGGGCACACCGCGCGTGCCAATGATGCTGTTGACCTTGATGATGGACTGCTGCCCGGTCATGGCGTTATGGCCACCATGGAACACAGCAACCTCGCCACCGGACTCCCAGCGCACTTCGCCCGCAGCGTAATGAATCACTGCTTGCTCCAGCGAGATCCAGGACTGGGGAAGCCCTTGGGCCGACAACTTCAAGACTTTCACACTACGCCTCCATCAACGGTAAACCTACCACCAACACGGACTGCAAACGTCTGCAAGTGCGCACCAAACATGTATCTGGGCCCTGCTGGGAGACAATATACAGTGTTTCCATGACAAACTTGCTTCAAGCCCCGGCAGCATTTGCGCAGCCTGCTATCAAAAAGATATCAATTCCATGAAGGTTTTCCGCGGTTTCAAGCACCCTGGCGTTGCCAACGCGAGTGCAATCACGATTGGCAATTTCGATGGCGTCCACCGGGGCCACCAGGCCATGCTGGCCTTGCTCAGGGGCGAAGCCCAGCAACGCGGCGTCGCCAGCGTGGTACTGACCTTTGAGCCGCACCCGCGCGACTACTTTGCCCAATTGCACAAAAAACCCGAGCTGGCCCCAGCACGGGTGGGCACCCTGCGCGACAAACTGGAGGACCTGGCCAAGGCGGGTGTGGACCAGACCATCGTGCTGCCCTTTGACGCGCGCTTGGTCAGCCAGAGCCCGCATGAGTTCATTGACCAGGTGTTGCTGGACGGCCTGGGCGCACGCTATGTGCTGGTGGGCGACGATTTTCGCTTTGGCAAGGCCCGTGCGGGCGACTACGCCCTGCTGGACGCAGCCGGCGAAGCGCAGGGCTTTGACGTGGCGCGCATGAATTCGTACGAGGTGCACGGTCTGCGCGTCTCCAGCTCCGCCGTGCGCGACGCGCTGGGCCGGGGCGACATGGCCACTGCAGCCCGCCTGCTGGGCCGGCCGTACTGCATTAGCGGCCACGTGGTGCACGGGCGCAAGCTGGGTCGCACGCTCGGTTTCAAGACCTTGAATTTGCGCTTTGCGCACTGGAAACCAGCCGCCAGCGGCATTTTTGTGGTGCTGGTGCATGGCCTTGGCCCCAAGCCCTTGCAGGGCGTGGCCAACTTGGGCGTGCGCCCCTCGCTGGACCCGAACGATGTGAACGGCGGGCGCGTGCTGCTCGAGACCCATTGCCTGGACTGGCCCGCCGAGCTGGGCCCCGAGGGGGCCTACGGTAAAATCATCCGCGTGGAACTACTTCATAAACTGCACGACGAACTCAAGTACGACGGTCTGGATGCCCTCACCCAAGGCATACAAAAAGACCGCGACGATGCGCGTGCCTGGCTCCAGTCCCACGTCAGCACCCGAATTTGACGGGGCTCCCGACGCACTTTGCCCCGCGTTTTGCCCCCTCGCCTGCCGTGGTGACCACCGCAGGCCACTCAACACCCCCTGAGATTTGCCATGACTGACAAAGTTGATTACCGCAGCACCCTGAACCTGCCCGACAGCCCCTTCCCCATGCGCGGCGACCTGCCCAAGCGCGAGCCGGCCTGGGTCAAGACCTGGAACGAAGAAGGTTTGTACAAGCGCCTTCGCGACTCGCGCGTGGGTGCCCCGTTGTTTGTGTTGCACGACGGCCCGCCGTATGCCAACGGCAAGCTGCACATCGGCCACGCGCTGAACAAAGTGCTCAAGGACATGATCGTCAAGAGCAAGCAACTTGCAGGCTTTGACGCGCAGTACATCCCGGGCTGGGACTGCCACGGCCTGCCCATTGAAAACGCCATCGAAAAGCTGCACGGCCGCAACCTGAGCCGGGACGACATGCAGGCCAAGAGCCGCGCCTTCGCCACCGAGCAGATCAACCAGCAGCGCGAAGACTTCAAGCGCCTGGGCGTGCTGGGCGACTGGGAACGCCCCTACCGCACCATGGACCCCAAGAATGAATCGGGCCAGATCCGCGCCTTCAAGCGCGTGATCGAACGCGGCTTTGTGTACCGAGGCTTGAAGCCCGTGTACTGGTGCTTTGATTGCGGCTCCAGCCTGGCGGAATTCGAAATCGAATACGCCGACAAAAAGAGCGAAACATTGGACGTTGCCTTTGAGACGGATGACGGCGCACGCCTGGCTGCAGCCTTTGGCCTATCCACCCTTCCTGCGGGCCAAAGCGCCTTTGCCGTGATCTGGACCACCACTGCGTGGACCATTCCCGCCAACCAGGCGCTCAATGCCAACCCCGAGTTGAGCTACGCGCTGGTGCAAACCGAAAAGGGCTGCCTGGTGCTGGCCGAGACATTGGTGGACAAATGCATGGAGCGCTTTGGCCTGACCGGCACCGTGCTGGCCACCACCAAGGGCGAGAAACTGGCGGGCCTGAACTTCCGCCACCCGTTGTATGACGTGGATGCGGGCTACCGTCGCCTGTCCCCCGTGTTCACGGCCGACTACGTGAGCGACGGCGACGGTACCGGTATCGTGCACTCCTCCCCCGCCTACGGTGTGGACGACTTCAACAGCTGCATTGCCAACGGCATCCGCTACGACGACATCCTGAACCCGGTGCAAGGCAACGGCACCTATGCGGCGGATTTCCCGCTGTTTGGTGGCCTGCACATCTGGAAGGCCATCCCCACCATCCTGGAGGCCCTGAAAAACGCGGGTCGCCTGATGGCCACGGTAACCATCACCCACAGCTACCCGCACTGCTGGCGCCACAAGACGCCGGTAATCTACCGCGCCGCCGCCCAGTGGTTTATCCGCATGGACGCGGGCGAAGGCGTGTTTACCCAAGACAAGGCGCCCAAAACCCTGCGCCAGTTGGCACTGGACGCCATCGAGCAGACCAGCTTCTACCCCGAAAACGGCAAAACCCGCCTGCGCGACATGATTGCCAACCGGCCCGACTGGTGCATCAGCCGCCAGCGCAGTTGGGGCGTGCCAGTGCCCTTTTTCCTGCACAAGGACAGTGGCGAGCTGCACCCCCGCACCATGGAGATCCTGGACCAGGCGGCAGACATCGTTGAACAAGGCGGCATCGAGGCCTGGAGCCGCGTGACGGTCGAAGATATTTTGGGGTCCGCCGACGCACCCAGCTACACCAAGAGCACCGACATTCTGGAAGTCTGGTTTGACTCCGGCAGCACCTTCCAGCACGTGCTGCGCGGTAGCCACAAAGACGCCTACAACCGCCCACCCTTCCACACCGAAGGCCCGGAAGCAGACCTGTACCTCGAAGGCCACGACCAGCACCGCGGCTGGTTCCACAGCTCGCTGCTGTTGGGCTGCGCGCTGTATGACCGCGCCCCCTACCGCGGTCTGCTGACCCACGGCTTTGCCACCGACGGCCAGGGCCGCAAGATGAGCAAAAGCTTGGGCAACACCGTGGACCCGCAAACCGTAACCAGCAAGCTGGGCGCTGAAATTGCCCGCCTGTGGGTGGCCAGCACGGACTACTCGGGCGACCTGAACATCGACGACAAGATCCTGGCCCGCGTGGTGGACACCTACCGCCGCGTGCGCAACACGCTCAAGTTTTTGCTGGCCAACGTTTCCGACTTTGACCCAGCCAAGGACGCTGTGCCAGCCGACCAGTTGCTGGAAATCGATCGTTATGCGCTGGCCCGTGCAGCGCAGTTGCAAGCCGACATCTTGGCCCACTACAAGGTCTACGAGTTCCACCCCGTGGTTAGCAAGCTGCAGGTCTACTGCAGTGAAGATCTGGGTGCGTTCTATCTGGACATCTTGAAAGACCGCCTCTACACCACCAGCGCCAACTCGCTGGCCCGCCGCTCGGCGCAAACCGCGCTGTGGCAGATCACCCAGGCCATGCTGCGCTGGATGGCGCCGTTCCTCAGCTTCACGGCTGAGGAAGCGTGGGCCGTGCTGGGCGCCGAGGGCAAAACACCTGCGGCCACCCAGTTGTCCATCTTCATGGATAGGTATGTGGAGTTGGCCCCGCCAGACCAGGCCCTGCTGGCCAAGTGGAGCCGCATCCGGGCTGTGCGCGAAGCCGTCAACAAGGACATCGAAACCCTGCGCGAGACAGGCCAAGTGGGCGCATCCCTGCAGGCCGAAGTCACGCTGACCGTGCCCGCTGACGAGTTTGCCTTGTTAAGCAGTCTGGGCGAAGACTTGAAGTTTGTGTTCATTACATCCGCTATTACTTTAATAGCTGGTAGCGCACAATCCATAAGCGTTACAGCCTCGAATGGCACCAAATGCGAACGCTGCTGGCACTACCGCAGTGACATTGGCGTAGACGCTGCACACCCCACCCTGTGTGGCCGCTGCACCAGCAATCTGTATGGCACCGGTGAAAACCGTGTGTACGCATGATGAGCCCCCACCTTCATCACTGCGTGTATTCACTGCCCCCCAAGGGGGTGCTGGCCTCCCTTGGGACGGCCCGGCAGGAGTCCAACTGATGGCCCGCGGCTTCCAACCTGCGGGCGGCGGCAACAGCGCCTTGTGGCGATGGCTGGGCTTGGCCTTGATCCTGCTGCTGGCAGACCAGTTCACCAAGATCCTCATCCTGGGCTACTACCGTCACGGCGACAGCACCTATGTCACCAGCTTCTTCAACGTGGTTCGGGTGCACAACTCGGGCGCGGCGTTTTCATTTCTGGCCGATGCCGGCGGATGGCAACGCTGGTTTTTTACCGGGCTGGGCTTGGTGGCGGCTGTGGTGATTGTCTGGATGCTGAAGTCTCATCCCGGGCAAAAGCTGTTCAGTTTTGCCCTGGCCTGCATTCTGGGCGGCGCCATTGGCAATGTGATTGACCGCTTGGCGTACGGTTATGTGGTGGACTTTTTGGACTTCCATTGGCGCGGGATGCATTTCCCAGCCTTCAATGTGGCCGACAGCGCGATTTCGGTCGGCGCTGCGTGTCTGATACTGGACGAACTGCTGCGGGTACGCAAAACCCGCTGAATCAAAGGGTCAAAATGGTGCAGCCTGTCGTTTGGCGGGCTTCCAGGTCGCGGTGGGCCTGCTGCACGTTTTCTAGCGGGTAGCGCTGTGCGATGTGAATGTTGACGGCGCCACTCAGCACCACCGCAAACAAATCGTCGGCCATTGCCTGGGTGGCTTCGCGGGTGGCAATGTGGGTGAACAAGGTCTGGCGCGTCACATAGATGGAGCCCTTGGCACCCAGCATGCCCGGCGCAAACGGCGCTACCGGGCCTGAGGCATTGCCAAAGCTGGCCATCAGGCCAAACGGGGCAAGGCAATCCAGCGATTTGTCCCACGTGTCCTTGCCCACCGAGTCGTAGACCACCTTCACACCCTTGCCACCGGTGATCTCTTTGACCCGCGCAGCAAAATCATCCGCTGCGTAATTGATAGCAAACTCCGCCCCGTTGGCAAGCGCTAGAGCGCATTTGGCATCCGATCCAGCGGTACCGATCAAGCGCAAGCCCAAGGCCTTGGCCCATTGGCAGGCAATCAGGCCCACACCACCAGCGGCGGCATGGAACAGCACAAAGTCGCCGGGGTTGAGCCCGCCTTGGGGCAGCGTGCGCTTGAGCAGGTATTGCGCGGTCAGGCCCTTGAGCATCATGGCCGCACCGGTATCGAAGCTGATGGCGTCGGGCAGTTTGCAGACACACTTGGCGGGCAACACCCGCACCTCGCAGTAGGCACCGGGCGGGTTGCTGGCATAGGCCGCACGGTCGCCCGCCTTCAGGTGCGTTACGCCCTCGCCCACGGCCTCAATCACACCCGCAGCCTCCATGCCCAGTTGTACCGGCAGTTGCTGGGGGTACAGCCCGGTGCGCTGGTAGACATCTATAAAGTTCAGACCCACCGCGTGGTGGCGTATGCGCACTTCGCCGGGGCCAGGCTCGCCCACGGTCACCTGCACCAATTGCAGTTGCTCAGGCCCACCGTGCTGGGCGATATGGATGGCGCGGGAAGAAATGGCGGTCATGGGGCAGGTCTCCTGAAATGGGGGGGTGTTTTCTCCCATCATGGTGCCAGAAAGCCGCGTCAGCCGCTCGCAAGAGAACCGTGGCCGGGCTTGCTACAGTCCTTGCATGCACAAAGGCCTGACTCCCACCGCAATTGCATTGCTTGTTATTCCCCCTTTGATGTGGTCGGGCAATGCTGTCGTGGGGAGGCTGGTGGCGCCCATGGTGTCGCCCATGACGCTGAACCTGTTGCGCTGGGGCATTGCTTTTTTGCTGCTGCTTCCACTGGCCGGTGCCGTGCTGCGCCGGGACAGCGGTCTTTGGCCGCAATGGCGGCGCTTTGCCTGGCTCAGCCTGTTTAGCATTGGTGGCTACAACGCACTGCTGTATTTGGCGCTCAATACCTCCACCGCCATCAACGTGACGCTGGTGGGCGCCAGCACGCCGGTGTGGATGCTGTTGATTGGCCGCTTGTTTTTCAAGGTCGCCGTGACGCGCCGCCAAATGCTCGGCGCAGCCTTGTCCATGGCAGGGGTTGTGCTGGTGCTGGGCCGGGGCGACTGGGAGGTGCTGGCCCAACTGCGCCTAGTGCCGGGCGATCTGTATGTGCTACTTGCCTCGGTGGCCTGGGCTTTCTATAGCTGGCTGCTGGCCCACCCCACGCCGGAGTCCGCCAACATCCGTGCCGACTGGGCGCATTTTTTGCTGGGGCAAATCGTCTTTGGCTTGGGTTGGTCCGCGCTGTTTACCGCGGGCGAATGGGCGCTGACCCCGGCGCATATTGACTGGAGCTGGCCCCTGGCGGCAGCGCTGGCCTTTATCGCCCTGGGCCCGGCCGTCATTGCCTACGGCGCGTGGGGCGCTGGCGTGTCGCGCGCAGGGCCTGCGGTGGCGGGCTTCTTCATCAATCTCACGCCGCTGTTCACGGCACTGCTCTCGGCACTGTTTTTGGGTGAGCCACCACGCCTGTACCACGCGCTTGCATTTGTGCTCATCGTCACAGGCATCCTCCTGTCTTCCGCCAAGCCCCGCTAGGCTGGGCCATGGCCCCATGCGTGAGGGACAATGCACGCTTAACAACTGCCTCTGCACTGCACCACCCATGAAAGTACCTCCCCGACTGCAATCCCTGGTTGAAGAGGGCCTGATTGACAGCGTCGTGCGACAGCTGATGAGTGGCAAGGAGGCCATGGTGTTTGTGGTGCGATGTGGCGACGAAACCCGCTGCGCCAAAATTTACAAAGAAGCGACCCACCGCAGTTTTCGCCAAGCGGTGGACTACACAGAAAACCGGAAGGTCAAAAATTCGCGCTCGGCCCGCGCCATGGCCAAGGGCAGCCGCTTTGGCCGCCAGGAACAAGAGGCCGCTTGGCAAAGCGCCGAGGTGGACGCGCTGTACCGCCTGGCCGCCGCGGGCGTGCGCGTGCCGCAGCCCTATAACTTTCATGACGGCGTATTGCTAATGGAGCTGGTGACCGACGCCCATGGCGACGCGGCCCCGCGCCTGAACGATGTGTCGTTTACCGCAGAGCAAGCCCGTGCCCACCATGCCACGCTGGTGGCCGAGGTGGTGCGCATGCTGTGCGCGGGGGTGGTGCATGGGGACTTGTCGGAATTCAACATCTTGCTGGCCCATTTGCATGGCGACGACGGCGCCGAAGGCGTGGACGTGCCCGTGATCATTGACCTGCCGCAAGCGGTAGACGCTGCGGGCAACAACCATGCCCAGCGCATGCTGATGCGCGATGTTGCCAACCTGCGCGATTTCTTTGGGCAATTTGCCCCCGAGCTGCGCACCACGGACTACGGCCCCGAGATCTGGAGCCTGTACCAAGCGGGCCGCCTGAGCAACGACACACCGCTCACGGGCCATTTTGAACGCGCCCATGCCGATGTGGACATGCGCGCCGTGCTGCGCGAGATAGACGACGCGCGGGCCGAGGATGCCGCGCGCAGGCTGCGCATGGCCGCCCCCCACGCCTAGTAGGTGCCGGGGTACGCGCCGCCGTCCAGCAACACGTTCTGGCCCGTCATGTATGCGGCCTGCTGGCTGCACAAAAACGCGCACACCTGCCCAAACTCTTCGGGCGTTCCATAGCGTCCCATCGGAATCTGCGCCTGCTGCGCCGCGCGAATGTCCTCCACCGACTTGCCCGTCTTGGCCGCCGCCGCTTTCACCGTGGTGGCAATGCGGTCGGTGTCGAACTTGCCGGGCAGCAAGTTGTTGATGGTCACCCCCTTGGCCGCCAGGCTGCTGCGCGCAACACCCGCCACAAAACCGGTGAGTCCGCTGCGCGCGCCGTTGGAGAGGCCCAGGACGTCGATGGGTGATTTGACCGAGCTGGAGGTGATGTTGACGATACGCCCAAAGCCGCGCGCGGCCATGCCGTCCACCGTGGCCTTGATGAGTTCGATGGGCGTGAGCATGTTGGCGTCGACCGCTTTGATCCAGGCCTCGCGGTCCCAGTCGCGGAAGTCACCGGGCGGAGGGCCGCCCGCGTTAGTGACCACAATATCGAAGTGTTTGCGCATGGCAAACACCGCAGCGCGGCCAGCCTCGGTGGTGATGTCTTGTGCACAAAAAAGCACCTCAGCGCCCGTGGATATTGCGTAAGAAGCTTCCAAATTCATAGCGCTTCGCTCCAGCGCCTCGGCCCCGCGTGCCACGATCAGCACGTTCACACCCTCGGCCACCAACGCCTGCGCGCAGCCCAGGCCCAGCCCCTTGCTGGCACCACACACCAGCGCCCATTTGCCTTTGATTCCCAAGTCCATTGTGTTGTCTCCAGTCAATAAATCAGTCGGCCACCGGTGCCGCCGCACGCTGGCGGCTCACCACATACACGCCCAGCAGCACCAGCACGGTGCCGCCCACCACCCAGCCGTTCATGGGCTCGTCCAGCAGCAGCACGCCCATGGCAATGGTGGACATGGGGCCCACCATGCCCACTTGCGCGGCCAGGCCGGCGCCAATGCGCTCAATCGCCATCATCACCATCAGCACCGGCACCACGGTGCAGGCGGTGGCGTTGAGCAGGGACAGCCACAGCACCTCGGGTGCCACGGCAAAGGCAGTGTGGAGCGGACGCAGCAGCACAAACTGGGCGATACACAGCACGCAGGCCACGCTGGTGGCCAAACCCACCAGGCGTAGCGAGCCCAGGCGTTGGACCAGCTCACCGCTGTACGACAGGTACACCGCGTAGCTGATGGCGCTACCCAGGACCAACAACGCGCCCAGCGCCACATCGCCCCCGGCCAGCGTGGCCTCGTGGCCAAACACCAGCAGCACGCCGCTGTAGCTAATGGCCATGCCCAGCGCCTGCGGCGCTGTCACGCGCCGGCCGTATAGCGCCACGCCTAACAGAACCACCAGCGTGGGGTTCAGATACAGGATCAGCCGCTCCAGCGAGGCGGAGATATAGGCCAGCCCGGCAAAGTCCAAAAAACTGGCCAGGTAATACCCGGTAAAGCCCAGCCCCAAAATGCCCCACTTGTCGCGCGTGGTCAGGCGCGGCAGGGCCACACCCGACACACGCGCCCTGCGCCCGGTCCACCACACAATGGCCAGAAAGAAGGGCAACGCCATCAGCATGCGCAGCATGATGAGCGTGACGGCATCCACCCCATAGCGGTAGGCCAGCTTGACGATGATGGCTTTGCCGCTGAAGGCAATCGCCCCTGCGATCGCCAGAAACAAACCGGTTGCTATGGATTTAGGAGCTACTTGCGAACTATGCATGGGCTCTAGAGACACTTTTGAATGCTATTTCCGTTGAAACACCTGGCGTGCCCGTTGCACGCCCGTCACGCCGGCCAGCACCAAGCCACCGGCCACTACACCGACCAGGCCATCCCACACAAAGCCCAATGGCAGGCCTTCAAGCAGGTGGTGCAAAAACGGCAAGCCGTGCACCAGAATGCCCCCACCCACCAGGAACATGGCCGCCGTGCCCGCCACCGACAGCACTTTCATCAGGATGGGCGCCGCGCCCAGCAGGCCCCGGCCTAAGGCTTGGGCGCCGCTGCCAGATTGTCGGCTCAGGTACAGGCCCGCGTCGTCGATTTTGACGATGCCAGCCACCAGGCCATACACACCCACCGTCATGAGCAGGGCCACGCCTGCCAGCACCGTGAACTGCGTGGCGAACGGGCTGGCCTGCACCGTGCCCAAGGTGATGGCGATGATCTCTGCCGAGAGAATGAAATCGGTGCGGATAGCGCCTTTGATCTTGTCTTTCTCCAGCGCCAGCAGGTCCACCTCGGGGTTGGCCAGCGCCTGCATCAGCTCCGCCTTGTGGGCCTGGTCGTCCTCGGCCCGGTGCAAGAACTTGTGCGCGAGCTTCTCGAACCCCTCAAAACACAGGAACGCCCCGCCCACCATCAAAAGCGGAGTCACCAGCCACGGCGCCACGGCGCTGATAGCCAGCGCTGCGGGCACCAAAATCAGCTTGTTGACCAAGGAGCCTTTGCACACCGCCCACACCACGGGCAGCTCGCGGTCGGCGCGCACACCGGCCACTTGCTGGGCGTTCAGGGCCAAGTCGTCGCCCAGCACGCCAGCCGTCTTTTTGGCAGCTACCTTGGTAAGTACGGCCACGTCATCGAGGATGGTGGCAATGTCGTCTAAGAGGGCAAGGAGGCTGCTGGCCATGGCGTGTGGGGGATGAGAGTGACAGTAGAGCCCATTGTCACCCGTTTGGCGTATGCGCCCTAGTGCTTACCCGTACTACACAGGCCCAAAGCTTGCTGGAGAATGGCAATCAGCAGGCACCGCCCGTCACCATGCAACTTTCCCCCTTGGCCAAACCACCCACCACTCCCCCCTCTGTGCCCCCCACGGTGCTGGACATTGAGGCGTCTGGCTTGGGGCGCAGCAGCTACCCCATAGAAGTGGGCTATGTGCTGCCGGATGGCCACGCCTACTGCACGTTGGTGCAGCCCGAGGTTGAATGGACCCACTGGGACGAAAGTGCCGCCGCCCTGCACCGCATCACACGCGACCTGCTGCAAGCGCGCGGGCTACCAGCCAAAGAGGTGGCGCGGCGCCTGAATGCACAACTGGCCGGCCAAACCGTGTACTCAGATGGCTGGGCGAATGACTACACCTGGCTATCGGCCCTGTTTGAAGCCGCCGAGATGACGCCTCGCTTCAAGCTGGAGAACCTGCGTAGCCTGCTCACCGAACAGGAAGCCGACCAGTGGCATCACGTCAAAGCCCAAATTGCCAGCGAACGCGGTAACCAGCGCCACCGGGCCAGTTCCGATGCGCGCCTTTTGCAACTCACCCTGCAGCGCCTGCGCGGCCCGCACTGACACCCCCGGGGCAGTAACATGCACCCGCCACCATTCATAGCAAGGAGACAGTCACCATGGCCATTACCGTAGAAATCAACCTGGGTTACGAATTTGAAGTAAAGGCCAAGGCCGCCGAAGTGTTTGAGGTGCTGTCGGATGTTCCCACCTCGGCGAGCCATTTCCCCAAGGTGGACCAACTGGTGGACCTGGGCGGCGGAACCTACCGCTGGGAAATGAAAAAAATCGGCATTGCCTCCATCAACCTGCAAACGGTGTACGCGTCCAACTACGTGTCCAATAAAGCCAAGGGCACCATCGTGTGGACGCCCGTACCGGGGGAAGGCAACGCACTGGTGTCGGGCAGCTGGAAGATCACCGACAACAAAAAGTCCACCAAACTGGTGCTGGAGATTCAAGGCGAGTTGACCCTGCCCCTGCCCGGCCTCATGAAGATGGTGGCCGGCCCCGTGGCCGAGGCCGAGTTTGAGAAGATGGTGGAGCAGTACATCGACAACCTGACCCAACGCTTTGGCGGAGAGGCGTAAGGCCTGCATCGACCTTTTTGCTCCCCTAGCCATCCTCCGCATTAACCCGCTACGGGCGGCAGGTACGCTTCGTAGGCGCGCTATAGTGCTTGCCAGAAATAACCCGCGCACCTCGTCAAAAAAACGCAGGGAGCGCGGCACGGAGGATTAGGGTTTCATGGCGCAATTTTTTGCTATCTTTCGATACAGCGCATGCAGGCACATTCCTTATGCCAAGGGGCTTTTCATGCAATTTGAAGGTCCAAACATCCGACAAGGGTCTGGAGTATTCGACTTGGCTACATCTAGTTATCTGGCAGGAGAAACGTGCGCATGAATCTCGCCGGTATCAAGCAAATTGAGACTGCCTTGAGCATAGGCCTGCCTCCACACTACGTTGAACTCGTGACCAACTACCCGTCGGAGCTACTTGCTACCGATGCACCGGATTTCGCGCTTCTTGATGACCCGGCGACTGTCATTGACGAGAACTTGGCGGTTCGGGGTAAGCCTTTTTATGGTGGTGTCTGGCCAGACAACCTGATTGTCATAGGCACAAACGGGTGCGGCGACTTGTATGTGACAAGGCTCGACGAAAAAGGATTTTCTGTAGGCTTCTTCGATCATGAGAAGCCTGCTTTTTTTCCGCATTCGAACTCCAAGGCGCAATTGATTGAGAAGCTCTTGGCGGAGTCGAATGCATGCTGACAGATAACATGACAATGGACACGGACCCACAACGGCAGGAAGCGGCTTCGCCGCAGGTTGTTGTGGTCCGGTCATCTTCACGTTGTATGGCGGTAGCCCGATGAGTGGCCCTGTGAAGTCTTACCTTGATGTCATGTCTGTCCGCTTGGGCATGATTGACGCCGGTGTGATTTTTCCATCGAGGTCCGTTGCTGATGCCACTAGGAAGTTGGTGCAGCTACTTGGCGAGTTGGATCCAGAAGAAGAAATCGAAGTATCTATCGCCCGGACTGAACCATTGAAAGCCAAATACATAAGAACTAAGACGGGCGACGTGCTCGCGGAAATTGATGTCGCTAAGGACATATAACCTGTTGATTGATTGGACCGCCACGGGCGGCCAGCGCCGTTGGCATCCTTCGGTAGCGGTAACGCCGTTGCCCCGCACTCATCGTAGACATTCAACGACTTGAGCACTTACCGTATGCAGACTCGAAGACTATTTACTCTAATCTGGCGAATCAACGCCATTGTGATCTTGCTCGTCGGGTTGATCGCGGGTGCCGTCCTCAGCGTGGCGGGCTATTTGCTATTCAAGGACGCAACCCGAACTCGGCACGTCGATAACGTGGCGAACACCGCGCTTGGCAACGTTCGGGAGTCCACTGCGGAGCTTGGATCATTTGGCGAAATTCCGGGCGCTACCGTCCTTCGCGCTCCTCTCAACGTGCGTCAGACGTACGCGCTTGGTTCCGGTTCCAAGGAAGCCGGCTCCACCCGAAACTACCTCTACTTTGAGCCATCAACACGCGCGACGTCTTGGCTTCGGCCGTCCATGGACGGCGTCATTCTTAGCTCAGTCCCGCTTCCTTCGGCTGAGTACGGTGAGAAGAAGGTAAACGCTGTCACGTACGTTCATGTCACCGTAGACAAAGATACTGACGGGGACGACCGCCTTACAGACTCGGATGCCAAGCAGATCGCCATCTCTGCACCGGACGGCAAGGGCTATCGTGTCCTGGTGACCAAAGCGGACCGACTGAATGACGCAACGCTGATTGGCCCAACACGGCTTCTCATCTTGTACTCCGCGGGCAACAAGTTAAACGCTGTGGAGGTAAACCCGGCAGACCCTGCCGCGCCCGTTACTGAATACGAAGTGCCCACAAGCGCAAGAAGCTGAGCCGTGCCGACATGGAATCTGCTTCACGGAAGCGCCAGTCAAGGCTTCTGCGTCATGGTTGCGAGAAACTCTTCGCTATTAAATTTGTAGCTTCCTGCGCAATATCCACCTGGATTCCAGGCTTTTTTGATTGAATACTCAGGCGAAGTCGGCATCCAGCACCACGCGGTAACGTGCGTTGCCGCTGCGCAGGTGGTCCAGCGCATCGTTGACCTTGGACATGGGGAAATGCTCCACCTGTGGCGCAATACCGTGGCGAGCGCAAAACTCCATCATCTTGAACAGAGTAGCCGGCGATGGCGTGGGCGACGCCGAGATGCTGCGCTGCCACGACAGCAGGCCGCTGGTGCGCACCTTCATGGCCTCGGTGACAACGCCCACCATGTGCAGGCGGCCCTTGGGCGCCAGGGTTCCTATCAGCGCGTCCCACTCCAAACTGGCGCCCACGGTCACCAGCAAGAAGTCCAGCTGGCCGGCATAGGCTTTGAGTTCTTTGACATCCACACTCGACACCGTGCGGTGCGCGCCCAAGAGCAGCGCCTCTTCGCGCTTGGACGGGCTGGATGTAAACGCCGTCACATCACACCCCCATGCTTTGGCAAATTTGACGGCCAAATGGCCCAGACCACCAATACCCACCACGCCCACCTTGTCGGTGGGTTTGATGTCGTGGATGACAAAGGGCAAAAACGCGGTGCCGCCACCACACATCAGCGGGCCAGCAGCCGCTGGGTCCAGGCCCGCGGGCAGGGGCAGCGCCCAGCTCCAGTGGGCACGCACCTTGTCGGCAAAACCACCATGGCGGCCAATGATGGTGGGCTGGCGCTTACCGCACAGGTTTTGCTCCCCACCCACGCAGAACTGGCAATGCAGGCAGCTTTTGCTGTGCCAGCCCAGCCCCACACGCTGGCCCACGCTGCGGCCCTTGGCGTTGGGGCCCACCGCCACGATGGTGCCTACCACCTCGTGGCCGGGCACCAAGGGATAGCTGGCGGGGAACCACTCGCTGTCGACCATGGCCAGGTCGGAATGGCATACGCCGCAGTATTCCACGGCAATCTCCACGTCCTCGGCTTCCATGGGGCCTGGATCAAAGTCCAGGCGCTCTAGGGCGCCACTCTTGGTGTGGGCGGCCCAGCCGCGAAATTGGGTCATGGATGTCTCCTGGTGGGGTGCAATGGCGAACGATTGGCGGCAGGTTACATCGAAGTGACAGCCTTGCACAGGCCAGGTGTAACACCCGTGACTGTCTCCGCTTCAGCGGATAATCCGCCCCTGCGCAGGCACCCGCCCGCGCGGCAACCCCGAATCTCTAGGTCCACCATGCACCGTGTCGCCATCAGCAGTACAGGCCTGTACACCCCGCCCCACGTCATCACCAACGCCGAATTGGTCGCGGCCTACAACGCGTATGCCGCGCTGCAAAACGCCAAGCATGCGGATGCCATTGCAGCAGGCACCTACACGGCACTGACCGACTCCAGCGTGGAGTTCATCGAAAAGGCTTCGGGCATACAGCGCCGCTATGTGATGGAAAAGACGGGAATACTGGACCCGGAGCGGATGCGTCCGCATTTCACGCCACGGCCGGATACCGACATTTCATTGATGGCTGAAATTGCCGTCAAAGCCTGCCAAGACGCCCTGCACGCTGCGGGCAAAACCGCAGCCGATGTGGATGGCGTGATTTGCGCCGCCGCCAACATGCAGCGCCCCTACCCCGCCATGGCGGTGGAAATTCAAACCGCGCTGGGTGTGCAAGGTTATGGCTTTGACATGAATGTGGCGTGTTCATCGGCCACGTTTGCGCTGGAGCAAGCGGTGAATGCGGTGCGCTGCGGCAGCGCACGCGCCGTGCTTGTGGTCAACCCCGAAATCACCTCGGCCCACCAAGCCTGGATAGACCGGGACTGCCATTTCATCTTTGGCGATGTGTGCACTGCCATCTTGGTGGAGCGCTTGGATCTTGCACCAGCAGGCGCCTTTGAAGTGCTGAGCACCAAGCTGCTAAGTACCTTCAGCAACAACATCCGCAACAACCATGGCTTTATGTGGCGCGCCGAAGACCGCAACCCGGATGACCGCGACCAATTGTTCCGGCAGGAAGGACGCAAGGTCTTCAAAGAGGTGTGCCCCATGGCAGCAGAGCACATGGAGCAGCATTTGGAGTCTTTGGGGCTCAAGCCTGAAAACGTGCGCCGCTTCTGGCTTCACCAAGCCAATCTGGGCATGAACCAGCTAATTGCCAAGAAGCTGTTGGGCCGCGAGGCTACGCTGGACGATGCGCCAGTGATCCTGGATGAGTTTGCCAACACGGCATCAGCCGGCTCCATCATCGCCTTCCACCGCCACCACGCCGACATAGCCGCCGGTGATGTGGGGGTGATTTGCTCGTTTGGTGCCGGCTACTCGATTGGCAGCGTGGTCGTCAAACGCCTCAGTTCAGCGGACGCTTGAGGCGGATCTCTTCGATCTTGACGGTGCCGATGGGTACCGTTTTGGCGCTGGCCATTTCGCGTTTAAAGCCGGCTAGCTCGTGAAAGCGCATGGCGCGTTCGTTGGCAATGGGGAGCCACACGCTCACGTGGGTGCATCCTTCGTCTTGCAGGCCTTCGCGGGCGGCATCCCACAAGGCCAGGCCCACGCCCTTGTCCCAATGGCTGGAGGCCACGTAAATGGCCCAGAGCTCGCCCATGGTTGGGGGCGTACCCTTGTCGCGAGAACGATCAAAACCCACAAAGCCGATGATCTTGTCGTCATCCAGAGCCACTTGGACCTGTGGCTCAGCGTATTCGATGGCCTCGCGCCAGTAGGCCTGGCGCTTTTCCAGGGGGACGGCAGGCACGGGAGTGTCGGCCAACATGCTCTTGAATGCTTCGCGGACGGTGGAGTTGTGGAGCTCGGCGATGGCTTTGGCATCGCGCAGGGTGGCGGGGCGAACCTTGAAAGTAGTCGTACTGGACATGTCTAAACGCAAACTCACGCAAAATTGAAAAAAAGAGCGTGATTGTCGCAGCATTCGTAGAAACCCTCCCCTCGCCCCCTTTGATGCCAGATTCCAGACTTCCAAACGATGCGGCGCAACAGCTATTTGAGGTGCGCATTGCCCCCGATGGGTGGGTGTTTTCCGCCGCCCTAAACCAAAGCGTGTTGCAAGCCGCCTTGGCCGCTGGGGTGGAGATGGACAGTTCATGTCGCAACGGCACCTGCCGCACCTGCCTATGCCGCCTGGAGCAGGGCGAAGTGGCCTACGCCATGGCATGGCCGGGTGTAAGCGCCGAAGAAAGGGCCGAGGGCTGGTTTCTGCCCTGCGTGGCCCAGCCACGCAGCGATCTGGTAGTGGTGCAACCCATGGCCTGGCCCATTCCAACCCCGTAAAAACACCAAGCTCGCTGCGCCACGTCACCTAGGGTCAACACCGTTGCCGACGTTGGGGTGAGCCCCAAGAATGGGCCCTCCATCCACAGGGAAGTGCCCATGAATACGATCACCGTCTCCCCGAGCGATTTGCCTTTGCAATGCCTGTACCGCTGGGAAAAAGTGCGTGGCCAGCAGATCTACCTGACCCAACCCACTGGCAATGGCGTGGTACTGGACATCACGTGGGCGCAAGCGGCGCAGCAGGTGCGCTGCATGGCGAGTTGGTTGCAATCGCAAGGCTGGCCACAGGGAAGCCGTGTGGCCATCATTGGCAAAAACAGCGCACACTGGATATTGGCGGACCTGGCCATCGTCATGGCGGGGTATGTGTCGGTACCGATCTACCCCACCTTCAATGCCGACGCGCTGTCCTACATCCTGGAGCACAGCGATGCCAAAGCCCTGTTTGTGGGCAAGATGGATGACATTCGCAATATTCACAGCGGAGCGCCCACGGGCCTGCCCTTGGTAGCGCTTCCGCTGGCCCCTGCCATGGCAGCACTACAGTGGGCAGATTTGGTGAAGAACAACACGCCCATGGGAGGCGAGCCTGTGGCCGACGGCGACCAAGTCAGCACCATCATCTACACCTCTGGCACCACGGGCAAACCTAAAGGCGTGGTGCACACCTTCAACACCATGGCTTGGGGCGTCTCCAGCGCCACCCAGCGGGTGCAAATGGATGTGAACGAGCGCCATATCTCCTACCTGCCGCTGGCGCATGTGGCCGAGCGCATGCTGATAGAGCAGGCCTCGTTGCGCTACGGCGGGCGCATCTATTTTGCCGAATCGTTGGACACTTTTTTGCAAGACCTGCAGCGCGCGCGACCGACCATTTTTTTCTCGGTGCCGCGCCTTTGGGTCAAGTTTCAACAAGGTGTGCACAGCAAAATTTCGGCGCCCAAGCTGAAACGACTGCTGGGTTTGCCGCTGATTGGCAGACTGGTACGAAAGAAAATTCTCAAAGGCCTAGGGCTCGACCAATGCCGCATTGCGGCCGGTGGCGCCGCCCCCATGCCGGCCGATGTGTTGCAGTGGTACCGCAACCTCGGGTTGGATTTGATTGAGGTGTATGGGATGACCGAAAACAGTGGTGTGTCCCACTCCACGCTGCCGGGCTCCAGCCAAACAGGGTCGGTGGGCCTGCCTTACAACGGGGTTGAGAGCCGCGTGAACCCTGAAACAGGAGAGATCCAAATGCGTTGCCCGGCCCTGATGAAAGGCTACTACCGGGAAGAAGCGCAGACTGCAGATACCTTCACTGCCGATGGCTGGCTGCGTACCGGCGACAAAGGCGAGATCGACGGACAAGGCTACCTGCGCATCACCGGCCGCCTCAAAGATATCTTCAAAACCAGCAAAGGCAAGTATGTGGCACCCGCTCCGATTGAGGACTTGCTCGTACTGCACCCCGACATAGAGGCCTGTGCGGTAACGGGCGCGAACCTGGCGCAACCACTGGCCCTGGTGATGCTTTCGCCCGATGCCATAGCCCGCAGCCAGAGCAGCGAAGGCCGAGATCCCCTAAACCATTCTCTGCAGCTTCATCTGAAGGCAGTGAACGCCAAACTGGAGCCCCACGAGAAACTGGCCTACTTGGCCGCAGTGACCACCGCCTGGACACCGGAAAACGGCTTTGTGACGCCCACACTCAAAGTCAAACGCGACAAAGTAGAAGTGATGTACGCCCACCGCTTTTCCGTTTGGTTGGCCCAAGGCCAGCCGGTGGTCTGGGCAGACGCCCCCTGACAGAGTGGCGCCATGTGCGTCACATTGACCCGACCCAGCAACTCACGGAGAATTTGGCTGAAGAGGCGGATGGGGCTCGCGTTGGCGCCCCACCCACAGTGCGTGCGTAAACAACACAGGAGCCTTGTTTGTCAAAAATTCATGTGCAGCAGCGACTGGGGCGTTTGGAAACGATATTGCAGCTGATGTTGGTACTGGACCAAAGTCAGAGCCGATCCAGCAATTTGGATGACATGCTGCCCAAACTGCATGAAGGCGTCTTGCAGCTCATGGACGCGCGCAACTTTTATGTTGCAGTATTGAACAGTGACCGTACCCACTATCGTTTTGCCTATTACCGCGACACCGTCGACGTTTTGGGCTATCCAATACCAGGCTGGATTGCCATGGAAGGCAACACCACGCTCACTGCATGGATGCTGCGCAACGGCAAACCCCTGATTCTGGAAGCCGACGATTTTCAGAACGACGCGCCAGTGAACCCTGAGCTCACTATGACCGGTACTCAGCCCGTCCATTGGATGGGCATGCCGCTCTTGCAAGAGAACAGCCAGCCTGTGGGCGCCATGGTCGTTCAAAGCTATGACCCCAACCGTTTGTACAGCGAGGAAGACAAAGCAGTGTTCCAGATGTTGGCCAATTTGGTGGCCGGTTCCGTCACTAGCGTGCAAACGCAGGCGTGGCTGGAGCGCGCGGTGGCGGAGCGCACGCAGGCATTGGAAGCGGAAGTGGTCGAACGCCGCCGGTCCGAGGCCCTCCAACGTGCGTTGTTTGAGATTTCCGCTTTGCAGGGGGCAGGAGGAACGCCCACCCAGCAATACGCACAGCTGCACACCATCGTTGGGCGCCTGATTCCGGCAACCAACTTTTATGTAGCGTTGCTCGAAGCGCAGACGGACAGCTTTTACATGGCTTACTTTGTAGACAGTAACGAGCCCGACCATGACCCCACGGGGGGCCACTTTCCCTTGGGCAACGGATTGACCGCCCGAATTTTGCGCTCCAACGCACCACAGCTACTCAGCCGTGCTGCCGTCGACGAGTTGATTGCCATGGGTGAGCTTGGGGCCGTGCGTGGCAACAACACCTTTGTGCAATGGCTGGGCGTGCCCTTGGTGATAGACGGCAATACCATTGGCGCCATCGTGGTGCAAAGCTACGATGACTCCATGAACTACAGTCAAACGGATGTAGAGCTCATGACCTTTGTGGCGCGCCATGTGTCAGACACGCTGGCCGCACGGCGCAACCACCAGGCACTCTTGAATTCCCAGCAGGAGCTGGTGCGCCGCAATACCCTGCTCAGCGATGCACTGGAAAATCTGAGTACCGCACAAACCGAACTGGTGCGCACCGCCAAAATGTCGGCACTGGGCTCTTTGGTGGCCGGTGTAGCCCATGAGCTGAACACGCCCCTGGGCATTAGCCTTTTGGTTGCCAGCGGAATAGAAGAGCAAACCCAAACCTTCTCTGCCGAAATGCACAAAGGCTTGACCCGCAGTGCGTTACAAGCCTTTGTGACGAGCACGCAGGAAAGCGCGGAGGTGCTTTTGCGAAGTCTGCGTCGCGCGGCGGATTTGGTGTCCAGTTTCAAGCAGGTAGCGGTAGATCAAACCAGCGAGAAGCGACGCCAATTCATCTTGGACAACACCGTATCCGAAATACTGCGAACACTGGGGCCCAGCATACGCACCAGCACCCACACGGTAGAAAGTGCCATTGATCCGCAGCTACAACTGGAAAGCTACCCCGGCGCATTGGGGCAGGTGTTGACCAACTTGATCATGAACACGTTTCGCCACGCCTTTGAGGGGCTTAGCAACGGTCACGTGCAGATTCAAGCCAAGCCCTTTGGACAAAACAAAGTGGAAATCGAAGTACGTGACAACGGCCATGGCATACCCGCGGCCCATTTGGACCGCGTGTTTGACCCTTTTTTCACCACCAAGCTCGGCCAAGGCGGTAGCGGCTTGGGCCTCAACATCGTCTTCAATTTGGTACATGACGTGCTGGGCGGAACGATTCGGGTGGAAAGCTTTCAAGGCCAAGGCACCTGCTTCATCTTGGTATTGCCTCTGGTCGCCCCCAAGGGCGGGGCCGTCAAGGGAGTTTGCTATAAACAGGCTCCCCAATCTGCAAGTCCGTTAGAAACCGCCACCATGGGTATATCCGCCATTCGTCCGCTACAACTTCAGGCACCTGATTCGGGAAACTGCGTCGGACGCACCTAAATGGCTCCGTCCCCCAGCCGCAAAGCCAAACCTCGCGCCCAGCGCCAAGCCGCAGCATCTTCCGGACAGCGGCGTTCTGGACAGCACATGATCGTCGACGGCTACGCCCCGTCGCAAATGATTGAAGACCTGCGCAAGTACCAGGCTGAGCTGGAAATCCAAAACAAAGCCTTGCGCTATTCGCAGCAAGAGGCCGAAGGAGCATCGGAACGCTTCGCCACGCTGTTTTCGAATGTGCCACTGGCCTTGATGGTGGTCGATGAAGAGGGCTTGGTGCTGGCCAGCAATGCCATGGCGCTGCGCTTGTTTCAGCCTCTGGAGAGTGACGCCCCTCTGAACTTTCTTTTGCCCTTTGTGGGGCAAGACCATACCGATGAAGTGGCGGTCGCGTTCTCTAGCGCCAAGCAGGAAGGCACCAGCGAAGTCCATGAGGTTGCTTTTTTGGCTGGCTCGCGCGGCCAATTCACCGGCGACCTGCACATTGCGCGCATAGAAAATCCGCTGGACGAACTGGCGCACTTTATCTGCGCCATCATCGACCAAGGCCCCTTGCTAGCGGAGCGCCAGGCCCTGCAAGAAAGTGCGGCCGTTTTGCGTCAGCGTAATGAGGAATTGTTGCTCAGCGAAAACCGCATGGCGGCCATCATCAACTCTTCGCTGGATGCAATTCTGTGCATCGATGAACGGCAATGCATCACGGTGTTCAACCCGGCTTCTACCGCACTGTTTGAATGCCCTGCGGACCAAGCATTTGGGGCCCGCTTGGGACGTTTTTTGCCGGATGTTGAACGCGCACTGGACAGCGGCAGGGTGCCAGCGCAGGCCATGCTGGGAGAGTTCACAGCCACGACCTTGTTGGGAAAGCAAATTCATGTCGACATCAGCGTCTCCATCGAGAGACGCCTTCGCTCGCGCGCTCCACTACGCACACTCCCAAGTGAAGGCGCCACCGCACCAAGTACAGAGGCTCTCGAACACGGCACCGTCACCACCATTTTTGCGCGCGACCTAACTGCCAAAAAACTCGCTGAGGCCCAACGCACAGCGCTTGAAACGCAATTGCGTGAGTCGCAGAAAATGCAGGCCATGGGAACCATGGCCGGTGGCATTGCGCACGACTTCAACAATATCTTGAGTGCCATCTTGGGCAACGTGGAGCTCGCCAAACAAGACACTGCGTCGGATGCTCCCGCAAGGATTAGCCTGCAAGAGATCGACAAAGCAGGGCGCCGCGCCCGCGACCTGGTGCGCCAAATTTTGACTTTCAGCCGTAATGAGCCTCCCAAGCGCTCACCGATCCAATTGGCCGAGTTGATTCACGAAACGGTGCAACTGGTGCGCGTGGCATTGCCGCCCGCAGTAGACCTGCAGGTGAATACGCCCGGGCCTATCGCTTCGGTACTGGCAGATGCTACGCAGGTAGAGCAAGCCCTGCTCAATCTCTGCACCAATGGCATCCTGGCGATTGGCCAGAATCGGGGCACCGTCTCCATTGAACTGGGGCAAACCGACGTAACGCTGCCTTTCAGTGACCATTTGGGTGTGCCCGCCGGACCTTATGTCACGGTCCGCGTACAAGACACTGGCGGTGGCATGTCCGAAGCGACAATGCAGCGTATTTTTGAGCCGTTCTTTACGACGCGTCAGGTAGGCCAGGGCACGGGTCTGGGCCTGTCCGTGGTACACGGCATCATGCAGACCCACCAAGGCGGTATTGATGTCCAAAGTACGGTGGGGGTTGGCAGTGTGTTCACGTTGTACTTTCCCGCTACGCAACAGATCCCGCAAGTTGCTCCCGAAGCGGAGGCAGCGCCGGAAGTCCAAGGCAGTGGTCGCCATGTGATGTATGTAGACGACGACCAAGCCTTGGTGTTTCTGGTCACGCGCGTGCTCACCCGCAAGGGATTTACCGTCACCGCTTTTACTGACCCACATGCTGCACTGGCAGCGCTGAAAACCCAGGCCAGCATGTACGACTTGCTGGTGACCGACTACAACATGCCCGGCTTCAGCGGGGTAGAACTGCTGCGCGAAGCCAAAGCCTTGCGCGGGGACTTGCCCGTGGCTTTGGCATCCGGGTATGTCACACCCGAGATTGAACAGGCCGCCTTGCAAGAAGGCGCCAATGCCCTGATCTACAAACCCAACGATGTGAACGAGTTGTGCGAAACGGTGCAACGTTTGATGACCTCCCCTGATGCTCACCACTGAAGACTTTGCCACCTTGCCACTGGAGGTGGTTCACGCCGACGATGCCATCGTAGTGCTGAACAAGCCCTCAGGCTTGCTGACGGTACCCGGCCGTGGCCCGGAAAAACAAGACTGCCTGAGCAAGCGCGTACAGGCACGCTACCCGGACGTCCTGGTCGTGCATCGACTGGACCGCGACACCTCGGGGTTGGTGGTGTTCGCACGTGGCCTGCCGGCCCAGCGTGCGCTCAACTTGGCGTTTGAACAGCGCCGCGTGGACAAGCGCTACTATGCCGTGGTGACGGGCCTTCTGACCATGGATGATCAATGGCACGAGATCAACCTTCCGATGTTGGTGGACTGGCCCAACCGGCCCAAACGCACCATCAACCACGTCGAGGGGCAAAGCGCGCTGACCCGCTGGCGTTGCGCGGCGGTAAACGCTGTGGACAACACCTCGCGGGTGGAGCTGGAGCCCGTGACCGGACGGACCCACCAATTGCGCGTGCATATGCAAGCCATTGGCCACCCCATGCTCGGCGACACGCTGTACGCACCGCCTGACGTACAAGCCCAATCGAACCGGCTATTGCTGCACTCGGGCCTGCTGAGTTTTCCTCACCCTGTGTCTGGTCTGGTCCACGAATACACCGCGACCCCGGCGTTTTAGGTCCAGGGCCTAAAATGGCCCGGTGACTACCCTACTCAACGCCGACCTCCATTGCCATTCTGTGGTGTCCGATGGCACCCTCACCCCTGAAGCCATTGCCACACGCGCCAAAAGCAATGGGGTGGACTTGTGGGCATTGACCGACCATGACGAGGTGGGAGGCCTGCAGCGTGCCCGCGATGCGGCCCACGCCGAGGGCATGCAATACCTGACCGGGGTGGAGATCTCCATTACCTTTTTGAACCAAACCGTACACATCGTCGGTTTGGGCTTTGACGCTGACAACGAAACCCTGCGCCAGGGCCTGCGCCAAACGCGTGGTGGCCGCCAAGAAAGGGCGATGGAAATGTCAGACGGACTGGCCAAGGTTGGCATCAAAGATGCCTATGAAGGTGCACTGAAGTTTGTGGGGAACCCTGAGCTCATCTCACGCACCCACTTTGCGCGTTATCTGGTGGAAAGCGGCGTGTGCAAAGAGACCAATGAAGTGTTTCGCAAGTACCTTACCGAGGGGAAGCCCGGCTTTGTGCCACACCGGTGGGCCACACTCAAAGACGCCGTCACGTGGATAACCCAAGCCGAAGGAGTGGCCGTGATCGCGCATCCGGCGCGCTACAAATTCACGCCCAATGAAGAGTTTGCGCTGTTCACCGAGTTCAAGGGCTACGGTGGGCAAGGCGTGGAGGTGGTGACCGGGAGCCATTCGGTGCCCGAGTACCAGATTTACGCCGAGACCGCCAAGGAGTTCGGTTTGGCCGCCTCGCGCGGTAGCGATTTTCACAGCCCCGACGAGAGCCACACTGAGCTGGGCACTTTGCCGCCCCTTCCCCATGGCCTGATTCCCGTGTGGGAGTTGCTGAGCTCCCGTATCCAATAAAAACAAGAGAACGAGCGCGCAAGCGCTTGCCGTGCCATGGCGCAGTATTTCGAAGTTCACCCCCACAATCCACAACCCCGCTTGCTCAAGCAAGCAGTTGCGATGTTGGAGAAAGGCGGCATTCTGGCCGTCCCCACCGACTCCAGCTATGCCCTGGTCTGCCACTTGGATGACAAGGCCGCCGCCGACAAACTGCGCAGCATTCGTAGGGTGGACGACAAACACCACTTGACCCTGCTGTGCCGCGACCTTAGTGAGCTGGCCAGCTACGCCCGCGTCGACAATGCGCAATACCGCTTGCTGAAGGCTGCCACCCCTGGCGCCTACACCTTCATTCTGGAAGCCAGCAAAGAAGTGCCACGCCGTGTAAGCCACCCCTCGCGCAAAACCATTGGCCTGCGGGTACCCGAGCACAAAACGCTGCAGGAGCTTCTCGCCCTTCATGGCTCTGCGCTACTAGCTACTACTTTGATAGCAAATGGCGAGAAGGAGCCGCTCAATGACGCGCAGGACATCCGCGAACGCTACGAGCACCAGATTGCCGCCGTCATTGACGCTGGGGCCTGCGCTGCAGAACCTACTACCGTGATTGACCTGACCGGTGACGCGCCTGAAGTCATTCGTCAGGGCGGCGGCGACCTTGCTTCCATTGGACTTTAGCCCAGCCACTCTTCCCATTTCACTTTGAGACAATTGCCCTGTGGACTTTGCACACCTGATCCAAACCGTTGCCATTTACGCCCTGCCCGTGCTGTTTGCCATCACGGTGCACGAGGCTGCCCACGGCTACGCGGCCCTGCATTTCGGCGATAAAACCGCCTGGTCCATGGGTCGCATCACGCTGAACCCGGCCAAACACATCGACCCGGTGGGCACCATCCTGATGCCGCTGTTGCTGTACTTCGCTACCTCGGGTGCCTTTTTGTTTGGATATGCCAAGCCGGTACCGGTGCGCTTTGGCAATCTTAAAAATCCCAAACGCGACATGATTTGGGTGGCGCTGGCCGGACCTGGAGCGAACCTCGCCATGGCCCTGGCTTGGGGCATAGCCCTGTACCTGTTGCAGGGTGTGGGGGTTACCGAGCCCTTCTTCCTGAAAATGTGCCAAGGTGGCGTGCTGGTGAATGTGGTGATGTTTGTCTTCAATCTCTTTCCATTGCCGCCACTGGATGGTGGTCGCATTTTGGTGGGCCTGCTGCCTCTCAAACAGGCCATGGCCGTCTCACGCATCGAGCCTTGGGGATTTTTCATCGTCATGGGCTTGGTGATTGCCGGCGTGCTGAGCACGCTGTGGATGCAGCCCCTGATGGCTCTGACCTTTGGCCTGTTGGACCTGTTGCTCACCCCACTTTCACTGCTCACCCAATAGTTTTTCTGTTTTGTCTGATCGATTTTCATGAGTACCACCCGCTTCCTCACCGGCATCACCACCTCCGGCACGCCCCACCTGGGCAACTATGTAGGCTCCATCCGCCCCTCTGTGCGCGCAAGCCAGACACCGGGCGTGGAGAGCTTTTACTTTCTGGCCGACTACCACGCGCTCATCAAGATTGACGAGCCGGCACGCATCCAGCGCTCGACCTTGGAGATTGCCGCCAGTTGGTTGGCTGCAGGACTGAACCCCGAACAGGTGACGTTCTACCGCCAAAGCGATGTCCCCGAGATTCCTGAACTCACGTGGTTCCTGACCTGCGTGACGGGCAAGGGCGTACTGAACCGTGCACACGCCTACAAAGCCTCGGTGGACAAGAACAGCGCAGCCGGCATGGACCCCGATGCCGACGTGACCGCCGGCCTCTTCATGTACCCGGTACTCATGGGCGCGGACATTTTGATGTTCAACGCGCACAAGGTACCCGTGGGCCGCGACCAGATCCAGCACATCGAGATGGCGCGCGACATGGCCGCCAGCTTCAACCACCGCTACGGTGAGCACTTTGTGCCGCCGCAGGCCGAAATTGAAGAGGCGGTCGCCACCCTGCCCGGCCTGGATGGCCGCAAGATGAGCAAGAGTTACGACAACACCATTCCGCTGTTCAGCAGCCGGGAACAACTCAAAAAGCTTATTGCCGGCATCAAGACAGATTCACGTGCGCCCGGCGAACCCAAGGACACCGAGGGCTCGGCCCTGTTCCAGATCTATCAGGCGTTTGCGTCGGAAGAAGAGACCACCGCGCTGCGCCAGTCCTTTGCCGACGGTATTGCATGGGGCGATGCCAAGGCCGTGCTGTTCGAGCGCATTGACCGCGAAATTGCCCCCATGCGCGCCGCCTACGAGGACTACATGGCCCACCCTGAGAAGGTAGAGGCCCTGCTGCTGGTCGGTGCCCAAAAGGCCCGCGCCATTGCCACACCCTTCATGACCCAACTGCGCAGCGCCGTGGGCCTGCGCGGCCTGGGCAGCGCGGTACAAGCCAAGGCAGAAAAAACCAGCAAGGGAGCGCTCGCAGCCTTCAAACAGTACCGCGAGAAAGATGGCCTCTTCTATTTCAAGCTGGTGGATACGGCCGGTGCCATGCTGCTGCAAAGCAAAGGCTTTGCGTCGCCCAAGGTGGCGGGCCAAGCCATTGGCCAGTTGCAACAAGACGGCGCAGCCGCTATAGCCACACTGCAAGCCCAACTGGAAGTGCTGGACAGTTCCGCACTGGACCGCGCGGTGCAGGCACTGGCCGCGTTGGCCGAGGCCACTGACAGCAAATAACGCTATTCATTTGATAGCTATTTGCGCATATTTCAAAAGGGCTGCAGGCCAATAACGCTTCAAACCACAGGTGCGCCATGCGCGAACCTAAAGCAGCAGTCTAGGGAACCATCACCCGTATTTGGAGCAGGCGGCGTGCTTCGCCGCTGCCAGTGCTGCTGTAGCTGCCTTGCCGCGCTGGCGCAGGGCCAGTGGCGGCAATGGTGACCCATTGCGCCAGCGGCGCTGTCACGGTGCTGCTGAACTGGCTTCGGCTCTGGCTGGGCATGTCAGCGTTACTGCGAGTCGCCATATCGGCCTGCTGCACTTCCACCTCCACGGCCGCATCGCGGTTGCCTCCAGCCCAGCGTGGGGTCACGCTGATAGTTTGGCCCACATCAAACCACTGCAGAGCCTGCTTGACGCCCGCTCCGCTGTGGCTAGACCCCGCCTGGGCCGCTTCAACCCACTGGATAGGCACGGACAAATTCATGCGCAGCGACCCCTTTTCGCCATTGCGTACCTGGATTTTTTGGGGAGTTAACAAGGGGGGCATATCCGAAGGGCCCGCACGGAAGCTGGTACCTTCTTCACGCCCCTCTTCAATTTGTCGCAGCTCAACCGTGAGGTCGCGCTTGGGCAGTTGGGCCTCGGCCCACGACATCACCAAGATGCTTGCCAGCAGAACGAATAGGAAGCGAACGCGCATACCGGCATTGTTCCACGGTCGCTCTGCGCACGCCAGACTAACGGGCGCAACTTAGAGCGCCAAAAGCAGGGCTAAACCGTGCCAGATGTGCGCCAACGGTACCTCGCGCGCTTATTCGATTTTGAGATTTTGGACCTGCACGACTTCGCGCCACGCACGGTAGTCGGCTTCTATGAATTTGGCCTGCGCTGCAGGTGTTCCCGGCATTGCATCGACCGCATCCAGCTTGAAACGCGCGACCACTTCGGGTAATAGCACCACTTTGTTCAGCGCTGCGTTGAGTTTGTCGAGGACTGCTGTGGGTGTGCCCGCAGGTGCCGCCAACGCAAAGTAGTTCAGTACGTCGAAGCCCTTGAATCCGGCCTCCGCCATGCTGGGGACGTCTGGCATGGCACTGGAGCGCTTGGCACTGGTCACGGCCAGCGGTTTGATGCGGCCGTCCTTGATCAGGGGCAGCAACGCGGGGATCGTGCCGGTCACCAACTGCACTTGGCCAGCCACCATGTCCATGGCAGCCGGGGCCACACCGCGGTAAGGAATATGGGTGATAAAGGTGCCTGTCTTGGCTTTGAGCAGTTCCAACACGAGATGGTTTACCCCACCAGCGCCGGCCGAACCATAGTTCAACACGCCCGGCTTCTGCTTCGCATACGCCACCAATTCCGGCATGGTGTTAATACCGGTCTGGAGGTTGGTCGCCCAGACCAGGGGACCGCTGGCAATCATGCCCACCGGCGCAAAACTCTTGAGCGGGTCATACCCCGCAGTGGGCAAGGAAGCAGCCACGGTAGTGAAAGGTGATGCCACCAATAGCAAGGTATACCCATCCGCCGGCTGCTGTGCCACGAACTGCGTGCCAATGGCACCCGACGCGCCAGTCCGGTTCTCCACCACAAAGCTCCCGCCCATCACCTCGCCGAGTTTTTGGGCCATGAGGCGCCCCATGGCATCTGTACCGGCCCCGGGCGCGAAGGGCACCACAATCTTTACGGGCCGCTCGGGAAAACTTGCAGTGCCGGATTGTGCCCACGCTACGGGTCCCATCAATGTGATTGCCAAGCCCGCCACCACCGCACTGCGGCGGAAATATTTGCTATCCATTCCCATACAAGCACCCCAAAACATTAAAGAAAAACTGCGACTATGCGACAGGAAGATTACAAAATAAAGACATATACGAGTGCAGATGAGCGACTGTCGCGGCACAACTTGGCGCACCAATCGGTCAGATGTGTTTAGCGATCCAAGCACCAAGGTACCGGTCCAGCGTTGCAAAGCTGAAAATGGATCCCGCAAACGAAACCAAACAGTTGACGCAGATCAAGGTGCATCGGCGATGAGCGGTCAACATCGGCTTCATCTTGGTTGCGTGGGCCTGAACGCACCGAGCCACGACTGAAGTGAGACCGGTTTATCCCACCCCGTCTGAACCTATGAGCACACCCGAAAAGTCCCTCCACCTGCATGAAAGTAGCCCCGCTGCAGGCGGCGCCATGCTGTCTTCTATTGCCCTGCAGAGGTTGATCGAGGGGCACGGTGCATCGCCGCATGCCCTGGTGCAAATACTGCGGGAGGTGCAGGCACTGAGCGGGTGGCTGCCCCGGGATGTCTTGAACAACATTGCAAACGCACTGGGATTGACCCTGGCCCATGTCCAGGGCGTTGCGGGTTTTTACCGCTTCTTTCACACCAAACCAGTAGGCGCTTACCGCATCTTGTTCAGCAACAACATCACCGACCGCATGCTGGGCAATGAAGCGCTGATGCGCGATTTGTGCCAGCGTTTGGGGGTTACAAGGGGGCAGACACGCGCAGACGGGCGCGTCAGCGTCGAATTGGCCTCATGTACCGGCCTGTGCGACCAAGGCCCGGCCCTGCTGGTCAACCATCACCACGTCGTCACCCGGTTGAATCCGGGGCGCATTGAACACATGGCCGCTTTGATTGAAGCCCAGGTGCCCCTTGCGCAGTGGCCGCCTGAGTGGTCACGCGTAGACGACCAGATCCGACTCACCGATGTCAAACTGGGCACCCAGCCCGCACCCGGCGAGGCCTTGGCCGCTGCCATCGCACGAGGGCCGCAAGGCATGCTGGATGACCTCAAGCAATCCGGGCTACGTGGTCGTGGCGGTGCAGGTTTCGTCACTGCTACCAAATGGGAATTCTGCCGCAATGCACCCGGCGAAACGCACTACGTAGTGTGCAACGCCGACGAAGGCGAGCCAGGAACCTTCAAAGACCGCGTGCTACTGACCAGTTATGCCGATGGCGTCGTCGAGGGCATGACGATAGCTGCCTGGGTGGTGGGCGCTCGGCGCGGCATGATTTACTTACGCGGCGAATACCGCTACCTGCTGGAGCACCTGCAAGCCGTATTGCAGCGCCGCCGCACTCAGCATTTGCTGGGTGTTTCCATCCAGGGGCATGCGGGTTTTGATTTCGATATTGACATTCATATAGGGGCCGGCGCCTACGTGTGTGGAGAAGAATCCGCCTTGATTGAATCACTTGAAGGCAAACGCGGCACGCCGCGCATTCGCCCGCCCTTTCCAGTGGAAAAGGGCTACCTGGGGCAACCCACCACCGTCAACAACGTGGAGACCTTCAGCGCGGTCACCCATATTGCGCTGCATGGGGGCGACTGGTGGTCCAGGATCGGTACGCACCAGTCCACCGGTACCAAAATCCATTCAGTTTCCGGCGACTGTGAGCGCCCGGGCATCTACGAATACCCCTTCGGCACCCGCATTGGCCGTATCCTGGAAGACTGCGGCGCCCGCGACACGCAGGCGGTGCAAGTGGGGGGGCCATCGGGTGTGTGCCTGTCGGCATTCGAGTTCAATCGCCGCATTGCCTTTGAGGATGTACCCACGGCTGGCGCCTTTATGGTGTTTGACCGTTCCCGCGACATGTTCACGGTGGCACGCAACTTTGCACATTTTTTTGCCCACGAGAGTTGCGGGTTTTGCACCCCCTGTCGGGTGGGCACAAAGCTGGTGGTGCGCCGCATGGAGAAGCTCCAGCGCGGTGACGGCTCTGCGGCCGATGTACAGGTGCTGTTCGAACTGGACAAACTGATGCACGGCACCACCCACTGCGGCCTGGGGGCTGCGGCCTGCAACCCCCTGCGTGACACGATCAGCAAGTTTCGCCCGGCCTATGAGCGGCACTTGCAGTCATTGCATTTTGTGCCTGGCTTTGACCTGGATGCCGAATTGTCGCAAGCGCGCCTAGCCACAGCGCGCGACGACAGCGGTGCCCACCTGGAGAACACGGAATGACCGATCAGCGTATGGACCCGCTTAGCCCGGGCACTTTTGAACTTGACGGACAAGACGTCGAGTTTGCGACAGGCGACACCATCCTGCAGGCCGCCACCCGGGCGGGGCACTATATTCCGCACCTGTGCTGGAAGCCGGAATTTGGCGCCCATGGCTCTTGCCGTGTTTGCACGGTCAAGGTCAATGGCCGCACGGGTGCCGCGTGCACCGTCATGGCCAGCGCCGGGCAAGAGGTGCAAAGCAATACCGATGAACTCAATGCGCAGCGCAAAACATTGCTGCAGATGCTGTTTGTCGAAGGCAACCATTTTTGCCCATCGTGCGAGAAAAGTGGCGATTGCCTGCTGCAGGCCACAGCCTACGAAGTGGGTATGGAGGGGCCGTATTTTGAGGAGCTGTACCCCAACCGCCCGGTGGATGCCAGCCATGCCGATGTACTGTTGGACTTGAACCGTTGCATTTTGTGTGGGCTGTGCGTGCGGGCCAGCGCTACGGTCGATGGCAAGAACGTCTTTGCCATTGGCGGCCATGGCATTCAAACCCACTTGGTGGTCAACAGTGCCACAGGGCTGCTGGGCGATAGCGCCCTTCACATTGATGATTGCGCGGCCCACATTTGCCCGGTGGGGGCCATCCTGCCCAAACGACATGGCTTTGCCACCCCGATTGGTCAACGCCGTTTCGACATCAAACCGGTGTCAGAACAGGTTGAAAAGGACGCAACATGAGTTTCACCCCTCCTGCAACGGCGCCGTTGCATGCACCGCGCAAGCTGAAAGTGGCCACCGTTTCCTTGGCAGGCTGTTTTGGTTGCCACATGTCGTTTCTGGATATTGACGAACGTTTGCTGCAACTGCTGGAGGTGGTTGAATTTGACCGCTCCCCGCTGACCGACATCAAAACTATTGGCCGCTGCGATATCGGGCTCATTGAGGGCGGGCTGTGTAATGCCGAAAACGTGCACGTGCTGCGCGAATTTCGGGCCAATTGCAAAACCCTGGTAGCCGTGGGTGCGTGTGCCATCAACGGCGGACTTCCTGCCCAACGCAACCAGCTCGATGTAGGGCAAATTCTGCGGGACGTCTATTGCACCCAAACTGGCATCAGCGCCAATAGCCAGATACCCAATGACCCAGAGTTACCTTTACCACTCAACCAAGTGCACCCGATCCACGAGGTGGTGCACGTCGATTACTTTCTGCCGGGCTGCCCCCCTTCGGGTGACGCGATCTGGACATTCCTCAATGATCTCATTGCTGGCCGAACGCCCCATTTAGGGCACGGGCTGATGCACTATGACTAACGAAAGCAGACCATGAGCTTTGCACTAGAGACGGCTGCCAATCCCGAGGGGCTACGCCGGGTGGCCATTGACCCCGTGTCCCGCGTGGAGGGGCACGGCAAAGTGACGTTGCTTTTAGACGAACACAACCGGGTGCAGCAAGTGCGCCTGCATATTGTCGAGTTCCGGGGTTTCGAAAAATTCATTGAGGGACGCCCTTACTGGGAAGTGCCGGTGATGGTGCAGCGGCTGTGCGGCATCTGCCCGGTGTCGCACCATCTGGCGGCAGCCAAGGCCTTCGACCGCGTCATTGGTGCCCTGCCGGTGCCGGCTAGCGCCGATGCCGTACGCAGGCTCATGCACTACGGGCAAATGTTGCAATCGCACGCGCTGCACTTTTTTCATTTGTCGTCACCCGATCTGCTGTTTGGCTTTGACTCCGAAGTGGCCAAGCGCAACATCGTCGGTGTGGCCCAAGCCCACCCCGAGATCGCCAAAAAGGGCATCTTTCTGCGCAAGTTTGGTCAAGAAGTCATTCGCATCACCTCCGGCAAACGCGTGCACGGCACCGGTGCAGTCCCTGGGGGAGTGAACAAACTGGTCACCGCCGAAGAACGCGACACCCTCAAACGTGACCTCCCCCAAATGCTGGCCTGGGCACAGGACGCGGTGGACATTGCCAAACAACTCCACGCGCAGAACCCGGCGCTCTACAACCAGTTTGGTACTTTCCGCTCGAACCTGCTCTCGCTGGTGCGCCCCGACGGCGGCCTTGATTTTTACGATGGTGTTTTGCGTGCGCGCGATGCCGACGGAAAAATTCTGTTCGATGGAGTCAGCGACCAGCGCTACCTGGAGTTGATTGAAGAAGAGGTGCGCTCCTGGAGCTACATGAAGTTCCCCCACCTGCGCAGCCTGGGTCGCGAGCAGGGCTGGTACCGGGTGGGGCCCTTGGCGCGGGTGCAAAACTGCGACTTCATTCCCACCCCGCGGGCCGAAGTCGAACGCCAGGCCTTTGTCGCCTGGGGCCAGGGCGACCTGGTGCACGCCACACTGGCCTACCACTGGGCCCGCATGATCGAGATGCTGCATGCGGTGGAAGTGATTGCCGAGCTGCTGGACAACCCGGCGCTGCTGTCGGGGGACTTGGTGAGCACTGGTACCCGTCAGCGCAGCGGCGTGGGCATCATCGAGGCGCCGCGTGGCACGCTGATCCATGACTACGACGTGGGAGACAACGATCTGGTCACCCGCTGTAACCTGATCGTCTCCACCACCCACAACAACCAGGCCATGAACGAAGCCGTGCGGGCCGTGGCACGTGACTATCTGGATGGACGGGAGTTGACCGAAGGCCTGCTCAACCACATTGAGGTGGCCATACGGGCCTACGACCCCTGCCTGTCGTGCGCCACCCATGCACTGGGACAAATGCCGCTAGACGTTGCCCTGGTAGCGCACGACGGAACACTGATCGACCGCGTGCGCAAGTCACAAGGTGAATTGGTGCATGACCTCAGTAGCGCGGGCGGTTTGGGGGAATGACGTCCACATCGGTGCCGCCTCTGCTGGTATTCGGCTGGGGCAATTTGAGCCGGGGCGATGACGCGTTGGGGCCCCTTTGTGTGGAACAACTACGCGCGGCTTGTGAAGCAAATAGCGCCGTCGAGTTTTTGGACGACTACCAATTGCAGGTGGAGCACGCGCTCGATTTGGTGGGGCGTACGCGCATTCTTTTTATCGATGCCAGCCTGAACTGCACTGCGCCCTTTGAGGCCACTCCCCTGCAGGCTGTGCAAGACGCGAGTTTTACCACCCACGCCATGAGTCCACAGGCCTTGATGCACGTGTTTGTGGATTTGCAGGGCACCGCACCGCCACCTTGCACCCTGTTGGCCATTCGCGGTGAAGGCTTTGAGTTGGGCGAACCACCCAGTGCCATGGCGCTGGAGAACCTGAAGGCGGCTACCCAATGGGCGCAAACTTGGCTTCAACAAGCGTGAGCTGCCTTGCAGTGAAGCCCGGACCATGCACGAACTGAGTTTGGCTGAAGAAATTGTGCGCATGGTGGAAAGCTCCGCCGCGCGCGATCACTTTAGTCGCGTGGCCACACTGAAACTGGAAGCCGGTGCACTGGCAGGCGTGGAAGTAGCCGCGCTGCGTTTTGCACTGGAGGCCATGGTGCCCGGTACCTGTCTGGAAGGGGCGGCCATTGTGATTGACGAGCCCCCTGGACGCGCATGGTGCAATGCCTGTGCAACCGAGGTAACAATTACCACTCGCGCAGACCCCTGCCCGGCGTGCGACGGTTACCCGCTCAAGGTGCTCCAAGGGGATGCGCTGCGGGTAGTGGATCTGGTCGTGGTCGAAGAATAAATCCGTGAAATAAAGGAGAAACACCATGTGTGTAGTGTGTGGATGCGGCAACGATGAAGCCCATGTTGAAGTATTACCCGGCAACAGCGCTGCGGTGCAAGACGCCCGGGGTGACTTGCACTATGGACTTGGGGGTGCAACGGCGCATGTACCTGGCCTGAGCAAGCAACGCACCATCCAAATAGAAGCCGACGTACTGGGCGCCAACCAGCGCCTGGCCGACCGCAACCGCGCGCATTTTTTGGCCCATGGCGTCACCGCCTACAACCTGGTGTCAGGCCCGGGTTCCGGCAAAACCACCTTGCTGTGTGCCACGATCACAGCCTTGCAAGCACGTACCCAACACCTGCCCGTTGCGGTGATTGAGGGCGACCAGCAAACCACGCTGGACGCAGACCGCATTCGCGCCACCGGGGCCTCGGCCATTCAGGTCAACACCGGTCGCGGCTGCCACCTGGACGCCCAAATGGTGGGTGACGCCTTTGCGAAGCTGGACTTGCACTCCCATGCCCACTCGCACTCCCATGCGGACGGCCACAGCCATGCCGCTGGCCCAGACGCATTGCTCTTCATTGAAAACGTGGGCAACCTGGTCTGTCCGGCGTTATGGGACCTCGGCGAAGCCGCCAAGGTGGTGATTCTGTCGGTGACCGAGGGCGAAGACAAACCCCTCAAATACCCCGACATGTTTGCTGCCGCGCAGCTCATGGTCATCAACAAAATTGACCTGCTGCCTTACGTGCCCTTTGATGTGACCCGCTGCATTGAGGCGGCACGGCGCATCAATCCGGACATTGAAGTGCTGCAAGTCTCTGCGACTCGGGGCGATGGCATGGATACGTGGTTGGACTGGCTGGTGCACGGCCACCGCCATTGACGGGAACACCGTGAACCCGCTGGCCCACACCGCTCGCCTGGCCCGACCCGCACGACGACGCGTATTGGGGTGTGGTGCATATCTGAAAAATCGAGCGTGCTTGGTCGACGGCGACCAAGCCCACTGGTCGGCATTACACGGCGACTTGCGCTCCCCCGAAAGCCGCCATGCATTGGCCGAATCGGTCGAGGCCTTGTTGGCTTTGGCGAGTGGACCGTTGCATGCCGTGGCCCACGACCTGCACCCCGACTTTTACAGCACCCAACTTGCCACCGAGCTGGCAAACCGTCTGGGCATCGCGGCCCATGCCCTGCAACACCACTATGCCCATGTGGGCGCGGTGTTGGCTGAGCAAGGCACTTGTCACCCGGTCATCGCCCTCACACTGGATGGCTTTGGCCTGGGCGCCGACGGCAGCCCCTGGGGCGGTGAGGTGTTGTGGGTCAATGGCGCAGACCACGGGCACACTTTTCAGCGCGTGGACCATCTGGCCACGCTGGCCCAGCCCGGCGGTGATGCGGCGGCGCGCGAGCCTTGGCGCCTGGCCGCTGCGGTGCTGTTTGCCACGGGCCGTGGGGATGAAATTGAAACCTTCTTTGCGCCGCTTGTCGGATCAGCCACCACCAAAACAGTACACACCATGCTGCAGCGCAGTTTGAACTGCCCACGCTCCAGCAGTGCCGGGCGCTGGTTTGACGCCGCCGCGGGTGCGCTAGGCATCAGCGTGCGTCAGAGCCACGAGGCCGAGGCGGCCATGGCACTGGAGCAGCTCGCTGCGCAGTGGCGTAACGCGCATCCGGATTCTTTGTTTGAGTGGACTTCGCTCGACCTGCACCCGGTCGTGGCGCAAATGTTTGCCCTGCGCGGGCAAGGCGCCGAAGCACAGGCCCGCGGTGCTGCACAATTTCATTTGGCGATGGCCGGGGGGCTGGCCCATGCCGCTGTTCAGGCGGCAACCCACCATGGCATTGGGCAAGTGGTGTTGACGGGTGGCTGTTTTGCCAACCAGGTTTTGCGCCAAGCTGTACGCACCCATTTGGAGCGCGCAGACCTGCAAATCATTGAACCCCAATGGGTGGGTTGGGGTGATGAGGGTTTGGCCCTCGGGCAAGCCTGGCTGGCTGGTTGGCCCATCGACAAGTCCTTGGATATTTTGGAGAGCTGACTATGTGCCTTGCACTCCCTGCGCGAATTGTTGAAATGCCGGAGCCCGAGGTGGCTGTGGTCGACATGGGCGGCGTGCGCAAGCGTATTTCCATCGCCTTGGTGCCCGAGGCCAAGTTAGGTGATTTCGTTATCGTCCATGTGGGGCACGCCATTGGCATGCTCGATGAGGAAGAGGCGCAGGCCTCACTGGCACTGTTTGCCGAGTTGGCCCAGTCACAAAACGGTGCCGAGGCAACCCAGCCATGAAATACGTTGATGAGTTTCGCGACGGCATCTTGGCGCAAAACCTTGCTGCGTCCATTCGCGCCGCAGTTGATCCCGCACGCCACTACAACTTCATGGAGTTTTGCGGTGGACACACCCACGCGCTGGCACGCTACGGCGTGGTGGACTTGCTACCCCCCAATGTGCGCATGATCCACGGCCCGGGCTGTCCGGTGTGTGTGCTGCCCATTGGGCGCATTGACATGGCCATCCAGCTGGCACTGGAGCGCGGTGCCATGGTCTGCACCTATGGCGATGTGATGCGGGTGCCCGCCTCCAAAGACCTGTCGTTGTTGCGGACCAAAGCCCGTGGAGGCGACATTCGCATGGTCTATTCCCCTGCGGATGCCTTGCAACTGGCGCAAGACCACCCGCAGCGCGAAGTGGTGTTTTTGGCCATTGGTTTTGAAACCACCACACCACCCAGTGCCGTAGTCATCAAACAGGCGGCGCGCCTTGGTTTGAAAAACTTCAGCGTGCTGTGCTGCCACGTACTCACGCCCGCCGCCATCACCCACATCTTGGAATCGCACGAAGTGGCGCAATACGGCACCTTGCCGCTTGACGGCTTTGTGGGCCCCGCGCATGTGAGCATTGTGATTGGCTCTGCCCCCTACGAGCCCTTTGCCGCCCACTACCGCAAGCCGGTGGTCATTTCCGGCTTTGAGCCACTGGATGTGATGCAATCCATTTTGATGCTGGCGCGCCAGGTCAATGACGGCCGCGCGGTAGTCGAAAACCAGTTCACCCGCGCCGTCAACCGTACGGGCAACGCGGCAGCACAGGCCATTACCGCCGAGGTGTTTGAACTGCGCGACAGCTTCGAGTGGCGCGGCCTGGGCGAAGTGCCTTTCAGTGCCCTGAAAGTTCGCCCGGAGTTTGCGACCTTTGACGCCGAGGTGCGTTTTGATTTGCAATACAAAGCGGTGCCCGACCACAAGCAATGCGAGTGTGGCGCCATTTTGCGTGGCGTGAAGCGTCCAACTGACTGCAAGCTGTTTGGCACCGTCTGCACCCCCGAGAGCCCCATGGGGTCGTGCATGGTCTCCAGCGAAGGCTCATGTGCCGCGCATTACACCTACGGGCGTTTTCGGGATTCTGAATCCGCCATCCCCATCCAGGCAATCGCATGAGCAGCACAAAACCAGGCTACCTGCGGCCCATCGACTTCAAGCACGGCGTGGTGGATATGAACCACGGTGCCGGGGGCCGCGTAGGTGCCCAATTGGTGAATGAATTGTTTGCCAGGGCGTTTGACAACGATTTCCTGCGCCAAGGCAACGACGGTGCGCTACTCAGCATCCCCGCCGGACACAAAGTGGTAATGGCTACCGATGCCCATGTCATCTCGCCCTTGTTTTTTCCGGGCGGAGACATTGGCAGCCTCGCGGTGCACGGCACCATCAACGATGTGGCCATGCTGGGCGCGCAGCCGCTGTATTTGAGCGCCAGTTTCATTCTGGAAGAAGGCTTTTCTCTGGCCCAACTCAAGCAAATCGTCGAATCCATGGCCCGGGCCTCGCGAGAGAGCGGCGTGCCCATCGTCACCGGCGACACCAAAGTGGTTGAAAAGGGCAAGGGTGATGGGGTGTTTATCAGCACCACCGGCTTAGGCGTGCTGCCTGATGGGCGCAACATTGGTGGCGCCCAAGCGCGCGTGGGGGACGTGATCTTGTTGTCCGGCTGCATTGGCGAGCATGGCGTGGCGGTGTTGTCGCAGCGTGAATCACTGCAGTTTGAAACCGCCATTCGCTCGGACAGTGCCGCGCTGCACACTCTGGTGGCGGCCATGTTGGCCGCCGCGCCCGAGGGCAGTGTGCGGGTGTTGCGCGACCCTACCCGCGGAGGCCTGGCCACCACCCTCAATGAGATTGCCCAGCAGTCCGCAGTGGGCATGCATGTGCAGGAAGTGGCGATTCCGGTATTGCCAGAAGTGGCAGGTGCTTGCGAGATGCTGGGGTTGGACCCGCTGTACATCGCCAACGAGGGCAAACTCGTCGCCATGGTGGCACCCGAAGCAGCCGATGCGGTACTGGCCGCCATGCGCGCGCATCCGCTGGGTCAGCGCGCCACACGCATAGGGTTGGTCACGGAAGACCCCCACCATTTTGTGCAAATGACCACCCGTTTTGGCGGTCGGCGTGTGGTGGATTGGCTCAGCGGCGAACCCTTGCCCCGCATTTGCTAATCCGCTGAGAGGGGCATGGGGAGTTGGGGCCTCGACCGGGTCTTTTCAATGGCCCGCGTCTCGTTGCAACAGGGCGTCTTCACACATGGCAGCCACCAACTCCAGATCAAGGTTTTGCAGCGCCTCCTCCAGCCGCTCCATAAACTCAGCGGGCAGGCCATCCAAACGCTCCCGCGACTCTGCAAACTCCATCAACACCGCCATATCTGCCGCCTTGGCAAGGTCAGCAATGGATTGCAAGGCATCCCAGGCAAGCACACCAACCGTCTGACTGCTGCTCTCGGTGGTTTTGGGTGCCAGGGCAACAGCTTCAGAATTCAATCGTGTGATGGCTTCTGTCATTTGTTCCTGGGTACGCCGAATCAGCCCCTCCAGCAGATCCAATTTCTCCGCACACGCCTTCATGCCCTCACCCGTGCTGCAGAGTTTTTCCAGTGTGCCCGCCATTGCGGCAAGCTCGGTGGCGCCCAGCGTTCCTGCATTTCCTTTCAAGGTGTGCAGGCATCTCACCGCACGCTGCTTGTCCTCTGTCGCCAGACACTGGCGAAGCTCAGCCGGGATATCGTCCATGATCTTGACGAAATCTCGTGCGGTACGCACGTAGAGCGAACGAAGCCCGGACATTCGATTCAAGGCTGATGCAATATCCAAGCCGACAACTTCGGGCACTAATTGGGGCACATCCTCCATAGCCGCCGCGCCCAGCGCACCCGTTGCTTGCGCCTCACCTTGAAAGCCCGTCAACCGAATCAACAGGGACACCAGTTTGGCCATGTCGAACGGTTTGCCGATGTGTTCGGTCATGCCGCCCGCCAAGCAAGCATCCCGGTCACTGGCCATGGCATTGGCCGTCATGGCCACAATGGGCAGGTCGGTCAGATGCAAGTTTTCTCTGATGAAACGGGTAGCACCGTACCCATCCAACACGGGCATCTGCAAATCCATCAACACCACATCAAACTGCGGCGCGGCAGCAGCAACGGCATCTACACCCAGTTGTCCGTTCGCCGCGAGCGACACAATCGCACCCTCGGCAGACAGCAATTCATCGGCCACTTGTTGGTTGATCATGTTGTCTTCCACTACCAACACGCGCAGGCCTTGGAGCTGGCGCTTGCTACTGCGACCAGGGACCAGCTTTCTCACACCCGTGTTTCCGCGGCCCGCATCCATCCACGCTTCATAGAGCATGGCGGCGGTCACTGGCTTCACCAAAAATCCATTGATGAGCCCCTGCTCGTCTTCGGTGCGGTGCGCCAGGGTTTCACGGCCATGGGCCGTCACCATCACCACCTTAGGTTGGTCAAGCTGGTGTTTGTCGGCAAGTGCGCGAATCTGGCGGGTGGCTGCCCAGCCGTCCATCTCCGGCATATTCCAGTCCATGAAAATCACGGAATAAGGGAATGCGGTTGCCGATGCCGTGAGTTGTGCAGACACCATGTCAATGGCTTCATGGCCTGATGTGACCAGGTCGACCGACCATCCGAAGGAACGAGCCATCCGCTGGGTCAAATTGCCCGCGATGGGGTTGTCATCCACGATCAGCGCACGCGCAGACTTGAAGATTGGGGGCAAGGGTTCCGCCGTACCGTCAGCACCGCCCACCAGAGTCGGAAACTCGATGGAAAACGTGAAGGTGCTGCCCACACCCGGTTGGCTGGATGTCTGGATTTCACCCCCCATCAGGGCTACCAGTCGCTGGCTAATGGCAAGACCCAAGCCAGTGCCACCAAAGCGGCGAGTTGTGGAACCTTCGGCTTGCGAAAAACCACTGAATATGTGACCCAGATGTTCCGGCGCAATGCCAATCCCCGAATCTTGCACGGCAAATTCGATGGTGACTGTGCTATCGGTTTGGGAGCGCATGCGCAGAAACAGCACCACCTGCCCCGTGGACGTGAACTTCACCGCATTGCCGCCCAAGTTGATGAGCACCTGCTGCAAGCGCATGGCGTCACCCAACACAAGCGCCGGTAATGACGCATCGACGTCAAACAGCACTTCAATGTTCTTGGAACCTAGGTTGGCCGAGAGAATGACCGACAGATTGCGCAGCAGTTGGTCAATGCGGAAGGGCTCGCTTTCCAAAGTCATCTTGCCCGCTTCAACTTTGGAGAAATCCAGAATGTCATTCAGCAACCCCAACAAGGACTGTGCCGCGCCCTCGGTCTTGCCGGCGTAGTCCTGTTGACGGTCCGTGAGCTCGGTACTCTGCAAGAGCTTCAGCATTCCAAGAATGGCATTCATGGGCGTACGAATTTCGTGGCTCATGTTGGCCAGGAATTGGCTCTTGGATTGTGCGAGTTGTACAGCCAAGTCCTTCGCAGCAAGCAAAGCGCTGGCCTGGTTTTTTTGATCAGTAATGTCGAAGTTCACACCCACCATTTGCACAGGCTTCCCAGCCGTATCGCGTTCGACCCGTGCAGTGCCATGGATATGGCGAACCGATTGGTCGGGCCAGATGATGCGGAATTCGACGTCAAAGTCACGTTTGCCTTCAATCGCTTCTTGCAAGGATTTTTCGGAGGCTGCCCGGTCTTCCGGGTGAACGCTGTCGGACCAAACGTTGTAGGGCTCCAATTGGGAATGCCTGGCGATGCCGTACAGGGCATACATTCGGTCGTCCCATTGCAGCTTGTTCTTCACCAAATCAAAGACCCAAATCCCAATGCCACCAGACTGGGTGGCCAATTCCATACGATCTTTGGCCGCCCGCAATGCACGCTCATTGCGCTTGCGTTCCGTAATGTCTTGAAAAATACCCGTTAGCTTGACCGCTTTGCCATCCACCATGGTGACGACACATGTGGTCCGAACATCGATCAAGTTTCCTTTCGTGGTGTAGGTTTCAAGCTCCAGGTCATAGCCCTCTCCACGCGCTATGGCCGCGTCCAAAGCCTCGGTAATACGACGTTTGGAATCAGGCAAAAAGTAGCCAACGCCCGCATCCACGGTCGGATTGAATGTATCGGGCGAGGTTTCGTGAATTCGGTAGGTCTCTTCGGTCCAAAACAAATGGCCTGACCGCAAGTCCAGCTCCCACCCACCCACTTTGGCAATGGCTTGCGATGTATCCAGCAACAGCTTGTTACTCAACAACGCTTCCTCAGCCATCTTTTGTTCATGGATGTCCTGGGTAGAACCCGCCATGCTGGCGCTGCGCCCCTGGGCATCCAGCCCCGTTTTAGCCCGCACCCGAAACCAACGATAGCCCCGACTTTTGGTTTTGAGCTGCACCGTCAAGTCCAAAATGTGTCCACCTGCCAGCGCCGCTTTGTTGGCCTGGCGACTGCTTTGAACGAAATCCGGGTGCAGAAGCGTGAGGTAACTTTTACGCGAAGACTCCAACTCCGAATCGCTGTAGCCCAACATCGCGTAGTAGCTGGGAGACCACCACTGCGCCTCCTGATGAACATCCGGCCAATCCCACAAACCATCGTTTCCGCCTTCGATGGCGAGGTTCATGCGCAAAGACATTTCGCCCAATTGGCGCTGTGCGACCACCCGATGGGTAATGTCAGTCCGAATGGAAACGTACTTCTCTACCAAGCCGTCAGCGCCAATGAAGGGGGCAATCATGGAGTCCACCCAGTACAGGCGACCATCTTTGGCCCGGTTGCAAATTTCCCCGCGCCAAGGTTTGCCTGAGGATATGGTGAGCCACATCTCTTCCCAAAAGCTTTGCGGCTGATGGCCAGACTTCACAATTCGGTGGTTCTGCCCAATCAGCTCCTCCCGGCTATAGCCACTGATGCGCTCAAACGCATCGTTGCAATGGGTAATCACCCCGTTGCGGTCTGCCTCGGAAACAATGGCATGGATATCGATCGTGCGGGTAAGCGCCGAGGCTTCTAGCAGCGCCACCTTCATCTTTTGCAGGGATACCCGCGACCGCTCTACTGCTGCATCACGCGCAATAACGGCCACCCTGGCTTTTTCGACCTTGAAGTCCTTGCGTGCCTCCAGCGCCTGGGTTACTGCGATGCCCAGGTTGACCAGCACTTGTTTTTGCAGGTCCGTGAGTTTGCGAGGTTCGCGGTCAATGACGCACAACGTGCCCACGTGCGCACCGTTAGTCAACACGATCGGGGCACCGGCATAAAAGCGAATATCTGGTGCGCCTTGTACCAGCGGGTTGCCAGCAAACCGCTGGTCGTGGAGCGCATCCTCCACCTCAAAAATGTCGTTGCCCAAAATGGCATGCGAACAAAAGGCGATATCGCGCGGCGTCTGCGTGGCCCCCAGCCCCACGTCCGCCTTGAACCACTGCCGGTCGGCATCCACCAGGCTGATCAGAGAGATGGGAACCCCACACACCAAAGACGCCACTTTGACCAGCGCGTCAAACTCCGCTTCGGGTGCGGTGTCGAGGACGTTCAAATCCAGTAACGACTGCAGGCGCCACGCTTCATCGTCAGGAACTGCAGCAGGTGTGAACGCTTGACTCATCAACCTTACCTCCATCAATCTCGTTATTAAGGGAAGGGCCTCCCACACAACTGAATTGCCCCCCTGTAAAGACCGCTGCGACGGATCGCCGGGCATTAAGTTTTGCAAAGCTTCGGGCATTCGACTGTTGGCGTCAATACCTGCTAACCCATTGGCGTGTTCCCACACGTGTAGTCGGATGGCAAAGAGTCGGTCAAACCATGAGGACAAAAAAAAGGCCCATGGTGTCCATGGGCCTTTTTGGTATGTGGAGGAGCAGAACGCATCACACAAACAATCCGCTACATGCCGACCAAACGAGTCTTTATTCTAATCCTGAACCGGGATTCGAACGCACTTCCAGTAGAGGCACGTAAAGCGAAAGCGGCTTCAAATTGGTCAGACGGTTACTGCTGGTGTCAGCCACCGCATTGAGATCAGGGGTTTTGATAGTTTTTCTGTCATCAACCGTGCCTCGCGGATGGATCGCAATCCGCGCAGTGACGATCCAGTGGAAATTCCTGCGGCGCGTGTACCGCACTTCAAACTAGGCAAAGCGCTGCATGAGGCTGTCGATCTGCCCGTTGATGACGTTGCTCCCGCACAGAGGTAAACCAAATGAAGGTCGGGTCTGGAGAAAATCGTGGACCTGCAATGCAGCGAGACTGTGTGAAAACGCAAAGTATTGCTGTTGTCCTTGCGGAAGTCCGCGATGGTCTTGAAGTCCGGTGCCAAGCGGCCCGTCAACCACATCAACTCAACATTGCGCTGGCACTCGCGCTCCAGGCGACGGCTCGATTGGATGCGGTTCAGGTAGCCGCAAATGTAGAGCATCAAAAGCACCGACGGGTGGTAACTGGGCCTCCCCGTTACCGCAGGTGTAATGCCATCAAACCCGAAGGATGCCAAATCAAGCGCGTCCACAAATACGTAAACGATTCGAACCGTGTTGTCTTGGGCGATGTAGTCGTCCAAACACGCAGGCAGCAACGTGACATGACTTCGTTCTTCACCTTGGATGTATCGCTTCATCTGCACGACTCCATCAATGAACTCACATGGATATCAACGCACAGTCCCTCTAGGCTGTGTACACATTCAGCAGGTTTTCACACAGGCTCCAGCGATACCGGCCATTCGCGGCCCAGTTCAAAATCGGATCGATTTCTCCATTGCGGTCATTGGCGGTGCCGGCTCAATTTCGTGATTTCAGTATTGCCGAATCTCGTAACCGGACTTTCGTGGGAGAAATTAAGCTTTTAAAGTTGGCGGGCAGCACTGCCGCGGTAGCGGGTGCTCGTTGAACTCGATGTAAGGTCAAGTCTGGGCCGTGTGTCTACGTTCCCGAATGAAAGATATTTAGCGCTAGGAAGGGTACCCCCAACGCCGAGTGGCAAGCCACTAATTTTTGAGAAAACAATTTCATTCACACCCTACGCGTCGGATGGACCGCCGAGCTACCAGGACGACTGTTTACCGGACCCGCCAGCGTTTCGCAATCCCTTCGCATGGGACGGGAAGGCACCTCAGGTATGGGCTGAACTTCCGCAGACTGTCAAACTCGATCCACAGGCCATGGAGGAATGCCTGAGGCAACTGCCGAAGGATTCAATCGAAGCCGAGATGGAGCGCGACAAGCGCATCATGGATCGGTGGGGTTCACGAAAATAGCACCTCCTTCACCGCGCGCAGAGGGCTCTACTTGCAGTTATTGTGGCGTTTCCACATCTCCTCATGACCTAGCTTCTTCGCAAACTCCGGAACCGTACATCGCGCTGCCTCCGCAGAATCAATCGGTACCGCAGTGTTCGATTCGATTGCATGTGTGCGAACGAGTGCATAAGGGTCATTTTTGACAGTCCAATTCCACGCCATAGCAAAAGCCCCAAGAAATGCGATGAAAGCCGCCGTCTGACCGATAGTCAAACCAGGTGCGGGCTTAAAGTCAACGCCACAAACACCTCCTGGGCAAAGCTGCGCTTTCTCTTTGCTGAATGCGTTATAGACCTTGCATCCAATGCAAATGCCAAAAGAGGTTTCGAAGAACATCAGTATTAGGCATACGCCACAAACCAAAATGTTGATAGGTCCAACCACTCCTTTAATGACCACAAGGTATGCCATCACGAGTGCGAGGGTGAAACCAATGGCCCATGCAAAGCGTTTTTGCGGTGCTCCCACGTATTCCGGCATCTGCCTGCGGACGATCCACTGCCCAAGCATGAAGCTGGGCGAATACTTAGGATTGATAAACAGGCGAATGGTGAAATCCAAAAGAAACACCAAAACGAATATCCGGGTTGGCTGGAAGTCGCCTTTCCCCGATGGCCACTTCAAACTCCCCCACTTATGGCCAGTCAAACTCCCCCATGGGGGACTCCCGAATTATGACGAATCAGCGGCCTTGGCGATGCGTG
>REAW01000055.1 GCA_004293725.1 Curvibacter sp.
TATGCTTGATATCGTCCTGTAGAGCTTACGGTATTTGCACAAGCAGCTATCAATTACGGAGCAATTTTGCTGTCGCCTGCCAGATCATCGAGGATAGGGCAGTCCGGCCGGTCGTCGCCATGGCAGCAGTGCAGCACGGTGGAGAGAGTGCGTTGCATGGCCTGCATGGCGGCGATGCGCTCACTCAGTTCGTCCATATGCTTCTGGGCGATCTTCTTGACGTTGGCACTGGCGCGGCGCTTGTTTTGCCACAGGCCCACCAGCTCGCCGATCTCGGCCATGGAGAAGCCCAGGTCGCGGCAGCGCTTGATGAAGCGCAGGGTGTGCACATCGGCCGCGCTGTAAAGCCGGTAACCGCTGTCCGTGCGCGTGACCTTGCCCAGCAGGCCCAGCGACTCGTAGTGCCGCAGCATCTTGGCGGACACCCCGCTTTGACTGGCAGCCTCACCGATGTTGACCGGCTGGCTGGACACCTCGGCAGGCTTAGGCTGCGACGGCATAGCCCTCTTCGGCAATCGCCTTGGCCAGGGTTTCGCGGGCTTGGGTGGATTCGACTTCCACCAAGTTCTGGCTGCGGTCGATTTTCACTTGGGCTTGTGGGTCCGCGTCCTGAATGGCGCGGGTCACGGCCTTCTCGCAATGGCCGCAGGTCATGCCGGTGACGGTAAAGGTTTGGGTCATGGATAGCTCCTTTTGGGGTTGGTAGGGGAATTGTGAACCTTGCCACCATGGGAGAGTCAAGTCTGTGTGCTGGCCGCTTGACATTGCCATGGTAGGAAGGCTTACGCTCCACGCCATGACTACTGAATCCCCCTCCCCCACGACCATCGATATCGGCATTGGCGGCATGACCTGCGCATCGTGTGTGGCGCGTGTGGAAAAAGCCCTGAAGAAGGTGCCCGGCGTGGACAGTGCCACCGTGAACTTGGCCACCGAGTCCGCCCGCATTGCCGTGCACGATGCCGGCATGGAGGCTCGCCTGCGCCGCGCGGTGCGGGATGCAGGCTACGAGCCGTTGGCGCCCAGCGCAGCCATTGATGCCGTAGACGCATCGCCCTGGGCTGGGTTCGCTCCGGTGGGCATCGGCCTGGCGTTGTGTGCGCCGCTGGTACTGCCCATGGTCGGTGACCTCTTTGGCAAAGATTGGATGCTGCCCGCGCTGTGGCAGTTTTTGCTGGCCACGCCGGTGCAGTTCATCCTGGGAGCGCGGTTCTACAAAGCTGGCTGGCATGCGCTGCTGGCACGCACCGGCAATATGGATTTGCTGGTCGCGCTGGGCACCACGGCGGGATGGGGTTTGTCCATGTGGCTGTGGCTTAGCTTTTTGTGGGGCGGCGCAGCTGAACACGCGGCCCATGGAATGGCTGCCATGGAGCCGCACCTCTACTTTGAAAGCAGCGCCGTGGTAGTGACCTTGGTGTTGTTGGGCAAATGGCTCGAGACCCGCACCAAGCGCCAGACAACGTCCGCGATCCGAGCTTTGCACGGCTTGCGCCCGGACACCGCGCACTTGATCGGCCGTGATGGCGAAGTGGACGTGCCCGTGGCCGAGGTGTTGGTGGGGGACCAAATTGTGGTCAAGCCCGGCGAGCGCTTTCCGGTGGACGGCACGCTGCTCGAAGGCCGCACGCAGGTGGACGAGTCCATGCTTACCGGCGAGCCGCTGCCCGTAACAAAGGAGGTGGGAGCCAAGCTCACGGGCGGCAGCATCAACGGCGAAGGCCGCGTGGTGCTAGACGTGCGGGCGGTGGGGGTGGACACGGTGCTTTCCAGCATCATCCGTTTGGTGGAAGACGCGCAAGCCGCCAAAGCGCCCATCCAGCGGCTGGTGGACCAGGTGAGTGCGGTGTTTGTGCCCGTGGTGCTGGTGATTGCGCTGGTCACTTTGCTGGGGTGGTACTTCACCGGCCATAGCTTTGAAGTCGCGCTGATTCATGCGGTGGCGGTGCTGGTGATTGCCTGCCCCTGCGCGCTGGGCCTGGCTACGCCGGCCGCCATCATGGCGGGCACCGGGGTGGCGGCCAAGTTCGGCATTCTGATCAAGGACGCGCAGGCGCTGGAGGTGGCGCACACCGTGAACGTGGTGGCTTTTGACAAAACCGGCACGCTCACCGTGGGCCAACCGCGCCTGACTGCACTGGTGCCCGTAGGTCTGCCGGACAACGAGGCGCTGTCCCTGGCCGCTGCTTTGCAAAGCGGCAGCGAGCACCCCCTGGCCCGCGCTGTGATGCAGGCGGCCAAGGACAAAACGCTGCCAATGTTGGCGCCTACTGACGTGCAAGCCGTTTCCGGCCGTGGCACGCAAGGCAAGGTGGAGCAGCGTACTTTGCTGCTGGGCAGCCTGCGCTGGATGGCGGAGCTGGGTGTGGACATGGCGCCAGTCGCGGCACAAGCGGCCGATTTACAAGTGGGCGGTGCCACGGTATCGGCCATGGCTGAGCAAGAGGTAGGTGGCGTGACGCTGCTAGCCCTGCTGGCGTTTGCCGACGAGCCCAAGCCTGGCGCCAAGGAAGCGCTGGCCACCCTGAAGGCGCGTGGTATTCAGACCGTGATGATTTCGGGTGACAACCGCGGTGCTGCAGAGGCCATGGCAAAGCGCTTGGGTCTAGACGCCAACGATGTGCTGGCCGAGGTACTGCCCGGCGACAAGGCGGCCAAGGTGGCTGCGTTGAAAGCGGGCGGCAAAGTCGTTGCCATGGTGGGCGACGGCGTGAATGATGCGCCTGCTTTGGCAGCCGCGGATGTGGGCATGGCCATGGCCAACCCCAATGGCGGTGGCACCGATGTGGCCATGCATGCCGCCGGCATCACGCTGATGCGCGGTGACCCGCTGTTGGTAGCGGCGGCGCTGGACATCAGCCGCCGCACAGTGTCCAAGATCCGGCAGAACCTGTTCTGGGCCTTTGCCTACAACGCTGCAGGGATTCCGTTGGCCGCGCTCGGCTTTCTGAGCCCGGTAGTAGCGGGTGCTGCCATGGCGCTGAGCTCGGTGAGCGTGATGACCAATGCCCTGTTGCTCAAGCGCTGGAAGCCGGATTAGTGATCAAAAATGCCTCTGGCCAGCACAAACTATGCGCAAACCGCTCCTAAAACAGGAGCGTATAAAAAACTTTCATGTACAAATCTGCTCATTACCGCGCTTAAATTCACGCCAAGTGCGGGCCCTGTAGCGCTTCTACGGCGCGCTCGCCATGGGGGCCGATGGTGACGAGACTTTGCAGAACTGCTTCAGCGGGTTGTACTTGAATCTTTCATGCCAGTCTTGGTCGCTTCCATGGCTTGGTTCGCATTGCCAAGGCTTCTTTGCGCGGAGCCCTCCAATTGCTTGCTAAAGCCCTTGATCTCTTGGGCCTTGTTGCCAACGGCCCAGCCAACAATCTCCTGGACTCTTCCTAAGGCGGTTTTTGCATGGCCTTGGATCTGATCTTTGTTCATGGTTCGGTTTACTCCATTGAAAGTTGAATTGTTGAAATGGGCCTACAGAAAGAAGCTGTCTTCTTCTTTGTTCTGTGATTTTTTGCAGGCGCTGAGCGATCGTTCATGTGCGCGCTTGCTCATGGCCAGCGCGCTCACGGCACTGAGCTGTGCGGCGTTGGCGCGGTTTTGGTCGTGGCATTCCGCCGCCTCGCGGTGCAGTTGGGCCGCTTCCTCGTGGTCTCGTGCCGCATGGTTGTGGCGAGTTCTGGGACTCGGGGTCGATTGCATGGGACGGCCTTTCTGGGTTGAGTACAACTGTTCGCAAATAGAGTGCAGCTAAGCCGCACCCAGTTATCCGCGAAATGAAATACGCACACCGTGCGTTGGCGTACCGAGCCTGATGAAAGAGGCCACATTTGTTGGCCAGGGCACAAGCCCTCCTGCCCCCAGCTGCCGGTTCTTGCGAATATTTGGCGTCGCATGGTTCTTCCAAAGAAGCGCTTGCCTATCGTTTTCTCCCATCTTGCTGAAACAAACTTATTGCAGGTATCGATGGCGGAATGTGCGTCCTCACACATACAGATGTGATCTCCAAGACTAAGGTCCAGTTTCGACATGACGTGCATCACTAGTCGCAATACCTTTCTTTGCAATTGATAAATGGGACCTTCATGCCAACTTCTTCAGCACTTCGTGGTGACAAATTCCTGCAAAACCGCAATCGCAGAGTCGACGACTTTGATGGGGTCAACCACCCTGGCAGCGCCGTCTCTTGGAGTGCCATTGCGGCCGGTGGCGCTGCGGCAGCATCTTTGTCACTGATTCTTCTCATTCTCGGCGTGGGTTTGGGCTTGTCGGCCGTTTCGCCGTGGTCAGGCGAAGGAATGCGGGCTGCGACTTTTGGCGTATCCACCATCATCTGGTTGACTTTGACACAATTGCTGGCTTCAGCCCTCGGTGGCTATCTGGCCGGTCGCTCACATCCGCTGGATTGGCGTGCATCTGGACGAGGTTTATTTTCTTGATACCGCACATGGCTTTTTGGCCTGGGCCGTTGCATCACTGGCGACGGCGGTGTTGCTCACCACCACCATAGGTTCGATAGTCGGTGGCGGCGCACACCTGGGTACAGCCGCCATGGGCGGCGGTAGTGCGGTTGCAGTGGAAGGAACAGCCAGTGCGCGGACACCCATCGGCCCTGCTGAAGGCCCCATGGCGTACTTCGTCGACACGCTGTTCCGGCGCGATCTGACTGTGCCTGCAGTGGGCACCGCGCAAGCGCCCCCCAGCGAGGATGCCACGCGAGCCCATGCCTCGGAGCTTGCCGAAGCGGGACGCATTTTTATGCACGCCAGCCGCTCTGAGCCGTTGCCACCAGACGACCTGCGCTACGTCGCCCACATGGTGGCGCAACGCACCGGGTTGTCACAGTCCGCCGCAGAGAAGCGGGTGAGTAATGCCCATGTACAAGCCCAAAACCGACTGAACAACGCAGAGGCGGCCACGCAAGATGCCGCAGATAAAGCCCGCAAGGCGTCTGCCTATGGTGCGTTGTGGTTGTTTGTGTCCTTGTTGGTCGGTGCCTTTGTCGCCAGTTGGGCCGCGACCCTGGGTGGCCAGCAACGCGACGCCTGATTCGCGCCACACAACGCATTCAACTTGGAGAAACCCATGCACTCACTTCTGTTACTTCTCCTTGGGATTCCTATCCCCATCATCATTTTGATTGCGTTGTTTGTGACCTAAACCCTGCCGGCCAGCGCCAACGCGATCAACGGGTTGTCCCCTTGTTCGGCAAATCAGGCCGCCAACCGAAACACACCTTGGCCAACAATCTTGGTCGCTATGGGCATTACATGGTCCAATAGGCCCCTAGACAGCACAGAATATGCGCAAACAGCTCCTGAATTAAGAGCATATCAAGCAGCCTCATGAACTCATTTCTGCTCACTACCGCTCTCTTTGTCCTCACCGCAGTGGCCGAAATCGTGGGTTGTTACCTGCCATGGTTGTGGTTGAACCAGCGCGCGTCGGTGTGGGTACTGGTACCGGCGGCGGCGTCGCTCGTTTTGTTTGTCTGGCTGCTCACCCTGCACCCCGCAGCCAGCGGGAGGGTGTATGCGGCGTATGGTGGCGTTTACGTCGCCACAGCATTGGTGTGGCTGTGGCTGGTCGATGGCATCAAGCCCACCCTGTGGGATTTGGCAGGAGTGGGTCTTGCCTTGGCAGGCATGGCCGTGATTGTGTTGGCCCCGCGCGCAGCGCCTTGAGCCGCGGTGAGCGCGAAAGTTGTCGTTTGCGGGCATCCCAATCCCTACCGCTGAACGGAAAAGCCGGCCAACAGGCTGGCATTGCTTGGAAATGACGCTTGTACACGCCCTTAGACTCTGAAAGAATGGCCGCACGCAGTGGCCAGGCTCACACAAGGAACACAACAATGAACACGATGTCGATGATGCGCCAATTCACCATCCGCCTGCGCATGTTGGGGGCCATTGCAATGGTGCTCACCTTGTTGGGCATGCTGGGGGTCGGTGGCCTGTGGGGCATGGGCAAAATCCAGGACCAAAGTGACGCCTTCTTGGACAACTCGTTTGCTGAAATGCAGCACTTGGGACGGCTTCAAGCCGCATTAAGCACGTTGCGCGCAGCCGAGAAGGACATGATCATCGAATACGAGCGCCCCGCCGAAGTGGAAAAGGCCTACACGCGCTGGAAATCAAATTTGACAGAAGTTGACTCCATTGTGGGTCACTTGCTGAATGGCGTCGAAGCATCGAGTAGCGCCCTGGCCGGCAAAATGCAAGATGACCTTAAAGAGTACGTGAAACAGTTTGAACCGGTGGCGAGCCAGCTCAAGTCCAGTGGTTACGAGTCCGCCACCGTTGCCAACCGAATGAGCCAGAAGGCCTTGGTGCATATTGAGAAGGTGATGCAGCACATGAAGGCAATGGAAGCCGGCGTGCAGGACAAGGCCAATGAGGCTGTGAACGAACAGCATAAAGTGGGCAGCCTGGTGAAGTACCTGTTCATTGCTGCCCTGGCGGTGGCCACTCTGGTGGTGGTGCCCCTTACTATTCTTAACATGAACTCCATCTGCCAGCCGCTAGAGCGGGCCCGGTTGTTGGCCCAGGCGATTGCGGGTGGCGACTTGTCCCAGCACATTGAGGTTCACGGAAAAGATGAAGTAGCAGATCTGCAGCGTACCCAAAAGGCTATGCAAGAAGGCTTGAGCGCATTGGTATCGCAGGTACGCAACGCCAGCGAAACCGTAGCCTTGGCCAGCCAGGAAATTGCCTCAGGCAACCAGGACCTTTCCATGCGAACTGAAAAATCGGCCAGTAGTGTGCAAGACACGGTGGGCTCCTTGGCGGATCTCACCGAAAACGTACTGCAGACCGCGAAAGCCGCCCAAACGGCCCGTCAACTATCTGATTCAGCGTTTACTCTGGCAGCGCGCGGCGGCGAAGTGGTCACACAAGCGGTGGGCAGCATGCACGAGATTGCTGCCAGCAGCAGCAAGATCAACGACATCATTGGCCTGATTGACTCGATCGCTTTCCAAACCAACATCCTGGCGCTCAATGCAGCGGTAGAAGCCGCGCGTGCCGGTGAGCAAGGGCGTGGGTTTGCCGTGGTGGCTTCTGAAGTGCGTATGTTGGCCAAACGCTCGGCAGCGGCCGCGCACGAAATCAAAGACCTGGTAAGTACCAGCGTGCATGCTGTGGACGGAGGCGTCAAGCTGGTAGAAGAAGCCGGAGCTGCCATGAAAGAGATGGTGGAGGGGGTACAACGGGTGGGCCAAATCATTGGGGAAATTTCTTCTTCGGCCACCGAGCAGTCCAGCGGCATTGCCCAGGTCAACCAATCCGTCGGCATGATTGACCAAGCCACCCAGCAAAACGCTGCCCTGGTAGAGCAAAGCGCCGCAGCTGCCCAAGGGCTGCGCGAGCAGGCGGATGCTTTGGCCCAAGTCGTGCGCCAATTCCGCTTGCAAAACAGCGCGCGGGCTTAGCCCGTGTTGTGCTTACGCAGATAGAGCCTCCCTCGCGCCGAACGTGGGCACTGGCCATTGCCTTGTCGCTCGGGGCGGCAGTGTCTCTGGGCATTACACGGTTTGCCTACGGCCTTCTTTTGCCAGCCATGCGGGCCGACCTGGGATGGAGCTACACGCTGGCCGGTGCCATGAACACCGCCAATGCGTTGGGATATTTTTTGGGCGCATTGGCTACACCTTGGCTGATGCGCAAACTTGGGCCGCCCGCCTTGTTGTGGGGTGGTGCTGTGTTGGCCAGCTTCTTCATGGGTCTCAGTGGTTGGTTTACCGAAGCGCAGCCCTTGCTGTTGCAGCGTTTGTTGGCGGGAGTGGCCAGTGCATTGGTGTTTATCGCCGGTGGTTTGCTGGCAGCGCGCTTGGGCGCCAAGCATCCACAGCATAGCGGCCTGCTTCTTGGGATGTATTACGGTGGAACTGGTTTGGGCATCGTACTGTCGGCCTTGCTGGTGCCATGGCTTCTGGACTTAACACAAGCCCAGTCCCACGGCTGGCAATGGTCTTGGTGGGTGTTGGCGCTTACCTGTTTACTGGCCAGTGCGGTATTGGTGTGGCCGGCCCGGGTGATGGCGCGTTGGGAATCGCAAGCCCCTGCCGCGGACGGCGTGGCTCTGGGTTTCAGGTGGCAGCAGTTTGCTTATGGGTTGGCTGGCTATAGCTTGTTTGGTGTCGGGTACATCGGTTACATGACCTTTGTGGTGGCATTGTTGCGGGCGCAAGGCAGCAGTGCACAGGCTGTAACCGTGTTCTACGCACTGCTCGGACTGGCGGTGTTTGCATCCGGCCGCATATGGGCTGGGCTGCTGGACCGCCACAAAGACGGTCGTGCCCTTTCCCTATTGAATGCGTTGCTGGGGGCCGCAACCATACTCCCTGCGCTGACGCAATGGTGGCCCTTGGTGCTGGGATCGGGCCTGTTGTTTGGTGCGGTGTTTTTGTCCGTGGTTGCGTCCACCACGGCCTTGGTGCGCCACAACCTGCCACCCGCTGCGTGGGCTGCGGGTATTAGCACTTTCACTGCCGTGTTTGCTGCGGGCCAGATTATGGGCCCCACCGTAGTGGGCTGGATTGCTGATGGTCCCGGTGGATTGACGCGCGGCCTCATTTTTTCGGCCGCCGCGCTTTGGCTAGGCGCTGCGCTGGCAACGCGGCAAAAGGCGTTGGTTTAATCCGCCGTTGCGAAGCGGCCTTCAATAAAGGCCACCATGACCCGCGCAAACTCAGTCCCTTCGTGGCCTTGGGCCAGGCTTTCCATGCTGGCCACGTAATGATCATTGCCCAACAAAGCGCGACGCTTATTGAGCAGGTAAGCACTGTAGTCCTCCACAAACTCAGGGTGCGGCTGGATACACAGCACTTCTTTGCCTTTGGCAAAAGCTGCTATGGGACAACGATCATTGCTGGCAACCAGCGTAGTGCCCGCTGGCAGTTCCAAAACTTGGTCTTGGTGACTCGCAAGCAAAGCAAAGCTTTCACGTTCGTCTTCTGGTAATAGTTCACTGGCATGCCAGTTGTAAGTATTCCGCCCGGTAACCCAGCCCTGTGGTGCGCGGCCTACTTTGGCGCCCATGCACAGCGCAATGAGCTGATGCCCAAAACACACGCCCACCAGTTTAGTTTCAGTTTCAAGCAATTCAGTTACGCGGCGGCGTAACTCCACCACCCAAGGCTCGTCCGAAAAGGAATCGGCCTTGCTGCCCGTCAGCAGCACGGCATCGTAGTCGGCAAACGATTCGGGGTATTCGCCCAGCGGGGTGCTGAATCGAACCACGGACCAATGGGTGGCACCGGCATTGCGCAGCACGCGTTCCATCATGGCGGCGTAGTTGCCGTAGGTGGGCACAAGCGCAGGGTCAATCTCGTCGTTGTCCAAAATGCAGAGTTTCATAGCGCCAATTTTCGCAGTTTTGCCTTGAAAACCACAACATATGGGGTCTTTGGGGGCCAAATACGGCGTATTTTGGCGTGCCGTGCTACATTAAACGATCGCTTAAAGGCGATTGGCCGTGTTCTGGTATGCATGCCGCAACACACCCGCCCCCGGCAGTGGGGCCGCCAATCCAGACCATATGTTAGCGGTCTGCTATCGCCCTCTCACGGCACTGCAGCTTTTCTCTTTTGAGCACTTGGCCTCTGCCGTGGTTGGTGCGCTTGTACTTTTTAATGATTCAGAACCACAATAATATTGCTTATTTGCATCCCGTTACCATCGGCAAATACCGTATTGCCGCTTGCTCCAAACCGCTCATCAGCGGCCGTTTTGGCGCACAAGTATCCATTGCTAGCGGACGCGGCAGCGCGTCGACCGACCGTGTCATGAGTTTTCATGACGATTTTTCTACGCCAGACGCAGCGGCCCATTACGCCATTGCGCAAGGCATTCACTGGGTGCAAAGTGCCACCCGCACCCAGTAAGCTACTGCACAAAGGAAACCACTATGGCAAAAGAAGATCTCATTGAAATGATGGGCATCGTGAACGAAGTGTTACCCGACACGCGTTTTCGCGTGACGCTGGACAACGGTCACCAGTTAATCGCCTACTCCGCTGGCAAAATGCGCAAGAACCATATTCGCATTTTGGCGGGTGACCGCGTGTCGCTGGAGTTGTCGCCCTACGATTTGAGCAAAGGCCGCATCAACTTCCGCCACATTGAGGGCCGTGGCCCCATGACGCCACGCCGCTAAACAGTGTACGAGGGGCCGTGAACCCCAAGTTAAAAATTGATAGTCGTGGCCAATCATCCGGGCCTCTCACAAGGACGCATGTATGTCTGACAACACCGCTTTCACACTCTTTGGCCGTCGGTTAAGGCTAGCGGTAATTGGCGGTGGCCCCGGATCCTTCATTGGTGCCATGCACCGCCAGGCAGCCCGCTTGGACGACCGCTACGAGTTGGTGGCTGCGGCGCTGTCATCAGACCCTGAGCGATCGCGCGCCACCGGTCAGGCAATTGGGATTGCGTCCGACCGCTGTTACCCCAGTGGTCAAACCCTCATCGACGCAGAAGCCCTGCGCCCTGATGGCGCGGAAGTGGTGGCGATCATGACGCCCAACGACAGCCACTACACGTTTGCCATGCAAGCGTTAGAGCGTGGGTTGGACGTGATTTGCGACAAACCCATGACCAACAACCTGGCGCAGGCTGAAGCACTGCATGCTCGCGTGCAAACCACAGGCCTGGTTTTTTGTCTGACCCACAATTACACCGGTTACCCCATGGTTCGCCAGGCCAAGGCCATGGTCATGGCGGGAGAGCTTGGCGAGATTCGCCTGGTGCAAGTGGAGTATGTCCAGGGTGGCCGTGCCAAGCCTGGGCCGGGGCGACGTGCTTGGAAGGACGACCCGGACCGCGGTGGACCTTCGCTCGTCATGGGCGATATAGGCACCCATGCGCACAACCTATTGCGTTTCATCACCGGCCTCGAAGTAGCCCAGGTGGCGGCCGAGCTTGGCAGCATAGTCCCCGATCGCACCACCCACGACTATGCAGGCGCCATGCTCCGCATGACCAACGGGGCGCGTGGCAGTTTCTGGGTTACCCAAGCGGCAGCCGGAGTGGAAAACGGCTTGCGCATCCGGGTGTGTGGCTCCAAAGGCAGCCTAGAGTGGCTCCAAGAGCACCCACAGATTCTGCAGTTCAAGCCGCTGGACGCACCTGCACAGGTGCGCACCCCCAATGGCCCCGGCACACTACCGCTGGCTGCCCGTGCGTCGCGCATTGCGCCGGGTCACCCCGAAGGCTTCCATGAGGCATTTGCCAATCTGTACACCGACGCCTCCGAGGCGATTGCGGCGCGCCGCAGTGGCCAAAAGGCAGACCCGTTGCACCTGCATTTCCCCAATGCGACTGACGGCCTGCAGGGCATTCGCTTTGTA
>REAW01000056.1 GCA_004293725.1 Curvibacter sp.
ACCGCTATAGTTATCCACAGTTGGCATTCAAACTGCCAGCGTTAGCCCCTGGACAGACTTCAATTGGCACAGGTGGCCAGAATTCGATTGGCGCCAACAACCAAGCACGGTTGATTCGCAAGAAACTGGCTCAGACTGGTTTCCGGGAAGTAACGGTCAGCACGGTGCATCGGACCCAAGGCTCTGCCAAGAAGGTGGTGATTTTTGATGTGGTGGACGGGCGGCATCCGTTTTTGCAAACTGAAGAGGCAAAACGATTGTTGACCGTTGCATTCAGCCGAGCTGAAGCGAAGTTATTGGTGATGGCTTCACAGCGGGACTTGGCGCATCCGATTTTGCAGATGGCGGAGGTCGCAGCCAATCTGGAAGCGGTGAAGATACAAGCGGCAAAGACTTCAAACCGCTCAGTGGCTTGACGGGTGAGTTTGTCGATTGCGCATAAAAGTTTGGGGCTTTGTACTTATGCGCTTTCGAAACCAACTCTACATTTTGCATTGGACTAGTTGTAAACCGTGCTTTAGCACGAACCTTCGGAATGCGCTGTTGACACCGCTCAGGGCTGAGTCGCGCCGATGTAGCAGACACCAGTCCAGCATTTTTGGCATGTCTTCCATGTGCAGCACGGCCAACTTGCCTGCCTCGATCTCCACCTGGAAGGTATGGGCTGAAAGAAAGCTGATGCCCATGCCCGCCATGACGGCTTGCTTGATGGTCTCGTTGCCTGACAGTTCCATGGTCACCCGCACTGGCAGAGACTGCGCCTGCAACAAATGATCAAAAAACTGCCGCGTGGCCGAGCCAGGTTCGCGAAAAATAAATGGCTCGTCGCGCAGCGCATCCCAGTGGATGCGTCTTTTTTTTGCAAGCGGGTGATTCGCTGCAGCCACCACGCAGTGCGGGTTCTGTGCAAAGGTTTCGGCCTCCACATCGGCTTCCGACGGAGGGTAGCCTGCAATGGCGACGTCCAGCTGGTGGTCCTGCAGCATGGCCAGAATGGTTTCGCGCCGATCCACCGTGAGCTTGAATTTCACACCCGGCCAGTGCTTGGCAAATGCCATAAGCAGCGCCGGTGCAAAGTAGTGCGCCGAGGACACAACGCCCAAGTGAAGCAGACCACCGTGGCCGCCTTCGGTGTTGTGGAATGCACCGATGGCTTCCTCGGCCATGGTCACCTGGTTCAGGATGCGCCGCGCCTGGCGCAGCATCTCGTCGCCGGCTTGGCTCAAACTTACTCTCTTGCCGGATTTCACCAGCAACTGCAAGCCCAGTTCGGCTTCGAGCTGTTGCACCTGCATGGACACGGCAGGCTGAGTCACGCTCATCTGTTCAGCGGCCCGCGAGTAGCTCAGCTGTGTGGCCACGGCCTCAAACAGGCGCAGCTGGCGAAGCGTGAGGTTTTTGAGCCGTTGGTCGCGTTTGCCGCCTTGCGGCTCAGGCGCAGGGACCGGGGACCTGCGGGATATCCCTAGGGATTTGCTGGCGGGCGCCGGGGCGGTGGTGCGGGTTTTCATCGGTGTTTTCCCTAGGGATTCAGCGGGTGGCAGCCCTGCGCCTCAGGGGCGGCTGGAGGTGGGCGCAGGGCCTGTGCCGCATTCTAGTGATCTATCAGATTTTTTGATGGATTTCATAAAAAAGTCTGCGTTGTGCCTATAGCTCAGGCTGTCTACAGTCACTCCAATTCCTCGTAACTGCACCGCACATGACCACTCGCTCCCAACCCGTCCCGTTTCCAGTCTGGAACCAGGACCACGCCGCCAAGCTGGACCAGCCCAACCTGCTGCTGTACCGCTCCAACCTGCTGGGCTCGGACCTGCGCATCACCAACTACGGTGGTGGCAATACCTCGGCCAAGATCGCTCAGACAGACCCGCTCACCGGCAAAGGCGTGTCCGTGTTGTGGGTCAAGGGCTCGGGCGGTGACGTGGGCTCCATGAAGCTCGATGGCTTCTCCACGCTCTACATGGACAAGCTCAACGCCCTGCAAGGCATTTACCGCGGCTCCGACTTTGAAGACGAGATGGTGGGCTACCTGCCGCACTGCACCTTCAACCTGAACCCGCGCGCCGCCAGCATCGACACGCCCCTGCACGCCTACCTGCCGTTTGCGCATGTGGACCATATGCACCCCGATTCGGTCATCGCCATTGCGGCCATGGCCAACAGCGAAGCCATCACCCAGCAAGCCTTTGGCGGCACCATTGGCTGGCTGCCCTGGCGCCGTCCCGGCTACGAGCTGGGCCTGCAACTGCAACGCTATGTGGCAGCCCACCCCGGCCTCAAAGGGCTGGTACTCGGTGGCCACGGCCTGTTCACCTGGGGCGATGATTCCCGCAGTTGCTACGAGAACACGGTTGCCACTATTGAGCAAGCACAAACATGGCTCGCCGCGCAAGCCCAGGCCCGCAAGGCCGTGCCGTTTGGGGGCGCCAAGGTCAACGCGCTGGACGTTGCAGCACAAGACGAGGTGCTGGCCCGAGTGCTGCCCGTGTTGCGCGGTCAGGCCTCGCAAAGCGGCCACAAGCTGCTGCATGTGGACCGCCAGGGCGTGGTGATGGAGTTTGTGAACAGCCAGCAATTAGAAGCGCTGGCAGCCTTGGGCACCTCCTGCCCCGACCACTTTTTGCGCACCAAGATCAAGCCACTGATCCTCGAGGAATCGGTCTACACGCTGGGTGGTGCCGAGCTGTTCAAGGCCATTGCTGCCAAGCTGGCAGACTACCGCGCCGACTACACGGCCTACTACGAGCGCTGCAAACGCGCCAACAGCCCAGCGCTGCGTGACCCGAACCCCGTCATCATCCTGCTGCCCCGCATCGGCATGGTGGCTATCGCCAAGGACAAGGCCACGGCCCGCATTGCTGGCGAGTTTTACGTGAACGCCATCAACGTGATGCGCGATGCCAACGCGATTGACACCTATGTGGGCCTTCCAGAGCAAGAGGCGTTTGACATTGAGTACTGGCTGCTCGAAGAAGCCAAGCTGCAGCGCATGCCCAAGGCCAAGCCACTGGTTGGCAAGGTGGCTTTGGTCACCGGCGGTGCCGGCGGCATTGGCCGCGCGATTGTGGAGCGCCAATTGCAAGAGGGCGTGTGCGCCGTGCTGCTGGACATTGATGCCGCGGCGCTGGAAACCACTGTGGCCGAGCTCTCCAAGAAGTATGGCAAAGACGTGGTGCGTGGCGTGGTGTGCGATGTGACCAGCGAAGAGTCTGTCATCGCCGCTTACGCCGGCACGGCCATCGAATACGGTGGCGTGGACATCCTGGTATCCAACGCAGGCATTGCCTCCGCTGCGCCGCTGGAAGACACCACGTTGGCACTGTGGAACCGCAACCAAAGCATCCTAGCCACGGGCTATTTCCTGGTGGGCCGCGAAGCCTTTCGCCTCATGAAGGCTCAGGCCGTGGGTGGCTCCATGGTCTTCATCGCCAGCAAAAACGGCATGGTTGCCAGCAACCAGGCAGTGGCTTACTGCGCGGCTAAAGCCGCTGAAATTCAACTGTCGCGCAGCTTTGCTCTCGAAGGCGCACCGCTGGGCATCCGCTGCAATGTGGTGAACCCCGATGCGGTAATCCGCGGCAGCAAAATCTGGACTGGCACCTGGAGCCAGGAGCGCGCAGCGGCCAACAAGGTGAGCGAGGAAGAACTCGAAGCCTTTTACCGCGACCGCTCCATGCTCAAGCGGAGCGTCTTCCCCGAAGACATTGCCGAGGCGACCTACTTTTTGGCCAGCGAACTCGCGGCCAAATCCACCGGCAACATCCTCAACGTGGACGCAGGCAACCTGGCTGCTTTCCCCCGCTAAGACCACACGCATTCGAGACCCACCATGACACAACAGATCAACACCGGGCTGATCGCCGACCACAACGCTCATGCCGTAGCGCGCGTGAACCTGGACTACGAAACCCTGGGCGAACAATTGGGCCGCCGCGGTGTGGACATTGCGGTCCTCAAGGCCGAAGTGGCGCAATTCGCCGTGGCAGTGCCCAGCTGGGGCGTGGGCACGGGTGGCACCCGCTTTGCGCGCTTCCCCGTCCTGGGCGAGCCGCGCCATGTGTTCGACAAGATCCAGGACTGCGGTGTGATTCAGCAGCTGGTGCGCTGCACGCCTACCGTGTCGCCCCACTTCCCATGGGACAAGGTGAACGACTACAAGGAGCTGCGCGGGCATGCCGAGGAGAACGGCGTGGGCTTTGACGCGGTCAACTCCAACACCTTCTCCGACCAGAAGGACCAGCCGCTGTCGTACAAGTTCGGCAGCCTCACGCATGCGGATGCCGGCGTACGTGCCCAGGCCGTAGCGCACAACCTGGAATGCATCGAGATCGGTAAGCAGCTTGGCAGCAAGGCGTTGACCGTGTGGATTGGCGATGGCGCCAACTTTCCTGGCCAAAGCCACTTCCGTCGCCAGTTTGAGCGTTACCTGGACAGCAACCGCCAGATTTACGACGCGCTGCCTGCCGACTGGCGCATGTTCCTAGAGCACAAGATGTTCGAGCCCGCCTTCTACGCCACCGTGATTCAGGATTGGGGCTCCAGCCTGCTGGCTGCACAAACCCTGGGGCCCAAGGCGCGCTGTCTGGTGGACCTGGGCCACCACGCGCCCAACACCAACATCGAGATGATCGTGGCGCGCCTGGTGCACGCGCAAAAGCTGGCCGGCTTCCACTTCAACGATAGCAAGTACGGCGACGACGACCTGGACAGCGGAAGCATTAACCCCTTCCAGTTGTTCCTGGTATTCAACGAACTGGTGGACGCCGCACAAACTGGCGCGGCCGAGTTCGACCCGGCCTACATGCTAGACCAGTCGCACAACGTGACCGACCCCATCGAGAGCCTGATGACCAGCGCCGTAACCGTGCAGCGCTGCTACGCCCAAGCACTGCTGGTAGACCGCAAGGCGCTGACTGCCTACCAGGACAACAACGATGTGCTGATGGCCGCCCAGACCTTGAGGCAGGCCTTCCACACCGATGTGACGCCACTGCTGCAAAAGATTCGCATGGAAGCGGGCGGTGCTGCCGACCCCGTTGCCGCCTACCGCGCCAGCGGCTACCGTAAGCAGATGGCGGCCATCCGCCCCGCCAGCGGCCCCAGCAGCGGCATCGTTTAAACACCATGGCCATGTGCAGTGGTGCTTTCCCCATCGAACCCGGTTCACACCACCAAGTCCTGGTGTGTGCGGTCGGTATCGAGTCCGGCCTTCGGGTCAATTTTTCCTACTAACAATTCCAGGAGATACGCATGAAGAAACAACTCAATACTTTGCTGACCATTGCCCTGAGCGCAGCACTTGTGAGCCCGGCTTTCGCGGCTGACAAGATTGCTTTGGTGGTGAAGAGCTTGGGCAACGGCTTCTTTGACGCCGCCAACCAAGGCGCGCAAGAAGCCGCCAAGGAACTCAAGAACGTCGAGATCATTTACACCGGCCCCGCCAAAGCGACTGCCGAGGGGCAGATAGAAATCGTCAATTCGCTGATCGCGCAAAAGGTCTCTGCCATCGTTATCTCCGCCAACGACCCCGACGCATTGGCCCCTGTGCTCAAGCGCGCTATGGACCGCGGCATCAAGGTGATCTCGTTTGACTCCGGCGTGCGCAAAGACGGCCGCATGATGCACCTGAACCCCTCCAGCAACCCGCTGATTGGCGAGAAGCTGGTGAAGATGACGGCTGACGCCATCGGTTCCTCCGGTGAAATCGCTGTGTTGTCTGCGACAGCACAAGCCACCAACCAGAACATCTGGATTGAAGAAGCCAAGAAAGTTCTGGCCCAGCCTGCCTACAAGGGCCTGAAGCTGGTTAGCGTGGTCTACGGTGACGATCAAACCGACAAGAGCTACCGCGAAGCCCAAGGCCTGTTCAAGAGCTACCCCAATCTGAAGGCCATCATTGCGCCTACCACCGTGGGTGTGGCTGCCGCAGCCAAGGCTGTTCAGGATGAAAAGAAAGTCGGCAAGATTTTCGTGACCGGTTTGGGTCTGCCCTCCGAAATGGCTGGTCACGTAAAGAGCGGCGCCGTCAAGTCCTTCGCCATCTGGAACCCCATCGATCTGGGTTACTCCTCCATCTACGCGGCCAGCCAGTTCATCTCTGGCAAGGTCACTGGCAAAGCTGGCGACAAGGTGTCTCTGGGCCGTGTGGGCACCGTGACGCTGGACGACAAGGGTGAAGCCGCCATGTCCGAACCTTTCACGTACGATGCCTCCAACGTCGAAAAGTTCGCGAAATTTTTCTAATGATGCGGCGTGTGCCTGCGCCCCTTGGCGCAGGCCACTGAGGTCGACGGGGCATCCCTGCCTGGTTGGGGTGGCCCCATTTTTTTGGAATGTTGGATCTCACCATGTCTGATGTATTGCTGAGTCTGCGCACCATTCACAAGCGCTATGGCGCAACCCACGCGCTGCGCGGGGTGGACCTGGATTTGCGGGCCGGACAAGTGCTGGCCCTGGTGGGCGAGAACGGGGCGGGCAAGTCCACACTGGTCAAGATGCTCACCGGCGTGGTGCCGGTGGACGAAGGTGTGATCACGCTGCGCGGGGTCGTGCAGACCTTTGCGAATGCACAGGCCTCCCAGGCCGCAGGCATCCTGGCCGTGCACCAGGAAACGGTGATGTTCGAAGAACTCAGCGTGGCCGAAAACATTTATGTGGGGCGCCACCTGATGCGCGGCCCCTTTATCGACTGGTCTGCGATGAACACGCAGGCCCAAGCGGTGTTAGACCAGATCGGCGCCCGCTTCAAGGCCACCACATTGGTGAAGGATCTGAGCATGGCCGAGCGGCATTTGGTTGAGATTGCACGAGCCTTGTCGCAAAAGGCCCTGGTGGTCATTCTGGATGAGCCAACTGCGGCGCTTTCTCAGGCAGAGATTCGTGACTTCTACGGCATCGTGCGCCAGTTGCGCGACCAGGGCGTGGGCGTGATCTTCATCACCCACAAGTTTGACGAGATTTTTGCGGTGGCCGACCGCTACGTGGTGCTGCGCGATGGTGCCGCCGTAGGAAGTGGCGCGATTGCCGATGCGACCGAGCAGGAGCTGGTCAAGCTCATGGCCGGACGCGCCATCGACCAGATCTATCCGCACATTGCCTCCACCCCCGGTGAGGTAGTGATGACGGTGAAGAATCTGTCGCACCCTACCGAGTTCAACAATGTGTCGTTTGATTTGCGCCGTGGCGAGATTTTGGGCTTCTATGGATTGGTGGGTTCGGGCCGCAGCGAGGCCATGCTGGCCATCATGGGGCTGAACCCCGCAGCACGTGGCGAGTTTGTGGTGTGCGGCCAGACGCTGCACGCGCGCTGCCCCGGTGACGCGATTGCGGCCGGCATTGCCTATGTGCCCGAAGAGCGCCAGCGCCAGGGCGGCATTCTGGGCTTCTCGGTGGAGCACAACATCAGCCTTGCCGGTCTCTCCCGCTTTGCACGCGGTGTTTGGTTGTCCAAGGTGCGCGAGTCGGCGCTGTGCCAGCGCATGATCGAACGCCTGCGCATCAAGACGCATTCGCCCGACACACTGCTCTCCGGCTTGTCAGGTGGCAACCAGCAGAAGGTGGTGATCGCCAAGTGGCTGGGTCTGGACCCCCGCATCGTGATCCTGGATGAGCCCACCAAGGGCATCGACGTGGGGGCCAAGCAGGCCGTCTACCAACTCATTGCCGAAATGGTCGAACAAGGCCTGGCGGTGATTCTGGTGTCCAGCGAACTGCCCGAGGTCATGCACCTGGCGCACCGCACCATCGTGATGCGCCGTGGCGTCCAGGTGGCCGAATTTGACCGTGCCAATGCGCACGCAGAACACATCGTGGCCGCGGCCTCGGGGCTGGCCGCAGTGCCAGCGCCCTGTCTTGCCGAACCAGCCCCTGCGCTGGAGGAGCTTGCAGCATGAAACCCATGAAATCGATTCGGCGCGAATGGCTGCTCTTGGCCATCATCGTTGCCATTGCGCTGGCCGTCGGTGCCCGTGCGCCGGTCTTTCTGACCTGGCGCAACGGCATGGACATCGCCAACGACTCCGCCATCCTCGCCATCTTGGTCATGGGCCAGATGTTGGTCCTGCTCACACGCGGCATCGACCTGTCGGTGGCGTCAAATTTGGCGCTTACCGGCATGGTCTGCGCCCTGATTGGCAGGGCCTGGCCCGGCGCTTCGGTGCCGGCGTTGCTGGTCATTGCCTTGGGTGTGGGCGCCTTCCTGGGTGCAGTGAACGGCTGGTTGATCACCCGCTTTGAGTTGCCACCGATTGTGGTGACCCTGGGCACTCTATCGGCCTATCGCGGCGCTATCTTTGTGGCCAGCAATGGCGCTTGGGTGTCGGACCAGGACATCCACGCAGCGATCAAAGGCTTGCCGCGCGAAGTCTGGCTTGGCCTACCAGTCTTGGTGTGGTTTGGAATGGTGGTGCTGGCGCTGACCGCCATGTTTTTGAAGCTGCGCCGCGAGGGCCGTGAGATCTACGCGCTGGGCGGCAACCCGCATGCGGCGGCCTATGTGGGCATCTCAGCGAATAGGCGGCTCATGATGGTCTACACGCTGTCGGGCATGCTGGCCGGCTTGGCCGGGTTGTTGTGGGTGGGACGTTACTCCATAGCCTACACCGAGCTGGCTGCGGGCTATGAGTTGACGGTGGTGGCGGCCTGTGTCATCGGCGGAGTAAGTATTGGCGGCGGCGTGGGCTCGGTGCTGGGGGCAGCATTGGGTGTGCTGTTCATCGGTGTGGTCAACGGGGCGTTGCCGGTGATCCAGGTTTCGCCGTTTTGGCAGCAGGCGATTGCCGGTGCCGTGATTTTGATTTCAGTGACGGTGAATGCCCGTGCCGAGCGGCGCGCTGGGCGCCAGATTCTGGAGCACAAAGCAATAACGAGCACGGCTGCACAAGGAGCTGCAGTATGAAGGCTTGGAACATCTGGGAGCGTGTGCTGCTAGCACTGCTGGTGCTGTTGTTGGTGGTGTTCGGTGTCACGCAACCGGGCTTCATATCGCCGCAGACACTGGCCGACAGCACATTCAACTACAGTGAAAAAGGCGTGCTGGCGCTGGCGTTGGCCCTGCTCATCGTCTGTGGTGAGATTGACCTGTCTATTGCTGCCATCCTGGCGCTGAGTTCGTTGGCCATGGGGTATGCCATGCAGGCAGGTGCAGGGCCTGCGGGCATTGTTGTAGCGGCCCTGGTGACCGGGGGACTTGCCGGTGCGCTCAATGGTTGGTTGGTGACCCAGTACAAGCTTCCGTCCATTGTGGTGACGATTGGAACGCTGTCGCTTTATCGCGGTGTAGCGCAGGTGCTCTTGGGCGACAAGTCCATCTCTGGCTATCCGGAGGTGTTTTCCACGTTTGGCAACGGCTATGTGGGTGAAATCATTGATGTGCGATGGCTTACCCTTCCTATTGAGTTCGTAGTGTTTGTGGTTTGCGCCATTGCCGTTGGCCTCGTGCTGCACCGTACCGTGATAGGGCGGCGTTTGTTTGCCATCGGTGCCAACCCTATCGCATCGCGCTTTTCGGGCATTGAAGTGGACCGCTATCGGTTCTTCTTGTTTGTGTTTTCAGGTTTGATGGCAGCACTGGCGGCGATCATGTTGACGGGCCGCATTGGGAGTACGCGCCCCAACATTGCGATGGGTTGGGAGCTTGATGCCATCACCATGGTGATACTTGGCGGAGTTGCCATTGAGGGCGGGCGCGGCAGTATTGTTGGCGTCATCCTGGCTGTATTGCTTCTGGGCTTGCTCACGTTTGCCATGGGTATGGCCAATGTGACGGGTATCGTGATGTCCATGCTGATTGGCATCTTGCTTATTGTGGCCATGGTGCTTCCGCGCCTGCTTCGGCGCAAACGAATATCGGCATGAACACACCGCAAGCCACCGAAAAATATGCGTTTCGCATGTTCCTGAATCCGGGCTGCGTGGCTGAATACAAAAAACGCCACGACGAAATTTGGCCCGAACTCAGCGCCTTGCTGAAGGATGCTGGAATCAGCGACTACAGCATCTACCTGGATGAAGAACACCTCGTGCTGTTCGCCGTGTTGCGCCGAAAGGTGGGCCACACCATGGACGTGCTGCCCAACCATTCGGTGATGCAACGCTGGTGGGCCTACATGGCCGACATCATGCGAGCCAACTCGGATGGCTCGCCGGTGGCCGAGTCACTGCCCTGCCTGTTTCATATGGAGTGAGAAGTTGACGGTGTACGACGAACTGACGCTGGTGATCGATATCGGCAAGAGCCACGCCAAGCTGCTGATGGTGGACGCGAAGGGCACTGTGGTGGAGCGCCATGTGCGCGATAACGCCAGTGTGCCCTCGCCCCTGGGTTACCCGGCACTAGATGTACACGGGTTAGAAAACTGGATGGCGCAGACACTGCGCGCCTCCGCCCATACTGCATGCTGCCGCCGCGCCATTGCCTCTACCCACGGGGCCGCTCTGGTGGCGCTTGGCGACAATGGCCTGGCCTGGGCACCGATGGACTACGAATTTGATGGCCTGTCGCAACACCCCTTGCTGGCCCAGGCATTTGACGCTGCGGCCGATGACTTTGCGAAAACCTTGTCGCCTGACCTGCCCGCCGGCCTGAACGCCGCGCGCCAGCTCTGTTATATGGAAAACCTGCACCCTCAGGCGTGGCGGCGCACGCGCTTCCTGCTGCCCTACGCGCAGTACTGGGCTTGGCGCCTGTGTGGTGAACGTGCCAGTGAAGTCTCATCTCTGGGTTGCCACACACATTTGTGGCGCCCACAGGACGGTAGCTTTTCCGCACTGGCGCAGGCCAAAGGCTGGGCCTCGTTGTTTGCGCCCCTTCGTTCTGCCTGGGAAGTTCTAGGCACCGTGAACCCTGAGATTGCCGGGGCTTGGGGCCTGCCCGCACACTGCCAGGTGCACGTGGGTGTGCACGACAGCAATGCCTGCCTGGCGCGTTACCTGGATGCATCGGCGGACCAAGCTTCTGCGTTGACCGTGGTGTCATCCGGCACCTGGACCGTGCTGATGGCGCCCGGTGCTCCCACGGCCAGCCTCCAAGCCGGGCGTGACATGCTGGCCAATGTGGACGTGCTGGGTTGTGGACTCATTCACGCTGGCCACGCCGTCATTTTCTGATCAGGGTGGCCCGTTCTTGGGGCGTCAAGGGCAGATCGTGCGTGGCGATCAACCGCTTTCGGCAGCCTTACCTCCTGGTCAGCGCGCTGCACTGGCTGCAATGTATTGTGCGCAGACCACTGCTTGGCTAGTGGAGCAGCTTTGGCAGGGTGTGGATTTGCCGCGCAAGGTGGTGTTGGAGGGGCCATTGGCCCACAACCCGCTGTATTTGGCGCTGCTTCAGGCGCTATTGCCGCAGGCGCGCTGCTTGGCTAGCCATGATGCGATGGAGGGCACGGCGCGGGGGGCTTGGTTGTTGTCGCGTTGGGGCCGCAGCCCCATTGCTTCGAAAACTACGCCTTTGCAGGCTGCACCAATATCGTTCATTCAGTCCTACCATGAACGGTGGTTGGCTACTTTATGAAATTGGGCAGGTTTTTCCATAACACACTTCAAATTTATCAGACTGCACTGGATCTGGCGTCCTCACTCTGGCATCGTTACATCAACGTTAGGGCAACTCCCTGGGGACTGAGTAGTTTCGCTGCGATGGCAGGTGCAAGGGCACGCGTCTCCATCATGGGCGAGCGCTACCGTTATTGCCGGCCTGTGTCATAGGCAATCTGCAACCGACAGAAAGGTAATGTCCTGCAAACTCCACCGCGGGAACAGGCCGCCCAAAAAAGTATCCTTGTCCTACCTCGCAGCCCAGCTCTGCTAAGCGGTCGCGTTGGGCCTCTGTCTCCACTCCTTCTGCTACCAATGAGCGACCCAAATTGTGGGCCATCGAAATGATGGTCTCAACCAGTACGCGGTCATTTTCGCTAGTGAGCATTTCATTTACAAATCCCCGGTCAATCTTGATAACGGAAATGGGCAAAATGCGAAGGTAGGCAAGGCTGGAAAATCCAGTGCCAAAGTCGTCAATCGCCAATGACAACCCCATTTGCTGTAGTTCCTTTAGCCGCTGAATAACTTCAGTGGTATTTTCCATCAGCGCCCCTTCGGTAATCTCCACCTCTAGGGCACTGGCGCTGACACCATACTCTTTGATCAGTGCCTGCAGTTCGGTCACCATTTCCGGGCGGCGCAAATCGGTTGCGCTTTGGTTGACCGCCAGTTGCATGGACTTAGACCAAAGCCCGTTCGAACCCCACTGGGCGAGTTGCCGCACCGCCTCACGAAACACCCAACGGTCAACGTCGACAATCAAACCGGTGCGCTCAGCAACAGGGATGAACTCCAGCGGGGAAACCAACCCTTCACCTGGACGCTCCCATCGAACAAGTGCTTCAGCGCCAACCAGAGCACCCGTACCCAGGTGAAACTTTGGTTGATAGAAGAGTCTCAGCTCGTCACGACCAATGCCAACGGCAAGAGCCGTTTGCAACGAAAAAAGACGTGCACTCACTTCACTCATTTGGCGGTGGTACATAACCACCCGATTGCGCCCTGCAACTTTGGCCTCATACATGGCGGTGTCGGCATTTCGCACCAACAACTCTTCTGTAGCACCGTCTTGCGGAAATACGGCAATGCCAAGAGAGGCCATAGGCTGGTAATTGGTCATGGAGCCCAGCTGCATCGGTTCGCGCACCAAGTGCAGCAACTTTTCCGCAGCAAGCATCGCAGCGTCACGATCAATAGAGGGCATCAACATTACAAATTCATCACCTCCCATGCGGGCGACGGTATCTTCAGACCGAACACCTGTCAGCAGACGCTGTGCCACACCCTTGAGCAGGTCATCGCCCGTCTGGTGCCCGAGACTGTCGTTGACCTCCTTGAAGTGATCCAAATCCATGAACATGACGGCAAAGCTGCGACCGTGACGCTGCGCATGCGAAAGCATTTGCTTTAGTCGGTCGGTAAACAGGGCACGATTAGGCAACCCTGACAGACTGTCATAAGAAGCTAATAGCTGAATCTTGGATTGCGCTTCACGCAGCGGCGTCAGGTCCGTCTGAATAGCCACGTAGTGAACGCACTTACCGCCGCTGTCACGAATTGCATTGATGCTGTTCCAGACGGTGAAAATGTGGCCGTCAGCCGCACGATCACTCATTTCGCCTGCCCAATGCCCCGACTCTTCAAGCGCGTTCCACATTGCCTCGTAGAAAGCATCGTCCTGGCGGCCTGACTTCAAAATGCTGGCCGTGTGTCCTAGGACCGCTTCCTCCGAAAAACCTGTCATTCGGGTAAACGCCGGATTGACGCGGATGATGCGGGTCTGGGTGTCGGTAATGAAAATTGCTTCGGCTGCCGCTAGGAAAACCGACTCGCTGAGCTCGGCCTGTCGCTTCTGCTCGTTGGCCTGTGACACGTCGGTTGAGATTCCACCAACTCCGGTGATCACACCTTGTAGGTCATATAAAGGAAACTTGCGTGTCAAAAACTCCAGCGGGGCGCTGCTTCCCTCCGTATGCAGGCGCTCTTCCAGGGCGATGTGCTCCCGTTTCTGCATGACACGCTGGTCAGATTCACGATGAACGATGGCATCGTGCACCGAAAGAAAGTGCTCCCTAGGGTGCCCGATCACTTCTTCGCTCTTGCGGCCAAGTAAATTCAACAATGCCCGGTTGGCCATAACCATTAGTCCTTGCTTATCAGCCGCGTAGAACAGGTCGTCGCTGCTGTCGAGAAACAAACCGAACAGATGCTGTTCCTGTGCACGGGCCAGCTCTGCGCTGCGGTCTAGCAGGAGTGCCAGAACGTGGTTATCCAGATGGTAGGTATTCGAGAGTTGAATGAGATGAATATCGTACAGATGTGCCGAAGAGTCCGCGCCCACCCGCATGCGCGTGAGCACCTTGGCTTCGTCGTGCACCAGATCACGAATAGCGATGTGCAGGCGCGCACGATCTGCAAACGACAATTGCTGGAATAGCCGGTTATCTTGCATCGCATAAGCCTTGCGCGGTGTCAGCAAAACATCGGCGCGATCGTTACTGCGTTGAATCAGCCCTTTTGCATCGAGAACCATCGCAGGGATGGGCATCTGGCCAAATAGGGCCTGGTAGCGGGCGCGGGCCAGTTCGCTATCCTGCTGCGCTCTGCGCAGCTCCTCGTTCTGCACCTCCAGCTCGACCTGATAGATGCGCAGTTCCTCCATCAGTTTGGTGACCTGCACCGCCGACAGGTCGTGCGCAGCATTGGGGGCGGCAATGTCCTTGTATTCCTCAAGGACCTTCTGCGCACGGGAGCGCAACAAGTCCAGACGCTGCGTGCGTTCGGAATTATCGGAGTCGCGGTAGTTACTCATGCGGCTGCGCGTGATTGCTGGAGTCGCCACTGCGTAATGTTGACGTGACTGACCACGGCCCCGGGATACTCCCCGCCCACCGCAGAAACATGCATGACAAACCAACGCTCTTCGGTGGGGGAATGGCAGGGGTACTCCAGCGAGAAGTGGGTACGCTTGCGTTGCAACACGTCGCGTACTCCCTGTTCAATGTCTCCCGGTACGCCCGGTTTGCAAACGCTGAGGTAATTGACACCTGGTCCGGTGTGCTGAAGCTTTTCGTCGCCGTTATCTGCTGCAAACAGGCGCCACGCCTGATTAACCATGGTAATGACGCCTTCGGAATTGAGCACAGCAATGTGCTCTGCCAACGCATCAATGATGTGCTGAAGACGCGAAATTTCGTAGAGCGCACTGACATCCAAAAAACTCAGGACAGCGCCCTTCGCCGGGGACGAGGGCACGCTGTAGGGAAGCATGCGAACAAAGTAGTAGTTGCCGTTCAGACCACGCACCTCTTTCTCAATCCGCACCCCTGCTTTCAAGGTGTGCTGGAGATCAGTAATGAGCTCGGGATAGAGCAGGGTGTGCGCGAGATCATCCAGCGGTCGTCCGAGGTCTGAGTCGCGCAACTTGAAGAGAGGCACTGCATCCGGGCTGAAGCGAGTGAGGTTCAGTGCACCGTCTACAAACACGGTGCCGGTTGATACTGCCATGGCCATGTTGTCCAGATCGGCATTCAGGCGGTTGAGAATATCGATTTTTTCCTGATACTCCGCGTTAACCGTATTCAGCTCCTCGTTGACGGATTGCAACTCCTCGTTAGAGCTTTGCAACTCTTCATTGGAAGACATGAGCTCTTCATTCGTAGCCTGTAGCTCCTCGTTGGAGGTCTCAAGCTCTTCAATCGTAGCCTGCAGACTTTCACGCGTGGCAGCCAACTCGCGCTCCAGCACTTCAATGCGCTCGGTGGTCTCCAGATCGACATTCACGGTAGTGTGAGTGCTGCTTTCTTCGGCAAGCTCAAGTGACTGAAAAACCAGAAGAGTCAGGCTCGCGCCTTCAAACTCGCCAGCCGGCCAAGCGCTCATTCGCACTTGTTGCACTTGACCCTCGCCCGTTTTGACCCGCAGGCTATCGGACACCACATTGGTTTTGTCACGATTTGCCTTGAACAGCAAGGCAGTGGCCACAGCGATCAAACTGTCAGGCAGGATGCGATTGATATCAAGACTGGCATGCCCCTCGCGCAGTTGCAAGAACTTGTGCACATCGCCATAGGAGTGAACCAATTCATGGCGCACGTTCACTAGAATGGCCGCTGGCGGTGCAAAAGCTTTCAGCAATGCGGAAAAACCCATCTCCACGGCATTGGGCGCAATACGTGCCGCACGGCTCGAAGAGGTCAGCACAGAGCGCCCGCCGCTGTAACCATAGCCCGAACCTTTGGGAGCGTACAGCGGCAGACTCAAGGGACGCACCATCTGCCATATTTTGTTGCGGGAACTTACAGACTTGAAGTCCGCTTGGAGTTCACCCAGTGACTCGCTGGAGCCCAAAAACAGGTGCCCCTGAGGCAACAGCGCATACTGGAGACGCTTGAGTGCGCGTTCCTGTGGAGCACTTCTGAAATAGATCAGTGCATTGCGACATACCACCAGATCCATCTTGGTAAACGGTGGGTCAGAGAGCAAGTTGTGCTTGGCAAAAACGATGCTTTGGCGCAAATCGTTTTTGACGACAAAACGTGACCCCTTTTTGACAAAAAAGCGCTCCAGTTGCTGTGGCGATACCTCCTCCGCAATCGACTCTGGATAGCTTCCCGCCCCTGCAGTCTCAATATTCTGTTGCTCGACGTCGGTGGCAAATATTTTCAAACTAGGCCAGCGCTTGAGCTGGTCAAAGGTCTCCAGAAAAAGCATGGCAATCGAGTAGGCCTCTTCGCCGGTGGAGACACCGGCGGTCCATACCCGAATTGGTTCACCAGGCTGTTTCGTGACGACCAGTGGTTCAATTACCTGCCTCTGCAGGACTTCAAATGCCTCGGCGTCACGGAAAAAACTGGTCACCGGTATCAGCAACTCGCGTCGCAGAGTGAGTACCTCATTGCGATCGGCATTCAGAAGGTCGAAATACGCCTCCAGCGAGCCAATCTGTCGTACGGTCATACGTCGCTCAATCCGGCGCATCACCGTACCCGGCTTGTATTCCTGAAAATCGATCCCGCCCAGTTGCAGCAGCAAATGCATGATGCCAGACAGCGCCGCCTCCGGCGTATGCACGGACGGGCGCATGCTCTGGTCTTCTCCGCTACGGCCCACAATTGCCGGCTGATTGAGCAAGTGCGCGACAATGCGGGCGCCCATTTCATTGATGGGCAAGACTGCGTCGACCAGACCCGTTGATATCACGCTGCGAGGCATACCATCGAACTTGGCGTCCTCGGGACTTTGTGCAATTAAAAAGCCACCGGCTTCATTGATCGCTGCGGCACCACGGGTGCCATCCGAACCCGTGCCAGAAAGCACAACGCCTACCGACCGAGACCCATAGCTTTGCGCAAGTGACGTGAAGAAGATATCGATCGGTAGCGTCAATATCTTGGGCGGCTTGGATGTGAGCGTGAGCCGCCCATTCCCAATGTGCATGATGGCTCCGGGCGGAATCAGATACACGTGGTCCGGCGCAACAGGCAAATCCTGCTCCACCATCACCACGGGCATTCGGGTGTGCCTTGCAAGCAGGTTCGCCATCATGCTCTTGTGGTCAGGAGACAAATGCTGGATGACGATAAACGTAGAGCCAGAGTCGGGCGGCAGGCTATCAAACAGACGCTCCAGTGCATCAAGGCCACCAGCAGAGGCACCTATAGCAACAACATAGGATTCTTCATGGAGACGTTCAGGAGGAGCAAATTCTTCTAAGTTTTTCATTTCCACCAACTTTGGCACACCGCACTAGAAGCAGATACTGGCTAACTAATTACGTTATACATTACTCGGATTCCAAACGCACGTTAATCAAATCAGAACGTTTCCCACTCTTCGTCGCTGGATTTTGTTCTTTTCGGAGCGGATGACGAAGTCTTGGACAAAGCCAGTTTGACAGGCCGGGCTCCGGTCTTGGCAACCGCCAATGGCTTGGGCGACTGGGTACGTTGAGACATTGGCTTCACCTGAGCAACTGCGCTACCTGACTGTGTATCAACTTTAAAGACAGAGACAGCTTGGACAAGTTCGTTCGCCTGAGACTTCAATCCACCGGCTGCGGCTGCCATTTCTTCCACAAGCGCAGCGTTTTGCTGTGTGGTCTGATCCATCTGCGTGACCGCTTCCGCAACCTGGCTAACCCCTGCCGCCTGCTCATTGCTCGCAGCGCTGATTTCCCCCATAAGGTCCGTCACTGTCCGGATGGATCTCACGACTTCAGCCATAGTCGCACCTGCCTTGTCGACCAGAACTGTTCCCTGCTCGACTCGCTCGACGCTTGCATTGATCAAACTCTTGATCTCTTTGGCAGCGTCGGCAGAACGTCCTGCCAATGACCGCACTTCAGATGCCACCACGGCAAAGCCACGGCCTTGCTCGCCGGCACGGGCTGCTTCGACCGCGGCATTAAGAGCCAGGATATTGGTCTGAAAAGCAATGCCGTCAATGACGCTGATGATGTCAGCGATTTTTCGGGAGCTATCGTTGATACCTTGCATGGTTTGTACAACCTGGCCTACGACCTCACCGCCTTCAACCGCCACAGTGGATGCGCGCATTGCCAGCTGATTGGCCTGGCGAGAGCTGTCAGCGTTGTGTTTGACCTGTGCGCCCAATTGCTCCATAGAGGCTGCTGTTTCTTCCAGCGCACTGGCCTGAGATTCAGTGCGACTTGAAAGGTCCTGATTTCCCTGCGCGATCTCGCTGCTGGCCATCGCAACGTTTTGTGCTCCGTTTTGCACTCCGCGAACGATTTGTGCAAAGTTGGTTTGCATGCGACCCAGCGAACCTATTAGCAGACCCAACTCATCCCTGCTTTTGCTGGAGATAGGCTCGCTCAAGTCCCCAAGCTCCATGCGCTTTGCAGCGTTCTGAGCCTGCGCGACTCCTTTGGAAATTCCACGTGTCAATGTCCAGCTAATCGCGATTGCGACAGAAACAATGACTGCGAGCATCAAGCTTGCAAAAAGAACATATTGCGCAAAAAAAGCGTGCACCGCTGCTTCAGTCTTTGCGGTGTCTTCCAAAATACTATCGACCAACAATTTGGTAGTCACCAGGTACTCGTCCGTAATTGGGACAAACTTTGTTTCGACCAGCGCCCGGGTCGCCTGTGCGTCGCCTGCAGCTTTTTGAGTGTTAACTTGGTCGCGCACAACCAGCCAACTCTTACGAACCTCCCCCACTTTTTCTGCACGCTGACGGGTGCCTTCATCCTGCACTTTCTCCAGGAATGCTTTCTGGGTCGCCGTAGTCCCGAGCGAAGTTGCCGCCATCGCATCCTTGAAGAACTCCAAAACTTCGGGTCCTTCCGAGTAAGCAACAGCCAATGAGCGTGCTGAGTTTTGCCGTACATCTCCCTGCCACTGCCCTGCCAGTGCCAGCAGGTCCGCCTGTAATGCCAAGCGTTCTGTGAGTTCGGAGACTTTGGATATCTTCCAGGCCGTTGCACCTGCAAGAATTAGAAACGCGCCAACCACTATGGCAAAGCCAAGACTCAGGCGCGTGGAAATTTTCATTTGGTTCATAACGTTCCTGTCAAATATGTGATGGTGCAATGGCCAAGGTCCGGTTGCGACCGCCACGTTTGGCCTCAAATAGTAGTCGGTCAGCCTCCTCCAGCATCTGGTCCACGTGCGCCATGTCTTCAGCATCTGGTCCACGTGCGCCATGTCTTTTCGCCACTGCACAACGCCCGAACTCACAGTTACCTGCAGAAGCTGCGAGCCCACCTGTACATGCGCATGCGCAATGGCGATACGAATTCTCTCGGCCACCCCCACAGCTTCCTTGGCAGCGAGTCCAGGCAGCAAAACCAAAAACTCTTCCCCGCCCCAACGGCACACCGTGTCTTCCGTCCGAGCCAATCCACTAAGCACATTGCCCACACGTTTCAGCACCCAATCCCCGACCTGGTGGCCATGGGTGTCATTGACCTCCTTGAATCGGTCAATGTCCAGACTGATAAGGGAAAAAAAATGCGCGTGACGCACAGCGGTGCTCCAGAGCTGAGTCAAGGCGGTCATACCCGCACGGCGGTTGGGCAGTGACGTAAGCGGGTCCGTAAACGCGGCCTGCTGCAACTGCCGGTTCGCCTCCGCAAGCTCGGCAGTGATGCTGGTAAGCCGCTCATGGTCCTGCTCCCATGCCTGGCGTAGATGCACATACCGCCATGCTGCATTCATGCGCGCATCCAGCAGCGGCAGATTAAGGGGCTTGCTGACAAAGTCATCCACACCCGCCTCAAAGGCTTCGATCAAGTCCTTTTGTTGATCGGCAGCGGTGAGCATGAAGATGTACATCTTGTGCCCCCACTCTGTGCACCGCAAGGCCTTGCAAAACGCAATTCCGTCCATTCTCGGCATTTGCCTGTCGGTCAGAACCACATGCGGCAAGAAGCTCATGGCAATGCTTTGGGCCTGGATTCCATCGGTCGCTGTGCGCACATCCAACCGGGTGTCGCGTGCGAGCCATGTAGTCAGCATTCTCAGGTTGATAGGGTCGTCTTCTACGACCAGAATACGCAGCCACTGGGCACTGCTTCTGGCTTCAGGCTGCATGCAGCGCTGGGAAATTTCCGCAAAACTCCCTGCATCCACGGCGGGGACGGAAAGCTCGGCGCTTAAGCTGCACCACCGCGTCACGATGCGATCAATGGTGACATTCAAGTCATCCGTCTTTACCCCGCTTTGTGTCGCCAGGTCGGTAATTCCGCTTACCAGATCTGACTGAAGTTGCGGCTCGGAACTGTAAAGATCGGCGATCTGCCTAGCGCGGTACACCACCATTTCAAGTTTAGCCTGCCGGGTATCGTTCGCATGCCCCTTGGCAGGCGTCGATTCCTGCTGCAAAGCGGCATCGCAGTAAAGGTCGGGCATGCCCCATTGGCGCATGAGCTGTGCGCCAAGCGCCAAGTGGTCCATCGGCAACTTCTCACGCTCCAGTGCAAGCAATGCGGGACCAGTCACTCGGGTCAGCAGGACATCACTGTAGGGCTGGGTGAAGGCCGTAGCGAGTGCCAGACGACCGATTCCGCTCAATAGACCCAAGGAAAACAATTCCGGCGATGCACCCACTCGCTCAGCGACGCCAATCTCGCTCACAGCTACCGCCATCAAGACACTGTGACTCCAGAACGCAGGGTAGTCAAAACCTTCACAACCACCTTGGGAGTAGTGCTCCAGCAGTGAAAAACCCAAAGCCAGATGCAACACCCCGCGCATGCCGAGACGGGACACAGCATCATCGACAGACACTACTGGGCGCGATCCGCTGGAAGCCGCATTGGCCTGGCCGAGCAGACGCCCGGTCAAGGCAGGGTCCGTCTTTACGAGGGCAGCAATCTCAGCAAGGGACGCATCGTCACTCTGGCAACGTTGCATCAACGTTAGAGCAACCCCCTGGGGACTGGGTAGTTTCGCTGCGATAGCAGGGGCAAGGGGGAGCGCCTCCATCATGGGCGAGCGCAACCGTTGTCGCTGGCCTGTGTCATAGGCAGTGGGCCCATTGCTCCCAAAAGCAAGGGTATTTTCATTGCAAATCCTGAAATGGGAACGTAGAGGTTGTGCGGACGAGCTTAGCGGGTGCCGGGAATTTCGCAATACGCAGAAGCTGCACAGACATTACGTGGTTGTACTACGTAATCAGGACTACAGAACTTGCGGATTGTGCATTTTCACGATTTGAAGAAAATCGACCGTTAGGACAGAAATTTTTCTTTGTTTAGAAAGCGTTATGCAATTTGAAAATGTTGAAGGATGCGAACCATTGCCGAGCCGATCCTCGTCTGCGCGGCCTACCCTTCAACCGCAGAACGTATGAAGGCTTCCAAGATCGCATCGCCATGGAAGCGCTCGCTGCGGATGCGCGTAGCAACGGTTTCCATCCTGCTAGCGACCATGGGCGTAACCGTGCTAGGGATGTGGGTTTTCTCGGCGGTCAGTGAAAGAATAGAGGCATTGCTGGTCGAGAAGCAAGCGGATCAACTCCGCATTTTGGCGCTGGATGTGGACCGTGAAGTTCAAGAGCGACTTGGCGCTCTTGAGAAAGTAGCGGTTAACGTTGTTGAGGTGGCCAACAGGTCGCACAACGGCTCCGTTCAACAGTACCTGGAGGCGAGGCCGGTCTTTAACAGCCTGTTCAATCGGGGTACCTATTTCATCAACCTCAACGGTATGGCCACCGACTCGTTCCCTGTCGATCTTGGGCGTACCGGCCTGAACCAT
>REAW01000004.1 GCA_004293725.1 Curvibacter sp.
GGGGTCGAGTACGTCAAAGCGGCTGCTACCGCGCGTCCATTCGCCGTTGATCAGGGCGTCGGTTTTGAGGAGGCTGGGGTCTTTGAGTTGGGTGAGGGGATGGGTTGTCATGGTTTTCATTCAGTTGTTAATCACTCTGCGGGCGAACTTCTCCAGGTACCCCATGAGTTGGTCAGACCCCAGCATCGCTGCGGCTTCATTGGCACTGGCTATGCCTTGCGCCAATGCCATGTGGTGACGGGCACCTTCGGCGATTTCACCTTCATGTTGGTAGGCGTACCAAAATCGCCTGCACTTGACGATGAGAGGCTGCACACACTGAACCGCCGACGCGTTCTGGCTCGCTTGGTGGTTGATCACATCCAGCGCATGGTCAGCCTGCATGTAGGCGTCAAGGTTGCCGCTGGCAGCGGCCTGAACCATGGCGTCTGCGCGTTGCAATATTTCCTGCCGCTGGGAAGCAGTTGCGCGCCGGGCTGCGCAGGCTGCAATGAGAGCCTCCAGCACGCGACGGGTCTGGATCACATCCAGGTGCTCCGCCAGGTCAATGTTGGACACCACCAACCCCCGGCGCGGTTGTTGTTGAATCAGGTCAATCGACACCATGCGCAGCAGCGCTTCCCGCACAGGGGTTCGGCCCAACTGCGTGAGTGCTACCAGCTCCGCTTCGACAATGGGTGCTCCGGGCTCGAGGCGCAGTGTGGAAATCAAGCCCTCGATGGCCTCGTAGGCTTGATCGGCTGCACGCAGTTTGATCGGGGGGCGTTGGGACAACATGATGGGCAATGCAAAAAGTGAGGGAGCTTAGGCCTATTGCGCGGCAAGGCACAACAGCCAAATTATGGGTCCGGTTGCGCCAAGGGCTGCAAGTCAGGGTTCGCTGGAGTGTCCCATGAGGCTTTCTATGCGTACCGGGTTGATCAACGCGCGCACTGGCGGCGCGCCCCACCCCCACCACCGTGTTGCTGCCGCGCCGCACACCCGACCTTGACACGGGCCCATGCCACAGCGGGTGTGCAATTTGGCGTCTATCCATCCGTCCCGCTGCTCCAACGCACCAAACGTCACGTCCTCACAACGGCACACCACCGTATCAGGACGAGCAAGGGCTTTGACAGCGGCCACATCCGTTTGCAAGTGTCGGCGCAAATGGCGAGCAAAGGTTTCCCAATGGGCACGCTCACGCCACAGGTTTTCTGCCTGTTGCATTTGGCCTGTGGCGGCAAAACCCGCAATGGCACCCTGCGCCAAAGCCCGTTCGCTACCACCGATTCCGGTGCACTCGCCAGCGGCATAGTGGTCCGACACGGTGCTTGCTTGCCAGGTATCCACAGCAACCGCCTGTTCCCCATCGAGCGCCATGCCCAGTGCTTGTGCGAGCTCGGTATTGGGCACCAGCCCATAGCCGCAGGCCACACGATCACAGGCCAACTCAACCTCCCTGTCGCCCCGGCGAATTCGTACAGCCTCCACCCGGCGATGCCCCAGCGCTTCGATGATCTGACTGCCTGGGCGATACACGGGAGTTGCCAACGTGATGGCCTGTCGCAGTTTGTCAGGCCATCGCCAGAGCCCTGCAACGAGCGCTAGCAGCGTCATGGAGCTCGACTGCTCCGCAACACGCAGCAACTCCGCGCCGGCATTGCATGCGGTCTGGGCGACCACGAGCAAAAGCGCGCCACTGCCACCGACCACGACCCGCTGCCCTTGAACCGGCACACCGCTTTTGATAAGCGCCTGCAGGCCGCCAGCACCCGTGACTCCGGGCAGAGTCCAACCCGGAAACGGCAGCAGCAATTCACGTGCACCACTGCAGACGATCAGCTTTTGGTAGGTTTGTACCCACGCACGGTCCGAATTCTCCAGCAGTAACTGCTTGTTGCCCAGCACGGCAACACAGCGCGTGCCACTGTGCAGCGTTACATTGCGGTACCGCGCCAACTTGCTGCTGCGAGCCAGCGCCTGCGAAGGATAGCCAGGCCCGGTGCGCCATATCTGACCGCCTGGCGCCGGGTTGTCATCGGCAACTACGACGGAACAGCCACTGGGCGCGGCCGCTTGGGCCGCAGCCAGTCCCGCGGGTCCGGCGCCCAAAATCAGCACATCGCAGGATGCGTGGTCGTTCATGGATTGCCTTCCAGCGTAGCCGTTTGCACCACCATCCCCTCGGCTGCCAAGGTTTGGCAGGCCAATCTGCTCACTCCATTAATCCAAACACGACACTCCTGGCAAATACCCATGCCACAGACTGCAGAGCGAGGTTCGCCAAGTACCGAGTAGCGCGTCAATCCAGGCCCGTCCAAGGACAGCGCCGCCATCACACTGACGCCAGCGCGCACTGCGACGGGGCTCTGGTTGATCTGAAGAGTAATGCTATCGGTCATGGTGATCACAAACCGTCATGAATCGCTCGGCTCGGTAAGGAGTGGGGTCAATAGGACACGGTCCACCCGTCATCTGTGCCACAAGAAGTTGCGCACTGGCTGGCCCGGTCGTGACACCCAGCCCCTCGTGGCCCACTGCCAGCCAAAGACCGGGGCGCGAAGGATGGGGGCCGAGAATAGGAAGGCTGTCAGGGGTAGCCGCCCGCACACCTGTCCAGCACCGGGTGGCAATGCAATCTGCCAAGGCTGGCAAGTACGCCACTGCGCGGCGCAGCATTTTCTCCAGCAAAGGGAAGTTCATCGCCACACTGGTGTCGTCAAACTCGCGCGAAGATCCGATCAGTAGTTGCCCCGTGGGGCGCGGTTGTACATTAAATGCCACTGAGGGCCCCGTAGCGTGGTGAGCACTGGTGACATACCCCAACTCAACCAATTGGTGGTGCACGGTGCCGGGATAGCGATCCGTTATCAACAACTGCCCCTTTTTTGCCCGGATAGGCAAACCCGGGCACAACGTGTTGGCGTGAATGCCATTGGCGAGCACCACCGCCCGGGCACGCAGGCTCGTGCCGTCTGCCAAGCGCACATGGGGCTCTTCGATAGCGACCACGCTGGCATGGCGCCTTTGCAGTGTGGCGGGAGTTCCCGGGCCCTCCAGAAGCCAACGTGCAACATTGGGGGCATAGACAATCGCATCCTGATGTACGCGCAAAGCGCCGAACAAGCCAGGACGCAAGGAAGGCTCCAAAGCGGCAAGCGCCGCGCCACCCTCCAGCGTGCAGGAAACACCCGCTGCGTGAAGCCGGACTTGCTTTTTCTCTGCCTCCTGCATTTCTGCTTCATTGGAAGCCAGCCACAAAGTGCCGCAACCGTGCCATGCACAGGTGCTATCCAGCTGCGGCATCCACTGCCGCCACAACGCGAGCGAGTAGGCACTCAGTGCAAGCTCGGCAGGGTTGTCGTCCATGACCACCAGATGGCCCATGCCCGCAGCAGTTGCGCTGCCGCGCCGGTCATCGAGTACCAGTACACGCTGTCCAGTAGCCGCCAGTGCGCGTGCACATGCTGCGCCGACGATACCGCCCCCCACAACAATGATGTCGGCGTCAAGCGTCAAGTACGAATACCCCAGCAGTACGGGTCGGTCTCATCAAGCAGCAAAGTCGCTTCGGCACTGACCCATGCTCTCCCGCGCAGCGTGGGAATGATGCGGTCACCTGAAGTTTCGTATCTGGCATCAAACTGGCTGCCAATGACACTGGCCTGTCGCCACACAGTACCGGGCTTCAGCAATCCGTCTGCTGCCAAGCAAGCCAGTTTGGCACTGGTGCCTGTGCCACACGGGGACCTGTCATACGCCATACCGGGGCAAAGAACAAAGTTGCGACTATCGGCTGTCTCGTCATCGGCAAACAGTTCAATATGGTCAATCTCCGCACCTTCTGCGCCTGTTATTCCGTTGCGCTCAAGGGCTTCGCGTAGCGCGCTCGAGAACTGCGTCAAGGTGGCAATGTTGTCGGCCGCCACGCGTTGGCCGTGGTCACTGACCAGAAAGAACCAGTTGCCACCCCAGGCAACGTCGCCGTGCACGATGCCGTGCCCAGGCACATCCACTGGCACGCGGGCGGCATGGCGCCACGAGGGGACATTGCGCACGCTGACTGCTCCGTCTATGTGCAGCGTAGCCTGCACCGTGCCTACCGGCGTTTCAATCTTGTGCACGCCGGGCTGAATCCGCCCCATGTGCGCCAGCGTTGCCACCAGGCCAATGGTTCCATGGCCACACATCCCCAGATACCCGGTGTTGTTGAAAAAAATGACTCCTGCCGTTGCGTCCGGAGCTACCGGCGCGCACAGCAAGGCGCCAACCACCACATCGCTACCACGCGGCTCCAGCACCGTTGCTGCGCGCCACTCATCATGGTCACGCGCCAGACGCTGCATTCGCTCGGCCATGCTGGCAGTGCCCAGATCAGGAAACCCGTCCACGACCAGCCGTGTAGGCTCTCCGCCGGTATGCGAGTCGATGATGTGAATGCGCTTCATGGTGTGTGTCGTAGTCAAATTGGAAAAGGCATGCAGGGCCCTATCTTCAATTCATTCCTGATGGGAATCAACCAACCAACAGGTCCTGCATGCAGGGCTTTAGGTAAAAGGACGCCGCGCAGACTTGGCCTGCGCGTTGCCCCTTTTGAATGAGTGTGCCTTAGTAGCTGGCCAGTGGCGTAGCCTGGGCATTCTTGAAGGTGTACACCGTAATGGGCGCTTGCTTCATGTTCCCCTTGTCGTCATAGGCGTAGGTTCCCGCCACGCCTGTGTAGCTGCCTTTGCGCATTTCCGTAGCTACTTTTGAGGGGTCGGTGGTTCCCGCTTTGGCGATGGAGGTACCGATCAGAATCATCTGGTCGTAAAAAGATGCGGCATACGCATCCGCGTCCTGGTTGAAGCGTTTTTTGTACTTGGCCTTGAAGGCAGGTCCTTGCGCGATCTTGTCCAGCATGGAACCGCCTTGCGCGCAGTACACCACTTCGTTCACGGCTTCACCACCGAGTTTGCCCATCTCTGGGCTGCACAAGGTGTCGCCGCCGAGCATTTTGGTGTTGACCGCCAGTTGCTTCATTTGGCGGGCCATGGGTGCCGCCTGGGGTGCATAGCCGCCGTAAAACATGACATCCGGTTTCTTGGCCTTGATGTTGGTCAGGATGGCGGAAAAATCGGTAGCCTTGTCGTGGGTGTACTCCTGGCCAATGATGGTCAGCCCCTGGGCTTTGGCCTCCTTGATGAATTCGGCAGCAACACCCTGTCCAAACGCCGTGCGATCATCCACAACGACTGCAGTTTTGGCGTTGAGCACTTTGGCGGCGTACTGCGCCATACTGGCACCGATTTGGTTGTCCCCCGCAATGATGCGGAACAGGTTTTTATACCCACCGTCCGTCACCTTAGGATTGGTTCCTACGGTAGACACCATGGCACCCCCCTCGTCGTAAACGCGCGAGGCCGGTATTGCCACGCCAGAGCAATAAGGGCCCATCACATACTTCACCCCCGCATCCACCAGTTTTTGCGCTACCGACACGCCCGATTTGGGGTCGCATTGGTCGTCTTCGGATTGCAGTTCAAACTTGATTGTCTTGCCTGCAACTTGCAGCTTCTTTGCATTCAGTTCTTCAATGGCTAGACGCACGCCGTTTTCATTGTCTTTGCCGGCAAAAGCATTGGCTCCCGAAAGCGGACCGGTTTGGCCAATTTTGATGACTTGCTCTTGCGCGGCAGCGTTGCCGGCCAGAACCAGGGCAAGCGCTGCTACCCAGGGTGTTGCGGATGGAATAGTGGTCATGTGGTTTGTCTCCTCGTGGGGTGGTTTCTTTTTGCGATTGGAGGTGTTCAGGCTTGCGACCTGTACGCCTGCGGGCGGGTTTCCAAAGCCTTTTGGACGATGGCAATCACAGCGTCGCGCTCCGCGCCTACCAATGGCAATCGGGGACGACGCATGTGTTCGGTGCTGACGCCTGCAACGACGTCGATGAGCTTGAGGTTCTGGACCAGTTTGGTAGAGACATCGAGGTGCAGCATGGGCGTCATCCATTGATACAACTTGAGCGCTTCAGCAAATCGCCCTTCTTGCATCAGGTTGTACAACGCCACGTTTTCGCGCGGAAACGTGCAGCCCACACCCGCCAGCAGGCCGTCACAACCGAGAGCGAGACCCTCGTAGGCCAGATCGTCAACACCCATAAACAGCTGATAACGGTCGCCCAACAGGTTGCGCAGATCGGTAATGCGTCGGATGTTGTCGGTACTTTCCTTGATGGCAACCAGCCACTTACAGTCCGCCAGCTCGGCCATGTGTTCGGGCTTCAGGTCTACTTTGTAGGCCACCGGGTTGTTGTAAACCATGATGGGCTTTTGCGCCTCTTCGGCCATGGCCCGCACGTTGGCCATGGCCTCGCGTGCGTCCGCTGCATAGATGACAGATGGCATCACCATATAGCCATCAACGCCGAGCGCATTGGCCGCGCGAATGTAGTGCAGTGCCTCGCGTGTCGACGTTTCTGACACGTTGGCCAGTACCGGAACCCTGCCCTTGGCCGCCTGCAACGCACACTCCGCCACCTTCAGTTTTTCGTCCCGTGTCAGCGTGCTGGCCTCACCGAGCGACCCACAGGTCACGATGCCGTGCACCCCATTGCGAATCAGGTAGTCAATATGGCGAGCGGTTCCTTCGAGATCCAGACTCTCGTCAGCGTGAAATTTGGTAGTGACGGCAGGAAAAATGCCGCGCCATTTTGGGGTGTTCATGGGGATTCCAGTAAGTGAGGGGTAACCGTTCAGATGCCTCCATTCTAGTTAATATATTTAAAAGATATCAATAAAATATCGCAGGTATATCTTCTCTTGACGCGTAGCCTAGGTTGTGGCAAGAACGAGAAGCTAGAACAAAAAACCGCGGCTTACGGTGCGGGCTCGCCCTGGAAGTTGCCAGCGCGCAAAGTCACCACCAGCGTATCGCGGTGCCCACCGTCTGCCATCGGCTGAATGGGCGTGGACTCGTGAATCACCCGAGGGTCATCCAGCAGCAAGAGTGACCACGGCTCGGTCAAGGTGAAGCGCTGACCATTCGGGCCTGCAGCATCAAACACACGGGTCTCCCCCCCTTTGACGCCGACGCGGTCCACCAGAAACACCGCGACCAGGTCCACACCATCGCGGTGGGCGCCTTCTGGCGTGGGCCGCCCAATGCCGTCGGTGGTATCGATGCGGAACTGGTGCGCCTCGGTGTACCACGTGTTGCGACCCTTCAGAGCACTGGTCACCAGCCCCAGCCATGCAAGCAATTGCTGCCAAGCGGGTTGGGCCACCAAGGCGGCCGCCATCGGTTCGAAGTGGCGCTGCATACCGCCATGCAATGCGTTGTATTCCACCGGTTGCCAGTGGGGGCGGTGTGGCGCCAAGGTGACCCGTGGGCCTTCCACCACAAAACAGGCATGGCGCCTGCGCCGGTAGCGGCCGCCGTCACGCAGGTAGTTGTCGGGAGGAAGGGCATCCCACAGCGGGCGCCAGGCCTGCAAGATTTCAAGGTCGATGCCGGCCAAACTTGCCACTTGCTGTGGTGTCACCACGGCATAGCCTTGATGGCGCAACGTGGCGTCCAATTCTTGCGGGTTGGCGATGGCGGGAGGGGCAAAAGAGAGTGTCATGGCGGGAGGAATTATCAACCCAGAAGAGTGGGCTGCTGCTGATGTGGGTCAAGGCGCCCTGGTTGATGCCCGGCTAATCTCACAGTCAATTTTCTGGAGAACCCCCGCCATGACCACCGCTACCGCCCTGCCCCATACCCAAGACACACCGCTGCAATGGAGCGATGCCCTCAGCTTGGACATGCCGGTCATGGACGCAACCCACCAGGAGTTTGTGGAGCTATTGGGCGACGTAGTGCACGCAGCAGACGACATGCTGCTGCCGCGCTGGTCCGCATTGATTGCCCACACCCAAGACCACTTTGACCGCGAAGACCAGTGGATGCAAGACACCGGCTTTGCCGCTGGCAATTGCCACGCCACCCAGCACAAGATCATTTTGCAAGTGATGCGTGAGGGCGAAGCCGCTGGTCACGGCGGCGACCTGCCCGTGGTGCGCCAAATGGCCCGCGAACTCGGCCTCTGGTTTCCCCAACATGCCCAAAGCATGGACGCTTCTTTGGCATTGCACTTGCGTTCTGCCGGTTACGACCCGCGCACCGGCGCTGTGAACCAGCCCGATGGCCTGCCAGCACAAGCAATTCACGGTTGTGGCGGAGGTTGCGGCGATACCGCCACTGCCTGAGCTGGCCTCCCCACGCCTGACCAGACCGCCACCGACCTGCACCACGGCCCCCTCGAAGACCTCCAGGCGCTGCTCACTGGCACCACCTTTGTGGCGCTGGGAGTGCTCATGTTCAAACAACTGGGCTTGCTCACCGGCGGCACGGCGGGGGTTGCCTTCTGGCTGCACTACGCCACCGGCTGGAACTTCGGACTGGTGTTTTTTGTCATCAACCTGCCCTTTTACGCCCTCGCCTACCGGCGCATGGGGCGAAGCTTCACGCTCAAGACCTTTGCCGCGGTAGCGCTGCTGACCATCCTGACCAACCTGCTACCCGAATGGGTGGGATTTGCGCACTTGCACCCAGTTGCCACCGCGCTCATCGGCGGCGTGCTCATGGGCACGGGCATGCTGATATTGTTTCGCCACAAAGCCAGCCTGGGCGGCTTCAACGTACTGGTGCTGTACTTGCAAGAAAAGCGCGGCTGGCGCGCCGGGCGTATTCAGATGGCGCTGGACTGCACCATCGTGCTGCTGGCCTTTGGCGTCACCGACTGGCAACACGTGGCCCTGAGTGTGCTGGGCGCTGTGGCCCTGAACCAGACCCTGGCCACCAACCACCGCGCTGGGCGCTACATGGCGCACTGAATCAACACCGCCGACGGTTAGAGCAAGCACTCCAACCGTTGTCGCGTAGGCTACCGGGCCCGCAACAGGCTGGCGCTACCATGCGCTCCCCGGCTGGCATGCCCCGCGTGCCGCCCCACTATTCAGGAGCCTTCATGTCCCTTGCTAACCTCGTCAACCACCAAGTCCGCCTGGCGGCCCGCCCCGTGGGCATGCCTACTGCAGCCAACTGGAGCCACACCACGGAGCCTGTTGCAGAACCTGCGGAAGGCGGCGTCACGCTGAAGACCCTGGCCCTGAGCCTGGACCCTGCCATGCGCGGCTGGATGAACGAAGGCAAGAGCTACATCCCCCCCGTCGGTATTGGCGAAGTGATGCGTGCCGGTGGCGTGGGCGTGGTGGTGGCCAGCAAGAACGACAAGTTTGCCGTGGGCGACCATGTGAGTGCAGGCTTTGGCGTGCAGGAATACATCACCATCGCCCAGGACGAGATGAAGCGCAACGGCCTGGTCAAGATCGACCTGCGCGCCGGCACGCTGACCCAATGGCTCAATGTGCTGGGCATGCCCGGCATGACCGGCTACTTTGGCCTGATGGACGTGGGCCAACCCCAGGCCGGCGAGACCGTGGTGGTGTCGGGTGCTGCCGGTGCTGTGGGCCAAACCGTGGGCCAGATGGCCAAAATCAAAGGCTGCCGCGTGGTGGGCATTGCCGGCGGTGCCGCCAAGTGCGACTGGGTGGTGAAAGAGCTGGGTTTTGACGCCTGCATTGACTACAAGGCCGGCCCCGGCGCCGTGCGTGCAGGCCTCAAAGAACACGCCCCCAAGGGCGTAGACATTTACTTCGACAACGTGGGCGGTGAGATCCTGGACGACGTGCTGGCCCGCATCAACCGCAAGGCCCGCATCATCATTTGTGGCGCCATTAGCCAATACAACAACACCACTGCGGTGCAAGGCCCCAAGAACTACCTGAGCCTGCTGGTGAACCGCGCCCGCATGGAAGGCATTGTGGTGTTTGACTACGCCGACCGCTACCACCTGGCCGTGGCCGAGATGGCCGGCTACCTGAAGGACGGCCGCATGAAGAGCAAGGAAGATGTGGTGGTGGGTCTGCAGACCTTCCCCGAGACGCTGCTCAAGCTATTCAATGGCGAGAACTTCGGCAAGCTGGTGCTGGAAGTAGCCAAGGCCTGACGCTCCGGGGTGCGCGAGTTGCTACGCTTTCAGGAGCTGTTCGCGCAATATCCATAAGTGCTAGAGGCCAATTTGTCCTGTAAGCATCAAGCCGCCAACGCGGTGGCCTTGATGTGGTCTAGCACTCCAAACAGCTCGTCCACTTGGGCAGACGTAAACAACGCGTCTGGCCCCTGCGGTGCGTAGCTAGTGAAGGGCGGCTCGTACAGCAGCCCCACATCCATCACGCCGCGCTCGGTCAGGTGGGTGACGATCAGGTTCACAAACTCCAGCTGGTTGGCGCTGAGCGTTTTGCCAGCCACAAAACTGTTCATCGCCTGGGTGGCCGCCTCCCGGTCCAAGCCCACCAGTCCACGGACAAACAAGCCTAGACCGTGGGCCTCTTGTCCAGCGCGGGCCACGTCTTCGGCAGTGGCAGTTCCGCTGTCGATCAACAAGCGCTCCAGCTCGGCCAGGTCCGTGGCGGTGAGTGGCTGGTTGCGGCGCAGCTTGTGCAAGGTGATGTGGTTCTCGTGCGTGCGCAAGAAGGCCCGCACCTTGAGCCGGAAGCGTTCAAAGTCGCCCGCGCTGCCGCCTAGTGGCAAAGGGATAGGCGTGGGTGTACCTATCGTGTCTCCAAAGTTGGTGTGGATGATCTTTTTGTGTGACTTCCCCAAATGCCGCAATAGCCCACGCAAGTGCCTGCGCGCCTGCTCCAGCATGGGCAGGGTTACGTCCTGCCACCATTCTTCGCCCGCCACCGCTTCAATCAGCACCATGTGCTTTTTCACGTCGGGGATGCTGCCCAGATCACTCAACCCATCGGCCAGCGCACGCACCTGTTCACGCAGGCGGGCAAAGCCCACATCGCCGCGGGCGCAGCCTAGCTGGGTGCGCAGCATGAGCAAATCGAATCGCTTGGCTTCTTCATCGTCATCGCGTACGGCGCTGGGCAAGCCGGAGACATGTTGGGCCAAATCCGCCAGTTGGTCTCCTGTCACGGTGTGCCAAGCCTTTGCGTCGCTCCACGGCTCCACCCAGCGGCGCTGCGGGCGCACCACAAAGTTGTCCAGCCGCATTCCGGCTACCACCGTGTGCAGGTGGCTGGCCGTGTCCGCCCGCATGGTGGCAGCGGTCAGGCCATAACCTGCTGCCGGCTCGGTCACCTTGGCGCTGCCCTGCTCCTGCGCCAACTGTTCGTCCAGCACGCTCAACAACTCCAGCCGCGCCTTGAAGGTGCGCTGGCTCAAGGGTTCGGCCACAGCGCCCTTGCTGCCTTCAAGGTTCTGGCTAAAGAACTCCAGGTTCTGGCAGAAGTCAAAAATCACAAACTCCTGCTTGTGCTGATCCGGCCCAAACAAGTCTTTGCACAAGCGCGTGCCGCGCCCCACCATTTGCCAAAACTTAGCCTTGGACCGCACGATCTTGAAGAACACCAGGTTCACCACCTCGGGCACGTCAATGCCCGTGTCCAGCATGTCCACGGAGATGGCAATGTGGGGCGACTTTTCCTTTACCGAAAAGTCGTCAATCAGGCTCTGCGCGTACTCCGTTTTGTAGGTCACCACGCGCGCAAACTGCCCGGCATAGTGAGGGTAGTTGGCATTGAAGCGGTCCGCAATGAAGTTGGCATGCGCATTGTTTTTGGCAAACACAATCGTTTTGCCCAGCCGGTCGCCGCCTGCCACCTTGTGGCCCTGGGTCATCAGCAACTCCAGCACCTTGTCCACCGTGTCGGTGTTGAACAACCATTTGTTCACCGCTTCGGCACCCACCTCGTCGGGGGCGTGGCCCTCATCATCCCAATCCAACTCGTCCCACTGCGCGCGCTCGTCTTCGCTGAGCTCCGCGTACTTGATACCCTCGCGCTGAAACTTCAGCGGCACCGACACGGCACGCGGCGGCACCAAGTAGCCCTCAGCAATCGCATCTTCCAGGCCGTAGGCATCGGTGGGCACACCATCTTCCAGACCAAACAGACCATAGGTGTTGCGGTCAATCTCGTCCTTGGGCGTAGCCGTTAGCCCCACCAGCAGCGCATCAAAGTAGGCAAAGATGGCGCGGTATTTTTGGTAAATGGAGCGGTGCGCCTCGTCCACGATGATCAGGTCAAAGTGCCCCACGCCAAAGCGCCGGAGTCCCGCGCCGTCAGGCACACCTCTCGGTGCTTCCGTTTCGTTGATCAGCCCCATCATGGTGGGGTAGGTGCTCACAAACACGCGGCCCTCGGTTTCCTTGTCGGTCACCAGATTCACCGCCGCTGCATCGGGCAAATGTGCTTTGAAAGCATTGGCCGCCTGGTTCACCAGCGCCACGCGGTCAGCCAAAAAGAGGATGCGCTTGGCCCAGTTGGCGCGCTGCAGCAGGTCCACCAGTGCAATCACGGTGCGCGTTTTTCCTGCGCCGGTGGCCATGACCACCAAGGCTTTGCGCTGGCGGTCGCGCTCAAAGGTTTCGCCAATGCGGCGTATAGCGCGCAGCTGGTAGTGCCGCTCCACGATTTCGGGGTTGATGGTCACGCCCGCCAGCGGTTTGGCGCTGGTGCGGCGCTGCACCAGCAATTGCAGCTCGTCCTTCTTGTGGAAGCCCTGCACCGGGCGCGGCGGGTAGGTGCTGTCGTCCCAAAACCAATGTTCGTAGCCGTTGGTGGTGTAGATCAGCGGGCGCTGGCCAAACTGGGTTTGCAGGCAATCCGCATACAGCTTGGCCTGCTGCTGGCCCACGCGCGCGTCGCGCCGGGTGCGCTTGGCTTCCACCACGGCCAGGGGTTTGCCATCGTCACCCCACAGCACGTAGTCCACAAAGCCTTTACCTTCGTTGTTCGGCATGCCCTGCACTTCAAACTCGCGGTCGCGCGGCTGGTCCAGCTTCCAGCCTGCTTCTTTGAGAAGCAGGTCGATGTAGAGGTCGCGTGTCTCGGCCTCGTTGTAGTCGTGCGTGTCGGGCGTGGCCGTGTTGGCTGCTTTGGCGGCGGCTACTTCGGCGCGTAGCTGAGCCAGTTCAGCGTCCAGCGCGGCGGTTTTTTGCTGCGCAGCTACCAGCGCTGCATCGCGCGCGGCCAGCTCGTCCGCCAGAGTCGCCAGCTTCTGCAACGCGGCCTGCGTGGCTTGCGCACTGGCCTGGGCGGCGGCTTGTTCAGCTGCCGCATTGGTAGGGCGTGGCAAAAGCTCTGCACGGAACTGCAGCGCCGAGTCTGGGCGCGCGGCCACATTGCGGCCGTAGTTGCGCGCCAGCCAAAAGGCCACCTGAAACAGCTCGCGCAGCACAGCGGTGGCATCAGCAGCAGAAATGGGCCGCGCGCTGTGCACGGCGTTGTTGCCCTGCTTGCGCACCACATCCATCTTGGCGTGCAGCGCGGGGCCGACCAGCACCTTGAAACTGGGCTCAAACAAGAAGGCCGACAGGTCCGGCTTGTAGGGCATTTGCAAGCGGCCAGAGCGCCCGCCCTCGGCTTGGAACAGCCACACCACTGCCAGCTCCAGCGTGCGCCGGGCGTAAAAGCAGGCAGTGCGCGGATCGGTCAGCGCAGCCTGCTCGGCCTTGGTGGCCTCGGCATAGAGCGCGGGCCATTCGGCCTGCAGGAATGCGAAATTGGACGCCATTATTTTTGACCCCATGAGGGCAAAAGCAGGCGAATTGCCTGAAAAGCTGGCAGATTTGACCTCATAGGGTCAACTTTTTTGGGCATCTATCAGCGCGGCCACCTGCGCCCGTAGCTCAGGCAAGTCGGCATGGATGGTCTTCCACACCACTTCAAAATCAACTTTGAAATAGCCGTGAGCGAGTGCATTGCGCATCTCGTAAGCAAAATTGAGTGGAACCTCGGGGTGCTGGGTCAAGAAGTTCGGATGGTGTCGCCGAATGTTGTTAGATGCTTCGCCAATGATTTCAAAATTCCTGATCACGGCGTCTTGCGTTTTCTCGTCCAGCAGAAACGTGGGCTCGGTCATATCGTCCACATAACGCTGGATGCGATCAATAGCCTGAACAATGTGTCCGAGATAGTCGGACAAACGCAAGACATCGGATTTGCTCATACGGCTACTGCTTCCTGTAACACCGTGCCCCGGAAATGATCCGGCAGGGCACGGGGGGTCAACACATCTACCGGAATACCCAGCAGCTCTTTGAGTTCGTAGCGAATGGCGCCAATGTCCATCATGGTGGTCTCTGCGGTGGGCTCTACCAAGATGTCAAGATCGCTGCCCTCGGTGTCGTCGCCATGCACCACGGAGCCGAACACGCGCACATTCGTCACCCGGTGGCTGAGCGCTATCGTGCGAATTGCATCGCGGTGGTTTTGCAAGGCAATGGACGGACGCATGTTGTGGACTCCCGGATTTAAAGCGATTCTAAGTATTGCATCTATTGTTGCAGTTGCTCCGCAATGAGGCGCAGGAACGGATGCATCCACACTGGTGCGAGTGGCAAATCTTTCAACAACTGCGCGCGTTGCTTGGGTGGCAGCATCTGCTGCAGGTGCGCCACCCGCTCCAGCGTAACGTGGGCCTTGCCCAGGCCCCGGAGTGCAGCAAACACCAGGTTGCTGGATTCGGCAGCTGCGGTGACGCGCCGAGGCGAGCGGTGCTTGAACTCAATCTCTTGCCCCCCTACCCGCAGCTTGCGGCTAGGGCCATTGGTCTCGTACACCGGCTTGGCTACCACCTGCTCGCTCAGGCCCAGCAGGTTGGTGGCCTCCACATCCAGTGGCTGCACCACCACGCCATCGCGCCGGGCCACGGCTTGCACAAGTGCATCGGTAGAAGGGCTTAGCTCGCCCAGCAGCGGGTGAATGCGCGGCACGTCATACATGCCACGTGCCACGCGCCGTAGGGCACCTGAGCGCACCATGCGCGACAGCGCCATGCCTACTGCGTGGGGCGTACCCAAGTCTAGAAAGTCTGCGGGAGTGAATACCCGCCCAGGCTCTTTCTTGGCCCAACGTGCAACCCGCTGCGCAACCTGTCGCGCCAAGGTGGCTGCAGGCGCGGACGCACTTGCAGGCTTTTGGGTAGGTTTTGAGGCTGGCTGCGGGTTCATGGCCTTATTGTGGATATTTTTTGTTAAAAGTACAAGTAGGTATTTTTAACAAAATACTTTCTATTTGTCTGAAAAACGAATCACTTTTCGTACAAATACCAGCTCTATTGCCACGAAAAAAATGCAGTTTTTGTGGCGAAAACAGTGCCCACCGCGCACTCACTTTCCCGCAAGTGCTTGAATCGCTTTTACCAGTTCATCTACATCGGTTGCTGGATTGATGCTACCGGTCGCAGCGCCATGCCTACGCAATTGAGTTGCATGCGTAAGCGCCTCGTCCAGCTTGCCCTTCAACTGGTCATAAACACCCTTTTGCCCTTTGCCGTACTTGGCAAAACCGGGCTTGGTTTTCAGGGCAGAAACCACTTGGTCGCCCACCGATTTCTTACCAGCCGCATGAAACGGCTGATCGGTATAGCCGAAGTGCAACAGCAGCCAAACTTCAAAACATGGGGAGGAGGTAATTGCCTCAAATGGTTTCCCCTCGGCACTCAAATCTTTGGTGCGCTGCACGGCAGCATCAAAAGTGGTGTGCTTGTCCCGGTCGAACACGCAAAACACCGTATCAAAGGCATCGCCAGCCCCAGCATCCTCTACATACAGCGCCACCGCATGCGCAACAACACGGTCAGGTGAAACACCGTCATTGGGCGCTATGCGCACCATCTGCGGACGGATGCCCAAGTCAACCAACAAATCGCGAAAGTAATGGGGCTCGGTCTTCGTACCTTCACAGACGATCAGGTAGCGCTTATTGCGCGCACGTTCACGCTTTTGCCGTTGCAGCTCGGCCCCAGCACGCGCCTTGCGCTTGTGAAACAGGTCCTCAGACCCCATAGAAGTCCAAGTCCTTCAAAAATGGAATGCCGCCGTAGCGCCCGTTCAGGTAACCGCGCTCAATGGCTTCGTTGTCGCGTGGGCTGAAGTCAGACAAGGGGTACAAGCGGGTGGCACTCTTGTCGTCCTTTTCCATGAACCACACTTGGTCGCGACGAAGTAGCTTCTGGCTGAGTAGCGTGGTGTCGTGCGTCGTAAAAACAAGCTGCGCCTTGGTTCCTTCGTGGTGCAGGCACTTAACCAAGTGGTGCACCAGCAAAGGGTGCAGGCTGGTGTCCAGTTCATCAACAACCAAAACCCGCTCGTTCTCGATTACGTCCAGCCAATGCCCGGCAAAAGCAAACAAAGCGCGCGTCCCGTCTGACTCATCCTCTTCATCAAACTCAATAGTCTCTTGCGTGTTCACGTCTTTGTGGAAAAACAGCGGTTCGACAAACTTTCGACCCTCCATGTCTTTCAGAAATTCATCCTTGATCGCGGCAGGCATACCCTTGGGCAAGATGTCTGCGGAAAAAACCGTTTCTTTCAGCTGAATATCTGCAATAGAAAGATCTGCAGAGTTCATGAATGCAACTACCCGTCTGCGATCTTCGTCTTTGCCGCAGCGTTGCACGGTGTAACCCGGACCAAAGCCACGCTTGGAATCAAACACACGCAAACGCAGCTTGAACCAGTCAAACGCAGGCTTCAACTGCTCGTTATTCAACTGAATCGCGGTGGAGAAGAACAAGGCATTCGGGCGGGTTTGAGCCGCCAACGTCTGGCGCTGCCGACCACCAAGGAATGACGTGCTGAACTTGTAAGCGTCTTTGCCCGCGTCGGTATCAAACACCCGGTGAAACCATTTTTGAGCACGGCCCAAAGGGTAGGCGATGAGCCACTCCTCGGTGAAACGCTCACGGTTGCAGCAAAAACCATATTCGTAGCGAACGCCCTGCTCCACAAAGGCGATTTCAAACTCGCTATCCGCCGCGCGTGATGCTGCCGTTAGCTTGAACGGCACCACGTCAATGGCATCGCCCGCCTGGCTTTCCTTTTGGGAGTTGAGCACCTGCAGTTCCATAAATTGCAACGCCTGAATCAGCGTGCTTTTGCCCGATGCATTGGGGCCATACAGCACGGTGGAGCGCAACAAGCGCGGCACACCATCATCCTGGTCGGGGACGAAGGTGTTGAGCGACTCCAGCTCTTTGAAATAGGTGGAGGCGGTCATATTGAGCGTTTGGCGCTCCAAGATGGACCGGTAATTGGTGACCGAAAACTCGATAAGCATGGCGCAATACTACACCTTCATGTCATTTTTTGCGCCACAAGAGCAAAAAACCATGCTTATTTCGATTTACAACTCCTCCGCAAACGCCCGCTGCTGGAGCGAGGCGAACAGGGCGTCTAGCTGGGCCAGGGCGGTGCGGTGGGTGGCTTTGAGGGCTTCGATGGCTTGGATGCGGGTGGCGATGATCAAGCCGCCGCCCACACCGTCACCGCCCCAGCAGCCACACCAGCCACGGACAACGCAGCACGAGGGCGAATGAAAATTTCCACATCGCGATTCATCAGCGTGATGTAGTGCAACAGGCGCTCGCTGGAGAAGCGGCCGAGCTTGTAGTTTTTGAGCTCCGACACATGCGGCTGCGCAATGCCAAGGCGCTTGGCTGCTGCCGCCTGGGTCAGACCTTCGGCCATGAGCAAGTCATTGAGCCGGGTGGCCAGCTGCACGCGCAGGTGGCGTTCGTCCGCGTCGGGCAGGCCCAAATCCGCGAACACATTGCCCGAACCCATTTCAACAGTCTCAGCGGTTTTTGCCACCGGTGGTTTAGCTTTAGCGTTCATGGTGATCCTTGTAATGTTGCTGTGCCAACTTCAGCCGCTCGTGAATCAGGTCAATGTCACTCTGCGCCGTTTTGACGCCGCTGGGTGACTTCTTTTGAAAGCAGTGCAGCACATACACCGCCTTGGCAAACCGCACCGTATACACCGCACGAAAGGTGTCGCCCCGGTGGTTCTCTACCAGCTCCAGCACGCCGGGGCCTTCGCCTTTCCACGGCTTGGCTTGCGCAGGCGTGGCACCCAACTGCACCGCGCCCAACGCGTAACCAAAGTCGTTTATCACCTCGTCAGGCAATGCCAAGAGGTCTTTCTTGGCAGAGCCAACCCAGTGAAGCGGCTTTTCGGAGTGCGATGCAGACATGGGTAAATTATATCGAATTAGGTATTTTTACAACTCCCCCGCAAACGCCCGCTGCTGCAGCGAGGCGAACAGGGCGTCTAGCTGGGCCAGGGCGGTGCGGTGGGTGACTTTGAGGGCTTCAATGGCTTGGATGCGGGTGGCGAAGGTTTGTTGGAGGGGTAGCGGGGGCAAGGGGCACACAAGTCGCTTCACGTCCTTGAGGTAGATCGCCTGTTGCGCGGATGAACCCGAAGACTTGTAGAGCATTGCGTGCATTGATGGCAGCGCCAACATCCCACTCAAGAAACGCTCGTCAAGCAATGATCGGTCAGGCTTCACCAATATGACTGAGCCCATCAAGCAAAAGGTATCGGACACACTCACACGGCAAAGCCGACCAATCGTTGCACCTCGACCGACGATCAGTAGGTCGCCAAGTTCCGGCCCGCACTTCTTCCGAAATTGCTGACCGAGGGAACTTTCAACTCTTTTCGCGGAGTCCAAATCGATCTGATCAACGAGCACATTTCCCGCCATCACGATTGGCATCCCTGATTCTGAGAAGACAGGATTTAGGTGCTCACCGTCTGTAACTTTCAGAGTCACTTCATCAAGAGATCGCGTGACCCAGCGCCTCGGATTCGCCACCGGGTCGCCAAACATATCGAGAAAGAGGGACTGGGTGAGGGTGTCGAGGTGGGCCAGGGCTTGGCGGCGTTGGGTTCGGAGGGTTTCGGCCTGGTCCAGGATGGCGGCGATACGGCGTTGCTCTTCCAGCGGGGGAAGCGCGACTTTTATCTTCGTCAAGTTGCCTCTTGAAATCCGCTGCCGTGTGGTGCCGGTTGTGTACTCATCAATCTGATTTCTGCTTTGGGGAGAGTTGATGCAATGCATCAGCCAAGACGTGTACACCGTATTTGAATCTGGCCGGATGATGCAAACGTCAACAACGGTCACTGCCCGTTTCGAGTCGCCGGGAAAAATGCAAGCGCGCCCTAGTGGGTCTGGCATCCGGGCAATCAGCAAATCCCCCGCCTCAAGAAATGTGCATTTGAGCCTTCGGGCAGCGTCTGAGGTCAAAAACCTGTTTGACTTGTCAACGTAGTAGCCGTCACCAATGTCAGCAAGTTGAATGAGGCGAACATCGCCGTCCGGGTCTTGGTCTTTTGACTCGACCCAATCGCCATCGACGAAGACGTGGGCTGAATCGAGTGCCTTTGCGAGTGGAACTACGGGCCAGCTCACTTCAACATCCCCTCCAACGCCTTCATCCCCGCCGCGATCTCCTTCTCCAGTTTGGCCAACTCGGCCAATATCTCCTGCGGCCCGCGGTGTACTACTACCGCATGCACCACTTCCTTGTAGCGGTTGATGCTCAGGTCGTAGCCGTTGGCGGCGATGTCGGCTTTGGGCACGCAGAAGCTTTGCTCAGTGCGGCTGCGTTGGCGCTCAGCGCCTTCGCGCTCTGCCCAGCGGGCCAGCACGTCGGGCAGGTTGTTCTTGGAATGCTCTTCTTTTGATAGCTGTTCACGCACATTCGACGGGCGCTGGAGGCCTAATTGATGCTCAGGCAAGAGCGGCTGGCGTTTGTCGTCCAGGCTGTAGCCGTCGGCCTGCATGTCGTAGAACCAGACGTTGTCTGTGCCACCGCTGTTGGTCTTGGTGAAAAACAGGATGGCGGTGCTGACACCCGCATAAGGCTTGAACACGCCGCCGGGCAGGCTGACGATGCCGTCCAGCTTTTGGTCTTCCACCAGCATTTTGCGCAGGGCCTTGTGTGCGGTGCTAGAGCCAAACAACACGCCGTCGGGCACGATGACGGCGGCGCGGCCACCGGGTTTGAGCAGGCGCAGGAACAGGGCCAGAAACAGCAGCTCGGTCTTTTTTGGTTTTGACGGTTTGCAGCAAGTCTTTGGCGACGTTCTCGTAGTCCAAGCTGCCTGCGAACGGAGGGTTGGCCAGCACCAGGCTGTAGCGGCCCTCTTCGGCGCCGTGCTCTTGGCCCAGCGAGTCGCGGTAGGTGATGGCGGGGTTGTCCACACCGTGCAGCATCATGTTCATGCTGCCGATGCGCAGCATGGTGTTGTCAAAGTCGTAGCCATGGAACATGCCATGGTTGAAGTGTTGGTTCAGCTTGGCGTCGTGGAACAGCGCGGGGTGCGCCTCGCGCAGGTATTCGCCTGCTGCCACCAGAAAGCCGCAGGTGCCACTGGCGGGGTCGCAAATGGTGTCGGTGGGCGTAGGGGCGGTCATCTCCACCATCAATTGGATGATGTGGCGCGGAGTGCGGAACTGGCCGTTTTGCCCGGCGCTGGCGATTTTGCCCAGCATGTATTCGTAGAGGTCGCCCTTGGTGTCGCGGTTGTCCATGGGCACGGCGTCCAGCAGGTCTACCACCTTGGCCAAGAGCGCTGGCGTGGGGATGGTGAAGCGGGCGTCCTTCATGTGGTGGGCATAGGTCGAATCGTCCGAACCCAGGGTGCGCAGGAAGGGGAAGACGTGTTCGCCCACGATGACAAACATTTCGCTGGGGGCTTCGTTTTTGAAGCGGCTCCAGCGCAGGGTGTCATACGCCCTGCCCCGCGAATCGGCACCTTCGGGGAAGATGCGGCGCTCCATGGGCTTCTTGAGGCGGGTGGCCTTGTTTTCTTCCAGGGTGTGCAGGTCGTCCAGGCGGCGCAGGAAGAGCAGGTAGGTGATTTGCTCGATGACTTCGATGGGGTTGGCGATGCCGCCGGACCAGAAGGCGTTCCAGATCTGGTCGATTTTGCTTTTGAGGTCGCCGGTGAGCATGGGTGGGGTGTGTGAAGTTGGCAGCTGTGTGACTGCGGGGAGGATAGCCGAAAGGGGGCAGACCCCATGGGCGGGCTGCCGGGCGTTGGCAGGGCGTTAAATTGCTACGCTTTTAGGAGCTACTTGCGCATATTCCATGAGCGCTAGAGGCACATTTGACTACTAATCACCCAGCGCAGCGTAGACCAGGTTGCGGAACAGCGGGCGGTAAAAGGCGCGCTGGTTGGGGGCCTGGGTGAGCAGGATGGCGAAGAAGTCTTGCGCCGGGTCCACAAAGAACACGGTGCCCGAGATACCGCTCCAGTAGTACATGCCTGGGCTGCCAGGCAAACTAGCAATGCCCTCTTGCAGCCGCACCGCAAAGCCCAGGCCAAAGCCGTGGCCGGGCGGGAGCAAATCCACCACAGCCCCGGTGCGATTGACGGGGATGGTGCCCAGGTGGTCGGCGGTCATCAGGCGCACGGTGGCGGGGCTCAATATGCGTGCGCCTTCCAGCGTGCCGCCATTGAGCAGACACTGCAAAAAACGGGCGTAGTCCGCGGCGGTGGAGCCCAGGCCGGCGCCACCTGCTTGCATGGGCGTTGTCTCGCGCAAGTCCATCAGGGGCATCTGCACGCCGCCATCGGGGTCGTGGGCAAAGGGCTCGGCAATGCGGTGGTGTTTGTCGGGCGGTACCCCAAACGCGGTGTCTACCATGCCCAGCGGCCCGAGGATGTGGGCTTGCAAATAGTCGCCCAGCGGCTGGCCGGTGACGCGCTCCAGCAAGGCGCCCAGCAGGTCGGTGGCGCGGCTGTATTGCCAGATGCTGCCCGGCTCGAAACGGTAGGGAATGGCCGCCAGCGCGTGCGAAAAGCCAGCATTGCTAAGCTGGCGGGTGCCCAGGCCGGCCTGGGCGTAGCGCTGCTGGATAGGGTCGTCGCCAAACAACTCGTAGGTCAGGCCGGCGGTGTGGCGCAGCAGGTCGTGCACCGTGGGGGGCCTGGTGGGTGGGCGGGTTGGCTGGCAGGTCTCGTTAGCCACCACGGGCACACCGGCAAACTCGGGCAGGTGCTGACCCACGGGGTCGCTCAGCAGCAACAGGCCACGCTCCACCAACTGCATTACCGCCACCGAGACGATGGGCTTGGTCATGGAGTAGATGCGGAAGATGCTGTCGGGCGCCATGGGCGTGCCCTGCCCCGGGTTTTGCTGGCCGCAAGCGGTGTGCAGCACGGTGTGCCCGTGCTGTGCAATCAGCGCCACGGCACCGGGCAGGCGGCCTTTATCCACATGGGCCTGCAGTACGCACTGCAGCGTCTCTAGCGCGGGAGCATGAAAACGGGCTTGCGGCATCGCGGCAGTCATGCGCCGTAGCGCTGGCGGGCCAGTGCAGCGCCCTGGGCCAGGGCCTCCAGTTTCTTGACAGCCACCTCGCGGCTCATGGGAGCCAAGCCGCAATTGGTGCAGGGGAAGATGCGGTTGCGCGGCACGTGCTGCAACGCGATGCCAATGGTGTCGGCCACTTGCTCGGGTGTTTCGATGACATCGCTGGCCACATCAATCACGCCGACCATGACGTCTTTGTCTTTGAGCAGCGCCATCAGGTCCGGCGGCACATGGGAGTGGTAGCACTCCAGGCTCACCTGCTGGATGCTGCTGGCCGCCAGCGCGGGAAACACCTGCGCGTACTGCCGCCATTCGCCACCCAGGGTTTCTTTCCAATCCGTATTGGCCTTGATGCCGTAGCCATAGCAAATATGCACCGCGGTGGTGCAGGTCAGGCCCTTGGCCGCAATCTCCAGCGCCTGCACGCCCCAGTCGACCGCGTCTTGCATATAGACATTGAAGCCCGGCTCGTCGAACTGGATGATGTCCACCCCGTCGGCCTGCAGGGCCAGGGCTTCCTGGTTCAGTAGTTCCGCAAAGGCGAAGGCCATGGTTTTTTTGTCGCCATAAAAGCGGTCGGCCACGGTGTCCACAATGGTCAGCGGGCCGGGCAAGGTGAACTTGAGTTTCTTTTTGGTATGGGCGCGTGCCAGTTGGGCCTCGAAGGCATGCACCCGGCCTTTGAGGCGCAGCGGAGCGATGACTTGCGGCACCTGCGCGTCGTAGCGGTTGTTGCGGATGCCCATGGTGACTTTGTTTTCAAAGTCGATGCCCTCCACCTGCTCCAGAAAACCGTGCACAAAATGCTGGCGGCTCTGCTCGCCGTCGCCCACTACGTCCAGGCCAGCATCTTCCTGCGCCTTGATCCACAACAATGTGGCATCCGCTTTGGCTTGCTGCAGCTCGGGGCCGGCGAGCTTCCACTGGGGCCAGAGTTTTTCAGTCTCGGAGAGCCAGGATGGCTTGGGCAGGCTGCCGGCGATGGCGGTTTCGAACATGGTGTCTCCTGGTGGTTATAGGGGTCAGCGGGTTTCGCGAAAGTATGCGGGCAAATGGGCACCGCAGTGCAGGCAGTAGCGGGCCTCGGGCGCATGGCCTTCGGTCAGGCATTCGTGGCAGGTGCGGGTAGTGGGCAAGGGCTCGGCGCTGCGGCGCGCCGTCATCTCGGCGGTGACGATGCCAGTGGGTACGGCCAGCGTGCCCCAGCCCAGCAACATCATGCATGACGCTATAAAACGGCCCAGGTCCGTTTTGGGGGTGATGTCACCGAAGCCGACCGTGGTCATGGTGGTAATGGCCCAGTACACCGCCGTGGGAATGCTGGTGAAGCCATTGGCCGGGCCTTCCACCACATACATTAGCGTGCCCATGACCAGCACAATCATTAGCACAGCAGACAAAAACACCATGATCTTGCGCCGGCTGGCCGCCAGCGCCCGCCCCAGCGCCTGGTACTCGGCCACATAGGCGGTGAGCTTGAAAATACGAAACACCCGCAGAAGGCGCAACACCCGAACATCAATAAGCGCATGCACCTCTGGCACCAGCAGGGCTACATAGGTGGGTAGCAGGGCCAGCAGGTCAATCACCCCATAAAAACTCAGCGCATAGCGCCAAGGGTGGCGAACACAGGACAAGCGGGCCAAGTATTCCAGCGTAAAAGCTATCGTAAAAACCCACTCTGCAACGGCAAACCAAAACCGATAGGTGTCGCCCACCCCCTGCACGCTGTCCACCACTACGGCCACCACACTGGCAAGAATGATGACGATCAGCCACTGGTCAAACAGGCGGCCGGCCCGGGTGTCCGCTTCGAAAATGATGGTGTAGAGGCGCAAGCGCCAGCCCGACAAGGGCTTGCCAAGCGAATGGTCTTCTGAGGTTTGCATGGCCGCGATTTTGCACTGTGCGCCGCCAACACTGCTCACCAAGCCTTGCACATCAGTTCATGCAAAAAACGATGGCTGGTTGCTGGAAGTGGGTGATCGTGGCACGAAATCTGCTAAACCGTTTGCACGGAGAGTTCGGACACCCAAGAATCAGGTTATGATTTTTTTGCATCCACCTCGATGGTAAACCCGGATGAAAGCCCCTGGCTACCGGCGCTACAGTTCAGCATCAGAATCGGGTGGCTTACTCCAAGGTGGTGCACCCTGCTGATTCATTTAATTTGGAGAATCTATTTATGAGCATCAACAAACTGAAATCCCTGGCCACCGTGGTCGCTGCGTTGGGCGCCGTTTTGGCAGCTCCTGCACATGCTGGCAAAACCCTGGACGCTATCAAAGCGCGCGGCCAGGTTATTTGCGGTGTGAACACTGGCTTGGCCGGTTTCAGCGCTGCCGATTCCAACGGCAAGTGGACTGGCTTGGACGTGGACATCTGCCGCGCTGTGGCCGCTGCCGTGTTGGGCGATGGCGAAAAAGTGAAGTACGTTCCGCTGAACGCACAAGCCCGTTTCACTGCTTTGCAGTCCGGCGAAATTGATGTGCTGTCCCGCAACACCACATTCTCCCTGACCCGCGACGCATCGCTGGGCCTGAGCATCACCGCCCCCACCTACTACGACGGCCAAGGCTTCATGGTGCCCGTCAAGAGCAAGATCAAGAGCGCCAAGCAGCTCAAAGGCCAAACCGTGTGTGTGCAGTCTGGTACCACCACCGAGAAAAACCTGACCGATTACTCCAAAGCAGCCGGCCTGAACATCAAGCCAGTAGTGTTTGAAAAAGTGGAAGCCGCTACCGGCGCCTACTTTGCCGGCCGTTGCGTGGCCTACACCACTGACGCTTCGGGCCTGGCCTCTGTGCGCAACAAAGAAGCCAAGAACCCGGACGACCACGTCATCCTGCCTGAGCTGATCTCCAAAGAACCCCTTGGACCCATGGTTCGCCGTGGTGATGACGAGTGGACTGCCATCGTGAAATGGACTGTATACGGTCTGCTGGAAGCCGAAGAATATGGCGTCACTGCTGCCAATGTGGACGACCTCAAAGCCAACAGCAAAGACCCGGTCGTTGGCCGCCTGCTGGGCTCCACCGAAGACACCGGCAAGCTGCTGGGCCTGGACAAAGAATGGCTGGCCCGTGCCGTCAAGACCACCGGCAACTACGGCGAGATTTTTGAGCGTAACGTGGGCCCCAAGACTGCCATCAAGCTGCCACGCGGCCTGAACAATCTGTGGAGCAAAGGCGGCGTGCAATACGCACCACCCGTTCGTTAATGACTCCGGGCCGCTGGGTTAAGCGGCCCTCCCAAGGGGTGGATGTGCAGTGCACACCACCCCTTTTTCACAGATGCTGAAATGATGACTTTCAAGAGGGCTCTTCATGTCCACCCCTAGCGCTCCCCCCAAAAAGTCCTGGTCCTGGCGCAGTCAGGCGTTCCGAGGCTTGGTGTACCAGGTGCTTGCGGTCTCGCTTATCGTGCTGATCGTGCTGTACCTGGCCAACAATACCGCCACCAATATGAAGCTGCGTGGCATCCAAAGCGGCTTCGATTTTCTGGGCGGTGTGGCCGGCTTCGATATCGGAGAAAGCCTGTTTGCTTTTGACTCCGGCGAGCCCTACTGGAGGGCCTTCCTGGTCGGTTTCGTCAACACCCTGCGGGTGGCCGTTCTGGGCATTATCTTCACCACCATTCTGGGCACACTCATTGGCGTGGGCCGCTTTTCGCGCAATGCACTGGTGCGTGGCCTGTGCTCAGCGTACGTTGAGTTTTTCCGCAATGTACCCATCCTGCTGCAACTGCTGATGTGGTACCTCATGTTCACCGAAGTGCTGCCTGCTGCCAATGAGCCGCTCATTTTGGGGCCGCTGTTTTTAAGCAAGGGCGGGTTGAATTTTCCGATTCCGGTGTGGGCCTCTGGCCACGTCTGGGCCGCATGGGGCATGCTGGCTGGCGTCCTGGGAGCCTGGTGGTACCGCAAGGCCGCCATGCGCCACTTTGAAGCCACCGGCCGCATCCGCAGCATGGTCTGGGTCCCATTGGGTATCGTCGCCGGCGCGGGTGTTTTGGGCTGGATTCTGGGCGGCGCCCCGACGGCGCTGAACATGCCCATCCAAGGCGAATTTGCCATTGAAAACGGCGGCGCGCTGACGCCTGAATTTCTGTCGGTGTTGATAGGCCTGACGGTCTATACCGCCGCCTTTGTGGCCGAGGTGGTGCGCGGGGGCATCCAGTCGGTGTCTGCTGGTCAGGCGGAGGCTGCTGCTGCTCTGGGCCTGGCGCGCAGCCAGACCATGCGCTTGGTGATGCTGCCCCAGGCTCTGCGCGTGATCATTCCGCCGGTGACCAACCAATACCTGAACCTGACCAAAAACTCGTCTCTGGCAGTGGCCATCGGTTACCCCGATGTCGTGTCCATTGCCAACACCGCACTCAACCAGACTGGGCGCGCTGTGGAATGCATCTCCATCATCATGCTCATCTACCTGACCACGTCGCTCTCCACCTCACTGCTAATGAACTGGTACAACGACCGTGCCGCGATCAAGGAACGCTGAGGACACCGCCATGACCGCCCAAGTATTCCAACCTATTGCCGCCCGTCCTGCACCCGTCAAAACCGACGGTCTGCTCGCCTGGGCTCGCTCCAACCTGTTCAGCAACCTGCAGACCTCGATCGGCACGGTGCTGATCGGACTCGTACTTCTCTATGTGCTGCCGCCTTTGTTCACCTGGGGTGTTGTCAACGCTGTCTGGGCCAAGGACGCCGACGCCTGCCACCAAGCCCTTGGCGCTTGCTGGGGCGTGATCGGCGAGAAGTTCCGCATCATTCTTTTCGGCCGCTACCCGTTTGAGGAACAGTGGCGCCCACTGGTGGGAACCACGCTGATGCTCGGCTTGTTGATCGCCAGCTGCATGCGCGCGTTCTGGAAGGCATGGCTGCCCGTGGTCTGGATCGTGGTGCTGGCGTTCTTCTTTACGATCATGGGCGGCGGTGTGATGGGCCTGTCGGCCGTGGAAACCGACCGTTGGGGTGGCCTGCCGTTGACCATTCTTTTGGCAACGCTTTCTATTGCCATGGCCTTTCCGCTGGCGCTCTTGGTGGCACTGGGGCGGCGCTCGAAGCTGCCGGCCATTCGCAGCTTGTGCACCGTCTATGTAGAACTGATTCGCGGCGTGCCACTCATCTCTGTTTTGTTCATGGCCTCGTTCATGTTCCCGCTGCTGATGCCACAAGGTTTCACCATTGACGTGCTAATTCGGGTACTCGCAGGCATTACGCTGTTTGCTGCCGCCTATATGGCCGAGGTGATTCGCGGTGGTCTGCAGGCCATCCCGAAGGGCCAGGTCGAAGCTGCTGCCACGCTGGGCCTGTCGTACTGGCAGACACAGCGCAAAATCGTGCTGCCACAGGCGCTGGCCATGGTGGTGCCGGGCATCATGAACAATTTCATCTCCATCTTCAAGGACACCTCGCTGGTCACCATTGTGAGTTTGTACGAACTCACCGGCGCCATGAGCCTGGCACTCAACTCGGATGCCGACTGGCGCCCCTTCAAAATTGAAGCCTACATCTTCATTGCATTCATTTACTTCGCGTTTTGCTTTTCCATGTCGCGCTACAGCCAGTGGATCGAAAAACAAGTCAACAAGAGCAAGCTGCGCTAAAGGCAAAGCCCCAAGGAACTTTTATGTCTGAATCCATCATTACCTTCGATAAAGTCAACAAGTGGTACGGCAACAACTTTCACGTCCTGCGCGATATTGACCTGACCGTCACCAAAGGCGAACGCATTGTGGTCTGCGGCCCGTCGGGCTCGGGCAAGTCGACCATGATCCGTTGCATCAACCGCCTGGAAGAGCACCAGCAGGGTCACCTGATTGTGGATGGCGTGGAGTTGACGGACGATGTGGTCGCCATCGACGATGTGCGCAAAAAGGTCGGCATGGTGTTTCAACAGTTCAATCTGTTCCCGCACCTGACCGTGCTGGAGAACTTGACGCTATCGCCTATGTGGGTTGGCAAGATGCCCAAAAAAGAGGCCGAAGAAAAAGCCATGGAGCAGCTCAGGCGCGTGCGCATTGCAGAGCAGGCCAGCAAATACCCGTTGCAACTCTCCGGCGGCCAGCAGCAACGTGTGGCAATTGCCCGTGCGCTGTGCCTGACTCCGAAGATCATGCTGTTCGATGAGCCCACTTCGGCCCTCGACCCTGAAATGATCAAAGAGGTGCTTGACGTGATGATCGAGATGGCCAGCCAGGGCATCACCATGATTTGCGTCACGCATGAGATGGGCTTTGCCAAGGCTGTGGCCGACCGCGTGATCTTTATGGACCAAGGCCAGATCGTGGAACAGAACACACCGCATGAGTTCTTCAACAACCCGCAAAGTGAGCGCAGCCGGGACTTTTTGTCCAAGATTCTGGGGCACTAATCCAACATGTCTGCGACCGCGATGGCCCAGTGGCAGACCTTGCAGGCCGGCCTCACCCAGTTGCGCGCTGGCATGCTAGGTGCCCATAGCCTCTCCGAATTGGGTCGCAGCCAAGAAGCTTTATTGGAATCCTTGGGGCCGCGCTACCGCGAGGTCTTGCTGCAGTTGCTGGATCGCCTGGAGTCCAGCGCCCTTTTCTCGGAGGAAAGCTGCTCGTTCAGCCAGCAGGGCCTGCTGGACAACCTGCAGGTTTGGCTGGACAAGGCGCACGGTCAAATCCATCACACAGGGTGAATCAAAGGTAGTCACTTGGCTTGAAACGGCGGGTCTGCAGCCAGTATTGCCAAGTATAGCCAGGCCACAAGGTGTCTATTTCACCCCGTGTGTTCTGATACCAGCTGTGACAGCCAGAGGCCCACACGGTATGCCGCATTTTTTCTTGTACTCTGCGGTAGTCAGCATCTGCTGTTGCGGAGCGCAGCCGCAAGACGGGTTGGTTTGTGCGGCGCAAGTGTTGCATGGCCTGCACGATGTAGTTCACTTGGCACTCGATCATGAAGATCAACGAATTGTGGCCTAGACCCGTGTTCGGCCCCACCAGGAGGTACAGGTTGGGAAAATCAGCCACGGTAATCCCAAGCCGCGTAGCTGCTGGTGCAACGCGCCACTGCGCGCTGAGCTCAGGAGCTTCTCCCGCTTGCGCTTCACCAAACACCAACATGGGCGCCACAAACTCGGCCGCCTTAAAGCCAGTGCCCCACACGATCTCATCGCAAGGGGTGAAGACGCCATCTGCGCTGAACACTCCTTCTGCTGTCACCCGCACAACGGCTTGGGTATGCAGATGCACATGGTCTCTTTGCAGAGACGGAAACCACGTGTTAGAGATCAGCAAGCGTTTACAGCCGGGGGTGAACTGCGGGGTCAATACCTCTTGCATGGCAGGTGCCGGGACCTGCTTAACCAAATGATGCAGAGCCAACTTGCGCAACAGGGCCTGCATGCGCATAGACCCCAGAAATCCCGTGCCTACGATTTCGTTGAACCAGTACACACGCCAGCGGCTCAAACGCTGCAGACCCGGCACATGGCGGTAGGCCCAGCGCCGAATTGCTCCATAGGGCTGATCCCAACGCGGCAGTACCCAGGCTGCAGTACGCTGAAACACGTGCACCTGCGCAGCGACCTTGGCGACTTCAGGCACAAACTGCACCGCACTGGCCCCGGTGCCTACTACGGCCACACGCCTGCCCCGCAGATCCACATCATGGCGCCATTGGTTGGAGTGAAAGGCCACGCCCGCAAAGTCCGGCAGACCCGGAACATCGGGCACCAATGGTTTGTTCAGCGGCCCAGTAGCGAGCACTACTTGTCTTGCCTGCAACGTTTCGCCGCCGGCCACCTCAACCTGCCAGCACCCCGGCTGCGGCAGCCACCGCAACGCGTTGACGTTTGCGCCAAACCGGATCAAGGGGCGCAGCTGGTACTTGTCCGTTACCCGCAGAATGTAATTCTGAATCTCGGCTTGCTGCGGGTAAGGCCGCGTCCATTCGGTATTGGGCTCAAAAGAGAAAGAATACAAATGGGAGGGCACATCGCAGGCACAGCCGGGGTAGACGTTGTCTCGCCACGTGCCACCCACGTCACTGGCTCGCTCCAGGACCAACAACGACCGCACGCCGCTGGCACGCAGGCGAATGGCCGCTGCCAATCCACCCAAGCCTGCGCCGACGATCAAGACTTCCAGCATGGCGGATTTCATGGATTTTTGGTAACTTGGGCTGGACTGAGCCGGTCTGAAGTCCAGCGCAGCAAGTCCATCCACATTTGGCGTGTTTCGGCGTCGGGCGTCATGCGCGAGGCACTGGGCAGCTCTATGGTTACCACTGGCACGCGCTTGTGGACACCCCCGTAATTGCCCAACGAGCCGGGGAAGATGCCCACTTGGTCCAGATACAAACGGCCCAGCCTGCTTGGGGGTACCGAGGGCCCGTCAAAGTCCAGAACACCATAGGGCGCATGCACGCTGACTATCAGGTTGGGTTTGAAGCTGTCCATTTGCTCCAAGAGAAAACGGGACTCGGGCTCTGACAATGGTTTGCTGCCCGGATAGCGGCGCGGGTCGCGTTTGGTGCGGGACTCCCAGTACACGCGCGCATCACGCGCCCAGTTGGGCGTAGGAAAGTTGCGATTTAAATCTACCCCACTGGCATTGGTGCGACGCGAAGGTTTGGCAAACAGGCCATCTGGGTTCAGCGAAGGAATAAAGCGCCAATGAATGGACAGGGACATGTCAGCAGGCGGGGTCTGGGCCAAACCTATCCAGTGGAAGACCAGCGAACTGGAAGACATTTCATCGCCATGAATGCCCCCAACAACCAACACCCGGAAATTGGCGTCTGCCGGCTGGATGTCGGTACCCCAGAGTACCCGGCCTTTGACCGACCGGCCTTGCATATCCCGCATGCGAGCGGCTTCGCACTTAGCGGGGCTGACATTGGGGATCTTGGTGGAATAGTCGACACAAGCCTTTGTAGGCATTGCGCCAACAGCTACAGAAAACATAGCAAAAAATGAAATTGCAAAAGTTTTGAATCGCATGCAGCCATTGTAGGTTGATGCATGTTGGGAACATTTACGTGGCCCCATGCCGTGATGAACGACAAATGCAGTTAAATTGGGGGGATGTCCACGCCAATAACGTCGCAACAAGCGCGCTCACCTGATTTTTCATCCCAAGAGTTCCGCGAAGCCTTGGGCATGTTTGCCACGGGTGTGACCATCGTGACAGCCCGCACGCCGGAAGGGGGGCTCATTGGTCTCACCGCAAACTCCTTTAACTCGGTCTCACTAACGCCGCCTTTGGTACTCTGGAGCTTGGCCCGGAAGGCGGGCTCCATGGCAGCGTTTAGCGCGGGTTCGCATTACGCCATCAACATTCTGAGCGCTGACCAACAAGACTTGGCTCGCCAGTTTGCCGCGAAAGACGTCGATCGATACCAGGGGGTAGCCTTTGCGCTAGGCGCCAGCGGAGCCCCACTCCTAGACGGAGCAGCCGCAACATTTGAATGCTTCAACCGCAGCCGCTACGACGAGGGGGACCATGTCATCTTTGTAGGAGAAGTGGAGTACTGTGCACACCAGAGTGGAGCAGCCCCTTTGCTGTTTCACGGTGGGCGCTTTTACACAGAACACCCCCTCTAGGTGCCGCCATGACGTTTCCACCATTGCCCAAGTCTGTGCGGTATGTGCTGTTGTCTCTGCGCGATTTGCTCACCTCGGCCAGTCCGTTTGTCATTGCCGCTGCTGCCCTGCTCTGGCTAGCCTACTGGTGGCTGGACCCCATGCCACCAAAAAAAATTGTGCTGGCTACAGGTCCTTCGCAAAGCGCCTATGCTGAGTTTGGTCAGCGCTATGCCAAAGCCCTGCAGGCCAGTGGCATAGAGGTCGAGCTGCTTCCCACCGATGGATCTTCTGCCAACCTGGAGTTGCTGCACAGTGGAAAGGCGGACGCCGGTTTTGTGCAGGGTGGAACGTCCTCTGCCCAAACGTTAGCCGAAGATGCCGAGGCCTTGGTCACGCTGGGCAACTTGTTTGTCGAGCCCATTTGGCTTTTTTACCGCAGCGCATCTGCCCAAACAGTGACACGTAGTGGACAGCTTCATTCGCTGACCCAGTTGGTCAACATGCGGGTCAACGTGGGTGCGTCTGGCAGTGGCGTGCCAACACTGATGCAGACCCTGCTGGACATGAATCGGGTGGAGCCCAAAAGCATTACGCTGTCGCAGCTGGACCAGACCCCAGCCACTGTCAAGCTGCTGCAGGGTGAGCTAGATGCCGTCGTGTTCGCATCGGCACCCGAAGCGCCCATTGTGCAAATGCTGCTGCAAACCCCAGGCATTCGTTTGATGGACTTCAAACAAAACGAAGCCTATGCGCGCCGACTTCCCTTCGTAAGCCCCACCACTTTGCCCAATGGAATTGTGGACTTGGCCCGAAAACTACCGCGACAGGACGTGCATCTGATCGCCACGACCACCAGCATGTTGGCCCGCGAAGACTTGCATCCCGGTCTGCGCCAACTTCTGGCACAGGCGGCAACGCAAATCCATGGCCAAGCAGGTTGGTTCAACCGTACTCGCGAATTCCCCAATGCAAGCAACGCAGAGTACCCGCTGGCACCCGAGGCAGAGCGCACCATGCGCTCCGGCGTACCCTCGCTACAACGCTACTTGCCTTTCACAATGGCCAATCTCATCGAAAGGATGTGGCTAGCGATGGGGCTGATCATTGCAGTGTTGCTGCCACTGGGCAAAATCGCACCGCCGCTCTATACCTTCAGGGTGCGCTCCCGAGTGTTCCGCTGGTACGGCCAGTTGCGCGACATAGAGGAACGGCTGGAGGAGTCTGCGGACAATGCCCCTGCTCTTTTGACTGAACTCAATGCCTTGGAAAACAAGGTCGAGAAAATCATCGTGCCCCTGTCCTATACCGATGAACTCTACACGCTACGCCAGAACATCGGGTTGGTGCGCCAGCGTCTGCTTACGGCGTAGAGTCCAGACTGTTGCGCATGGCGTGCTGGGCTACAGCGTCCAGGGCGGCATCGACCACGGGTACAACAGAAACTAAGCGCAACTGATCTCCGGCAACAAGTTTGTCGTAAGTCCTGCGTGTCATGGACTGGGTGCCACCATAGATACTGGTAAACAAAAACAAACTTCCGTGGGGGCTGGCCCACGTTAGCTGGGTACGGAGCCACTCGCCTTTGGTCATCAATTCGACCCATGACCCCAGAGGCAAACCACCATCCCCAACCAAAGCATGCGCTGTCGGTGCAGTTGGCTCAACATCGGGCAAAGGGGCCGGCGACTGGGTTGTGGCGGGCTCGGGTGCCATGGCGACAGGCAATTCTGGGAACTCAATGAAGTTGGAGTCGCGAGCCTCATCGGGGGCGATCCAAAGCTCACCATCCTCAAGCGGACGTAACTTCCGCATAGGAGCGGTCACTTCTACGGGGCGGGGCAACGGCTCGGACTTGGCCAACTGAAACACCTGTTGGTGCAAGGCCATCAGTGCCTCAAGAAAGACACTGGTTTTGGTACTTGGGTAGCTGATGCTTTCCAATCCCTCGCGCAGGGTACTGATCAGCAACGGAACCAGGCGTGTGAGCTTGGAAATGTTGGTGCGTGCCAATGCAGGGTGGGCACTCCAGAGCATGGCCGAAATCAGGGCCTTGTATTTATCAGCGGCACTCGCACCGAGGCCTGCTTTCAAACGCGCCTCTGCGACCACCTGCGCCCAGGGGCCGCATAGGAAAGCGATGACCACCTCTGGAACTTCTGCAGCATCGGGGTGGGAGTCAATTTCTCGCGCTATTTTTTCGGCCAACAAGTTTCGCTGTTCAATATGCTGCAGGGCCTGCACGGCCAATGTACGTGACGCCTCTTGCGCTTGCTCCGCTGCGGCCCATGCTGCGCGAAGTTGCAATAGCACCGCACCAAAAGGCTCTGGGCCATGAACAGTCATCTCGCTCAGCGGTAGCAAGCACTGGCGAACTTCTTGGTAAAACTCCGGAAATCCTGTGGTTTTTTCAGACGCAAAGGCCATGCTGCGATGGGCCACTTCCTGGACCAAACAACGGGCTGCATGCTGCTTGTCGGTAAAGAGGCGCGGATCCACCAATGCCAGCTGCATCAACGCTGGTTCGAGGCTGCGCACGAGCGCCTGCACGGGCGCCAGCAAGCGCGGGTCGTGCGCAATGTTGTCAACCATGAGGTTGATCACCTCCAGGCTCAGCAACTGCGCCACCCCCGTGGCGGAGCGCCGAATCGCATCACACGCCTTTTGCACCGAACTCGCTGACGCCTTTCCGGCGGGAAGGTCACGGCGCTGCTCTATCCGCTGCACCATGTGATCCACCTGCTTCATCTCGGTGAGAGCATCCAGTGCAGCAGGAACCGTGGCGGCAAAGCCACCATCTTGAGGAGACTGCACCAGCATCTCTTGGCCTTCAAACTCACGCGCAAACTGCTGTGCAAAGGCCGCCAAACGTGGAGGCGATCCCTGAGGGGCCAACTCGCCGGCCAAGAGTTTGCGCAAGCGGTCCAGGGTCAGTAAGGCGGGATCTGCCCTGTGGCGCGTCTGCAGCTCTGCGGCAACAACGGCGTCTCGTTCGGCACTGCCCGGTGCCCCATGGGAGCGCGTAGCGCCTGGCTTACCGACGTTTGCGCTCCCAGGCGATGGCACCACGGAAAAACCCACCGCCACCACACCTTGGACACGCAAACGCGTTGCCAGACGCGCATACAACTCCCGCAGCTCGCCGCCAAGCGCCATACCCATGGTGGTCAGCCAATCGAGTCGCACAGAAGCTGGCACCGACGCACGTTCCACCACCGTTTTCAGCGCTTGCAGATACACATCCGGGCGCAAGGGGTTGTGGTCAGGTCGCACCGTGGCCAACCCCAGGGCAGCGCAAATCAGCGGGTTGAGTTCCGCCAAACTGACCTCGGCTGCGAGCAGCGCCAATTGCTGGGATCGCGCCATGTTCACGCTCTCTTGAACCTGCGCTTCGTCCATGAGCTCAAGCTGGTCAAACTGCAATTCAGCCATGCGTGGAACAGCCGCCTTGGCGGACTGCACCGTTCCGTGAAAGGCAGCCAACAAAGCCGGCGGATACTGTTGACCCAATGCAAGCTCGTGTGCATGCAGAAGCTTCAACGAAGCTTCATGCACGTCTCGCTCACGCAAATCGCGTGAGGTTGACAACCGGTCCTGCAAAGACTTGCGAACCGCCATCACCATTTTCCCCATGATCGCCTGCCCACTGGAGGCTGCATCCTCCAAGGTAGAACGGTAGAGCTCTGCGTAGGGTGAGGGTCGCACGGTCATAAAAGGATTGGTATTCGCGAGGTTTGGCGTTACTTCAACGCCTTGTAACGCACCCGTTTAGGTTTGGCACCTTCTTCACCCAATCGCTTCTTCTTGTCGGCTTCGTACTCTTGGTAGTTACCGTCAAAGAAGGTCCATTGGCTATCTCCTTCTGCCGCAAGAATGTGCGTGGCAATACGGTCCAAGAACCAGCGGTCGTGGCTGATAACCAGCATCGTTCCGGCAAACTCGAGTAATGCATCCTCCAAGGCGCGCAAGGTCTCCACATCCAAATCGTTGGATGGCTCATCCAGCATGAGCACGTTGCCACCGGCAATCAGTGTCTTGGCCAAATGCAACCGGCCACGCTCGCCACCGGACAACATGCCGACCTTTTTCTGCTGGTCCGCACCATTGAAATTGAAGCGACCACAATAGGCACGACTGGCCATTTGGAATTTACCGACATTCAAGATGTCAAGTCCGCCAGACACGTCTTCCCAGACCGTCTTGTCGTTGGACAAGTCATCGCGGTGCTGATCGACAAATGCCATTTTGACGGTGGAGCCAATCACGACCTCACCAGAATCGGGCTTCTCGCGACCGGCAATCAACTTGAACAGCGTGGACTTACCCGCACCGTTGGGACCGATGATGCCGACAATCGCACCAGCAGGAATGTTGAAACTCAGGTTGTCAATCAATACGCGGTCGCCAAAGGACTTGCTGACCCCCTTGAACTCGATGACCTGGCTACCCAGGCGCTCTGCCACAGGAATGAATATCTCGTTGGTTTCGTTGCGCTTCTGGTATTCAAAGTCGCTCAGCTCTTCAAAGCGGGCCAAACGGGCCTTGCTCTTGGCCTGGCGGGCCTTGGGGTTCTGGCGCGACCACTCCAGTTCCTTTTTCAAGGCCTTGGCGCGTGCTTCCTCACCCTTTTGCTCGGCCTCCAGACGTGCGCCCTTTTGGGTCAGCCAGTCAGAGTAGTTGCCCTTGTAGGGGATGCCGGACCCGCGGTCCAATTCCAGAATCCACTCTGCAGCGTTGTCCAGGAAGTAACGGTCGTGGGTGATGGCGACTACGGTTCCCGGATAACGCTGCAGGAACTGCTCGAGCCAGTCCACCGATTCAGCATCCAAGTGGTTGGTGGGCTCATCAAGCAACAGCATGTCGGGCTTGGACAGCAACAGGCGGCACAGGGCCACGCGGCGTTTCTCCCCCCCGGACAGCACGCCGATGTTGGCGTCCCATGGTGGCAAGCGGAGTGCGTCCGCCGCAATCTCCAACTGATGCTCAGAGTCTGTACCAGCGGTGGCAATAATGGCCTCCAGCTCCGCCTGCTCGGCAGCCAGCGCATCAAAATCCGCGTCTTCGGCGCCGTAGGCTGTGTACACCTCCTCCAGGCGAGCCTTTGCAGTAAACACTTTGCCCATACCGGCCTCTACGCTTTCGCGCACGGTCTGGGTGGGGTCAAGCTTGGGCTCCTGGGGGAGGTAGCCGATGTTCAGGCCGGCCATGGGAATGGCTTCGCCCTCAATTTCCTTGTCCAAGCCGGCCATGATCTTGAGCAAGGTGGACTTGCCGGAGCCGTTGGTTCCCAAAACACCAATTTTGGCACCGGGAAAAAAGCTCAGGGATATGTCTTTAAGAATGTGACGCTTGGGCGGCACAATCTTGCCGACGCGGTTCATAGAGAAAACGTATTGGGCCATTGCGATTCAGTTTTTCAGCGATAAAGCGCCATTATCGACTGCCACACCCACTGGCGCCGTCGGCCAGCCGGATTCAACTACCGGCTTCACCCTTTTTCATATCGTTGCGCAGGGCAGCCTGGGCAACGGCATCCAGGGCGTTGTCCATGACGTGGCCATCTGACACCAGATGGATCAGCCCCATTTCGCGAAGGCGATCCATGGTGCGGCGCGACATGGAATGTGCGAGACCGCCAGAAGAAATGAACATGAACAATGTACGGTGCGGACTGGCCCAGGTGAGCTGCGCCCGCACCCATGCGCCATTCAAGGCCAAATCCACCCATGAGCCCGTGCCCAAACTTTCGGCACTCCAGGTGATTGGCATGGCTGGCGCTTCGACTTCGGGGGACTCGAGCTTGTGAGGGGGGGGGGCCGCGTTATCCCGCATGAACCCAGAGTCCGTCACCTCATCGTCGGCCATCCAAAGTCCCTCGACGCCTTGCTCAAACTCCGCCTCCAGGCTTTGGATGGATGCTGGCACGGGCGAGGGGCCGTCGCCTGGCTTGGCAGCGTGTACCCCCTCAAAAGCCTGTTCGTGGATACCAATCAGCCCTTCAAAAAAGGGCGGGATCCGATCTTCCGGATAGTCAATGCGCTGCAACCCTTGGCGCAGCTTGACCAGCATTTGCGGCACCATGTCCACCAACCGGGAACGGTTTCGCTGGGTAAGACGCAGCTGCACGCTCCAAATCAGGTCATCAACCAGCGACAAGTAACCTTCGGCGTCCTGCGAACCATCGGCACAACGGAGCTGCGACTCTGCAACTACCTGGGCCCATGGGCCACGCAGAAAATTCACCACCAGCTCGGGCACCGGCTTGCTACCCATCCTCACCATGAACTCATCGGACAAACGCTGGGCCAACATGTTGCGCTGCTCCGCATGCAGAAGGCTCCGAGCGGCCGCCTCGGCGCGCTGGCGATGCTGGTTTTCGTCGAGTGCCCAGCCGTCCTCCAGCTTGCGCATCACCCGGGTAAAGGCTGCTGCGTCACCCTCGCCTCCGGCAAGCACGCTTACGGCGTTGTCCAAAGTTTTTTGGAAACGCGAATAACCGGGCTCGTCTACCGACGTAAAAGCCAGACTGCGGCTGGTGACCTTGTCCAAAAAATGTCGCGCGGGGTGTTTCTTTTCGCTGAAGAAGCGTGGGTCCGTGGTGGACAAGCGCAGCAGCACCGGCTCCATTGCTTTGAGGTTTTGCCGTATGCCAGGCAGCATGCGTTGGTCCTGCATGAGGTTGTCCAGCATCATGCGCACGACCTCTTCCCCCAATTCCCGGCCCAAGGCCCTGCTGCGAACCGCATCTTTGGAGGTCCGACTGGCGGCAGCCGACAGCACACCGGTCGTCACTGGCGTTGCAGCCTGACGGGCCCGCTCGGCCAACCGCTTCATCATGGGCTCTACCAGCTTCAAGTCTTCAAGCGCTTCGTAAGAGGCCGGCACCGTATGGGTAAAGTCTTTCACGCCAGCAGCAGCCCCACTGGGATCTAGCTCACCGGATAGCAACCGGCGCAACTTGTCCAGCGTCAAAAGGGAACGGGCAACAGAGTTTTGGGGGCCTTTTGTGGGCACCCCAAACGGCCCCACACCCCGGCTGAGCGGGCTGACGGGCTCCAGCCCTTGCGAACGCAGCCAATCCACCACCTCGCGGAACAGCTGCGCCAATATTGCCCCCAGCAGATTCGCTGCCAATGCCATAACCCCGGCGCGTATATCGTCTTCTGGAATGCACTGCGAAACAGATTCACGAAGCGCATACACAAAGTTCTCTGGCTTGAGTGGATTCAAGTGGCCCTGGACGCTGCTCCAGCCCATCAAACTGCTCATCATTCCGTTAAAAGCAGGCAAGACGCTCTCTACGGCCGAGAGGACCTCGTGATCGGTCATCGCCAGCTCGATATTGGCGTCAATCTGCTCCTCTTCGAGAAACTGAAAATCATCAAACCGCACACGGGCCGGACTATTCTTTCGTTGGGTCTCACCACCGTACACAGCGGCGCGCAAGGCAGTCTTGAATAACTGTTGCAGTTCCTTCTTCTTTTGCGCCAACTGGTTCACCGCCACTCGGCGAAGTGGATGCTGGCCGGCATGCAGGCTTTTTTTGTTGGCATCTGACGTGGCCAGTTGCAGGTCGGAGACGATGTCGTCAATGATGGTGTCGCTTTGCTCCAACACCAGTTCAATACAGGCTTGCAACGAGGGCTTGGTCGTCCCCGGATCTTGGGCCACGCCCAGCCGCCGCATCAGGTATTTTTTCATCGTGCCTCCATTCTCCACAACCTTAGGCCATTGCACCAGCAAGCATGACAGTTTGTTACCAGCGCTGCCGAGAAATTGACGTCTTCGGTCTTTTTTAAAGCCCTGCCCCGCAAGGCATGCGACAATACGGCTTGTTGCGGCGCTTCAGTTGCCCGCAATACCAGCAACTTGCTGGGGACCCCACAACTCTCGGTGTCCCACTTTTGAATCCATCTGCCTTTGACTGACTGCCGGCCCTGGTGCTTGCAGAACGGCCGATTCCCAAGCGTCCCGGACGGACGCATCTATCCATGAACTTCGAAGATCTGAAACTGGCCCCCGCCATTGTCAAAGCCGTGCGCGAGCAGGGTTACGAGACCCCCACCGCCATCCAGGCCCAGGCCATCCCGCTGGTGCTAGAGGGCCACGACCTGCTGGGCGGCGCCCAGACCGGTACCGGCAAAACCGCAGCCTTCACCCTGCCCCTGCTGCATCGCCTCTCCATGAGCCGCAGCGCGCAAAACAAATTTGGTGGCACCGGCATCCGTGCCCTGGTGCTGACCCCCACCCGCGAACTCGCCGCCCAGGTAGAAGAGTCTGTGCGTCAGTACGGCAAATACTTGCAACTGTCCTCCACCGTCATCTTTGGCGGCGTAGGCATGAACCCACAAATCTCCAAAGTCAAAAAGGGCGTGGACATTTTGGTCGCCACCCCCGGCCGTCTGCTGGACCTGGCCCAACAAGGCATGCTGGACTTGGGCCAAGTGCAAATGCTGGTGCTGGACGAAGCCGACCGCATGCTCGACATGGGCTTTATCCATGACGTGAAGAAAGTGCTGGCCCTGGTACCGAAAGAAAAGCAAAGCCTGCTGTTCTCGGCCACGTTCAGCGACGAAATTCGCGACCTGGCCAATGGCCTGCTGAAGAACCCCCAAAGCGTGCAAGTCACACCGCGCAACACCACCGTGCAGCGCATCACCCAGGTGATCCACCCCGTGGGACGTGGCAAGAAAAAGGCCCTGCTCGCCCACATCATCAACGAGCAAAACTGGAGCCAAGTACTCGTGTTCACGCGCACCAAATTTGGTGCCAACAACGTGGCCGAATTCCTGGAAAAAAATGGCATTACTGCCATGGCACTGCATGGCAACAAGAGCCAGGCCGCCCGTACACAGGCTTTGGCTGGCTTCAAGAGTGGTGATGTGCGCGCCCTGGTGGCTACTGACATTGCCGCGCGCGGCATCGACATTGACGACCTGCCCCACGTGGTGAACTACGAAATCCCGAACGTCAGCGAAGACTATGTGCACCGTATCGGCCGCACCGGCCGCGCTGGTGCCGATGGCGCCGCCGTGAACCTGGTGTGCCTGGATGAAGAAGGCTTCATGCAAGACATCGAACGCTTCACCAAACAAAACATTGAAGTCAAAGTCATCGAGGGCTTCGGCCCCGAGCCCGGTGAAAAAGGCGAACCCATCGCCATGGGCCGCCAGACCATCTGGGGTGGCGCAGGCAAGCCGCCTAGCCGCGACGTGATGCAAGCCGCGGCCAAGGCCGCCCGCACGGAAATGCTGCAACGCGTGCGTGACAGCAAAGCCGGTCAAGGCGGCGGCCGTGGCGGCAATGCTGGCGCAGGCGGTGGCAATGGTGGTGGTAATGGCGGTGGCCGTGGCGGCCAAGGCCAACGCAGCAACGGTGGTGGCAATGGCGGCGGCCAAGGCCGTGGAGCCGACCGCAGTGGCGAGTTTCAACCTCCACGCACCCACGGTGCGCGGCCGCCGCAAGGTCAGGGCCGCGGCCGCGGTCCAGGCATGGGCCAGCCTGCTGGTTTTGCCAGCGAACCCCGGGCGCCCCGCGCGCCTGCGGGTCAGCCCGATCCCATGCGCACCAGCGTCGATATGATGGCTGAGCGCGGCGCTCGCCGCAATTACGGCGGTGGCAACCGCAACGGAGGCGGCAATGGTGGTGGCGGATACGGTGGTGGTGGCGGTGGCTTCGGAGGCGGTGGCCGCTCGGGTGGCTATGGTGGCGGGGGCAACGGGTCTCGTGGGCCGCGCGGTTCTGGCGGCTCTTCTAGCCGATAAAGACTACAGCGCGGTACATGTGGTGGGGCGGCGCAAGCTACCCCTGACTCATCCGAAGCTAACCCAACACATCGTCGATTTCGCGGCGCTCCCAGAGCTACCGCGAACCGACGATGTTTTTATTTGTCTGGGCACAACCATCAAAGTCGCTGGCAGCCGCGCGGCATTCCGCGCGGTGGACTTCGATGCAGTTCTGGCACTCGGTCTTGCCACCTACCGCAAAGGCGCAACCCGCCTAGGTGTCGTCAGCGCCATGGGCGCCGACGCCACTTCCAAAGTTTTCTACAGTCGGGTCAAGGGAGAAATGGAGCACGCCCTTGTAAAGGTAGGCTTCAAAAGCGTGACCTTCGTACGTCCCTCCTTATTGGCGGGAGATCGTAAAACCCTGAATCAAACCAGCCGGCCAGGGGAGCGAATCGGGCTCTTGGTAACCCAGGTTTTTAATCCATTCATTCCCGCCAACTACCGCTCGGTTCGCGCCGAAGACGTTGCGTACGCCCTGTTGAAGTCGGTCAAGTCTGGAACACCGGGCGTGCAAACTCTGCTCTCTGGCGCACTACAGGGCGCAGCGGGAACGGCCTAATCGCCTATCCACGGACAAACAAGGTAACCAAGGGCTGGTCTCCCACTTGGCAGCTCCAGTGTCCGTGAATGTCCGGGTCAAATGTGGCCCCCTCGGGCAACAAATCCGCTGAGTAAAAGTGCTGGCCCGGCCCAAACACCCTGGATTCGCCACGCACACCAATCTCCATCTGCCCCTGCAGGATGAAGCACCACTGCGTGTGGCCCGAACAATGAAACTGGCTGCGAAACCCCACCGGACTGGTGCGCAACTGGTAGCCCCCCGAGGCAAACACTTCTGACAACATGGACTGCGGCGTACCCTGCCCTAGCGGAACCACTTCTTCCTTGAAGCGGGCCCTGCCATCGGTGTCGGTAAAGAGAATAACTTTGGTGAAAAATGCCATGGTGTTTTAGGAATTGGTTGGAGAACAATGCTGGCCATTATTCCCCATGGAGTTCGATCCAACAGCCACCCATCGTTTGAAGCAAAGCCCCCAGACAGTGGCTCACTGCAACGAAAAACGCCCCGGCAAAGATAAACCGGCACTGTGCCTGCGCTATAGTCTTTGCCACAAAACTATTCGCGCACCTCGTCAAGCAAACGCAGCGAGCGCGGCACGGAGGAGTAGGGTTTCATGACGCAATATGTGACTACACGTCAATACAGAGCATGCATAGAATTCCCTTGTGGGAACTGGCTCTCTATGCAATTGGAAGACCTGAATACCCGACAGGGTTCTGGAATATTCGACTCAGCTACTTCAAGTTAGATATGTTCTTCTGCCCAAACTGCGATCGACGAGTTCCCCCCGACGCTGAGTCGTGCTCAGAGTGTGGGGCGAAGTTTCCCGGCGGGAAGTGGACGTCACCGGGTTTCCAAGCCCCACTGCCAACGGTTGAAATATCAGCGGCAAGTCGTCTGATTAGCCGTCTTGGGATAACTGCCGTGTGCATCCCCGGACTGTGTTGCCTAATTGGCGTTGTTTTTTTTTTGTAATTCCCGGATGTCATTGCGAAGGAGGTATAGGCGTAGGATGTCGTAGCTGTGGCGCAGATGGTCTGATTGAGTTTATGGTTATTGGTGGGTTGCGTTTGGCTGGTGGTGCGCTGTTATTTGTTCTTCCCGCATCGTTTGTTTTGGCCGCAATTGTCAATGTGGTGTCGAAACCTAAGCGTTGATGCGTACACATATTTAACCAGTCGGCCAACGCGGATCCACAACTGAAGGAGGCGGCTGCGCCGCGAATGTTGCGGTCCAGTTGCCTCTAACGTAAGACATTGAAAAAACGCACCTCACCCCCAGGAAATTCCATGTTTGACCACGTCAAGTTCGGAGCCAGCGACTATGCTGCAAGCAAGCGCTTTTTCCTCAAGGCACTCGAACCCTTGGGCGTAACCGCTGGTTCAGAGGGAGCACCGTCGTACGGTATCGAATTGATCCTGCGAGAGGGAAAGTCCTCCCTCTGTTTGTTCGAAACGAAGGAGAAGCCTGCGCATCTCCACTTGGCGTTCACCGCTGAGAGTCGCCAGCAAGTGGATGCTTTTTATCGCGCGGCGCTGGAGGCGGGTGGCAAAGACAATGGGGCACCGGGCCTGCGGCCGCAGTACCACGCCAACTACTATGCCGCTTTCGTCATTGGTCCAGACGGGCACAACATTGAGGCGGTTTGCCACACCCCCGATGCCCAAGACTTGGCTTGAAACCCTAGAGCCGCTTTTGTTCAGCAAAGTCCAACACCGCCTCTAACAGCGCTTGCAGTGTGGGCTGGGCACGCTGGGCCGCAGCGGGGAGGTAGTCAAACGGCATGGCCTCTTGCATGTAGCTGCACTGTGTCATTTCCAACTGAATGGCGTGCACGCGCTGGGCGGGTTGTCCGTAGTGGCGGGTGATGTGCCCGCCCTTGAAACGGCCGTTGAGCACGGCGGAATACCCCGGCGCCGATTGGGCGATGGCCAGCAGTTGCTGGGCCAGCCCCGGGTCGCAGCTTGCACCATCGGCGGTGCCGAGGTTGAAGTCGGGCAGCTTGCCCGCAAAGAAGCGCGGCACCACCGAGCGAATCGAGTGCGCGTCCCACAGCAGGGCCATGCCGTGCGTGGCCTTGATGCGAGCCAGCTCGGCGGCAAGCTGGTCATGGTAGGGGCGCCAAACGGCCTCGCGCCGTGCGGCGATCTCGGCGTCATCGGGGCCTTGGCCATCCAAGTACAGCGGCGTGTTGTCAAACGTATCGACCGGGCACAGGCCCGTGACGTTTTGGCCCGGGTAAAGGCTGGCACCATCGGGCGGGCGATTCAGGTCCACCACGTAGCGTGAATGCGTGGCCTGCAGGATGGACGCGCCCATGCCACGTGCGAAGTCATAAAGCTGGCCCAAGTGCCAATCGGTGTCATGCAGCTCGCGGCCCTCGGGGGTCAAACGTGCCGCGATAGCCGGGGGCACATAGGTGCCGCCGTGCGGTATGGAAATCAGCAAAGGGCGGGTGCCCTGGTGAAAAACAAAAACAGGTTCGGTGGTGATGTTCATGGTCTACCCTTCCGCAATCATGGCGCTGCGCGCTGCAACAAAGGCCTGGGCCGCATCGTCATGCAAGGCATGGCGGCCCGCGTGCACCTTGTGCTGCCCTGCCACCCACACATGGCGCAATGCCGACGTGCGGTTGCTGGCAAACACATGGGCCGACAACATGTCGGGCGCAGACAAACCGGCCAGCGCCGTGTGGTCGGCGTCCAGCTCCACAAAATCCGCTTGTTGGCCCACGGCCAACCCGGCGATGTTGCGCCCCGCCGCTTGCGCCCCGCCTTGCAGTGCCTGCAAGGTTATGGCGGTGGCCACTTGCGGCTGCAGGGGGGTAGCCAGCACATTGCGGCGGCGCAACTGCAGGCGCTGCCCATACTCCAGCAACTGCAGCTCTTCGGCCGCATTCACCGTGGCATGGCTGTCTGACCCCACACCCCAGACGCAGCCGTGCGCTAGCCACTGCGGCATGTCAAAAATGCCGTCGCCCAGGTTGGCCTCTGTGCTGGGGCAAATGCCCGCCACTGCGCGGGTTTGTGCGGCACGCTGGTACTCCAGCGCGCTCATGTGGGTGGCATGCACCAGGCACCAACGGCTATTCACATGCGCGTGGTTCAGCAGCCACTCCACCGGGCGCTGCCCGCTCCAGGCCAGGCAGGCGTCTACCTCCCCGGTTTGCTCTGCAATGTGGATATGCACGGGGGCCGTGGCGTCGATGGCGTCCAGTCCTGCCAAGGCTTCGCGCAGGCCTTGCGGGGGCACCGCGCGCAGGGAATGCGGTGCCAAGCCCAGGCGCGCGCCTTGTGCCTCGCACAGGGGTTTGAGTCGCTCCAGCAGGCGCAGCATGTTGTCGGTGCTGCGAACAAAACGGCGCTGACCATCGGTGGGGGGCGTCGCACCAAAGCCGCTGGTTTGGTACAGAACGGGCAGCAGGGTGAGCCCGATACCCGTCTTCTGGGCCGCGCGCAGCAAACACAGGGCCAAGGTGGCGTCGTCCGCATACGGCACCCCCGAGGTGTCGTGGTGCACATAGTGAAACTCGCACACCGAGGTGTAGCCTGCCTCCAGCATTTCAATATAGAGCCAGGTGGCGATGGCCTCCAACTGCGCAGGCGTGACCCGCTGTGCGAAGCGGTACATCAGCGTGCGCCAACTCCAGAAGCTGTCTTGCGCTTGCCCACGGTACTCCGTAAGGCCCGCAAAGGCGCGCTGGAAGGCATGGGAGTGCAGGTTGGGCGTGCCGGGGATCACCGGGCCCGTGGCACGCGCACCGTCATTGGGGGCTGGGGCGTTGGCTTGCACATGGGTGAACTGGCCCTGCGCATTCCACTGCAACAAGACGTTGTGGGCCCAGCCAGTGGGCAGCAAGGCGTGGGGGGCAAACAGCGTGTTCATGCCACGGCCACCCGTCCCTGGCGCACCACCGTACGCACCGGCCTGTGCCCCAGCCAGTAGGCGAGTTCCGCCGCATCCCGCACGTCCCACAACACAAAGTTGGCCGGCCGCCCCACACCCACTACGCCATGGGTGTGCTGCAATCCCAAGGCCAGCGCCGCATAGCGCGTAACACCCGCCAGGGCTTCGGGAACGGTGAGGCGAAACAGCGTGCAAGCCATGTTGACCATCAGCAGCAAACTCAGAGCCGGAGAGGTGCCGGGGTTGTGGTCGGTACTTACCGCCATGGGTACGCCCGCATCCCGCAGGGCCTGGATAGGCGGAAGCTGGGTGTCGCGCAGGGTGTAGTAAGCGCCTGGGAGCAGCACCGCCACGGTGCCAGCGGCCTTCATGGCGGCAATACCGTCCAGACTCAAGTGCTCCAGGTGGTCACACGAGAGCGCGCCATAACGCGCGGCCAGCGCCGAGCCACCCATGTCAGAGAGCTGCTCCGCATGCAGCTTGACCGGCAAGCCCAGGGCTTTTGCCGCCAAAAACACTTGTTCGGTCTCGGCCCGTGAGAAACCGATGCGCTCACAGAACACATCCACCGCATCAACCAGCCCCTCTGCCGCAAGCGCGGGCAGCATCTCGGTGCAGACCAAGTTTATATAGTCCTGGCTGCGCCCCGCATATTCGGGAGGCAGCGCATGTGCGCCCAAGAAGGTGGTGCGCACGGTGACCCCATAGGCATCGCCCAGGCGCCGGGCTACGCGCAGTTGCTTGCGCTCGTGCGCCAGCGCCAGGCCATAGCCGGATTTGATTTCAATAGCGCAGACGCCTTCGGCCAGCAGCGCCTCCAGACGGCGCGCGGCAGATGCGAACAGCGCATCTTCATCGGCCTCGCGGGTGGCGCGTACGGAAGCGACGATGCCGCCCCCGGCCTTTGCCACCTCTTCGTAGCTGGCACCGGCCAGCCGCATGGCAAATTCGTTGGCCCGAAGGCCGCCGTAGACCAGATGGGTGTGGCAGTCCACCAAGCCCGGCGTGAGCAAGGCGCCGCCACCGTCAAAACGCGGCAGGGCCGCATGCGCGGCGGGCAGCGCGTGGGCCGGGCCTATCCAGCGGATCACGCCTTGCGCAACGACCAGGCTGACCTCGCCCGGGCTGGTGCCAGCCCCTTCCAGAGCGCCCGGCATGGGGCGCAGGCGCTCCCAGACGCCGTCTGCATTGGGCATATTTGCTATCAATTGCGTAGCTGTTTGCGCAATATCTACGGGCGCTACAGGCACTTTTTTCATAAATTTCAAACTCCCACAGAGTCCAAGCGTACCCACACCAGCGCTGCATCGCCACGCGCCTCGCCTTGCGGCACCACCTGCCAGCCGTGCGGGGCAGCGTCCCACCAGAGGCCCTGCCCTGCGGCGCAGACCTGTGGACTGCCGCCGCCCTGCAACTGCCAGTCGCCCCGCAATGCCAACAACATTCCGCGCGGCGCAACGGGGATGTCGGTCGCAGAACCCAGCACCTGCAGGTCGGCACGCAAGTGGCCGCGCCGGGTCATCACATTGAAGTCGGTCGACGGGCCACCGAGTAGCGTGCAGTCCAGCGCCACATCACCCGCAAAAGCAAAGGGCGCATGCATCTGATCCAGCCGATGGTTGATGCCACTGGACGAGTGCAAATGCACACCGTCGCCGTCCAGCAGCATGATCAACCGGTCCACGCCCGGGAAGGCCGAAAACGGCCCCGACTGGGCAATGGTGGCAATGCTGACGCGCCAGTCAAAACCATCCATGCCAGCGCCCGGCGGGCGGCACACGATTTCGCGGGTGCTGCCGCCACCGTTCTTCCACGGTGTTGCCGGAAGGTCTGCAATGGAAAAGCGCTGCAGCATGGTGGTGTGCCTTACTTGACCATCGGCAACTTCAAGCCCTGCTTCTTGGCAGTAGCAATCGCAATGTCATAGCCCGCATCGGCATGGCGCATGACCCCCGAGCCACTGTCGTTGACCAGCACACGTGCCAAACGCTCGGCCGCAGCGTCGGTGCCGTCGGCCACGATCACCATGCCGGAGTGCTGCGAGTACCCCATGCCCACCCCACCGCCGTGGTGCAGGCTGACCCAGGTGGCGCCCCCGGCGGTGTTGAGCAGCGCGTTGAGCAGCGGCCAGTCGGAGACGGCATCAGTACCGTCCTTCATGGCTTCGGTCTCGCGGTTGGGGCTGGCCACCGAGCCAGTGTCCAGATGGTCGCGGCCAATGACGACGGGGGCTTTGAGCTCGCCGTTCTTCACCATCTCGTTGAACGCCAGACCGGCACGGTGCCGCTCGCCCAAGCCCAGCCAGCAAATGCGTGCAGGCAGGCCCTGGAAGGCGATGCGCTCACGCGCCATGTCCAACCAGCGGTGGGTGTGCGTGTTCTCTGGAAACAGTTCCTTGATCTTGGCGTCGGTCTTGTAGATGTCTTCGGGGTCGCCTGACAGCGCCACCCAGCGGAATGGGCCCTTGCCTTCGCAGAACAGCGGGCGAATGTAGGCGGGCACAAAGCCCGGGAAGTCGAACGCGTTTTTCACACCCTGGTCCAATGCCACCTGGCGAATGTTGTTGCCGTAGTCCACCGTGGGGATGCCCATGGCCTGAAAGTCCAGCATGGCTTGCACATGCACGGCACAGCTTTGGGCCGCTGCGGCTGTCAGCTTGGCGTGCTGGGCGGGGTCTTGCATCGCGTCTTTCCACTGCGCCACGGTCCAGCCGATGGGGAGGTAACCATTGATCAGGTCGTGAGCCGAGGTCTGGTCGGTTACCAGATCGGGCTTGATGGCGCCGGCCTTGGCGCGCCTGACCAGTTCAGGCAGCACCTCGGCCGCATTGCCCAGGAGCGCAATGGACACGGCCTCTTTGCGGCTGCAGTGGTGCTGGATGAGCGCCAAGGCATCGTCAATGTCTTTCGCCTGCTTGTCTACATAGCGGGTGCGCAGGCGGAAGTCGATGCTGCTTTGTTGGCACTCGATGTTGAGCGATACCGCACCGGCCAGCGTGGCGGCCAACGGCTGGGCGCCGCCCATGCCACCAAGCCCTGCGGTCAAAATCCATTTGCCCGAGAGATCGTTGTTGTAATGCTGGCGCCCGGCTTCGACAAAGGTCTCAAACGTACCCTGCACGATGCCCTGGCTGCCGATGTAGATCCAGCTCCCCGCAGTCATCTGGCCGTACATGAACAGTCCCTTGCGGTCCAGTTCATTGAAGTGTTCCCAGTTCGCCCATTTGGGAACCAAGTTGGAGTTGGCGATCAACACACGCGGCGCATTGGAGTGGGTCTTGAATACGCCTACGGGTTTGCCGGATTGCACCAGCAGCGATTCGTCGTCATTCAGGTCTTTGAGCGAGGCCAATATTTGGTCGAAGCAGGCCCAATCTCGTGCGGCGCGGCCAATGCCACCGTAGACCACCAGCGCCTGCGGGTTCTCGGCCACTTCGGGGTCCAGGTTGTTCTGGATCATGCGGTAGGCCGCCTCAGTCAACCAGCTTTTGCAGGTCAGCGCGGTTCCGCGCGGCGCGCGGATCACGCGCGTGGAGTCGATGCGGGGATCGGTAAGGGTTGTCATGGTGTGCTCCTTCAAAACAATCGTTGTACGGATGGGGTTCAGGCCACGCCGGGCAGCGCAACACCGGCAATAGCGGCCACCAGCGCGCCGCTGCGCACCATGCCAATGGCGGCTTGCATGTCGGGCTGGATATGGCGGTCGTCGTCCAGGTGCGGCACTTGTGTGCGCAGCAGTTGCACCACCTGCTGCAGCGGGGTGCTGGACTGCAGTGGCGCATGGAAGTGGCAGCCCTGCGCAGCGGCCAGCCATTCAATGGCAATCACGGCCATGGCGTTTTCGGCCATGGGCATCAGACGGCGTGCACCATGGGCGGCCATGGACACATGGTCTTCCTGGTTGGCCGAGGTGGGAATGGAGTCCACGCTGGCAGGATACGCGCGTTGTTTGTTCTCCGACACCAACGCGGCGGCCGTTACCTGCGGAATCATGAAGCCCGAGTTCAGGCCCGGCTTGGGTGTCAGGAAGGCAGGCAAGCCCGACAAGGCGGGGTCTACCAACATGGCGATACGGCGTTCCGACAAGGAACCGATTTCGCAGATTGCCATGGCAATCATGTCGGCCGCGAAGGCCACGGGTTCGGCATGGAAGTTGCCGCCCGATAACGACTCATCCGGTTGGCCATTGACGCCGGGGAAGATCAGGGGGTTGTCAGACACGCCATTGGCTTCAGTCTCCAGCAGGTTGGCCGCATGGTGCAGTACATCCAGACAGGCACCCATGACTTGCGGCTGGCAACGCAGGCAATAGGGGTCTTGTACGCGCTCGTCGCCACTCAGGTGCGAGGCACGAATGGCGCTGCCCACCAGCAATTGGCGCAACGCTTCTGCGGTGGCCATTTGGCCTTTGTGTTTGCGCAGCGTGTGGATGCGTGCGTCAAACGGGGCATCGGTGCCTTTGGCCGCATCGGTAGACAGGGCACCGGTGAGCAGGGCCGACTGCAACAGGCGCTCGGCTTCAAACAACCCCGCCAGTGCATTGGCAGTAGAGAACTGCGTGCCGTTGAGCAAGGCCAAGCCTTCTTTGGGACCCAGCACCACGGGTGCCAAACCCACACTGGCCAGCGCTTGCACCGCTGGCATGCGCCCAGTGGGCGTGAAGGCTTCGCCCACGCCAATCATCACCTCGGTCATGTGGGACAGTGGCGCCAAGTCACCCGATGCACCCACCGAGCCCTGCCCCGGCACCACAGGAATCACACCACGCAACAGCATGGCTTCCAGCAACGCCAAGGTGGCCGGACGTATGCCCGATGCACCCTGCGCCAAGCTGGCCAGCTTGAGCGCCATCATCAGGCGCGCTATTGGCACGGGCGTCGCCTCCCCCACACCCGCAGCGTGCGAGAGCACGATGTTGCGTTGGAGCGTTTCCAGGTCTTCGGCGGGAATGCGCACGCTGGCCAGTTTGCCAAAGCCGGTGTTGATGCCGTAGACCGGCTCACCCTTGGCAACAATCCGCGCTACGGTCTCGGCGCTGGCCAGCACGCCCGCAGCGCAAGAAGCATCCAGCCTGGGCGTGGCGCCGCGGTAGATGGCGCGCCAGTGCGCCAGGGGCACTTGGCCGGGCATGAGGGTCAAGGTGGTTTCAGTCATGGTGGTCATGGTTCGTCCTGTATATACAAGTAAATGTCAGCAAAAAAAATGGTTTGTTCTTGTCAGCTCGACAACGCATTGCCATCGGTGCGAAAGCGGCTGCCCAGTCGGTACCGCATGCCAGGGTGCAAGCAGCGCACGATGGTGACGGGCACTTCGCGCTGCCAGGTGCGCCGCGTTAGCAGCAGACAGGGCTGGTGCGAGTCCATCTGTAGCAGCCGCGCCTGCTCGGCGGTGGGTAGCACGGCGTCGACCACATGTTCCATTTGGTCAAACAGCACGGTGCGAACTAAGAAGTCGGTGGGCTGTTCGCGCACAAAATCTTGCTGAATAAACTGCGGCACCATGGCGGGGCTGACGTAACGGTCTTCCAGTTGCATGGGCACACCGTTTTCCAGATGCACGCACACCGAATGAAACACCGAGGCTCCGGTTGCCAGCCCCAGTGCGGTGGCAATTTCCAGCGACGCCGAAGTTCGCTCCACCACGATCACATCACACGCATAGTCGTGTCCGCGGCGGCGAATGTCTTCGGCCAGACTGGCAATCTGCAGCAAATTGGCCTGGGGTTTGTCGTCGGCCACAAAACTACCCACACCCGCCACACGCCGTATGCGCCCTTGCTCAACCAGCTCGCGCAAGGCACGGTTCACCGTCATGCGCGACATGCCAAACTGCACCACCAGGTCGTTTTCCGACGGCAGTTTGTCACCGGGCCGCCACGTGCCGTCTTGAATGCGGCTGGCAATAAAGTCCTTGATCTGCTGGTACAGCGCCACACTGGCCGGCACATCCCCCAACCGCTGGGCGGCGGCGGTAGCAGTGGTGACGACGTGAAGCTTGGATTTCATGGTGATGTGTTCAAGTGCCTAACAGCGAAGGTGGTAGTGTAACTATTCACGCAACCCTGTATATACAAGACTGGTTGACGATAAATCGGCATACTGCCCCTTGCTTGCCAATGTTAATGCGCTAATCAGTTCATTTCATCAGGGCTTATGCCGTCTTGCTGTATATACAGGTTTGTGGTACAGGACAAAAGACCAACACAATGGCGCCCGAGAGCGCTGCGGCACAATGGACGCATGCGATTCCTCCACACCATGCTGCGCGTTGGCAACCTTCAACGCTCCATCGATTTTTATACCCACGTGCTGGGCATGCAGGTGCTGCGCACCTCAGAAAATCCCGACTACCAATACAGCCTCGCCTTCCTCGGTTTTGACGGTGGCAACCCCGGCCAGGCCGAGATTGAACTGACCTACAACTGGGGCACTGACAGCTACGAGCTGGGCACCGCCTACGGCCACATCGCACTGGGCGTGCCGGACGCCTACGCGGCCTGCGCCAAGATCAAGGCCGCAGGAGGCAACGTGACCCGCGAAGCGGGCCCGGTCAAGGGCGGCACCACGGTCATTGCCTTCGTGACCGACCCCGATGGCTACAAAATTGAACTGATCCAGCGGGCTGAACAAGCGGCGGGCGGCGGATTGCGTTAATCCTCAAAGCACCAAAAGACAGCTTCAAGACTGAAAGAATGCTTTTCACCGCTACCCTTCAGTGGATCGCACGGGTGCGGCTTGAAGGGCAAGAGGGGCGATGGCGTTCGTATTGCAATTGCCGACTGCTTCATTAAGATTTGCGAATGCCAGCCACCGCTAAACCCTCAATGAATCGCCAGTTTGCGGACTATTGCTGTGAGCTGCTCTCTACGCAAGGACCTTGCGTAGCCAAGCGGATGTTTGGCGGCTGGGGCATTTCCGTTGACGGACTGACGTTTGCCATCATTGCTGATATTGGCGGCGGCGAAAAACTGTGGCTCAAGGCAGATGATGCCGTTCGCAGCCACTTTGAGGCGGCGGGGTGCGAGCGGTTTGTGTATGTTGGAAAGTCCAAGACCGCTTCGATGGGCTATTACACCGCCCCCGAAGATGCCATGGACTCACAAGATGCCATGCGTCCTTGGGCACGGCTATCGCTGGAATGCGCGCTGCGCGCCAAAGCCCCCAAAGCACCCGTCCAACGTACACCGGCAAAAAAACGCGCCGTAAAGACCACGCAGAAGTCTCCCCGGGCCTGACCTCCGGCTATGCGATTCCGTTGATGCTGAATTTTTGACCCGACATGTACGATCCGATACAAGACGGCATAGACAAAACCGTGCTGTCCGTCCGGTATTCGATAGTGAAGCCCCCAGCGCACCTCTCAAGCGCGGTGCATTGCTACTGGGAGCTAAAAACTGAGGCTACCCTCGCGGAAGATTTGGAAGAAGACCAGTAGTTGGATTTAAACTCTTCCACGCAGCTTCGCTTTGTTGCCGACGCTAGCTGACGGAGAAGTAGCAGCGCACCTGAAAGCAGTTTGGCTTCTCCTAAGCAGCCACTCGCCAATGACCGTAGATGCCCAGACTTAACCTTCCAGCGAGTTCGACGAACACCCGCTATCGGCGGCAAACATGAAATCTACGACCGCCAGCTGAGAGGTGCCCCAGTGGACTTCCAGACACCTGCCGTTCGCGAGTACCCGGTTACGCTGCAATGCAGGTCTATGTTTCACCTCGTCCCCGACATTCTTTTTTCACGCCTGCATTGAAAAAAAGCGATCGACGTCAGAGCGCTCCACGCGTCCGCAGCGTCAGCCGTCAGGCTGCGCCGATATGGGGGATCAAACCGCTGGCAGATTGACCGTTTTTTAATGCAGCCGTAAATGCCAGCATGCGATCAATTGGTAGCCGGGCGCGGTCGATCAAGCGGTGGTCAACCTGGATTTCATTCAACCCATGCTCCAGCACCCGGGCTACTCCGGCCAGGCCATTCATGGCCATCCAAGGGCAATGTGCGCAGCTTTTGCACGTGGCGCTGTTGCCTGCGGTAGGTGCTTCAATAAACGTCTTGCCGGGGTTCAGTGTGCGCAATTTGTGCAGCATGCCGTTGTCAGTGGCGACAATAAAGGTGTCTGCGTCCATTGTCTGCGCGGCCTTCAAAATGGCGCTGGTAGAGCCCACGGCGTGGGCCAGGGCCACTACGTCGTGGGGTGACTCGGGGTGCACCAATACTTTGGCCTTGGGGTGCTCTTTGATGAGCGCTTCCAACTCAAAGGCCTTGAACTCGTCGTGCACGATGCAGGCGCCTTCCCAGAACACCATGTCGGCGCCGGTTTCTCGCTGAATGTAGCCACCCAGATGTTTGTCTGGAGCCCACAGTATTTTCTGGCCCTTGTCTTTGAGCGCACGCACGATGTCCAGGGCGCAACTGCTGGTCACCAGCCAGTCGGCACGTGCCTTGACTGCTGCGCTGGTGTTGGCGTAGACCACCACGGTGCGGTCGAGGTGGGCATCGCAAAAGGCATTGAACTCGGTGATGGGGCAGCCCAGGTCCAGCGAGCAAGTGGCATCCAGGTCGGGCATCAGCACGGTTTTGTTTGGAGACAAAATCTTGCTGGTTTCGCCCATGAACTTCACGCCAGACACCACCAGCGTCTGCGCGTGATGGTCGCGGCCAAAGCGGGCCATTTCAAGCGAATCGCTTACCAGGCCGCCGGTTTCTTCAGCCAAGTCCTGCAGGTCCGGGTGCACGTAGTAGTGCGACACCATGACCGCGTCTTTTTCTTTCAACAGGCGCTTGATTTTGTCCTTGAGCGCCACCCGCTGCGGCGGTGTGGGCTCTACGGGTACACGCGCCCAGGCGTGCTGGGTGCTGCAGGCGGGCTGCTCGTACTCAACATCAATCACATCCGAAGCAGACATCACAGTTCCTCGAAGCGCATGGAAAAGTCGATGGCTTTGACGTCTTTGGTGAGCGCGCCAATTGAGATGCGGTCAATGCCCGTGGCCGCAATCTGCTGCACCGTGTCCAGGTTGACGCCGCCCGACACTTCCAAAATGGCGCGCCCAGCGTTGATGGATACGGCTTGCACCAAATCGGTCACGCTCATGTTGTCCAGCAACACCATCGTTGCGCCGCAGTCGAGTGCCTCGCGCAGTTGGTCCAGGGTTTCCACTTCCACTTCAATGAACTTGGCGGTGCCGGCCAATGGGGCTGCGCGCCCCAATGCGGCGGTGACTCCACCCGCCGCCGCAATGTGGTTTTCTTTAATGAGCACTGCATCGAACAGACCCACGCGGTGATTGGTCCCGCCCCCGGTGCGCACTGCGTACTTTTGCGCCATACGCAGGCCGGGCAATGTCTTTCGGGTGTCCACAATGGAGGCCCGGTTGCCGGGCACTGCCTCGACCGCGCTGACAAAAGTGGCGGTCTTGGTGGCGACTGCACTCATCAACTGCAAAAAATTCAATGCAGTGCGCTCTGCTGTTAGCAGCGCTTGGGCATTGCCCTCAAACTCGACCACCACTTGATCAGCCAGGCAGCGCTGACCTTCCCGCACATGCCAAATGATGGCGGCACTCGGATCCAGTGACCGCACAGCGGCGGTAGCCCAGGGCTCCCCACAAACCACGGCAGACTCGCGGGCCAGCACCCGTGCGCGAACCCGCCTTTGGGGGTCAACAAGCGAAGCGGTCAGATCCCCGCTACCCACATCCTCTTCAAGGGCACGGGTAACGTCGGCTTGGGCCAACGCAGCGATCTGGGCGATGGAATAGTCAGAAATGTGCATAGTTTGTCTAGGATAACGGGTTTGCGCCCCACTCAGCCTGGCATCGGGCGCCCACCATGACGGCTAAAATGGCGGCCAACGAGGATTCACCCATGAACATTTTTCGCCGCCCCGACTACCAATCCGAAGTAACGCAGTTTATTGACCAGCTCAAGACCGCCAAGCCTTCGCTGGAAGCAGAACAACGCCAGGGCCGCGCCCTGTTGTGGGACAAAAATGTGGACCGCGCTGCAGTCAAGGCCTACGGCGAGGCCCGCGTGGAGCAAAAGCCCTACGTCTACCAAACCAACGCAAAATAGTAGCCAAATTGGCCTCTAGCGCCCGTGCTTATTGCGCGAGTAGCTTCTTTTTTTATAGCATTCCATGACACCCATCGCTGCGCACGACGGCGCTGATGCAGCCCGTATTGCCGCCATGCCCGAGGTGGTAGACCAGGTAGCGTTGGCGCGCCTGTATGGCGAGCCGCTGTTTGCCATGCCTCAGGATTTGTACATCCCGCCGGACGCGCTAGAGGTGTTTCTGGAGGCTTTTGAGGGCCCGCTGGACTTGCTGCTCTACCTGATCCGCAAGCAGAACTTCAACATCCTCGACATTCCCATGCTCAGCGTGACCAAGCAGTACTTGGTTTATGTGGACCAAATCCGCAAGCGCAACCTTGAGCTTGCTGCCGAATATCTGCTGATGGCGGCCATGCTGATCGAAATCAAATCGCGCATGCTGCTACCGCCCAAAAAGACGGCAGAGGGTCAGGAAGCCGAAGACCCGCGCGCCGAGCTGGTTCGCCGATTGCTCGAGTACGAGCAAATGAAGCTGGCCGCAGCCCGCCTGAATGCCGTTCCCCAGTACGGGCGCGATTTTCTGAAAGCCAACGCCCATATCGAGCAAAGCCTGCAACCGCGCTTTCCGGATGTGCATCTGGCGGACCTGCAGGAGGCTTGGCGCGACATCATGAAGCGTGCGCGACTGGTGCAGCACCACAAAATTAGCCGCGAGGAGCTTTCGGTGCGCGAGCACATGAGCATCGTTCTCAAGCGGCTCCAGGGCCAACGTTTTGTGGGGTTTGAGGACCTGTTCGACTCCAGCATGGGGACGCCGGTGCTGGTAGTGACATTTATTGCCTTGCTGGAGCTGGCCAAGGAGACGCTGATCGAAATCACCCAGGCAGAAGCCTTTGCGCCCATTTATGTGCGCTTGGCGTATTCACCCACTTGACGTGGAATCTCGCCAACGCGGTCTGCAACTGCGGTTAGTATTCGCCCCACTTTCGCCAAACCCTTGGTTATTCCGATTTTTTGGAGTCCTCTATGGCCCTGAACCCAACCGGTGAACAAGCCTCCAGCGCAACCAATGCGACTCCTTACGGCACGCTGCCTCCGGCTTCGGCACCATCAAGCCGCAAGCCCATCAGCTTGCCGCGTATTCAGGAGATGCATACCCGTGGTGAAAAAATCACCATGCTGACTGCCTATGACGCTACTTTTGCGGCTGTGGCCGATGCCGCCGGTGTGGAATGCATTCTGGTGGGAGACTCCTTGGGCATGGTGTGCCAAGGACTACACAGCACCGTTGGCGTAAGCCTGCAAGACATGGCCTACCACACCGAAAGTGTGGCCCGTGGGTTGCGTCGCGCGCAAGGAACGGCATGGCTGATTGGGGATTTGCCCTTTGGCAGCTACCAGGAATCCAAAGAGCAGGCCATTCGCAGCGCCAGTGTGCTGATGCAGGCCGGAGCCCACATGGTCAAGCTCGAAGGCGGCGGCTGGACAACAGAAGTTGTGCATTTTTTGGTGGAACGCGGCATCCCGGTCTGCGCGCACCTGGGGCTCACGCCCCAAACGGTGCATGCGTTGGGCGGCTACCGGGTACAAGGCCGGGGCGATGTGGCCTCTGACCTCATGAAGAAACAAGCCCACGCACTGCAAGATGCGGGCGCCTCCATGGTGGTGCTGGAGATGGTGCCTGCGCCGCTCTCGGCCGAGCTAACGAGGGAGCTCCCACTTTGCGCCACCATCGGCATTGGTGCTGGCAAAGGGACGGCCGGCCAGGTGCTGGTCTTGCATGACATGCTGGGTGTAAATCTGGGTAAGAACCCCAAGTTCGTGCGTAACTTTATGGCGGAATCCAGCAGCATCCGCGGCGCCATGGAAGCCTATGTGGCCGCCGTCAAAAACGGCAGCTTCCCTGACGACACGCTCCATGCCTGGTGAAGGCTCACTCCTCCGAATCCTATGCAACTGATCCACACCATTGACGACCTGCGCACGGCCCTGAGCCAATACCGTCACCCCGCCGTGGTGCCCACGATGGGCAATCTGCACGCGGGCCACTTGGCCCTGGTTCGACAGGCCAAACCTCTGGGCGATGTAACGGTCAGTACCATTTTTGTGAACCGGTTGCAGTTTGCGCCGCACGAAGACTTCGACACCTACCCCCGCACGCTGGAGGCTGACTGCGCACAGCTGGAAGCGGCCGGGTGCGACATTGTGTTTGCACCGTCGGAACAAGAGCTGTACCCGCAGCCCCAAACCTTCAAAATGCATCCGCCGACCGAGCTGGCGGATATATTGGAAGGCCACTTCCGCCCCGGTTTTTTCATTGGCGTGTGCACGGTAGTCATGAAACTGTTGGCCTGTACCCAGGCACGAACGGCCTTGTTTGGCAAAAAAGACTACCAGCAGCTGATGGTGATCCGCAACATGGTGAAGCAATTTGCATTGCCCATTGAGGTGGTTGGCGGTGAAACCCAGCGCAACGAAGCGGGCTTGGCCTTGTCGAGCCGCAATGGCTACCTGAGCCCTGCGCAGCGCGAAGAGGCGCTGTTACTTTCGGCCACCCTGCGCAAGATAGTCATGGCCTTGCGTACGGGGGAATCTGACGTGGCAAGCCTGGAGCAAGAAGGCATGTTGACTCTGCGTACTGCGGGTTGGGTGCCTGACTATGTCGCGGTGCGGCGCAGGGTCGATTTGCAACCCGCCCGCAGTGGCGACGCCATGGTGGTACTGGCAGCCGCACGTCTGGGCAGCACACGGCTGATCGACAACCTGGAAGTCTAAGGGGCGCGCCTGGCTGCGGCGCGGCGCTTATTTGTTGTAGCGGAAGACGATGGCGTCTAGCTGCATGGCCCGGATTTTTTTGGCCGCTGCGTCAGCCTTGGCCTTGGTAGGAAAACCGCCCACGCGTACGCGCACCAGTTTCCCCACATTGGTTTCCAGTAACTCGGTGTAGGCGGGTAGACCGGCCATGTCCAGTTTCTGAAATGCATTGCTCGCATTGCTAGGAACGGCAAAGAGGCCCACATTGATGTAGAAGCCCTTCTCCATCTTTACCGGGCCAGCCGATTTAGGGGGTGTGGCCGGGGCGGCCATCGGTTTGGTTTCGGGTGGCAAACTGGCCATGGGCGAAGCCTCCGCACGGGCTGGCTCTGCCACCGCCGTACTGGTCACGATGGGCGTGAGCTCTACTGTGTCTGCGGAAGTCGCGGGCGGCAGGGTCGCCACAATGGGGGTGAGCGCAGGTTCAGGCTCCTTGTCACCCCAAAACGTCAACGACTTGGGCCAAATGGCGCAACCGGATAGCAACAGCGCACAGGCCACGGAAACGCCCGCCATCAGGCTGCTGCGCAACATGCGTTTAGGACGTGAAAAAGTCGACAGAGTGGTCATAGGGCGATGCTTTCTGAAAGGGGCCACGGCATGCAGGTGCGTGTGCGTCAGTTCCAAAATGTACCGCATGCCCAGGCCGGTGCGAGCGCACACTGACCTGGAAACAACAACCTACATAAACCGGTCCAAAATTTTCTTACTGTGGGCATCCAGCGCAAACTGATCGCGCACAAGGTATTGAATGCCATGTGCATCGGCAATTAGCAAGCCGTTTTCCTTACCAATGCGGCGAATATCTTCGTCACCACGCAACACAAACTCGGTATTCCCGCGGTCCGTCTCGACCGCCCAGGTGCAGGGAGTGGAGTAACTGGTGACGGACACGATGCGTATCACGACGGGCATAAACTCACGCGTAGAAAGCTCTGCCCGAATCAAGTCCTGCGCTGGCTGGGCTACGTCCGCCAGCAGGTCTACCCAAGCCACTTCCTTGCCATCGGTGCTCACCAGAGAGATTCCGTTGTCGGGCGACTGAATGGGGAAGGCCCGTACGGGAACAACGCCCTCAAATACTTCCCCCGCTTCATTGGTCAACACCAGCTTGCCAAACGGCGTGCGCTCCAACGTAAAGCAGCTGGCAACCACGGTGTACAGAGCACTCATGCGGATTCCTCGAGCAGGTTGTTGTTGCGCGCCTGCGCTTGGTACAGGTTGTAATACGCGCCTTGTGCAGCCATCAGCACATCGTGTGTCCCCTCTTCCACCACCCGCCCCCGGTCCAGCACCACCAGGCGGTCAGCCCGGTGCAGGGTAGACAGACGATGGGCAATGGCGATGGTGGTGCGGCCTTGCACTAAATTCTCCAGCGCTTTCTGGATTTCTTTCTCGGTCTCCGAGTCCACCGACGAAGTGGCTTCGTCCAAAATCAAAATGCGCGGATCAATCAGCAGTGCGCGCGCAATGGAGATGCGTTGCCGCTCGCCGCCCGAGAGGCCTTGGCCACGTTCGCCCACCATGGAGTCGTACCCCTGTGGCAAACGCAAAATGAACTCATGCGCGTGCGCCGCGCGGGCAGCCGCAATGATCTCGGCCTGCGTGGCGTGCGGCTTGCCGTACGCAATGTTGTCTGCGATGGTCCCAAAGAACAAAAAAGGCTCCTGCAGCACCAGCCCAATGTTCTGGCGGTAGTCCGAAATCGCAAAGGACCGGATGTCCACACCATCCACCAGGATGGCACCCTCGGACACATCGTAAAAGCGGCAAATCAGGTTGACCAACGTACTCTTGCCTGAGCCGCTGTGGCCTACCAGACCAATCATTTCGCCGGGTGCAATCTTCAAATTGATACCACGGTTTACTTCGCGATTGCCATACCGGAAACCTACATCGCGCACCTCGATACTGCTTTGCACCTGGCCCATGGGCACCGGGTTTAGGGGTTCTGGCACGCTGGACACGTGGTCCAGAATGTCAAAAATGCGTTTGGCAGCGGAGGCCGACTTTTGTGTAACCGAGACGATGCGGCTCATGGAGTCGAGTCGGCCATAGAAGCGGCTGATATAGGCGATGAAGGCAGTGAGCACGCCCACGGTGATATCGCCCTTGGACACCTGCCAGATACCAAAGGCCCAAACGACCAATAGGCCCAACTCGGTCAAAAACGACACGCTTGGCGAGAACAGTGACCAGATTTTGTTGATGCGGTCGTTCACTGCCAAGTTGTGTTTGTTGGCCTCTCTGAAGCGAGCGGCTTCGCGCTTTTCCTGCGCAAACGCCTTCACCACCCGTACACCCGGGATGGTGTCGGCCAGCACGTTGGTCACTTCACCCCAGACGCGGTCAATCTTCTCAAAGCCCGTGCGCAGACGATCGCGCACAAAGTGAATCATCCAGGCAATAAAAGGGAGTGGCACCAGGGTCACCAACGCCAGCCAGGGGTTGATGGAGAACAAGATGATGGCCGTCATGGTCAACATGATCACGTCGGTGGCGAAATCCAGCAAATGCAGGGACAGGAACACACAAATGCGGTCACTCTCGCTGCCAATGCGCGACATCAGGTCGCCGGTACGCTTACCGCCAAAATACTCGAGTGAGAGTCGCAAAAGATGCTCGTAGGTGGTGGTACGCAAATCCGCCCCAATCCGCTCCGACACCAGGGCAAGGATGTATGTTTTTGCCCAGCTCAGTATCCAGGCCAGCAAGGCAGATCCCAGCAGCCCGCTCATGTACAGGGTCACGAGCTTGGGGTCTATCTGCTGTCCGTTCTGAAAGGGGATCAGTACGTTGTCCATGATGGGCATGGTCAGATACGGTGGCACCAAGGTGGCCGCGGTACCCAGCAGCGTGAGCACAAAGCCCAACAGCAGTTGCCCACGGTAGGGTCTGGCAAAGCGCCACAACCGAAACAAGGTCCAAGTGCTGGGCGGGGTATGGACCACCTTGGTACACACCGGGCACTGCTCCTGATCTGCTTCCAGTGGCGCCTTGCAGCTCGGGCAGACCTGCGTAAGCGCTTGTAGAAGCGGGCGACCCGACACTGTGCTCTCTAGTTGGGCCTGAAACTGATCCACCAAGCGCAGGGCATGCAGGTTTTGGCCCAGCGTGAAGCGCCAAGTTCCTTGGAGGCCGGAGGCGTCTATCAAATTCAAATGCCCCACGCCAGCGTGGTCGTAGTGCTGCAGGGTTTGCCCATCTTGCAAGTCCCAAGACTGCCAAGGCGCGTCGGGGCCTGCCTGACTCAACAGACGCCAGTTGGTAACCAGCACCAACCCCTTGACGAAGCGCAACTGGGTATCAAGGTCAACCTCCAGCGAGGCCAATACGTTCTCTTGGGATCGCAGCTGCTGCTGCACAAGGGCACGCCATTGAGGAGCAAGCTCTCCAGGCAGCATAGAAACAGCAAGGGCGTCAGGGATCATCTACTTCCAGGGAAATGGTTTAACTCGGGATTTTGCGTCATCCGCGCGCCAAGTCGTCAGGAACAAATCGTCAACACAACTCAGCGCCTGAGCGAAAATACATAACGCGCGCCGCGTCACAATGGTGCACCGCCCCTTCTCATATAGCCATGACAGCCAAGAAAACCATCGACATTCTCCGGGTTACCTACCTGCGTGGCCCCAATATCTGGACCTATCGCCCCGTTATCGAGGCTTGGGTGGACATCGGCAGTCTGGAGGACCACCCCTCCAACACCCTGCCCGGCTTTTACGAGCGGCTAACTGCCTGGCTACCAGGTCTCATTGAGCACAAATGCAGCCCTGGCGTACGCGGCGGGTTTCTGCAACGCCTGCAAGAGGGAACCTGGGCGGCCCACATCGTGGAGCATGTAGCGTTGGAGGTCCAAAACCTGTCAGGCATGCAAACCAGTTTTGGCAAGGCCCGCCAAACCTCCAAACCCGGTGTCTATAAAGTTGCATTCCGGACCCGCCAGGAGCAGGTAGGGCGCAAAGCGCTGGTGGTCGCGCGTGATTTGGTGCAGGCCGCCATCAACGACACGGCATTTGACTTGGCGGCCGAAATCCATGTGTTGCGCGACTTGGTCGATTCGCTGTGCTTGGGGCCCAGTACCTCCAGCATTGTAGATGCAGCCACGGAACGCAGCATTCCCCACATCCGCCTGACCGAGGGCAATCTGGTTCAGCTCGGCTATGGCAACGCACAGCGTCGCATTTGGACCGCAGAAACCGACCAGACCAGCGCGATCGCCGAAGAAATTGCCAGCGACAAGGATTTAACCAAGAGTCTGCTGATGGCGTGCGGTGTACCGGTGCCCGAGGGCGCCTTGGTCAACTCCCCGGAGGCTGCATGGGAAGCTGCGCAAGACATCGGTATGCCCGTCGCCATCAAGCCGTATGACGGCAACCATGGGCGCGGCGTGTCGCTGGAGTTGATGGACCAAGCCAGCGTGGAGACCGCCTTCCGGGTGGCCAAGGAACAAAGCGGCGGAAGCGTGATCGTTGAAAAGTTTATCCCGGGAAGTGAGCACCGCCTGCTTGTGGTGGGCAAGTCCGTGGTGGCGGCATCCCGCGGTGAGTCGGCCTGGGTGGTCGGCGATGGCGCCTCCAGCGTAACGGCGCTGGTTGACCACCAACTCAACACCGACCCACGCCGAGGCGCTGGCGAAGATGCCCCACTCAACCGTATTGAGCTGGATGACAACCCAGAGGTTGCGCTGGAGTTGGCACGTGCAGGCCTCTCCCCTGCGTCAGTACCCGCCAAAGACCAAAAAGTGCTGATCCAGCGTAACGGCAACGTAGCATGGGACGTGACCGACCACATGCACCCCAGTGTTGCCGCCACTGCTGCCTTGGCCGCTCGCGTGGTGGGCCTCGATATTGCGGGCATCGACATGGTGATGGAGGACATCAGCAAACCCATGAAGAGCCAGCGAGGCGCCGTGATTGAGGTGAACGCCAGCCCTGGGTTACTGGCCCATATCAAACCAGCGAACGGGGAAGGCCGCCCAGTGGGCCGGGCCATCGTAGAGCACCTTTTTGACCCACAGGCAGAGGGCCGCATTCCGGTGATTGGTATCACCGGCACCCAAAACACCGGCCGTTTGGCACGCTTGGTTGCATGGCTGGTACACATTAGCGGACGCCATGTGGGCCTGGCCTGCAGTGAAGGCCTGTACCTGGATGGCCGCCGTGTCGTAGCCACCGACTGTGCCCACTGGGAGCCTAGCCAGCGCCTTCTCATTAACCGATCAGTGCAGGCTGCCGTGTTCGAAAACAGCAGTGCCATGATTTTGGGCGAAGGGCTGGCTTACGACCGCTGCGCTGTCGGCGTGGTAACCGATGTGGGCTGGACAGAATCGCTACGCGAATTCGACATCCTGGACACCGAACAAACCTTCAAGGTCACCCGTACACAGGTCGATGTCATTCTGCCCAGTGGAACTGCCGTACTCAACGCCACCGACCCGCAGGTAGTGGAGCTGGCCGAGTTGTGTGATGGCAAGGTTATTTTTTATGCACCGGATGCGCAGCACCCACCTTTGGTAGCGCACCGCGCTGCGGGCGAAAAAATCGTGTTTATCCGCAATGGCGAGGTGGTGCTGGCGCACAAAACCGAAGAGATATCGCTGCTGCTGCTCAACACCCTCAATCCTGTCAAGGCAGCCCAACCGGAGCTGGTGATGGCCGCAGTGGCTGCTGCCTGGGCGCTGAACATTCCTGTCGAACTGATCGCAGCCGGCCTGCGCACCTTTGACTCCAACCCCAAGAAAACTCCTTATTAAGCCCTCCATGCAAGTGAATCGCATCCGCGCTCTGCGCGGCCCCAATTTGTGGACCCACCACACGGCTATCCAGACCGTGGTGAAGTGCAGTGCTACCGAATGCAACATTGCAACGCTGCCGGGATTCGAGACCCGCCTGCGCGAACGGTTTCCGGAGATCAGCGCGTTCCAGGCATCGGGACATGACGACCAAGTTTCAATGGCACGCGTGCTGGAGCTTGCCACCCTGGGTCTGCAAGCCCAGGCTGGATGCCCGGTTACCTTTAGTTGCACCACCCCTACGGTGGAACCACAAGTGTTCCAGGTGGTGGTGGAATACAGCGAAGAAGAGGTCGGAAAACTTGCACTGGAACTGGCGCAAAAGCTGTGTGAGGCCGCGCACGATGACACGCCCTTTGATCTTCCCGCCGCGCTAGAACAACTACACGAGCTGGACGAAGACGTCCGCTTAGGCCCCAGCACCGGCTCCATCGTGGACGCCGCTATAGCGCGTGGTATTCCATACAGCCGCATGACCGAAGGCAGCATGGTTCGCTTGGGCTGGGGCAGCAAACAGCGCCGCATTCAGGCTGCCGAAATGGACGCTACCAGCGCCATTGCCGAAGCCATTGCCCAAGACAAGGAATTGACCAAAAAACTGTTGGCCGCCGCAGGCGTCCCGGTACCCGGTGGGCGTTCTGTACGTGATGTGGACGATGCTTGGGCGGCAGCCCAGGAAATTGGTCTTCCGGTGGTTGTGAAACCCAATGACGGCAACCAGGGCAAGGGCGTGACCGTCAACATCACCAGCCAAGCGCAACTCGTAAAAGCCTACGCTGCCGCACGCGAGTTTCGCGACGACATTCTGGTGGAGCGCTTTATGCCTGGCAACGACTTCCGCCTTCTCGTGATCGGTGACAAGCTGGTAGCAGCGGCTCGCAGAGACCCGCCCAAAGTAGTGGGCGACAGCGTGCACACGATTGCCCAGTTGGTGGCCCAAGTCAACCTGGACCCGCGCCGCGGTTCGGGCCACGCCACTTCTCTGACCAAAATCCGCTTTGACGATATCGCCCTTGCGTGCCTGGCCTCCCAGGGACTGTCTGCCGATTCCGTCCCCGACAAGGGCCAGCGCGTCAACCTGCGCAACAACGCCAACCTGTCTACCGGCGGCTCTGCCACGGACGTGACCGACGATGTACACCCGGAAGTGGCGGCACGCGCGATTGCCGCCGCGCACATGGTTGGACTGGACATTTGCGGCGTGGATGTTGTGAGCGACAGCATCTTGGTACCGCTGGAAGAACAGGGCGGCGGCGTGGTGGAAGTCAATGCGGCCCCTGGCCTGCGCATGCACTTGTCGCCCTCGTTTGGCAAGGGCCGAGCAGTGGGCGAGGCAATCATTTCTGCCATGTTCAAAAAGGGGCAGGATGGTCGTATTCCCATTGTGGCGGTGACTGGAACCAATGGCAAAACCACCACTGTGCGCCTCATTTCCCACCTGCTGACCCAAAGCGGCCTGCGTGTAGGCATGACCAACACCGACGGTGTGTACGTCAATGGTGAGTGCATTGACACCGGCGACTGCAGCGGCCCCAAGAGCGCACGCAGTGTACTGCTGCACCCCGACACCGATGCTGCGGTATTGGAAACGGCGCGCGGTGGTGTGTTGCGCGAAGGCTTGGCTTTTGACCGCTGTGATGTGGCCGTGGTTACCAACATCGGTAGCGGTGACCACCTCGGCTTGAACTACATCACTACCGTTAACGAGCTAGCCGTACTCAAGCGCGTGATCGTACAGAACGTGGCTACCACTGGCACTGCTGTGCTCAACGCGGCCGACCCGATCGTGGCGACCATGGCGGGCAAATGCAAAGGCTCCGTCACTTTCTTCGCAATTGACAGAAACCACCCCGTTATGGCGACCCACCGCGCCCGGGGGAATGCGGTGGTCTTTGTGGAAGGTGGCCATCTGATAGCAGCCAAAGGCGAGATGTTGCAGTCCATTCCACTGGCCGATGTGCCGGTAACTCTCGGCGGAGCGATTGGCTTCCAGGTTGAGAACGTGATGGCAAGCGTAGCTGCAGCCTGGGCGTTGGGTCAAGATTGGGCCAGTATCCGCAAGGGTCTAGCCAATTTTTCAAATGACAGCGACAACGCACAAGGTCGTTTCAATTTATTCAAGTACCGGGGTGCCACGGTCATTGCCGACTACGGACACAACCCTGACGCCATGCTGGCGCTGGTGCAAGCGGTGGAGGCCATGCCTGCTACGCGCCGTGCCGTGGTCATCAGCGGTGCCGGTGATCGGCGCGACCAAGATATTCGCCAGCAAACCGAGATTTTGGGCAACGCCTTTGACGAAGTAGTGATGTTTGAAGACCAATGCCAACGCGGGCGCAAAGACGGCGAAGTGATCGCCTTGCTGCGCGAGGGACTGGTCAATGCCCAGCGCGCGGTCAGCCGCTCGGAAGTGTTTGGCGAGTTTCTGGCGATTGACACCGCTCTGGACAAACTGCAACCCGGCGAGCTCTGCTTGGTGTTGGTAGACCAGGTAGAAGAGGCTTTGGCCTACATTGCCGCCAAAGTGCAAAAAGGCTAGGCACCCTCGGCGGTTGGCTCCCGTCCCATCAACGACGTTACCGCCTGGGCCGGCTTCACGCGGCCGTCCAACAAGTCCACCACGCTTTGCGTGATGGGCATGGGTACGCCCAAATGTTGAGCGCGCTGCAACACGGTGCGCGCGCTGTAGACGCCTTCGGCCACGTGGCCCAGGGCCTGCACAGCCTGTGCCAAAGTCTGCCCTTCTGCCAACGCCAAGCCCACTTTGCGGTTGCGCGACAGGTCCCCCGTAGCGGTAAGCACCAGATCGCCCAGACCACTCAGGCCCATAAACGTCTCGGGCTTGGCACCCAGGGCCAACCCCAAACGGGTCATTTCAGTCAAGCCGCGGGTGATCAGGGCCGCGCGGGCGTTCATACCCAGTTGCAGCCCATCGCACAGGCCAGTCGCAATAGCCAGCACGTTCTTTACGGCGCCGCCTACTTCTACGCCCACGAGGTCGTCATTCGCATACACGCGTAATGCGCTGCCATGGAAGGCGGCCACCAAGGCGTCGCGCACAGCCGCATGGACACTGGCTGCTACCAGCGCCGTGGGTTGGCCTGCTGCCACTTCTTGTGCAAAACTGGGGCCACTCAGCACTCCAGCGATCAGTGCCGGGGCCGCTTGGGCTTGCACCTCGTGCCCCAGCAGCCCCAAGGAGCCTTGCAAAGAGGACTCAAAGCCCTTGCACAGCCAGGCCACAGGCGCGCTCACGCCTTGTAGTTGGGTCAGCATGCCGCGCAAAGCGGCCATGGGTGTGGCCACTACCACCAAGTCAGACGGCAGCACCGCAACCAGCAGCGAAGCCAGTGGTTCGGCGCTCAATCGCAAAACGGACGGCAGCGCGTGCGCCGGCAAATAGCGCGTGTTCTCGCGCCGCGCGGCCATGTCGGCCACCAGCGCAGCATCACGTGCCCACAGCGTGACCGTGCGGCCGTTCTGTGGCGCGCGGGCGGCGCTGATGGCCAGGGCTGTTCCCCACGCACCAGCCCCTATTACTATGATATTCATAGCTATTCGCGCACTATCTATGAGGGCTAGAGGCCATAATGACCTCTAACGGCGCTTACTGAGGCAAGGTGCCTGCGGGGGCGCCCGCAGCGTCCATTTGCTGCTGCTCGTACATGGCCTGGAAGTTGATTTCCGACAGGTGCACAGGCGGAAAACCTCCGCGCTGAATCAGATCTGCAACGTTGCCGCGCAAGTAGGGATAAACGATTTGTGGGCAGGCGATACCCATGATCTGTCCCAGTTGCTCCTGGGGCAGGTTGCGGATTTCAAATATGCCGGCCTGCTTGGCTTCTACCAAAAACACGGTTTTGTCTTCAATCTTGGTGGTTACCGTAGCGGTCACGCAAACTTCGTAAACACCGTCAGCCACTGGAGCGGCTTCAACGCCCAGCTGGATGTCCACCGAAGGCTGCTCTTGCTGCAGCAAGATGGCAGGGGAATTGGGTTGCTCCAGCGACGCTTCCTTCAGGTATACGCGTTGGATCTGGAAAACGGGATCTTGGTCAGCCATGGCAATAGTCTCTCTAAACAAACAGAAGCCCGACGGCGCAACACCGACGGGCTACGAAAACAACTTCGTTGGGCGGAATTATGTCAGGCCGCTGCGCCCAACAAGGGAAGCAAGCCGCCCCGGCTGTCCAACGCCATCAGATCGTCGCATCCACCCACGTGGGTGTCACCAATAAAAATCTGTGGCACGGTGCGCCGGCCGGTGATTTCCATCATTTTCATGCGCTCTTCCGGGTGGGAGTCCACACGAATTTCTTGGATATCGTCAACCCCCTTGGATTTGAGAATACGTTTGGCCTGCACACAGTAGGGGCAGACAGCGGTGGTGTACATCTTGACGGGTTGCATGGTCTTTTACCTTGGGTTGAGGAGTCCTGACTCAGGACTTTTCGACCGGAAGGTTAGCGGTTTTCCAGGCTTTCAGTCCGCCGGCCAACGATTGGGCCTGCTCGTAACCCAGTTTTTTGGCGGTGGCCACGGCACGGCCCGAACGGGCGCCAGTCTGGCACACCAAAATCACAGGTAGCGCCTTGTTCTTCACCAAACCAGGGAGTTTGGTTTCAAGATCAGCAAGGGGGATGTTTTTGGAACCCACGATATGCCCCTGCGCAAACTCATCGGCTTGGCATACATCAACAACGATCGCTTTGTCGCGATTGATCATTTGTACGACTGCATTCGGGGCAATACCTACCGCTGTTGCGCCCTGCAAAACGGGCCACAGCAAGAGCGCACCAGATGCCAGGGCAATCGAGATCAGCATCCAGTTATCAATAATAAATTTCACGTTGTTCCTTGTTGGTTACTTCACACTAACCCGGCATTTTAGAATGCCAAACTGAAATCCGCCCGGCGCCCTGCCCGGTCCCTCCACTGCTTTGTGACCCTTACCATGTACAAACTCGTTCTCGTACGCCACGGCGAATCCACTTGGAACCTCGAAAACCGCTTCACCGGCTGGACTGATGTGGACCTGACCCCTTTGGGCGTAGAACAGGCCAAAACAGCTGGCAAACTGCTCAAGGCCGAGGGCTACGAGTTCGATGTGGCCTACACCAGCGTACTGAAGCGCGCCACCCGAACCCTTTGGCACACACTGGACGAAATGGACCGCACCTGGCTGCCGGTAGTCCACAGCTGGCGCCTGAATGAGCGCCATTACGGCGCACTGCAAGGCTTGAACAAAGGCGAAACCGCCAAACAATACGGCGACGACCAGGTGCTGGTCTGGCGCCGCAGCTACGACACCCCACCACCCGCACTGGAAGCCACCGACCCACGCAGTGAGCGTTCGGACATCCGGTATGCCAAGCTGCAGACCGAGCAGATCCCGCTGACGGAGTGCCTCAAAGACACGGTGGCACGCGTGCTTCCTTTCTGGAACGAGTCGATGGCTCCTGCCATCAAAGCCGGCAAGCGCATCGTGGTAGCCGCGCACGGTAACTCGATCCGCGCACTGATCAAGTACTTGGACAATATTTCCGACGATGACATCGTGGGCGTGAACATCCCCAACGGTATCCCACTGGTGTACGAGCTGGACGCCAACCTCAAGCCCATTCGCCACTATTACCTGGGTGACGCCGAAGCTGCCGCCAAGGCCGCTGCGGCCGTGGCCTCCCAAGGAAAGGCCTGAGTTGAATAGGCCAGCCCCACTGAAATTGTGGGGCTGCTCGGGAACCGGCACGAAAGGGGGACCTCCAAGGTGTATATTGGTACGCTACTGGAACACATATGGGTCACAAACTAAAGATTACCGGCTGGATTGCCTTGGGCGCGCTGGCAGGGGCACTAACCACCGTGTCGCTACAGACCGTAGCGCGCAACACTCTGACTCCTTTGCCCCTGGAAGAGCTGCAGCAGCTCGCGGCGGTATTTGGCATGGTCAAAAGCGACTATGTGGAGCCAGTGGACGAAAAAAAGCTCATCACTGATGCCATCTCGGGCATGGTGGCCAGCTTGGACCCCCACTCCCAATACTTTGACAAAAAGTCTTTCAAGGAATTCCGCGAAGGAACTTCGGGCAAGTTTGTTGGTGTAGGTATCGAAATCACCCAAGAAGATGGATTGGTCAAGGTGGTATCGCCTATTGAAGGCTCTCCCGCCTTCCGTGCCGGTCTCAAAACCAACGACCTGATTACCAAAATCGACGACACCGCCGTCAAAGGACTGACACTGAATGAGGCCGTAAAGCGTATGCGTGGCGAGCCCAACACCAAGGTGTTGTTGACCATTTTCCGCAAAGACGAAAACCGCACATTCCCAGTCACGATTACGCGCGAAGAAATCAAACAACAGTCAGTGCGCGGCAAAGTCGTTGAACCCGGCTATGCCTGGATCCGCATCAGCCAGTTTCAAGAGCGCACCGTCGATGATTTCGCCAAAAAAATAGACGAAGTCTACAAACAGGACCCGAAGCTCAAGGGTCTGGTGCTGGACTTGCGCAATGATCCGGGTGGTTTGCTCAATGCGGCTGTTGCCATCTCGGCAGCCTTTTTGCCTGAGAACGTCACCGTAGTCTCCACCAACGGGCAGACCGCCGAAAGCAAGCAGATCTTGAAGGCCACAGTACGCGATTACATGGGCCGCGACGGATCCGACGCGATCAAATCATTGCCCGTAACGTTGAAGAAAATTCCCCTTGTGGTGCTTGTCAACGAAGGATCAGCCTCGGCAAGTGAAATTGTGGCCGGCGCCCTGCAAGACCACAAGCGTGCCACCATCATGGGCAGCCAGACTTTCGGCAAAGGCTCGGTACAAACCTTCCGTCCGTTGGGGCCGGACACGGGCCTGAAAATTACCACTTCGCGTTACTACACACCTAGCGGACGCTCCATTCAAGCCAAGGGCATCGTGCCAGACGTGATGCTGGATGACACCGAAGAAGGCAGTCCGTACGCAGCACTGCGCATGCGCGAAGCCGACTTGGAAAAACACCTGACCAGCGGCCAAGGCGAGGAAAAGAAAGACCCCGCCCGCGAGAAAGCACGCGAACAGGCCATGAAGCGGCTGGAAGAAGAGTCACGCAAACCAGCATCGGAGCGACGTCCACCAGAGTTCGGTTCTGAGAAGGACTTTCAGCTACAGCAGGCGCTGAATCAACTCAAGGGCAAGCCGGTGCTGGTGAGCAAGACCCTGACAGAGCGCAAGGAAGAAAGCAAGGACAACTGATTTCCAATGCGGGATGATGCGCTGCTGCGTTACTCGCGGCACATTCTTCTGGATGAAATTGGTATTGAAGGGCAAGAGCGCCTCAACGCGGCGCACGCCCTCGTCATTGGTGCGGGTGGCTTGGGATGTCCAGCAGCCATGTACCTGGCCTGCGCCGGCGTTGGCCACATCACCGTCGTTGATCCTGACACCGTCGAACTGACCAACCTGCAGCGGCAAGTTGCGCACACCACTGCTCGGGTGGGCGAAGCCAAAGTGAGTTCCCTCGCCACAACCTTGCAAGCATTGAACCCCTTGGTGCAGGTTACTGCCATTCAGGGCAAGGCGGATGCCCAAAACCTGCCCCCCTGGATTGCGCTTGCGGATGTGGTGTTGGATTGCAGCGACAACTTCCTTACCCGGCAAGCCGTGAACGCAGTCTGCGTGGCCGAACGCAAGCCACTGGTTTCAGGAGCCGCCATCCGATTCGATGGCCAAGTTAGCGTTTTCGATCCCAGAATCGCCGAGTCGCCCTGTTACGCCTGCATTTTCCCCCCGTGTGATGCGCCACATGAAAGTCAATGCGCGACCATGGGTGTGTTTGCACCATTGGTCGGCATCATCGGCGCAACGCAAGCTGCTGAAGCCTTGAAGCTGCTGTTACAGGTACCCAACCTGGCGTGCCGTTTGCTGATGCTGGATGCGCTCGTTATGGAGTGGACAGCAATTAGCCTTCCCAAACAAGACCACTGCCCAGTGTGCGGGGTCCCATAGAGCCGCACTGTTGCCCGCCCAAAGCAGTGCTTATCCGCCTTAAACCAGAGCCGCTACCTGTTAGACTTTGGGAATCTGCAAGCGAAACTTATCATTTCCCGTGACCATCAGCACCCCCTCAACATCTATCGAACTGCAGCACCTGCAGTTGGATGATGCGCGTGCATTGTTGGACCACGGACAGACCCCTAGCTTGCCCCCCGTTGACGCCTCCGCCACAGCCCACCTTCAGGCAGTTATTAATGGACTGTGCGAACTTTCGCTGAAAGATCCTTTAACCGGACTGGCCAATCGTCGGCATTTTCGTTCGGTGGTTGACCGTTCCATTGACGTCGTTGCACGTTCAGGCGAACCCGCATTAATGCTCATGCTCGACATTGACCACTTCAAAAAGGTCAATGACACCTATGGCCATCAGGCTGGTGACCGAGTTTTGCAAGCCATCGCCAAATCCCTCGAGGGCTGTATTCGCCCCATGGACACAGTGGCGCGTTTAGGCGGCGAAGAATTTGCCGTCATGCTACCAAGCTGCCACCCACCCTACGGAAGTATCGTGGCTGAACGCATCCGCAAGAGCATCGAGGCCATGCAGATCCAGATTACGCCCAGCCTCAGTATCCGTGTCACTATCAGTATTGGTGGTGCATTTGCACCCGAATGGGTGCGCTCGACTGCGGAACTCTGGAGTGAACGCGCGGACCTTCAGCTCTACCGAGCCAAAGGCGAAGGCCGCAACCGGGTTTTCCTAGACCAACAACAAGAAGTATTTGTAAGTGCCGAAGAAAAAAATCTACTGTTCGGGCACTTGTCCTTGGGTGATCCTGCCTGGATCGAAAGCGTCTCGACTGACCCGTCCGGCGGAAATAACAACAGCGCCATGCAAAGGGTGTTTTGATGTCTGACGTGCTGAAGACCCCTGAAACCACTGAATCCAGCACCGGAGTGCCGCTCAAGCCTCTGGGCAAAGTAATCGCTGTGACGAGTGGCAAAGGCGGCGTTGGTAAAACCTTTGTTTCTGCCAACCTCGCGGCGGCCTTGGCCAAGCGCGGCCAACGCGTTCTGGTACTCGACGCCGACCTGGGACTTGCCAATCTGGATGTTGTCCTGAATTTGTATCCCAAGATCACTCTGCACGACGTTTTTACCGGCAAAGCCAAGCTGGAAGAGGCCATCATCCGGGCTCCCGGCGGATTCTCGGTGCTACTGGCAGGCTCTGGCATGGTGGAGTATTCGCGTTTGACCCCCGAGGTTCGCGATGACTTTCTACGCATCATGTCCGGCTTGGTGCCCCACTACGATGTAGTTTTGCTGGACACCGGGGCCGGCATTTCTGACGTTGTCCTGTTCGCCGTTTCTCTTGCATCTGAAGTCCTCGTGGTTGCAACACCAGAACCCACTTCATTGACCGATGCCTATGCCACCATCAAGGTGTTAGCTGGGCAACAAAAGCGTAAAGTGATTCGCATGGTGATCAACCAAACTGCCCGCCTCGGTGACGGCCGTGCCATCACCACGCAGTTGCAGCAGGTCTTGGATCGCTTTGTAACTTCAGAGGATGGCAAGCCGCTGCGGTTGATCCATATGGGGGACATTCCCGCCGACACCTCGGTACGTCAAGCCATCATGCGCCGGCAGTTGTTGATGCAAACCATGCCAGGTTGTGCTGCTGCCATGGCTATTTCCCAGTTGGCCCTCAAGATCGAAGAGACCATCGCGTCCAAGCCCGCTTAAGCGTTGCACACAGGCGGCCAAATTCTCAGGCCGTCAGGATCCATCCTTCCAATGGATCCACATTGGCGGGTAGGCCGTAGCAGGGATGGCCAGCCTGCAACTGCTGCTCTGCCCAAGCGACCTGCATAAGGCACAACACTGCATCCAATGCATCTCCAGCGGCATCGTCCACCAACGCATCGCGCTGCGCATGGCTGACCTTGAGGCTCACCCCCAGACGTGTACGCCCTATCTCCAACGCGGTCACCAAGTCTTTGCGGGCAATCAGACGCTCCGGCGTTTGTTTTGCCTTTGCATCATTTTTGTAGCTGCGGGCTCCGAGCACCTCACGCGCGAGCAAACCTGGATAGGCCTCCAAGGCAACCCGCAAAGCTGCTTGGGGCAGCACGCTGGGCTGATGGCCCGGAAAATGAACGCCCGCACCAAGCAACCTTGGTACGCCAGCGTGCAACATATATGCGACCGGAGGATTTACCCACTTCATGGAAGAACTAGAGCCAGCCGGTCCATCCGTGGCGCGATGGGCAAACTTGCCACCAACCGGGCGCTCCGCGCAAAAGGCGGCAAACGTGTCACGAATTTGGGTGCGGGAAAGCCCAGCATAGTGTCGGATGCAGGGCTCCCAGCCTTGGGGCCAGTTCAAGGAGAGCACCAAAGGACGCGGCAAACCAAAGGGCAAATCGAAACCGCCGATCCAACCGCGCGGCGCCGATAGCCAATCGGAGAAGGACTCCAACGAATCGAGGCGCTCCAGTGAGTGCAACACAACCCGGCCACGGTCTTGTGCCCCTACCGCTATCACTATCTGCTTTCGCCGTGAGGGACTGCTGGAAAAGTCACAACCCAGCAGCAACCCGCTGCGACCCCCCAATGCCGACGGCATCAATCCATCAAGCCCGACCAATAATGGACGCGGTGGCCATCAATTCTTCCAACAATGCCAGCGAAACCTTGCCCGACACCGAGTATGGGTCTAGCTCAGGCTTCTCTGCATACTTGAGCAGAATATTGGTGTTGATTTTGGACATGTTGACTTGGCCCATGGTCCAGCCTCCAAAGCGGCGCTCGGTGATTTCTTCGTAGTGCAGCAACACCACATCTTTGTGGCGACTATCCCGTTGGATGTGGCCATACAGCTCACTGACTGGCATGCGCCCGCCTTCAATGGCCTGCAAAAAAATCCCCCCACCGTAGCAAAGAATGCCGGTAATTCCACAGGTGGGGTTGTAGTTGCGCGACTGGTTCAGGATGGCCTCAATGGCATCCGGATTGGAGTCAATCGCACGACTGGCGTAAAGCAGACGAACCAACATGGTATTAACCTTTCCGGGGAATCAGTGAGAGAAATTCACGACGCAATGCAGAGTCTTTAAGGAAGGCGCCACGCATGACCGAGTTGATCATTTTGCTGTCCATGTCCTTCACACCGCGCCACGACATGCAGAAGTGGCTGGCTTCCATCACAATGGCCAAGCCATCAGGCTGGGTTTTTTCCTGGATCAAGTCGGCCAGTTGCACCACGGCTTCTTCCTGAATCTGCGGACGACCCATGATCCACTCGGCCAGACGCGCATACTTGGACAAACCAATCACATTCGTGTGTTCGTTAGGCATCACACCAATCCAGATTTGGCCAATCACCGGGCAAAAATGGTGGCTGCAGGCACTGCGAACTGTAATGGGCCCCACGATCATCAGCTCATTGAGGTGTCCCACATTGGGGAACTCCGTAATGCTGGGTGCCGGCACATACCGGCCGCGGAACACCTCGTTGAGATACATCTTGGCCACACGGCGGGCGGTGTTGTCGGTGTTGTGGTCCTTCTCAATATCAATCACCAAGCTCTGAAGAACACCCTTCATCTTTTCCTCTACCTCGTCCAGCAGCAGCTCCAGTTCGCCGGGTTCAATAAAGGGGGCAATGTTGTCATTGGCGTGAAAACGCTTGCGGGAGGCTTGCAGTCGTTCGCGAATTTTGACGGAAACCGGGGTTCCTTCGTCTGCGTCGGAGAGTTTCATGGCGCTTTATAAAATCAATGATTCAAGAATGTTAACAGCATTTCACCTTTAAGGTTTTTGACTCAAAGCCCTTATAAACATTGCGCCTAAAGCTACAAAACTTATAGCACATCTCAATACCTGCGCCCGGCCAGCAGTAAGGTCAAGCGCACCAGCCCATACGCAAACCAATCCAGTGCCCGCTGGCCCCAAGGCCGCCGACCAAAATCCTGCGTATTGAGCACCCGGCCGTGCTCGGCCATGGCGATCTCCAAGTGCTTCTGAAGCGTTGCAGCAAAACCGGCGTCGTGCACGACGACGTTGGCCTCGCGCGCCAGCAGCAGACTCAGCGGATCCAAGTTGGATGAACCCACCGTGGCCCACTCCTGGTCCACCACTGCCACTTTGGCATGCAAGAAACCACTGGTGTACTCGTGTATCTCTACGCCTGCGGCCAACAACAATCCAAAAACCGGGCGTGACGCGTGGTACTGCATGAAATACTCGTAGCGTCCTTGCAGCAGCAGGCGAACCCGCACCCCACGCCGGGCCGCATGCAACAGCGCGTGCTGCAATTTGCCACTTGGCAAAAAATAGGCGTTGGCAATCACCACCTCCCGCTGCGCGGAACCCAGTGCCTTGCGATAGGCGCGCTCAATGCGCGTGCGATTGCGCACGTTGTCACGCAACACCAGCGCCGCCAACGCCTTACCAGTTGCAGGGAGCGCCGCAGCTCCCGAAACCGGTCTGCGCACCATGGTTGCCCACACGGCGCGGGCAGCAGCCCACTGCCCTTGCTCCAGTTGACGGGTTGCCAGCAGGCGGTCCCACAGTTGGGACATGGCATCGTGCACGTGGGCAACAAGCGGCCCTTGCACCTGCACAGCAAAGTCAAACCGGGCCACTTGTTGCGGCCCGTGCTGAAGATCTGTGAAGTCATCCAGGATGTTGATGCCACCGCAAAACGCTACCGTACCATCCACCACCACCAGCTTTCTGTGCAGTCGACGCCAATGGCTTGGCACCAACAAACCCAAGCGCCCCAGCGGTGAAAAACGCAACCAATGCACACCGGCGGTATTCCAGCGCTGCTGCCAATGCATTGGCACATCGGGTGTTCCAACCCCATCCATCAGAAGCGCTACGCGTACGCCCCGCATTGCAGCCCGCTCCAGCGCCGAAGCCACCCGCTCACCCTCAACATCAAACGCGTAAATGTAGGTCTCCAGCCGAACCTCCGTGTGGCTGGCATTCAACGCTGCGATCAATGCCGGGAAATAGTCATGTCCACTCTTCAGCAGATGTAACTGGTGGCCTGGCTGGTACTGCGCTTCGTTCATGGGGGGTGAGGCCAGGCGAATTCGGCAATCAACGGCAGGTGATCCGACATGCGCCACCAAGTGCGTCCCTGGGGAACTGTTACCCCCACGGGATCGAGGCCCCGCGCGAACACATGGTCCAACTGCACCAGTGGCAAGCGCGAAGGAAAAGTGGGGTGGCGACCTTGCCTATGCGTAATCAAACCAGTCGGGCCCAAGATGCGGGCAATGGATGGCCCCCACTCGTTGAAATCTCCGGCCACTATGAGCGGCGCTTCTGCCGGAATTTCACGCGCCACAAAGCGCACCAGTTGCTCTAATTGGCGCTGGCGGCTCGCTCGGATCAGACCCAGATGCACTACCAACACATGCACAGGGCGGTCCTCCAGCAGCAACTCCACATGCAGCAAGCCCCGTTGTTCAAAACGATGGTCGGACATGTCTTCGTGTTGATGGGTCAGCACCGGCCAGCGCGAAAGCAGCGCGTTGCCGTGCTCGCCATGGCGGGTCACGGCGTTGGTGCGGTAAACCGCCTGATACCCTTCGGGCGCCAGAAACTCAGCTTGCGGTTGCTCGGGCCAGTGGGCAAAGTAACTAGCCTCTTTGCGGTGCATTTTGCGCACTTCTTGCAAGCACACCACATCGGCATCGAGCTGCTCCACGGCAAGTACCAAATTGTGAATCTCCAGCCGACGCACAGGGCCCAAGCCTTGCACGCCCTTATGGATGTTGTAGGTAGCGATGCGCAGCGTGTTCTGTTTCATGGGGCAAAGGCTTGGTTTGACGCCAACAAAGGCAAATGCAGAATAGCCTCGGCATTTGAAGGTGAGAAACACGCATCTGCCGCCTTCGCAAACGGCAGCCACTGGTAGTGGGTATGCTCGCGCGGGTTCAGTGCAATGGTCGAACCAGCCGGCACTTGCAGACCAAACACCCGCTCGGTGTTATGCGTTACGCCTGGCGCATACCGGTGCAGCCAGCGCGGGTAGATGCCGTAAATGTTCTCCAGCCCCCAGTCCTGCAAATAGGGACCCAGCGCACTACCCAGTGAGCAATCCAAACCAGTTTCTTCCAGCACCTCGCGCGCGGCCGTCTCGGCCCAAGGCTCTTTCTGAGCGTCTTTGCTGCCGGTAACCGACTGCCAGAATGCGGGGGCATCAGGGTCGGTCTCGGTGCGACGAATCAACAACACATCCCAAGCCGGCGTGTAAATCACAACCAGCACGGACTGCGGAATTTTGAAAGGCGTGGGCATGGTCTTTGAAACAAAAATGGGCGCTCTCGGAGCGCCCATTCATTGTGCACCAGCCGAAGCTGGCAACAGGTGTAACCCTGGTTTGGCCTGAGTTACACAGCCTTGGCTGCGTCGAGGTTGCGCAGGCGAATGTGCAGTTCGCGCAATTGCTTTTCGTCCACAGGGCTTGGTGCCTGGGTCAGCAAGCACTGGGCGCGTTGGGTCTTGGGGAAAGCAATCACGTCACGAATGGACTCAGCACCCGTCATCAAAGTGACGATACGGTCCAAGCCGAAAGCCAAGCCTCCATGCGGGGGAGCGCCGTACTGCAATGCATCCAGCAGAAAGCCAAACTTGAGCTGGGCTTCCTCGGGTGTGATCTTCAACGCATCAAACACCTTTTGCTGCACATCGGCACGGTGGATACGAACAGAACCACCACCCATTTCCCAACCGTTCAACACCATGTCATAGCCTTGCGAGATACATTTCTCGGGCGCGGTAACCATCCAATCTTCGTGTCCCGCTTTGGGTGCGGTAAATGGATGGTGGACTGCGGTGTAACGCTGGCTTTCCTCATCGTATTCGAACATCGGAAAATCGACCACCCACATCGGTTTCCAGCCAGCGGTAAACAGGCCGTTCTTCTTGCCGAACTCGCTGTGACCGATCTTGATACGCAGCGCACCAATTGCGTCATTCACAATTTTTTCTTTGTCTGCACCAAAGAAAATAAGGTCGCCATCTTGCGCACCCGTACGCTCGAGCACTGCCGCCAAAGCAGCATCATGGATGTTTTTGACGATGGGGCTTTGCAAGCCATCGCGGCCCTTGGCCAGCTCGTTAACGCGGATGTATGCCAAGCCCTTGGCGCCATAAATTTTGACGAACTCGGTGTAAGCATCAATCTCGCCACGGCTAATGCCACCGGCCTCTTTCGATCCACCCGGAACGCGCAGAGCCACCACGCGGCCGCCCTTCATTGTGGCCGCGCCAGAGAAAACCTTGAAGTCCACGTCCTTCATCACATCAGTCAACTCTGCAAACTGCAGACTCACGCGCAAGTCGGGCTTGTCAGAACCATACAAGCGGGCAGCATCCTGGTAAGTCATCACTGGGAACTCGCCCAGGTCCACCCCGATGGTGTTCTTGAACACCGTGGTGATCATGCCTTGGAACATCGCGCGAATGTCTTCTTCGGTCAGGAACGAAGTTTCGATATCGATCTGGGTGAATTCAGGTTGGCGGTCAGCGCGCAAGTCTTCGTCCCGGAAGCACTTGGTAATCTGGTAGTAACGGTCAAAACCCGCCACCATTAGCAATTGCTTGAACAACTGGGGCGACTGGGGTAACGCGAAGAAATGGCCATCGTGCACCCGGCTGGGCACTAAGTAGTCGCGCGCACCCTCAGGCGTGCTCTTGGTCAGCATGGGGGTTTCAATGTCCACAAAACCGTTGGCATCAAGGAACTTGCGTACCTCCATGGATACGCGGTAGCGCAGCATGAGGTTGTTTTGCATGTAAGGACGGCGCAGGTCCAAGACACGGTGGGTCAAACGGGTCGTTTCGGACAGGTTCTCGTCATCGATTTGGAACGGAGGCGTTACGGACGCGTTGAGCACGGTCAACTCGTGGCACAACACCTCGATCTTGCCGCTCTTGAGGTTGTCATTGGTCGTGCCTTCGGGGCGTGCACGCACCAATCCCTTGATCTGGACACAATATTCATTGCGGATATCTTCAGCCACTTTGAACATGTCGGCGCGGTCGGGGTCGCAGACCACCTGCACATAACCTTCGCGGTCGCGCACGTCGACAAAAATCACACCGCCATGGTCACGGCGACGATTGACCCAACCACACAGGGTTACAGTTTGGCCCAACAGGGCTTCGGTCACAAGACCGCAGTAGTGAGAACGCATAGCCATAGATCGCTTTCAGTTCGCCGCACCGCGTGCGGCGGGTTAGGAATGAAGTTATTAGGGGGCCACGGAGCCCATGGAGATCACATATGTCAGGGCTTCGTCCACACTCATGTTGAGCTCGATCACATCGCTCTTGGGCAACATGAGAAAAAAGCCACTGGTGGGATTGGGCGTCGTGGGTACATACACACTGACATAGTCACCTTGCAAATGGGATTTCACTTCTCCCATCGGAACGCCAGTCTGGAAGGCAATCGTCCAGCTTCCGGCACGCGGATACTGAATGAGCAAAGCCGTGCGAAAGGCATTTCCGTTGCTGGAGAACAGCGTGTCTGAAACCTTCTTGACACTGTTGTAAATGGACTTGACGATAGGGATGTTGGTAAACAAACGGTCCCATTGCTTGACCCACCAACGACCGGCCACGTTGGACACCAGTGCGCCCGTAAACAGCATGGCCGCGAACACCAACAGCACACCCAAGCCCGGAATATTGCGCAGGCGCTCCAAAATAGGGCCCATGCTTTGCGGGGTAACGGCAGAAACGCCTGCGAGAAATCCGCCAAAAACGGCATCAAGCAGGCCTACCAACCAGAGCAGCACCCAAATGGTGATGGCCAGAGGCAGCCAAACCATCAATCCGGTGAGCAGGTATTTTTTTATCGGCACATTGTTTCCAGTTCTAGGGTCGCCAGTCACGCCAATTATTTGGTCGCGGCTGTGGGTGGGGTACTGGTGTTCGCCGCTGCTGGCACTACAGCGGCAGGCGCAGCGGTCTCGGTCTTTGCCGCAGGAGCTGCCGTACTGTCACTGGCAGCAGGGGCCGTGGTAGCGGCGGCTGGTGCACTGCCGCCCTTGAAATCAGTCACATACCAGCCAGAACCTTTGAGTTGAAAGCCCGCTGCAGTGAGCTGCTTTTTGAAAGCAGGTTGTCCGCAAGTGGGGCAGTCTTGCAGCGGAGCATCGGAAATTTTCTGCAATACATCCTTGGCAAAGCCGCAGGAATCGCATTTGTAGGCGTAAATGGGCATGGAAGTATGGCTCTGGCGTCAGGTTGCAAAGCCTTCAATTATAAGTGGCGCTCAAAAAACCCCTACCCGCACCACAATCTGCATGACCACCATGCCCAAAGCAAAACCGATAACCGCAGCGACCAGGGTTTGCAATAACCTATTGGTACGCTTTTGCTCCACTAACAGTTCCCGCACCAATTGGCTGTTGTCCGCGCCACGTTGCTGCAAAAACTGGTGCAACAGGCCTGGCAATTCGGGCAGGAGCTTGGCATAGCGCGGTGCCTGGGCCTTGAGTTCGCGAGCAAGCTTCTGGGGGCCGACTTGTTCCAGCATCCATTGTTCTAAAAAGGGCTTTGCAGTGGCCCACAAATCCAGATCCGGATCCAGATCGCGGCCTAGGCCTTCAATATTGAGCAGTGTCTTTTGCAACAACACCAATTGCGGTTGGATTTCCACTTGAAAACGGCGCGAGGTCTGGAACAGCCGCATCAGCACCATGCCCAGAGAAATCTCCTTGAGCGGCCGGTCAAAGTAAGGCTCACAGACCGCCCGCACAGCGGCTTCCAACTCATCAACCCGGGTGCTGCCAGGCACCCAGCCTGACTCAATGTGCAACTCTGCCACGCGCTTGTAATCGCGCCTGAAAAAGGCCACAAAATTTTGCGCCAGGTATTCTTTGTCGACTTCCGTCAGGGTGCCAACGATGCCAAAGTCTAGCGATATGTAGCGCCCAAAGGTCTCCGGCTCCAAGCTGACCTGGATGTTGCCGGGGTGCATGTCCGCATGAAAAAACCCGTCACGAAACACCTGGGTGAAAAAAAGCGTGACGCCATCCCGTGCAAGTTTGGGAATATCGACACCCGCTTCGCGCAGCCTGCCCACTTGGCTGATAGGCACTCCGTGCATGCGCTCCATGACCAATACATCGGTCGCACACAAGTCCCACCACATCTCGGGGATGAGCACCAAGTTCAGCCCCTCCATATTGCGGCGAAGCTGGGCAGCGCTGGCGGCTTCGCGAACCAAGTCCAACTCATCGTGCAGGTATTTGTCGAACTCGGCAACTACCTCGCGCGGCTTGAGTCGCTTGCCATCAGGCGACAACCCTTCCAGCCATCCGGCCATCATGCGCATCAGGCTCAGGTCTTTGTCGATGACAGCGAGCATGCCTGGGCGAAGCACTTTGACCGCTACCTCGCGGGACTTGCCCTGCCTGTCACGCAACACGGCAAAGTGCACCTGGGCGATGGAGGCACTGGCCACAGGTGTGTGCTCGAACGAATCAAATAGCGCAGCCAGGGGTTTGCCAAAGGCACGTTCGATAGTGGCGACAGCCTGTGCAGACGAGAACGGTGGCACGCGGTCTTGCAGCTTCGCAAGCTCATTGGCAATATCCAACGGCAACAAGTCACGCCGGGTAGACAACACCTGGCCGAATTTGACAAAAATAGGCCCCAATCGCTCCAGGGCTTCGCGCAGACGCTGTCCGCGTGGTGCGTCAAGTTTGCGCCCTACTGAGACAAGCCTTGCCAGCAATCGCAGCCATGGCTTCTGGAAACTGGTGAGCAGCAATTCATCCAGCCCATACCGAAGGGCCACCCACACGATAAAGAAGCCACGACCCAGCCGCGTCATGCGGCAGTGCCTGGGGCTTGGGTGCGTGGGCGCTGCCCCGCAAACTGCTGCAGCGCCTGGGCGAATGTCCGGCCTGTCTGCATCATCAGGTGCGCTGGAGCGTCCCCGAGAATGCGCGAGAGATCCTCTTCGACGTCCCATCGCACATGGTCAGCAAGCCAGTTAATTTCGGCGGCCAGTTGCACATCACCTTCGATGCGCACCTTGGGTTTTTCGCCTTGCATCACCGCCTGCGCAATCGTGATGGGAGATTCGTCGGTGATTACCAGCGTAAGGTCTGGCACGGCGGTCGGCCCGGCCAAATCCAACAAGCCCGCTGGGGTAGCCTGCACCTTGAAGGTGAAATCTCGCCATTGGCACAGAATCACCCGACCCTTTTGACGGGCCAAGCGCTCCATGGCTTGAGGCTCTTGCTGCAGTACATGGTTGAGCAAGAGCACCACACGACGGTGGCTTTCTTCGACCATCCAGGCGGGAGGAGCAGGCGGAGTGGGAAAAGCTTTAACAAAGCCTTCCAGCATAGAAAAAGGGGACTGTGTTGCCATAGTCCCCTGATTATCTTCCCGAAAAGTGACCGTACTTATTGCAGGGCTTGCACACCTGCCACGAGCCAGCCGCCGCCCGACTTGCCTTTGGTCATGTTCCAGACTTCACGGAAGGGGCTCGGACCCGCCGAGGCGTCTTCTCGAATCATTCCGGAGAACTCGACGCTGGCCATGTATTCGTCTGACAGCTCTTCAATGCCCAGCAGGCGCGCTTCAATCATCACCACCTCGGTGTGGTTCGGGCCGCTGCCGGTGTGGGTTTCACGCTCGGCCAATTGCGCCTGAATCTCACTCAACATTCCATCAGTCATCATGCCGCGAAGCGCCGGGATATCGGAGCGGTCCCAAGCAGCCTGCAAAGTCACAAAGTTGGTTTTTGCGGCGCTCAGGAAACCTTCGCTGTCAAAACCAGCGGGAACACCCCAGTTTTGGGACCCCATGAGCGCCGAACCAATCATCGAGCCGCCGTGGGAAGTCTGCGGCGCCTCAAACGCCATGCTGCTGCGCTCCCAAGGGCGGGCGGATGCATCATTGCCCACGTTCTCTGCCCGGTAAGGAGTCGACACGGTAGCCGGTGCCTGACCAGCGCCTTGGAATGCAAAGGGCGAAGACTGCGCTGCAGCAGGCTTGCGGCTGCGCAGGAACCAACCGACCACACCGACCACTACCATCGCCAGCAGCGCGAACATCAGGATATTTCCAAAGGCTTCGCCCATGCCCAGAGAGTTCGCCAACCAGGCCAAGCCCAAGCCTGCTGCCAAACCACCCAGCATAGCGCCCCACGGCCGCTTGGGAGCTGCAGCGGCCGGTGCGCCTGGCGCCGGCTTGGCGGCAGCATTAGTTGCGTTTTGTGCCGGCGCCGCAGGGGCTGCAGGCGCGGCATCACGCTGCGTCACATTGCTGGATTGTTTGCCAAACGACTTGCCGCCACCCAAACGTTTGGCAGCTTCTGCATTGATTCCCGACAGGGATAAAACCAACGCCAAACCCAAAGCCCACAGTTTCATGATCACTCCTATTTGTTTGTCTCAGCACTTGATTCCAACATGCAACGCAGCAATCCCGCCAGTCAGGTTGTGATAGTCCACATGGCCCAATCCCACTTTGTGCATCATGGTCTTTAGTTCTTGTTGTCCGGGATGCATACGAATCGACTCGGCCAAGTAGCGGTAACTCGCGTCATCTCCGGCGATCAGCTTACCCAAACGCGGCAATACCTTGAAAGAGTACCAGTCGTAGACCTTCTCCAACGGGGGCGAAACTTTGGAAAATTCCAGCACCAACAGCTTGCCGCCGGGCTTGAGCACCCGTTGCATTTCTGCCAACGCTACGTCCTTGTGCGTCATGTTCCGCAGGCCAAAGGCTACGCTCACTACATTGAAGTGGTTGTCGGGAAACGGCAGTTTCTCAGCGTCACACACCATGGTGGGGAGAATGACCCCGGCGTCCAGCAGCCGGTTGCGGCCAGTGGTGAGCATGGCTTCATTGATGTCGGTGTGCACCACCTGCCCTGTCTTGCCCACTTTCTTGGAAAAAGCCAGCGCCAGATCACCGGTGCCGCCTGCAATGTCCAGCGCTTTGTCGCCTTCTTTGAGGTTGGCCACCAGCACGGTGTAAGCCTTCCAGGCGCGGTGCAGGCCGGCCGACATCAGGTCGTTCATCAAGTCATACTTGGGGGCAACCGAGTCGAACACGCCGCGCACATGGCCCGCTTTTTCTGACTCGTCGACCGAGGTAAATCCGAAGTGGGTGGTGCTCATAATTTTGAATGAAAAGTAACGAAAGCCTCCGCGGATAGTGCGCGAATAGCTCCTGAATTTATAGCAATTTCAATGGCTGGCACAACCGTGACCGGCTTTGGCAGCCATGGGCGCATCGCGCTCCGTATTCGCCGCCTTGAGCCGATCTTCGTATTCTTGCCACAGGCGTACCTCTTGGGAACCCAGAAAGTACAGGTAGTCCCACGCGAAGATGCCGGTGTCGTGGCCGTCCGAGAACCGAGGCTGCACCGCATAGTTCCCCACCGGGTCCAGCGCCTGCAAGGTGACATCCCGCTTACCGGTCTGCAACGTTTCTTGGCCCGGGCCGTGCCCTTGCACCTCGGCCGAAGGCGAGTACACACGCATCAGCTCAAACGGGATGCGAAACCGTGCGCCGTCCGAAAATGCGACCTCCAGCACACGGCTCTGGCCGTGCACTGTGATATCGGTCGGAGTAGGTGCGCCTGCGGTCAGTCCTGCCATGGTGTGTTTCCTTAAACCAGCACGCGCTCAATACCGCCCGCATTGGCAATCTGCACATACTCGGGTAACCACTCCTTACCCAGAATCTGGTTGGCCATTTCGACCACGATGTAGTCAGCCTCTAGCAAACCGTTGTTCAGATCGTTACCGTAGCGGCTCAGGCCTTGCAAGCAGCTCGGACAGCTGGTGAGAATCTTCACGTTACCTTGCGTGGCAGGCGCTTGCCCTTCCGGAGCAGTCAGCGCCCGCAGGGCGGTCTCCCCCTTGCGCAGCTCCTCTTCCTTGCGGAAGCGGATCTGGGTGGAAATGTCGGGCCGCGTCACGCCCAGGGTGCCGGACTCGCCGCAGCAGCGCTCGTTCTTCAGCACCGCGTCACCCACAAGCGCTTTCACCGTTTTCATCGGGTCCTGCAGTTTCATGGGGCTGTGGCAAGGGTCGTGGTACAGGTAACCCGCACCCGCGCCACCTTCAGGCACCAGCGTGATGCCCTTCTCGAGCAGATACTCATGGATGTCAATGATGCGGCATCCCGGAAAAATCTTGTCGAACTCGTAGCCCTGCAGCTGGTCGTAACAGGTCCCACAGCTCACCACCACGGTCTTGATGTCCAGGTAGTTCAGGGTGTTGGCCACACGGTGGAACAGCACCCGGTTGTCGGTGATCATCTTCTCGGCCTTGTCGGCCTGGCCACTGCCACGCTGCGGGTAGCCGCAGCACAGGTAACCAGGCGGCAACACGGTTTGCACCCCGGCATGCCACAGCATGGCCTGGGTGGCCAGGCCCACTTGGCTGAACAGGCGCTCCGAACCACAGCCAGGAAAGTAAAACACTGCCTCGGTTTCGGCCGTGGTGGTCTGCGGGTTGCGGATGATGGGTACGTAGTCGGCGTCTTCAATATCCAGAAGCGCGCGCGCCGTCTTCTTGGGCAGACCACCGGGCATCTTCTTGTTGATGAAGTGAATCACCTGCTCCTTGATGGGTGCGGTACCCACGGTGGCCGGCGGCTTGGCAGTCTGTTTCTTGGCAGCCAGGCGCAATACCTGATTAGCCAAGCGCTGTACCTTGAAGCCCACACCCACCATCGCCGAGCGCATCAGCTTGATGGTCTCGGGGTTGGTGGCATTGAGGAAGAACATGGCCGCCGCATTGCCGGGTCGGAAGCTCTTCTGGCCCATCTTGCGCAGCAGGTTGCGCATGTTCATGGTCACATCGCCAAAATCGATCTTCACCGGGCAGGGTGACTCACACTTGTGGCATAGCGTGCAGTGGTCTGCCACGTCTTCAAACTCTTCCCAGTGTTTGACGCTAATGCCGCGACGCGTCTGTTCTTCGTAGAGGAAAGCCTCCACCAAAAGAGATGTCGCCAGAATCTTGTTGCGCGGGCTGTACAGCAGGTTGGCGCGCGGCACGTGCGTGGCACACACGGGCTTGCATTTGCCGCAACGCAGACAGTCCTTCACGCTATCGGCAATTGCGCCGATATCGCTCTGCTGCATGATCAGCGACTCGTGACCCATGAGGCCAAACGAGGGCGTGTAAGCGTTGGTCAGGTCGGCGTAGATGGCAGAACCATCTTGCGTCAAATGCGGCGCAAACCCTTTCCCATCCTGCGCAAGAAGCTCCTGATTTCGTAGCAGTTTGCCCTTGTTGAAGCGCCCCTCGGGGTCTACCTTGGCCTTGTAAGCAATAAAGGGGGCGAGCTCGGCTTCGCTCAAAAACTCCAGCTTGGTAATGCCGATACCGTGCTCCCCAGAAATCACACCGTCCAGGCTGCGGGCCAGCGCCATGATGCGTTTGACGGCACCGTGGGCCGATTGCAGCATGTCGTAATCGTCACTATTGACGGGGATGTTGGTGTGCACATTGCCATCACCCGCATGCATATGCAGCGCCACCCAGACACGGCCTTTGAGCACGCGCTTGTGGATGGCCGTGCATTCGGCCAGGATGGCATCGAACGAAGCGCCGGTAAAGATGGCCTGCAGCGGCGCTCGCAACTGGGTCTTCCAGCTGGCACGCAACGTATGGTCTTGCAGTTTGGCAAACAACGGCTCCACATCACGCAGCCATCCCTGCCACTGCGCCCTGACCACGGTCACCAGTTCCAGCGCCTGGGATACGCGGTCTTCCAACAGCTCGGCGCTGGGGATATCGTTGGCGTCATCGGTTTTGCCCAGGGGCAAGTCGCTGCGCTCAAAAAACTTCATCAACGCGTCACACAGCGCGAGCTTGTTCTGCAGGCTCAGCTCGATGTTGATGCGCTCTATGCCGTCGGTGTATTCGGCCATGCGTGGCAGCGGAATCACCACGTCTTCGTTGATCTTGAAAGCGTTGGTATGTTTGCTGATGGCGGCCGTGCGTTTGCGATCCAGCCAGAATTTCTTGCGCGCTTCGGCGCTCACGGCCACAAACCCCTCGCCACTGCGGCCATTGGCCAAGCGCACCACTTCGCTGGTCACCCGGGCCACGTCGTCCGCATCATCGCCTGCAATATCTCCTACCAGCACCATCTTAGGCAGGCCGCCACGCTTGCTCTTGGTGGCGTAGCCCACGGCCTTGAGGTAGCGGTCGTCCAAATGTTCCAGCCCTGCCAACAGCACACCGCTGCGCTTTTGCTCGGCAAACATGAAGTCCTTGATGTCCACAATGCTGGGCACCGCATCTCTGGCATTGCCAAAGAACTCCAGGCACACCGTGCGGGTGTGCGCCGGCATCTTGTGCACCACCCAGCGCGCACTGGTGATCAGGCCGTCGGTGCCCTCTTTCTGGATGCCGGGCAAGCCACTCAGGAACTTGTCGGTCACGTCCTTGCCCAGGCCTTCCTTGCGGAAGGTAGTGCCGGGAATATCCAAGCGCTCTTTGCGGATGGGCGTTTTGCCATCGGCCTTGTAGTACTGCAGCTCGAAGCTGGCCACATCCACGTCATGGATCTTGCCCATGTTGTGGTTGACCCGCGTGACCTCGAGCCACTCGGCCTGCGGGGTCACCATGCGCCAGCTGGCCAGATTGTCGAGAGCGGTGCCCCAGAGCACCGCTTTTTTGCCGCCTGCATTCATGGCGATATTGCCGCCGATACACGACGCCTCGGCCGAAGTCGGGTCCACCGCAAACACAAAACCTGCGCGATCGGCCGCATCGGCCACACGCTGGGTCACCACACCGGCCTCGGACCACACGGTGCCCACTGGGCGGTCCAAGCCGGGCAGCACTTTCATTTCCACCTCGGTCATGGCTTCGAGCTTTTCGGTGTTGATCACCGCGCTCTTCCAGGTCAGGGGAATCGCCCCGCCGGTGTAGCCGGTGCCGCCGCCGCGCGGGATGATGGTCAAGCCCAAATCAATGCAGCCCTTCACCAGGCCAACCATCTCTTCTTCCGAATCCGGGCACAGCACCACAAACGGGTATTCCACGCGCCAGTCGGTCGCGTCGGTCACGTGGCTTACCCGGCTCAGGCCGTCAAACTTGATGTTGTCCTTGGCGGTGAGTTTGTAGAGCAACTTTTGGGTCTTTTTGCGCAGCGTACCGACCTCTACAAACGCCGCATCAAAGGCCTTGACTGCCTCACGCGCCGCCACCAGCAACTCACCCACCATGGCATCGCGCTCGGGGTCTACATCCGGCGTACGACGTTTTTCTACCTCTCCCAGGCGGTGGTTCAGCGCATCGACCAGTTGGCCACGGCGCTTGGGATTGTCCAGCAGGTCGTCCTGCAAATAGGGGTTACGCTGCACCACCCAGACATCACCCAGCACTTCGTACAACATGCGGGCAGAGCGACCGGTCTGGCGCTCTCCGCGCAGTTGGTTCAACAACTCCCAACTGTGCGAGCCCAGCAGGCGAATGACGATCTCACGGTCAGAGAACGACGTGTAGTTGTAGGGAATTTCGCGGATGCGTTCTTGCACGTGCGCGCCAGGGCTGGCGGCGCTGAGGAGGTGATTGAGCGAGGTGGGAGCGTTCATCGGAGTGGTTGGAAGCTGCCAAGCGGCCCAAATGGACCATTTTTGGCAGGCCTTAGATGGTACTGCACCCTCTATTCACGGGCTTTTCTAATGGAAACCCCTGACCAAACAGTCAAAAAAGCTGGCGCTTAATCAAAATGACACAAATTTGTCACGCTACACCCCTAGCATCCCGCCATTCTTATTTCAGGAGCCTCTATGTCACCGACCCCCCTCACGCGCCGGGCCTTGGCCATCGCTGCCATCACTGCAGCCGCGTTTTCTGTCTCCACCCCCGCCATGGCCCAAACCGAAATCCAATGGTGGCATTCCATGTCCGCCGTGAACGGCGAATGGGTGAATGACTTGGCCAAGGAGTTCAACGCCAGCCAACAGAAATACAAGATCGTCCCCACCTTCAAAGGCAGCTACGACGAATCCATGACTGCTGCGGTAGCCGCATTCCGTGCGGGCAATGCGCCGCACATACTACAAGTGTTTGAAGTGGGCACCGCCACCATGATGGCCAGCAAAAACGCCATCGTGCCTGTGGGCAAAGTCATGACCGACGCTGGATTCAAGTTCGACCCGAAAGCCTATGTACCCGCAGTTGCGGGCTACTACACAGCCCCCAACGGCCAGATGTTGAGTTTCCCCTTCAACAGCTCCACCACCGTTTTCTACTACAACAAAGACGCTTTCAAGGCCGCCGGCCTTGACCCAGAAAAAGCGCCTGGCACATGGGCAGAAGTAGCATTGGCAGCTGCCAAGCTGAAGACCAATGGCCACAAATGCCCATTGACCATTGCCTGGCAGGGCTGGACGCAGCTGGAAAGCTTCTCCACCTGGCACAACGTGGAGTTTGCGTCCAAGCAAAACGGTTTGGCCGGCATGGATGCACGCCTGAAGATCAACTCCCCCCTGCATGTGCGCCACATTGATAACCTGGGCAACATGGCCAAGCAGGGCCTGTTTGTGTACAAGGGCCGCGCCAACGTGCCGGAAGCCAGCTTTATCTCCGGCGAATGCGCCATGATGACCACCTCCAGCGGCTTCTACGGCAACGCGAAGAGGAACGCCAAGTTCGCCTTCGGCCTGGCGCCCCTGCCGCACTACCAAGACGTTCCTGGTGCGCCCCAGAACACCGTCATCGGTGGCGCCAGCTTGTGGGTCATGTCCGGCAAAAAATCGGAAGAGTACAAAGGCGTCGCCACTTTCTTCGATTTCTTGTCCAAGCCTGAAATCCAGTCTGCCAGCCACAAGCGCACCGGCTTCTTGCCCATCACCACGGCGGCATTCCAGTTGACTGAGAAGTCCGGTTTCTACAAAGAAAACCCCGGAACCGATGTGGCAGTGAACCAAATGATCCGCAAGGTGACAGACAAATCCCGCGGCATCCGCTTGGGTAACCATGTCCAGATTCGCGCAATTGAGGACGAAGAACTCGAACAAGTCTGGGCCGGCAAAAAAACCGCCAAAGAAGCGCTGGACTCCGCCGTCGTTCGTGGCGATGAGCTCTTGGCCCGCTTCGAAAAAGCGAACAAGTAAACTCCGGCTCCTTCCAAGCAGTGGCGGCATTGGCCGCCACTTTGCATTTCTGATCGGTTGATATGGCTGTAGAAAAACGCGTCGTTTTCAAGTCAGCGTGGCTGCCCTGGGTGCTGATAGCACCGCAGGTGGCGGTCATTGCCATTTTCTTTTTCTGGCCTGCGGCCCAAGCCCTGCTGCAGTCGGTGCAACAAAGTGATGCCTTCGGCACATCGGTTGAATTTGTCGGCTTGGAAAATTTCCGCAATCTGTGGAACGACGACTCCTACCTGGAGTCCTTCAAGACCACCGCCGTGTTCTCAGCCCTGGTAGCGGTACTGGGCCTCACGCTGTCGCTCACACTGGCCATTTTTGCGGACCGTGTGGTGCGTGGTTCCGGCCTCTACCGCACCTTCCTGATATGGCCTTACGCCGTGGCACCCGCCATTGCAGGCGTGCTGTGGCTGTTTATGTTTGCGCCCAGCGTTGGCATTGTGTCCTACGGCATCCGGGCTTTGGGTGCCAGTTGGGACCCGCTGCTCAATAGCAACCACGCCATGGCCTTGATCGTGATGGCTGCCGTGTGGAAACAGATTTCCTACAATTTTTTGTTCTTTTTGGCGGGGCTGCAAAGCATCCCCAAATCGCTGATTGAAGCGGCAGCGATAGACGGCGCGCGCCCTTGGCGCCGCTTTTGGACCATTCAGTTTCCGCTGCTCTCGCCCACCACTTTTTTCCTGCTCGTCATCAACATCGTGTTCGCGTTTTTTGACACTTTTGCCATTGTGGACGCGGCCACCAAAGGTGGCCCCGGCAAAGACACCGCCATTCTGGTCTACAAGGTGTATTTCGACGGCTTCAAGGCCATGGATCTGGGGAGCTCGGCTGCGCAGAGTGTGGTGCTGATGGTCATCGTGGTCGCACTCACGGTGGTGCAATTCCGCTTTGTTGAAAAGAAAGTGAACTACTGATGGTTGAACGTCGCCCGTGGCTGGACTTTTTGTCGCATGCCATCTTGATTGTTGGTGTGTTGATCGTTGCCTTCCCGGTCTACATCACCTTCGTTGCCTCCACCCATACAGCCGATGCAGTGGTGCAATCCCCCATGCCCTTGTTGCCCGGTGCGCACCTGTGGGACAACTACCGCACCGCCTTGCTGGGGGGACGAGAAGGCTCCGGCTCCAAAGCAGCAGTGGGCGGCATGATGATGGTGAGTTTGATCACAGCGCTGGTCATTTCGCTAGGCAAGATCACCATCTCGCTGCTGTCGGCCTTTGCCATCGTTTACTTCCGTTTTCCAGCACGCATGTTTTTCTTCTGGGCCATCTTCGTCACGCTGATGCTGCCTGTGGAGGTACGGATAGGCCCCACCTACCAGGTGGTGGCAGACCTTGGCATGCTCAACACCTACGCGGGCCTGACCGTGCCGCTGATTGCATCGGCCACCGCCACATTTTTGTTTCGCCAGTTTTTTTTGACGGTACCCGATGAATTGGTGGAGGCAGCCCGCGTGGATGGCGCTGGGCCACTGCGTTTCTTCAAGGACATTTTGGTTCCCCTGTCCCGCACCAGCATTGCAGCACTGTTTGTCATCCAATTCATCTATGGCTGGAACCAGTACCTGTGGCCCTTGCTCATCACCACCGAAGAAAGCATGTACCCAGTGGTGATCGGCATCAAGCAAATGATTTCGGGTGGTGACGCGCAAACCGAATGGAACATCGTCATGGCCACCGCCATGCTGGCCATGTTGCCACCGGCACTGGTGGTCATGCTGATGCAGAAGTGGTTTGTCAAAGGCTTGGTGGATACCGAAAAATGAGCCCAACAAACTCTTCGTTCGCCCACGCGGTGCGCGGCAGTGCAGAGTGTCAGGTCCAGGCCCGATTTCTGCGCGTTTGGCAGTATGAGGGCCTGGGCCTGACACTCTGCGCTGCCCACCCTCAGGCATGCAGACACGCGCTCGCAGTGACTCCGCGAGGCCGGAGCCGGGTGCGGGCGCCTCATACTGCCAAACGCGCAGAAATCGGCGCCCACACCCGGCTCCAACCTCGCTACCCAGTACCCGTTACCTAATAATTCCCATCTGCTCTATGGCTTCCATCGAACTCAAAAACGTCATCAAACGCTACGGCAGTGGCAAAACGGCCAATCAGGTCATCCACGGCGTCAGTGCGCAAATTGCCGATGGCGAATTTATCGTCATCGTGGGGCCCAGTGGTTGTGGAAAGTCCACGCTACTGCGCATGGTCGCAGGTCTGGAAGAAATCAGCGAAGGCCAGGTTTGCATTGGCGGCAAAGTCGTCAACGATCTGGAACCCAGCGACCGCGACATCGCCATGGTGTTTCAAAACTATGCGCTCTACCCCCACATGAGCGTGTTTGAGAACATGGCCTATGGCCTCAAAATCGCCAACGTGCCCATGCAAGAAATCAAAGCGCGGGTGGACAAGGCCGCCAAGATTCTGGAACTGGCACCCTACCTGGACCGCAAGCCCAAAGCCTTGTCTGGTGGTCAACGCCAGCGGGTCGCCATGGGCCGGGCCATCGTGCGTCAGCCCCAGGTTTTTTTGTTTGACGAACCGCTGTCCAACCTGGATGCCAAACTGCGCGCCCAGACCCGGCTCGAAATTCAGAAATTGCACCGAGAACTCGGGATCACCAGCCTATTCGTCACGCATGACCAGGTTGAGGCCATGACCCTGGCCCAGCGCATGATGGTAATGAATGGCGGCGTAATGGAACAGTTTGGTACGCCCGAAGAGGTGTACACCCGCCCGGCCAGCACCTTTGTGGCCAGCTTTATTGGCTCGCCGCCCATGAACCTGCTCAAGAACGCACCTGATGCCAAGCCCGGCGTGATCACAGGCATCCGCCCCGAGCATCTGGACATCACGCCCACGGGCTGGGCCTTGCAAGTGGAAGCTGTGGAAATGTTGGGCGCCGAGCGACTGATCTACGGCAAGTGGGCGCACAAATTGCACGCGGCAGACGCCGATGAGCTGTTAATCATCCGCACCGAAGAGTCTGCTGCGGTGCCCGCACTAGGCGCAACTCTGCATGTGACGCCACGCCCAGATCGTATCCACCACTTTGATGCCAATTCCGGCAAACGTTTGGACACCATATGACCAATACCATTCCTACCGACTTGCCAGCATGGCCCTACCCACGCTGGGTCGCCCACCGTGGTGCCGGCAAACTGGCGCCCGAGAACACACTGGCCGCCTTTCGCTTGGGTGCGCAGCATGGCTACCGCATGTTCGAATGTGATGTGAAGCTCAGCCGCGATGGCGTGCCATTTTTGATGCACGACGCAACCCTGCAGCGCACCACCAACGCACGCGCCAAGATTGGCCAGGGCCAAAGCGCCGTAGGGGGTGACCACGATTGGGCTGCGCTCTCGCAACTGGATGCGGGAAGCTGGCACAGCCGCACCTACGCGGGTGAGCCGCTGCCCACGCTAGAGGCCGTAGCAAACTACTGCATCCGCAACGGCTACTTTCTCAATATCGAGATCAAACCCACGCCCGGCACGGAGCGACACACCGGCGAAGTGGTGGCGCAGCACGCCGCTCGCCTATGGCAAGGCCAGGCCGTGCCGCCCCTGCTGACTTCTTTTGACCCCGACGCGCTGGAAGGCGCGCACGCCACGCAGCCCGAATTGCCCCGCGGCTTGCTGCTGGACACCCTGTGGACGGGCTGGCTGGAAACCGCGCTGCGCCTGGAGTGCCAGGCCGTTGTCTGCAACCACGCCCTGTGGGACAGCCGCAGTGTGACCCAAGCGAAAAGTGCCGGATTCAGAACCCTGAGCTACACGGTGAACGACGACTGGGCCGCACAGCGCCTCATTGATATGGGCACCGACGCCATCATTACCGACCGGGTTGACTTTTTCAGCCCTGCGTAATTGCTATTGGAATTATAGCTGCTGGCGCATATTCCAATTGGCCTGGAGGCCATTTTTGCGCCTGGCCCCAATCGGCTTCGGCTGACGGAAGTCACCGTGTTGTTCTTCGCCAGAAGGAGCGCAAGAGATAACATGCTCCCCATGTCTTCCGACCTGCCCTACAACACCATTGATCAATTGCTGTTGGCCGCCCGAGCAGCCCGTTTGAACGGGTATGCGCCCTACTCCAACTATTTGGTTGGGGCCGCAGTATTGGACGACCAAGGCCGGGTTCATGTGGGCTGCAACGTAGAAAACGCGGCGTACCCTGAAGGGCTGTGTGCAGAAGCGGGGGCCCTCAGTGCCATGGTTGTGGCGGGCAGTACCCGGGCCCATGCCGTGCTGGTGGTGGGCACAGGCGGCACATGGGTTACCCCTTGTGGCGGCTGCCGCCAAAAGTTGCGCGAGTTTTGCGCACCCGAGGCCCCTATCTTGACGGCCAGCGATACGGAAATGGGGCCACGCTACACACTGGCCCAACTACTGCCCCAAAGCTACGGACCAAGCCATTTGGGCCTGCCATGACCGCCATAGAAACCATTCGCAGCATTGCGCCAAAGGCTTGCCCCCGGATCGCCGTGGTACTGGGATCTGGCTGGGGAGGTTTAACCCAGCATGTGCAAGACGCCACACGTATTGACTACGCCCAGCTGGATGGCTTTCCCCATGCCACCGTGGCTGGACACAGCGGCGAGCTATGGCTGGGCAGGGTGGGCCCGCACGAAGTGGCGGTCCTGAGTGGGCGCAAGCACGGCTACGAAAGCGGCGCGGTGGACGGAATGAAAGGCCCACTGCACACACTGCAGGCCCTGGGCTGCGAAGTACTGGTGCAAACCAATGCGGCAGGCAGCCTGCGCGCCGACCTTCCGCCCCAAAGCCTCATGGTGCTGAACGACCATATCAATCTCCCCCAACGCTCTCCACTCGTTGGCGAAGACGGATCGGAGCGGTTTGTCAGCATGGTGGACGCCTATGACCCCGTGTTGCGCACACAGGCCATCGCCATTGCGCTTGGGCAAGGTATTCATTTGCAAGAAGGCGTGTACGCCTGGGCCTTTGGGCCACAGTTCGAAACCCCCGCCGAGATTCGCATGCTGGCAGCGCTTGGCGCCGACGCGGTGGGCATGAGCACGGTTCCCGAGACGATTCTGGCGCGCCACTGCGGACTCCGCGTTCTCGCCCTCTCGCTGATCACCAACATGGGGGCTGGCTTGTCCCGTGAGCACCTGAGCCACGCCCATACGCTGTCCCAGGCCCAAGCTGGCAGCAACACCGCCAGTGGAACGCTAGCCGCCATCATTGGCAACCTGAACCTGTGAGCTTCTTGCCCAACATCCCATGACCCAAACGACCACAACACATGGCAACGCCGATCTGCACACCAGCGCCAAAATCGCCTTGTCCTGCCTGGACCTGACCAGCTTGAACGACCAGGACACCGAAGCCGACATCAGCAGGTTGTGTCAACGTGCCCAAGGGCCATGGGGTCCGGTTGCGGCGGTATGTGTGTGGCCCCGACTTGCAGCCTTTGCGCGCGCCCAATTGCCGGCCCACATTGCCGTGGCAGCAGTAGCCAACTTTCCTGATGGCAGCACCGACTTACAGCGCGCCGTGCGTGACACCGGCCAGATCGTGCAAAGCGGTGCCCAGGAGGTAGATGTGGTGCTCCCCTACCAGGCGCTCATGGCTGGCGACGAGCGCAGCGTGAGCACGTTGCTGCAAGCCGTGCGCAAAGCATGCCCTGGGTTGCTACTCAAAGTGATACTGGAAACCGGCATGCTACCCACGCAAGCCATGGTTGCCCGCGCATCGCGTATGAGCCTGGATGCAGGTGCCGACTTCCTCAAAACCAGCACCGGCAAAACACCCATCAGCGCCACGCCAGAGGCTGCACGCACCATGCTGAAAACCATTGCCACCGACGTCACGGCTTCGCAACGGGTGGGGTTCAAGCCCTCGGGTGGAATTCGGACGGTGGCCGAAGCGGCGACTTACATGGCAATGCACTGTGAAGCTTTGGGACCGCAAGCCCTGACACCACGCCGCTTTCGCATTGGAGCAAGCAGCATTCTGGGAGATATAGAAGCCATACTGGGTGGCGACATGGTGCCCACCATTGCTCCAACCGGAAGCTACTAAAAACTCACCGAAAACAAGCGATGCTGGCCCAAGAAATCATTCGCCGCAAACGTGACGGACACGCACTGCAGGATGCTGAGATAGAAGCTTTCGTGCAGGGCTTGACCACAGGCACATGGAGCGAAGGCCAGGCCGCTGCAATGGCAATGGCCATGTACCTTCAAGGCATGGGGGCAGCAGAAACCATTGCCCTTACCCGTTCCATGACCCACTCGGGCACCGTGTTGGACTGGCGCACTGCCCATTTAAATGGCCCCATTCTTGACAAGCACTCCACCGGTGGTGTGGGAGACAAAGCAAGCCTGTTGGTGGCACCTCTGGTGGCCGCCTGCGGGGGCTATGTCCCCATGATTTCCGGGCGGGGTCTGGGCCACACGGGTGGCACGTTGGACAAATTTGACAGCATTCCGGGCTACCAAACTGCCCCCGACACCCAAACCCTGCGCCGCGCACTCCAAACGGCCGGCTGCGCCATCATCGGCCAAACGGCAGAACTGGCACCCGCAGACCGGCGGCTGTATGGCATTCGCGACGTCACAGCCACGGTGGAGTCCATCCCGTTGATCACCGCCAGCATCTTGTCCAAAAAACTGGCGGCGGGCCTGCAGGGCTTGGTGATGGACGTCAAAGTTGGAAATGGTGCATTTGCCGATACTTGGACGATGGCTCAGGAACTGGCGCAAACCCTGGTGACCGTCGCCAATGGCGCGGGGCTTCCCACACGGGCCTGCATCACGGACATGAACCAGGTACTGGGCGACTCCTGCGGGAACGCACTGGAAATTCTGGAAGCCGTCGCATTTTTAAGAGGTGAGCGCCAAGAGCCGCGCCTGCTTGAAGTGACGCGCCATTTGTGTACACACATGCTGTTGATTGGCCAACTCGCCACCGACGAGGCCGACGCGCACCAACAACTCGATGCAGCCCTGCGCAGTGGCAAAGCATTGGAGCATTTGGCGCGCATGGTGACCGCGCTCGGTGGCCCTGCAGACTTTTGCGAACGACCTCATGACCACTTGGAACCCGCACCCGTGCAAATGGAGGTGTATGCCCGCCAGAGCGGCTGGGTTAGTGGCATGGCCACCCGCGATATTGGATTGCTGGTGATTGAGTTGGGCGGTGGACGCCGCAAAGCCAGCGACACCATTGACCCCAGGGTGGGATTCAGCCAGTTTGTACAAATAGGTCAACGGGTGGAAGTCGGCGACCGCTTGGCCATCGTACACGGGGCAGATGCTGCCAGTACCCAAATGGCGTGCCAACAATTGCCTGGGTTGATACAGGTGACAGATCAACTACCAAAACTGGCTCCGGTCATTTTGGCCGATCTCAAGGTCTGACATGGGCCGCGCCGTCATCATCATTCTGGATTCGTTTGGCTTGGGTGCGGCACCCGATGCGGCCCGGTCGCACGACACAGGCAGCAACACATTTGGGCACATTGCGCAATGGCGCCAGCACCGAGGGCAACCACTTTACCTGCCCCACATGATGAACTTGGGACTTGGGCACGCCGCATTGGCCGCTTGCGGCCAGTGGCCAGCGGGCATGGACACCGTCGCAAACCCCAGTGGTGCATTCGGTGCGGCCAGCCCGGTGAGCTTTGGGAAAGATACGCCGAGCGGCCACTGGGAACTGATGGGCTGCCCGGTGCCCTTTGACTGGGGCTACTTTGGGCCAACACTGCCTGGCGAAGATTCCGTTTTTCCGCTTGACCAGATGCAACGCTGGTTACAGCAATGCGGGCTTGCGGGAACCCTGGGCAATTGCCACGCCAGCGGCACCGAAATCATCGAACGCCTGGGCGACGCCCATGTACGCACCGGTTGGCCCATTTGCTACACCAGCAGCGACAGCGTATTTCAGGTCGCAGCCCACGAGACACACTTTGGGCTCCAACGCCTGCTGGACATTTGCGAAGCCGCCAAACCCATTTTTGACGAATTGAATATTGCGCGTGTCATTGCGCGGCCGTTTACCGGGGAAAGTGGCCACTATCGGCGCACAGCCAATCGGCATGACCTGACCACGCCCCCTCCTAACAGCACCCTTTTGGACCACCTCGTGGCTGCAGGACGCGAAGTACACGCAGTAGGCAAAATCAAAGACATTTTTGCGGCCCGCGGGATCACCCACCACCGCAAGGGTGAGAACAATGCGGCTCTGTGCCAGCAAACACTGGCAGCAATACAAGATTGTCCTGATGGCGGCCTGGTATTCACCAATCTGGTGGACTTTGACATGGTCTATGGTCACCGCCGCGATGTGGCGGGATACGCTGATGCGCTGGAAGCCTTTGATGCCTTTCTGCCGCAACTTTTAGCTCGACTTGGCGCTGCCGATCTGCTGGTCCTCAGCGCTGACCATGGGTGCGACCCGACCTGGCAAGGTACCGACCACACACGTGAAAATGTGCCCCTGATTTTCTCAGGCGCCTGCCCGACAGGACGTAACTTGGGACTGCGCAACACCTTTGCAGACCTTGGACAAACATTAGCTAAACACCTGCAAGTAAAGAATTTGCCTTTTGGCCAGCCTTGCTGGGACTGACACTTCCCGAACAAACCATGCGCAAGCAGCCCGTATGCGGTTACCCAAAGCAAAGGCGCTGCCAACGAAACGATGCTAGCGGCGCATGGCCCACCACTGGCTGCTGGCCGTGGCCAGCACCAGCGCGGCGTAGCTGAGCATCTTGCCGTCGCGACCAAAAAACACCAAACCAGCCAACAGAGCCAACGCACCCACTACAGAATTGATAGCTGCTTGCGCATGACGGGTGCGGCCTACAGCCTTATTTTTCATAAACAGGGGAGCCAGATACGCCAGTGCAGCACCCAGCGCCAAGGCGGGCGCCACAAAGTTCAGCAAGTGATTCAGCAGGTCGAGTGGGCCCATGGGGTGCAGTGCAAAGGCCAAAGTTGGCCCGTCAGGTGGTCAGCAGGGTCTCGATTTTATAATCGGGGACTAAACATATGGCAGTCTGGGCATTAGGCATCAACCACACCACTGCACCGCTGGATATGCGGGGCCGGTTTGCGTTCGCCAGCGACCAGCTCGCACCGCAGCTCCATGGCCTGCGCAGCAGCATGGCGCGCCCGCCTGAAGCGACCATCGTGTCCACCTGCAACCGCACCGAAATTTACTGCGCTGGCGACGAAGCGGCACTGGATCACACGCTGGCCTGGCTGGCCCAAAGCGGCGGTGTTGCTCCCCACGAGCTGCGCGCCCACACCTACCACCTGCAAGACGGCCAAGCCGCTCGCCATGCTTTCCGTGTGGCCAGCGGGCTGGATTCCATGGTGCTGGGGGAACCTCAAATTTTGGGCCAACTCAAAGATGCCGTGCGTGCAGCCGAACAAGCGGGCGCGCTGGGCACCACGCTCTCGCAAATGTTCCAGCGCTCATTTGCCGTGGCCAAAGAGGTGCGCACGTCCACCGAAATCGGTGCCCACAGCATCAGCATGGCCGCTGCCGCGGTGCGTTTGGCGGGCAATTTGTTTGAAGACTTGGCCCAGGTGAAGGTGCTGTTTGTGGGCGCGGGCGAGATGATCGAGCTGTGCGCCACACACTTTGCGGCCAAAAACCCCAAGTCAATTGCCATAGCCAACCGCACCCTTGAGCGCGGCGAAAAGCTGGCCAGCCGCTTTGGTGGCGAAGTGATGCGCCTGGCAGATCTGCCGGATCGCCTGCACGAGTTTGATGCAGTGGTGAGCTGCACCGCCAGCACCTTGCCCATCATTGGTCTGGGTGCGGTGGAGCGTGCGCTCAAAAAACGCAAGCACCGCCCCATGTTTATGGTCGATTTGGCCGTTCCACGCGACATCGAGCCCGAGGTCAAGGCGCTAGGCGATGTGTACCTCTACACCGTCGACGACTTGGCCAGTGTGGTGCAAACGGCCCAAGCCAACCGCCAAGCCGCAGTCGCGCAAGCCGAGGCGATTGTGGATGCGGGGGTGCAAAATTTTATGCATTGGGTGGACCAGCGTGGATCGGTCCCGCTGATCCAGCAACTCAACGCCCAGGCGGATGAGTGGCGGGCCACAGAACTGACCCGCGCCCGCAAGCTGCTGGCCAAGGGTGAAGATGTGGACGCCGTGCTTGAAGCCCTGTCCAAGGGGCTGACGCAGAAGATGCTGCATGGCGCATTGGCTGAGCTGCATGCAGGGGATGGTGCTGCTCGCGAGCGCGCCAGCAATGCCATTCAGCATTTCTTTTTGCGCAAAGAGCGTTAGCTGCGCTGGCTACCCACTCTCCCCCAGCCCCTCTCCCCCGGAGGGCGAGAGGGGCGCTTAACGGCCACATTTGGTTTTTTCGCTTCGGCTCGGGCCTTACCGGCGATGCGCTTCCCGTCACCCTTATTGCTTACCCATGAAACACTTCCTTCGCCAACAACTCGCCCGCTACGCCGACCGCCAGGGAGAATTGGAATTTCTGTTGTCGCGCGAGGACATCATGAAAGACATGGAGCAGTTTCTCAAACTCTCGCGTGAACACACTGACGTTGCGGCCGTTGCTGGACGCTGGAGTCGCTACCAGCAACGTGAAAGCGACCTGGCCGGTGCGCAGGAGATGATGACCGACCCCGACATGGCGGAAATGGCCGAAGAAGAAATTGCCAGCGCGACAGCCGAACTGGCGCAGTTGGAGACCGAGCTGCAGCGCATGCTGCTGCCCAAGGACCCGGACGACGCCCGCCCTGCATTTGTGGAAATCCGCGCCGGAACCGGTGGCGACGAATCGGCCCTGTTTGCCGCCGACCTGGCCCGCATGTACACCCGCTACTGCGACGCCAAGGGCCTGCGCACCGAGATCATGAGTGCATCTGAGAGCGAACTGGGCGGCTACAAGGAAGTGGTGCTGCGCATGGAAGGCAGCACGAGTACCAGCGCCGGCACTTGCGGCGCCTATGGCATGCTGAAGTTTGAATCGGGAGGCCACCGCGTGCAGCGCGTGCCCGCCACCGAGACGCAGGGCCGCATCCACACCAGCGCCTGCACCATTGCCGTGCTGGCCGAGCAGGACGAGGTCGAGGCCGCCAAGATCAACCCATCGGACCTGCGCATCGATACCTACCGCGCCAGCGGCGCCGGTGGCCAGCACATCAACAAGACCGACTCGGCGGTGCGCATCACCCACATCCCCACCGGTATCGTGGCCGAGTGCCAGGACGGGCGCAGCCAGCACAGCAACAAGGCCCAGGCCCTGAAGGTCTTAACCGCCCGCATCCACGAGAAAGACCGCTCCGAACGCGCCGCCAAAGACGCTGCCGAGCGCAAGAGCCTGGTGGGCAGCGGCGACCGCAGCGACCGCATCCGCACCTACAACTTCCCGCAGGGCAGGCTGACCGATCACCGCATCAACCTCACGCTGTACAAGTTGCTCAACATCATGGAAGGCGATATGGACGATGTGGTGGAGGCGCTGCAAGCGTATGAGGCCGCACAGCAACTCGCTGCGCTGGAAAACAACCTGAACTAGGCCGCCAAACGAAAACGCCCCGCAAGGTGTCTGCGGGGCGATGCGTGGAACGGGAAAGGTCAGAGTTTAAAGACGCCCACCACCTGCACCAGCTCGTTGGCCTGGCTCTTCAGGCTGCTGGCCGCTGCCGCCATTTCCTCCACCAGCGCTGCGTTTTGCTGGGTGGCCTGATCCATCGAGGTCACCGCCTCACCCACCTGGGCAACCCCGGCACTTTGTTCGTTGCTGGCCGCACTGATTTCGCCCATGATGTCGGTAACGCGGCGGATGCTGCTCACCACCTCGGTCATGGTTGCGCCGGCTTTGTCAACCAGTGCGGTGCCCTGCTCCACCCGTTCCACGCTGGCATTGATGAGGCTCTTGATTTCTTTGGCCGCCTCGGCACTGCGGCCTGCCAGGCTTCGTACCTCACTGGCCACCACGGCAAAGCCACGCCCCTGCTCGCCCGCACGGGCGGCCTCTACAGCAGCGTTCAACGCCAAGATATTGGTCTGAAAGGCAATTCCGTCAATCACGCTGATGATGTCGCTGATTTTGCGGCTGGCGTCGTTGATGCCTTTCATGGTTTGCACCACCTGGCCCACCACTTCACCGCCCTGCACGGCCACGGTGGAAGCATTCATCGCCAATTGGTTCGCCTGGCGCGCGTTGTCCGCGTTTTGCTGCACGGTGGAGTTCAGCTCCTCCATGCTCGCGGCAGTTTGTTCCAATGCGCTGGCCTGATGCTCCGTGCGGGCACTCAGGTCGTTGTTGCCCTGGGCGATTTCGGCACTGGCATTCGCAACGCTGTCTGCATTGCCACGCACCTGGGTCAGCACATCATGAATCTTAGCCACAAACTGATTGAAGCCTGAGCCAATGGCAGACAACTCGTCATTGCCCTGCACCTCCAACTTGGTGCGTAAATCAGCCTCACCACTGGACAGGTTCACCATGGCCTGACTGAGCGCGCGCAGGGGACGCATCAACCGCGATACAACGGTCAGCAAAATAAATGCCGTCGCCACTGCACATACCACCGCCACCACCAGCGCATACACCGTAAGCTCTCGCGACGAAGCCGTGGCCACACTGCGCGGAAAACTCAGGCGAACGCTCCAGGACAAGGTATCGGGGTGAATCGCGACAGGCTGAAGCAAGTGCACGACGCCCTGTGCATCTTGGTACTCAAAAGACTTGCCGGCCTGCACGGCGGCCAGGCCGTCAGCAGGCACGTCGTCAGCCTTTTTGTTGATCATTGCGGAATCAGGATGCGCCGCATACAGGCCCCCGTTGGACAACAGAGTCAGGGTGCCGCCGTCCATGACCTTCAATTCAGCCAGAATCTTGCCCAACTGTGTGAGCGAGAAATCGGCGCTGGCAAGACCTTGGAACTGCCCCTGGATCAGGATGGGCGCCGCCAGCGTAGCCATGAGCACATCTTTGCCCTCGACCGGGTAGATATAAGGTTCTGTAAAGTTGACCTTGCCAGACTTCTTGGGCACGTCATACCAGTCATTGGCACCGGGCGTTTTGGGGTCAAACACGATCGGATCCACATGAAACCCGCCGCTGGCCTTGCGGGTCCAGTAGGGCATGAAACGCCCGGAATCGTCATATTCTGGTTTTCTGCCTGCGTAGTCCGCGTCCTTCCCATCCAAGGCATTGGGCTCCCAAGTTACGGCGGCACCGATAAAGTCCTCGGCGCTACTTAAGGTGGACTTCACCATTTCATTGATCTGCTCGCGTTGCAAAGGGAAATTGGCAGTCTTGGTAGCCGCCATGGCGCCAGCCAGGGCCGTAACGTTGGCCAAGTTGGCGCGTAAGCGTGTTTGCAACACACCCGCCGCTTCGCGGGCGGAGGTGCGGGCCAGTTCCATCGATGCCTCTTCGGCTGCGGCGCCGCTCTTGAAGCCGATCACCATCGATGTAATGGTCAGACTCAACACGACGAGCACGGTGGCGGCCAGACCAATCTTGGCGTTCAGCGATAAAGCGGAACGCATGAGGCGCAGCGGCTGGGCTTGGTAGGACAATGCGAGGCTCATAAGCGAGGTTCCTTCAATCGGGTTTGGGGCCTCACCTGTCACCAAGTTGTGCAATTAGATGCACTTGTGCTTGTATCTTCATCGTAACGCATCTCATCTTTTTTCGCAGGGCAATCAACGCTGCATTTCCATGATCTCTCAGGCTATCGACACCTTACTGACACACGGATTGGACCGACTGGATGCCCAGATGCTGGTTCTGCACGCCTTGGGCCGTCCCGTCCATGACCGCGCCTGGCTGCTGCTGCACAGCGATGCGGCGGTGCCTGCCCTCGCCCAAAGCTGGCTGCATCAAGCCATGCAACGCCGCTTGGCCGGTGAGCCGGTGGCTTACATCACTGGACACAAAGAGTTTTATGGCCTTGACTTGCGGGTAGATGCCCGGGTATTGGTGCCGCGCCCCGACACCGAAACCCTGGTGGACTGGGCGCTGGAAATACTCACTCCAATGCCCCATGCCAGCGTGGTTGACCTGGGTACAGGCAGCGGCGCCATTGCCCTGGCGCTGAAACATAGCCGCCCTTCCCTGCAAGTGCAAGCTGTGGACTACAGCCTTGACGCCCTCGCAGTAGCACAGGGCAACGCACAACGACTGAACCTGGAGGTGCGCTTTCACCTAGGATCTTGGCTGGACGGAATACCGGGGCCGCTGGATGCCATCGTGTCCAACCCGCCATACATCCGTGACGACGACGAACACCTTCCCGCTTTGCGCCACGAACCCCGACAGGCCCTGACCGCTGGCGTCGATGGGCTGGACGACATCCGCACCATAGTCGCCCAAGCCCGCGATCGCCTGCGCAGCGGAGGCTGGTTGCTACTGGAGCATGGATATGACCAAGGTCCGTCCGTTTGTGCACTGTTGAAAACCGCAGGCTTTGCCCACGTACAAAGCCGCAGCGACCTTGCAGGCATTGCCCGATGTAGCGGTGGAATGTGGCTGCGGACCTTGTAAAATATGCGCGAGCAGCTATGCATTGAATAGCAAACCAAACACTTGCGCCGGTACTTCTTCTCCGTGTTTTGCAATTGCCATTAGACTGCCCGCTTCAAACAGCAAGTTTTACCTAAGAAGACTATGCATAAAAATTATTTCGTTGGAATGGTTTCACGTGGGTACCGACCTACCCTGTTGGCTGCGACCTGCCTTCTCTTGTGGGGTGTGCAAGCAGCAGCGCAAGCGCCCGCTTGCAAAAGCCTGGTGGCAACAGGAAATCCTGAGTACACCCCCTACCTGTGGCGCGATCCGACCGATGACACCGGTTTGATTGGCGCCAACGCTGACTTGATGCAGTTGTTGTCCAAAGAGATAGGTATACCCATCGAGGTGAAATACCTCGGCTCCTGGGCCCGGGTGCAGGAGTTGGCAAAAAACGGGCGAGTGGACCTGATTGCCGGCGCCTTTTTTACGCTGCCGCGGCTCGAGTACATGGATTACTTTTACCCAACTTTCCGAGGCACCCGAACCGTCATCTGGACACCGGCGAAAACCACATTCCCCTTCAAAACCTGGAAAGATCTCATCGGCCGCAAGGGCCTGACGGTGATCAACAACAGTTTTGGAGAAGAATTCGACCGCTATGCGCAAGAGTTTCTAAAAATCGACAAAGTTCCGCAACTGGAGCAAGCATTCCGCATGCTGGAGGTGGGCCGGGCTGATTACCTCATCTACGAAGAGGCCCCAGGGCAAGCCTTGGCGGCCAAGCTAGGCTACACCGGGTTCAAGACGTCGTCAGTGTCGGTGAGCAATGAAGGGCTGCACCTGACACTTTCCCACCTGTCACCTTGCAATACAGGCGAGATGCGGGGTCGCATTGCCAAGGCAATGCACAAGCTCACCAAAGACAACGTGATGAAACAACTTGTGGAAAACAATATCCAGCGCTGGCGCCTTCAGGCAGGGCCCTAACCCGCAAGGCATGCCAACCTCAGGCTGCCTTGTGCGCGGCCTGTTTATTGGCCGCTGCATCCAACCCCAACCGGTTCACCCCACTAATCAGGGCCTTGACCGATGCAGTAACGATGTTGGTGTCCATGCCGACCCCAAACCGTTCCGTCCCACCACTCCCAGACACCAGCTCTAAAAAGGCACACGCCTGGGCATCGCCACCATCGGTACTGGCACGCGTCGAGCGCTCCTCATAACTACGTACCTGCACGCGCGCTCCAATCGTTTGAAAGGCATGCACTGCCGCGTCAATAGGGCCGTTGCCTTCACCGGTGATCAGCATGGGCTGGCCGTCCACTTCCACACCGATGCGGATACCCTGCACATGGGTTTTGCCGATCTGGCCGGGGTGGTCAAACAGGTGGTGCTCCACGTAGCGCACTTTGGCGTCTGCGGCGTTCAGGTAGGTGGTATCAAACAAGTTCCAGATGTCCTGCGCGCTCATCTCGCCACCATGGCTGTCGGTGTAGCTTTGCACTTCGCCCGAGAACTCCACCTGCAGGCGGCGCGGCATCACCACGCCGAACTCGGCTTCCATCAAGTAGGCCACGCCGCCCTTGCCAGACTGGCTGTTCACGCGGATCACCGAGTCGTAGCTGCGGCCCACGTCGGCGGGGTCAATGGGCATGTAGGGCACATTCCACATCGCATCCGGGCCGGCTGCCTTTTGGGCGGCAAAACCTTTCTTGATGGCATCCTGGTGGGAGCCACTGAATGCGGTGAACACCAAGTCACCCACATACGGATGGCGTGGGTGGATGGGCAACTGGTTGCAATGCTCGACGGTGCGGGCAATGGCGTTGATGTCGGAGAAATTGAGACCTGGGCTGACACCTTGGGTGTACATATTGAGAGCCAGGGTGACAAGGTCCACATTGCCGGTGCGCTCACCATTGCCGAACAGGCAGCCTTCCACGCGGTCAGCGCCGGCCATCATGCCAAGTTCTGCTGCCGCCACGCCGGTGCCACGGTCGTTGTGCGGGTGCAGGCTCAGGATGATGCTGTCGCGGCGGTCCAAATGGGTGTGCATCCACTCGATCTGGTCGGCGTACATGTTGGGGGTGGACACTTCCACGGTAGCCGGTAAGTTGAGGATGACCTTGTTGGCCGGCGTGGCGCCCCACTCTGCGGTGACGGCGTCACACACTTCGCAGGCGAATTCCAGCTCAGTGCTGGTGAACACCTCGGGGCTGTACTGCAGCACCCACTCGGTCTCCGGCATGTTGGCGGTGATCTCTTTGATGAGGCGCACCGAAGACACGGCCAACTCTTTCACCTCGGGCTTGCTCATGCCGAACACCACGTCGCGGAAGACGGGTGCTGTGGCGTTGTAGACGTGCACGATGGCGCGGCGCGCGCCCTTGAGGGACTCGATAGTGCGACGGATCAAATGCTCGCGCGACTGGGTGAGCACTTCAATGGTCACATCGTCGGGCACGTGGCCGCCAACGATCAACTCGCGCACAAAGTCAAAGTCGGTTTGCGAGGCGCTGGGGAAACCGACCTCGATCTCCTTGAAACCCACTTGCAGCAGCGTGCGGAACATGCGCATCTTGCGCTCCGCATTCATGGGCTCGAACAGGGATTGGTTGCCGTCCCGCAGATCCGTGCTCATCCAGATCGGCGGCTGGGTGATGGTGCGCATGGGCCACTGCCGGTTGGGCAGGTCAATGGCCGGGAAGGCGCGGTACTTGGTGACGGGATGGGACAACACAGGCAAACTCCAGAAGCAGGCATTACGAACAGATACCTGTATCGTAGGCCACCGCTTGGCGCAGACTATTGCTATCTATCGCAAATGTGCCATTAACAAAGTGAAAAATTGCCAGAAAAATAAACTTCCAGCAACTCGATGCCTAATTCAAGGTCAAGGCCCGCAATTAATGATGGTGTCCGTGCGCACCGTGCACATGGCCGTGGGCAATTTCTTCTTCGCTGGCGGCACGTACTTCCAGCACCGTCACCGCAAAACGCAAAGTCTTGCCCGCATGCGGGTGGTTGCCGTCCAAGTGCACGACAGGGCCCTTGATTTTGGCCACCGTGAACACGATGGTGTTGCCATCTTCCGCGCGCCCCTCCAACTGGCCGCCCACTTTCACACCGGGCGGAAATTGTGTCTTGGGGATGGTTTGCAGAAGCGCTTCGTTGTACTCCCCAAAAGCGTCGGCGGGCGCCAACTCTACGGTAGTGGCAAATCCTACGGCCTGACCTTCCAGCGCTTCCTCGATCTTGGCAAAGGTATTGCCATAGCCCCCGTGCAGGTAGGCAATAGGCTCTTGGCTTTGGTCGAGAAGTTTGCCGGTGGTGTCAGTGACTTTGAATTGCAGCGTGACTGCAGTGTTTTTGGTGATATTCATGGACTCCATTATCCAAAAAAGCCCTGCCCGCCGCGCGCCTAGTTCACCGCCACGTGCAACAAGACCCGTGAAGGTGAAATAATCGCGATATATCTTCTTCGGAAACAGCACCATGAGTGACGCACAACAACGCATTGACGAACTCGTCAAAACCAACGAAATCCTGCTCTTTATGAAGGGTACCGCCAGCTTTCCGCAGTGCGGCTTCTCGGGCCGCGCCATTCAGATCCTGAAAGCCTGCGGCGTAGACACCAAAACCGTTAAGACCGTGAACGTGTTGGAAGACGACGGCATTCGCCAAGGAATCAAGGAATACAGCAGCTGGCCGACGATTCCTCAGCTCTATGTCAAGGGTGAGTTCATTGGCGGCTCGGACATCATGATGGAAATGTACGAAAACGGTGAGCTTCAGCAGGTCATCAGCGGCCCGGCCACCTAAATGGGCAAGTCTTAGCCGGCAAACTCCCACGCGCGCTTGGCCCCGAAAACCGCATTAGGATAAGGGGCCTTGCCGCGCGATCCGTTGTATCGGCCCAAGGCTAAAAACAAATCGCCGCGCTCACGATCCAGGTAGTGCCGCAAGATGACACAACCGAACCGCAGATTGGTTTGCATGTGGAATAGCTTGCCAGCATCCCCATCACCCAGTACCCGCGTCCAAAAGGGCATCACTTGCATGTATCCGCGCGCGCCCACACGGCTGACGGCGAATTTGCGAAAGTTACTCTCTACCTGAATTAACCCCATAACCAGGGTGACGTCGACACCCGCGCGCTTGCTTTCGTACCACACGGTTTGCAAAAATTCTTTGCGTGTTTCCCAGTCGGGCTTCTTTTTCTTCAAGCGCTCGCTCATCGCGCCCAGCCAGCGCAAGTACTTCAGACGTGACTCGGTATCGGTGAACTCGGGGATGGGAGGTGCAGAGTTCTGGATAGCGGAGGAGAGCGCCGTACGCACCGAATCCACCAACGGCTCTTCCAGTTGTCCACCTGCTTGGGCCCACCCTGCAAACGAAAGCGCTCCACTGGCCAGCAGGACGCGCTGCAGGCCCACTCGCCTGTTGATGTGCGCGCCCGTTTCTGGCGGAAACTTCATGCTTTCAGGCGTGACAAAAGCAAACCAGCAATCTCTGCCACAGGTATCTTAGTCGCCTCGGTGTCGCGCCGGTGCTGGTACTCCACGACGCCTTCTTTGAGCGCGCGGTCGCCAATCGTCACGCGGTGGGGCACGCCAATCAACTCCCAGTCGGCGAACATCGCACCGGGGCGCTCGTTGCGATCATCCAGAATCACATCGACACCGGCCGCAATCAAATCTGCATACAACGTGTCAGCAGCAGCTTTCACATCGGCAAAGCGGTCGGGGCTGATGGGGCACAGGACCACCGTAAAAGGTGCCAACGCATCCGGCCAGATGATGCCTTTGTCGTCGTGGTTCTGCTCGATGGCAGCAGCAGGCAGACGCGTAATGCCGATCCCATAACACCCCATCTCCATGAACTGGGGCTTGCCGTTTTCGCCGAGGAACGTGGCATTCATGGCCTTGCTGTATTTGGTGCCCAGGTAAAAAACATGGCCCACCTCAATACCACGCTCAATCGCCAGCACCCCTTTGTCGTCGGGCGAGGCGTCACCTACGACCACATTGCGCAAGTCGGCCACCAGTGCGGGCTCGGGCAGGTCTCGACCCCAGTTGACACCGCAGATGTGAAAGTCTTCTTCGTTGGCGCCACAGATCCAGTCGGACATGACAGCCACATCTCGGTCGACCACGATGTTGACGGGCAGCTTCAAACCGATGGGTCCCAGGTAGCCAGGCTTGGTGCCAAAGTGCGCCTCAATCTCTGGCAATGTGGCGAAACGGAAATCAGCCAAACCCTGCAGTTTGCCGACCTTGACTTCATTCATGTCGTGGTCGCCACGCAGCAGCAGCAGCCACACCTGAGTCTTGGTGACATTGCCTTTGTCGTCCTTTACATCGGTCGCCAGCACCAGCGATTTGACGGTCGTGGTCAGTGGCACATTCAGCAATGCTGCCACGTCTTCGCACGTGCTCTTGCCAGGTGTCGCTACTTTTTTCATAGCAGCATGCGCAGCCGCCCGGGGGGCTGTGGGCGCTAACGCTTCCGCTTTTTCAATGTTAGCCGCGTAGTCGCTGGTGGGGCAGTAGATGATGGCGTCTTCCCCGGTGGAGGCAATCACCTGAAACTCTTCCGACAGGTCTCCCCCAATGGCGCCACTGTCGGCAGCCACCGCACGGTAGCGCAGGCCGAATCTGTCAAAAATCTTGCGGTAGGCGCCGGCCATCACTTGGTAGCTGGCCTTGGCCGACGCTTGGTCGCGGTCAAAGCTATAGGCATCCTTCATGATGAACTCGCGCCCACGCATCAGACCAAAGCGGGGGCGGCGCTCATCCCGAAACTTGGTTTGAATCTGGTACAGGTTTTTGGGCAGTTGCTTGTAGCTTTTGATTTCCTGGCGCGCGATGTCAGTCACCACTTCTTCGCTGGTCGGTTGGATTACAAAGTCGCGCTCATGCCGGTCCTTGATGCGCAGCAACTCCGGGCCCATCTTTTCAAACCTGCCGGTTTCTTGCCACAACTCTGCAGGTTGCACCACCGGCATGCTGCACTCCACTGCGCCAGCCCGGTTCATCTCTTCGCGCACGATCGCTTCCACCTTGCGGATCACCCGCAGGCCCATGGGCATGTAGGTGTAAATGCCGGCGCCCAGCTTCTTGATCATGCCGGCACGCATCATGAGTTTGTGGCTGGCTACCTCCGCATCTGCTGGTGCTTCTTTGAGGGTGGAGATAAGGAATTGGGAGGCTTTCATGACGGAACTCGCTGGCGGGGGGCGTTCTGCTCTTGATGCACGGCATTCGCTGTGCATAATGAACGAAGTTTAAAAATTGGGGTTTGATTATGCTTGACCGGGACGGATTTCGGCCCAATGTCGGCATCGTCCTGCTCAACCAGAAAAATCAGGTATTTTGGGGCAAGCGCATACGGACCCATTCATGGCAGTTTCCGCAAGGTGGCATTGACCGGGGTGAAACCCCCGAGCAGGCCATGTTCCGAGAATTGCACGAGGAAGTGGGGCTCCAACCGGAGCACGTAAGCATTGTTGCCCGTACCCGAGACTGGTTGCGCTACGAGGTGCCAGACCGGTACATCCGACGTGACGCACGCGGTCACTACAAAGGCCAAAAACAGATTTGGTTTTTGCTCCAGCTGACGGGGCACGACTGGGATTTGAATCTGCGCGCCACCGACCATCCAGAGTTCGATGCCTGGCGTTGGAACGACTATTGGGTGCCGCTGGATGCAGTGGTGGAGTTCAAGCGGGGCGTCTATGAGATGGCCTTGGTTGAACTCGCGCGTTACCTGCCCCGCAGTGAGCCGCACACCCGCTATTTGCGGCACTCCCATCGGTCGCACATAGGAACTGTCCATGGATCTGACGGCACCACCACAGCACCACATATGGAACTGCCGCCGGGCGCTTCCTTCCAAGCAGACCCTGGCACCAACGGACCTGCGCACCATGATTGAAAAAAAATTGAGAGCACTGGCAACCGCGCTGGTCGTTGGCGCCACGTTTTCAGCGTGGGGCCAAGTCGGAAACGGATTGGACAACCCAGACTGGACTGAGGAAAAAGAACCGCCACCGCCCGCGTTTTCCAAAGATCGCGCCTTGCCGCTGGACATGCCCAGTTTTGTTTCAGTTCGTGTAGGTATCGATCCCGCTACGGTGAGTGTGGGCAAAGACGGTGTGGTCCGGTACGTTGCAGTGATGAGCAATGCGTCGGGCAACGTCAATGCGGTTTACGAGGGCATTCGCTGTGCCAGCGATCAGGTCAAAACATACGCACGCTCTGGCACGTCTGGCCAATGGTCCCTGATTACAAATCCTCTCTGGCAAGACGTGAATGGCAATCAGCCCTCCAAACATGCTTTTGTGTTTGCCCGGCTAGCTGCTTGCGATACGCGCATTGCCAACCGGCTAGAAGACGTGATCAAGACCCTTCAAGCAGGGCAGAAGCCACGCAGCGCCAAGCCCAGCTTTTAACCAGTGAGGGGCAACTCAGCGGGTCAATACCAGGTTGTCCCGGTGGAGCATTTCAGGCTCTGCGGCGTAGCCCAGCAAGCGCTCGAATTCTCCTGAAGACTTGCGGCACAACAAGCGCGCCTCTGCACTGGCGTAGTTGGCCAGCCCCCGGGCAATCTCCTGCCCAGCCTCATCGCGCACGGCAATTACATCCCCGCGCGAAAAATCGCCCTCCACCATCAGCATGCCAATGGGTAGCAGGCTTTTGCCCTCATCACGCACCTTGGCGGCAGCGCCCGCGTCCACTACGACCGCACCACGCATCTGCAAATGGTCGGCCATCCACTGCTTGCGTGCCTGGTTCTTCTGGGTCTGTGCAATCAACAACGTGCCAATTGCGTCACCTTGGGAAAGGCGCACCAAGGCGTCCGTCTCACGACCCCAGGCAATCACGGTAGAAGCACCCGAACCGGCGGCGCGTTTGGCAGCCAAAATTTTCGTCAGCATGCCGCCACGGCCTATGCTGGAGCCTGCGCCACCCGCCATCAGCTCCAAGGCAGGGTCGCCCGCTTTGGCTTCGTGCACAAACTCGGCGGCGGGGTCTTTGCGTGGGTCGGCGGTGTACAGGCCTTTCTGGTCTGTCAGGATCACCAGTGCATCGGCATCTACCAAGTTGGCCACCAAGGCTCCCAGGGTGTCGTTGTCGCCGAATTTGATTTCGTCATTGACCACCGTGTCGTTTTCGTTGATCACCGGCACCACGCCTAGCTTGAGCAGCGTCAGCAACGTGGAACGCGCATTGAGGTACCGCTCCCGGTCCGCCAAGTCCGCGTGGGTGAGCAACACCTGCGCACTACCCAAACCATTGGCACGCAGCTTGGTCTCGTACATCTGGGCCAGCCCCATTTGCCCCACGGCAGCAGCCGCCTGCAACTCATGCACGGCTTTGGGTCGAACCGCCCAGCCCAGTCGCTTCATGCCTTCTGCAATCGCGCCGCTGGAGACCATGATGACCTCACGCCCGTCACGGATAAGGAGGGCCAGTTGCCTGCACCACTCACCGATTGCCTGCTCATCCAGCCCCCGCCCTTCATTGGTAACCAAGCTGGACCCCACCTTGACCACTACACGCCGCGCATCACGCAACACCGAAGAACTAAATTTTGGATTCATTTTGGCCTGCAGCCCTCGTATTCATTGCGCAAACAGCTATTAACTTTATAGCATCCAGATCGAAAGCTAATCGCTTGCGTCAACCGCCCCAGAGAGAAAACGCGGGTCCACCTCAACGTGGGGTTGCTCAGCCATTTGCTGGGCTTTGACGTGTTTATAGATTTCTTTGATCAACGGCTCGCAGCCTTCCCGGGTCAAAGCCGAAATTTCAAACACCGGGCCCTTGAATTTGTAGCGCTTCACAAAGTCCTTGATCAGCGCAGGCCGCTCATCACCGGGCACCATGTCCAACTTGTTCAAGACCAGCCAACGCGGTTTTTTGTAGAGGTTCTCGTCGTATTTTTTGAGTTCGTTCACAATCGCTTTGGCTTGGGCCACCGTGTCCACGCTGTCATCAAACGGGGCCATGTCCACAATGTGCAGCAACAAACGGGTGCGCTGCAAATGGCGTAAAAACTGGTGCCCCAATCCGGCACCTTCCGCTGCACCCTCAATCAAGCCCGGCAGATCGGCCACCACAAAGCTCTGCTCCGGCCCTACCCGCACCACACCCAGATTGGGGTGCAACGTGGTAAACGGATAGTCAGCAATACGCGGACGCGCATTGGACACTGCGGTAATAAAGGTCGACTTTCCGGCATTCGGCATGCCCAGCAGGCCCACATCGGCCAACACTTTCAATTCCAGCTTGAGATTGCGCTTCTCGCCAGGCCAGCCCGGTGTCTTTTGGCGCGGCGCACGGTTGATCGCGCTCTTGAATCGCAGGTTGCCAAAGCCACCATCGCCACCCTTGGCAATCGTGATCACCTCACCAGGGTTCAGCAGCTCAAACAGCACCTCACCCGTTTCGGCATCCGTGATGATGGTGCCCACAGGCATCTTGAGGGTAATGTCATCGCCAGCGGCGCCAAACATATCAGACCCCATGCCATGCTCACCGCGCTTGGCGTCGTAGCGTCGTGCAAAACGGTAGTCCACCAGCGTGTTCAGGTTGATGTCGGCTACGGCGAAAACATGCCCGCCACGCCCCCCATCCCCGCCATTGGGGCCGCCAAATTCTTTGTATTTTTCATGCCGGAAGGAGACGCAGCCCGCGCCACCATCTCCCGCGGAGATATCAATGTAGGCTTCGTCAACAAACTTCATGGCATGTACCGAGGTTAGAAATGAAAAACCCCGCGCAATGGGCGCAGGGTTTCTCGGGGGAGCATGGGCAGATTACGCTGCGGTCACGCTCACGGTGTGCTTGTTCAACGCACCCTTGACTGCAAACGACACGTGGCCGTCTACCAGTGCAAACAAGGTGTGATCCACGCCGATGCCGACGTTGTTGCCGGGGTGGAACTTGGTACCACGTTGGCGAACGATGATAGAGCCAGCGCTGATCAACTCACCGCCAAAAGCCTTCACACCGAGCATCTTGGGCTTGGAATCGCGCCCGTTTCGCGTAGAGCCGCCGCCTTTTTTCTGTGCCATGACCTGTGCCCCTTATGCAGAAATCGCGCCGATTTGCAGTTCGGTGAACTGCTGGCGATGTCCTTGACGTTTCTGATAGTGCTTGCGACGACGCATTTTGAAAATGCTCACTTTGTCGTGCTTGCCGTGTGCCACTACCGTGACAGTAACTGTTGCGCCGGACACCAAGGGTGTGCCAACCTTCAGTTCTGCGCCGTTTCCGACTGCCAGAACCTGGTCGATCACGATCTCTTGGCCTACGTCCGCAGCAATCTGTTCTACTTTAATTTTTTCGCCAGCAGCAACTCGATATTGCTTGCCACCGGTTTTTATGACCGCGTACATGTTGACCTCTTCGACTAGGAAATCTGCAAATGAATTTTCGCAGAGCCTTGGAGTATATCATTTTGGACAAAATTGCAAAACCACTGCCCGCTGAAGCAAGTCAGGCGTCAGTGCCCATCCCTATAATCGCCTCACAACAAACCGGTTATTAGCCTTGCAAGTCACTCCATCCGGCTCTTCGACGGGTCTTTCCATCGTCGAAAACGACATGCGCCACGTCGACCAAGTCATCACCCAGAGATTGGACTCGGGCGTTCCGCTGGTCGGCAGCGTCTCCCAGTACATCATCTCTGCGGGGGGCAAACGCTTGCGCCCTGTGCTGCTGCTGTTGTGCTGCGGCGCATTAGGCTACCAAGGCAAACAACGTTACAACCTTGCTGCTGTCGTCGAATTCATTCACACCGCCACACTGCTGCACGACGACGTGGTCGATGACTCTGCCTTGCGCCGCGGTCACGCAACCGCAAACGCCAAGTTTGGCAACCCCGCCAGCGTACTCGTCGGCGACTTTTTGTACTCCCGTGCTTTTCAAATAATGGTTGAAGCCCAAAGCATGCGCATCATGGAGGTACTGGCTGAAGCAACCAACGTCATCGCCGAAGGCGAAGTGCTACAGCTGATGAACATGCACAATGCCGCGCTTGACGAAGCGGGCTACCTCCAAGTCATTCGATCCAAAACAGCCAAGCTGTTTGAAGCCAGTGCGCGCGTCGGCGCCATCCTCTCCAACGCCACTGCGGAACAAGAAAGTGCTTGCGCTGAGTACGGCCAAGCGCTCGGCACCGCATTCCAAGTGATTGACGATGTCCTCGACTACACCGGCGATGCCGCCGTCATGGGTAAAAACTTGGGCGATGACCTCCGCGAGGGGAAAACCACACTCCCCCTTATTGCCGCCATGCAACGCGGAACGCAAGCCGAACGCCAGACGATACAGTCAGCCATTGAAACTGGCGAGGTCGTCATGCTTGACCAAGTGATCGCCATTGTTAAAAAGACCGGCGCTCTCGAAGTAGCTCAGGCGGCCGCGCAAGCTGAAGCCCAACGCGCCATTGCTGCAGCAAAGCGCCTGCCCACCGGCCCACACACCGACTGCTTGGTACAGCTGGCAACACAATTGCTGGCACGCAATCACTGATTCGCGCCAGCCTCTTTCACACAGCCGTCGTTTGACCTAGTCTGACAAACTAGGTGGCTACCTAGCCCTTTTTGGGAAAGCATTACCGTCCATACACATCTTCAAACCGCACAATGTCGTCCTCGCCCAAATAGCTTCCAGATTGAACCTCAATCATTTCCAGGGCAACCTTGCCCGGATTCTCCAAACGGTGGGTGGTTCCAAGTGGAATGTATGTGGATTCGTTTTCGGACAGCAAGAAAGTCTTGTCATCTTGCGTCACCTTGGCGGTTCCGCTCACCACAATCCAATGTTCGGCACGGTGGTGGTGCATTTGCAGTGACAGCGCGGCGCCAGGTTTAACCACAATGCGCTTCACCTGAAAGCGCTCGCCAGCATCCACACTGTCGTACCAGCCCCAGGGGCGAAACACCTTGCGGTGGATCTGCCCTTCTGTACGACCCGCACGTTTGAGGCGGTCCACAATTTTCTTTACATCCTGCGTCTTGTTTTTGTGCGCAACCAAGATCGCGTCTGCGGTTTCCACGACAATCAAATCATCCACGCCCACACAGGCAATCAGGCGGCCTTCGGACAACGCCAAGGTATTGCGGCTGTCCTGCAGCATCACATCGCCCTGGGCCACGTTACCGTCGGCATCTTTGGGCAACACATCCCACAACGCCTCCCATGCGCCCACATCAGACCAGCCGGCAGCCAGTGGTATTACTACACCCATGGGCAACGTATTACCGCCAGCCGCCTGTCCGGCAGCAACGCGCTCCATCACCGCATAATCAATCGAGTCACTGGGGCACAGCCCAAACGCTTCCTTTCCAACCCGCACAAACTCGCCGTCGGCACTCCCTTGCACCCACGCACGCTCGCACGCCTCGGCAATGTCTGGGCGGCACACCTTCAAGGCCGCCAACCACACCGACGCCCGCACCATAAACAAACCGCTGTTCCAAGAGTAAGTGCCTTGGTCCAGGTAAGACTGGGCTGTCTGGGCATCGGGCTTTTCTACAAACCTGGCAATCCGTTTGGCGTCCCCAGACCCCACGGTGTCGCCCGACTGAATGTAGCCATAGCCGGTTTCCGGTGCATCCGGCGTAATGCCAAAGGTGACCACCACTCCGCTCTCGGCCAACACAGCCCCCTTGCACACCGCCTCTTGGAAAGCTTGCGTATCCACAATGACATGGTCAGCGGGCATCACCAGCAGGACTGGATCCGCTCCGTTTTTTATAGCTGCTAGCGCAGCAATGGCAAGGGCTGGAGCCGTATTTCTACCAGCGGGCTCCAAAACCACCGTACCCGGCTTGCCCATCACCCGCAATTGCTCCGCAATGACAAAACGGTACTCTTCGTTGCACACCACCAAGGGTGCTGCCAGCTCCACGCCTGCAATGCCCTCTACACGCCGCACCGTGGCTTGGAGCAGTGAATCCTCACCAATCAAGGGGAGCAATTGCTTGGGATACTTTTCCCGGGACAAAGGCCACAAGCGCGTGCCCGAGCCCCCAGACAAAACAACAGGTTGAATCAACATACGGTTACCCACTCAATGCAGCGCACACCATCACGCACGAGCGTCACCCCAGCGCAGCTGGGCAGTTTCGTCACCGTGGTACATCGTCTCACCATAGCGGTCCACACAATAGTGGCGGGACACAATCATCTCGTTGAAATGCATGTCTGCAGCAATGCGTGTGTACTCAAACAGCACGCTGCGCGTGACCTTGGCACGCGACCGCACCACACTGCCATGCCCAATCCAAGCCGGTCCTGTGATGGTTGCACCCGCCTCAATGGACACACTGGAACCAATGTAAACCGGCCCCTGAATATTGACCTTGTCCCACGGGATATGGGTGTTGAGCCCCACCCACACACCCGGGCGCACCTCTTTGCCCGGCATGCGCAAGTATTCAATTTCGCCTCTGAGTACGCGCTGCAATACCGACCAGTAGTCACTCACCCGCCCAATGTCCAGCCAGTTGAAGGGGCGGTTTTGTACAAAGAACGGCTGCTTCTCTTCCACCAGCTGCGGGAACAACTGTGACCCAATGTCGTACACCTTGTTGGGCGGAATCTTGTTCAGCACTTCTGGTTCAAAAATGTAAATGCCCGTGCTCGCCAGCGTCGACTTGGCCTCCTCTGGCTTAGGCTTTTCCTGGAAAGACTGAATGCACCCCTCCGCATCGGCCAGCACCATGCCATAGGCCTGTGTTTCTTGCAGCGGCACCTCGGCAGCCACCACACTGGCAAGCGCACCCTTGGCCTTGTGCTCTGCCAACGCAGCAGTAATGTCCAGGTCAATCAACGCGTCTCCGCACAACACCAAGGTGGTTTCGTCAAAGAACCCACTGAAATCCTGAATACGGCGCATCCCCCCCGCCGACCCCATAGGCCGCGGCAAGATGTCACCATGGTCGCGCACGCCCTCGTACGAATACCCAATCGCCACGCCCCAACGGCTGCCATCACCAAAATACTGCTCAATACGCTGATGGTGAAACGCCACGTTCACCATGATCTCTTTCACACCATGGCGGGCCAAATGCTCAATCAAGTACTCCATCACTGGCTTGCCCAAAATGGGCACCATGGGTTTGGGTAAGTCCTTGGTAAGGGGGCGCACACGCGTCCCCTGCCCAGCCGCCAAAATCATTCCTTTTGCCATGCTTCAAATCCCTTCAGTCAATTTATTGAGAATCCAACACACCAAACACACGATCCCGCGCTGCAGCCGGAAACGCTACTGCCAAATCTTGCAAAAACGCAGCCTGCAACTGGTGGCCCCGAGCCATATCCACATCGATGTTGGATACCCGCACCAACATGCCATCCGGGATTAGCCCTTTGAGCCCCAGCGAAAACTGGGCCAGTTTTTGATCGGTACGCGACACCGTCACCCTGTCACCCACCACCAGCCAATACGTAATGGGCTCGTGCCGATTGTTTTGGTTCGACATCAGGTGCCGCACCGGCACCACCCTACCACCCAGCATCAACTGACCGGCAAAGTTTTTTGAAATCTGAAACCCCTGAGCCGGGTAACACACCTCAGGCAGGTGCGCACGCGTAGCGTCCGACTGATCTCCGCCATAGGCAACAGACAACATGATGCGCTGCCCCTTCGCATTGATGTAGGTACGCGTCAATGTCTGGTTGTAAATAGTGTTCAAAAAAGCCTGAGTCTCTGGAGAAGGCAATACCATGGAGGCCCGGGCGTCCACCCGCCAATCGGCAAACTCCCGCGGAAAGATAGCCTCTAGGTCAGGCTTACCGAGGGAATCTGTCATGTAAATGGACGGGCGCATCACTCGCGCCAACGCAACTGCGCCGGCTGCCCCAAATAGTATTCCCAATGCGTGCCTGCGTGCGGGGCTCATGCAGCACTCCCTTGCACAGCTTTTTCCTTAAAAAACCAACCCAGTACATAGTCTGTGGCCAGCACCAGAATCAGCCCGACCATAAACAGCACCATGCCTGCAAAGCCGTGAATAAACCCCTGGCCCGCTGCATCTCCAAAGTGGTAAGTGACCAACACCAAAATCATGACCCGCACCACATTGGCGCCAAAGGCAATAGGCACTACCAGCACCGCCAGCGTCACATTGCGCGCCACCGACTTGTATTGCATCAGGTTCATGTACAGCAAGCCCAGTGCCTCCAGGGTAAACATCGAGTTCAACCCCGCGCAGGCATCCGCCACCAGCAACTGGTACTGGCCCACATTCAAAATAACCCCCACCCGGCTTACCGGGTAGCCCGCAAAGTACAGAATCTCCGCCGCCACCACCGACACCGCAGACTTCAACGGCCCGGTGACCACCGCCACCACTACCTCTGGCAAGGGTGTCATAAATACCAAAAAGAACAACGGAAACCAAACCACTCGCAGCGCAGCATTGCCCCAGCACAAGAGCACCATGGCCATCAGCACCCCCACCTGCGACCCCACCTCTAGCATCAGAAATGTTTGCGAGTAGCCCAGCGCATAGACCAACAAGCTCACCAGCAGAATCGACCAGCCCCACACCGGAACAGGCTTCACCGCTATTGCCGCCACCGCATGCCGGTGGCGGAAAAACAACCACACACTCACGGCAAAAATAATCGGCCCATGGCCCTGCTCATCCGTAGACCACACGGTGCGGTGCAGATCTATGTAACTAGGCACGTAAAGAAGCGCAAGGGCAAGCGCCAAAAGGCCAAGCATCAGCTTGTCTGTGCCGGTGGGGAGCCAAGCATCTGCCGGAGCAGCCTGAGTCGGAGTTGTTGTCATAGATAAGGGTAGTGTGACCCAAACATTATCTATGCTTTAGATGACGGTTTTTGTACCCCGCCTATGGTTCAGCGTCCTATCAGTCATTAATGCCAAGTTGGCAGACCACGGCCTGTTGCTCAACACAGGTACCGTGGTTGACGCCGCACTGATTGCAGCACCGAGTTCCACCAAGAACAAGAGCGGTGAAGGTAACCCCAAGATGCATCAGGTCAAGAAGGGCAACCAGTGACACTTCTGCTTGAAGGCGCATATTGGCGTGGACGCTGAGTCTGGCTTAGTGCACACCATTATTGGCACCGCAGCCAACGTCAACGATGTCACCCAAGGACATGCTTTGCTGCATGGTGATGAGCAAACTGTCTTCGCTGATGCGGGCTATCAAGGCGCGCCCAGGCGTGACGAGGCAACCGGTGTGGATTGGCACATTGCCATGCGTCCCGGTAAGCGAAAGCAGCAAAAGCACGCCCCTTGGGGATCGCTCACAGAGCAGGCTGAGAAACTCAAAGCTAGTGCGCGCGCCCAGGTGGAACACCCTTTTCGGGTGATCAAACGCCAGTTCGGTCACACCAAAGTGCGTTACCTTGGGCCCAAGAAAAACACTGCGCAACTCGTCACCCTGTTTGCACCCTCCAATATTTGGATGGCCAGAAACAGGCTTTTGCAGAGGGTGCAGGCATGAGTGCGGCTGCGAACGGCCAAAGGGCCACAATTCAGCCAGAAAACTCCCGGATTCAGCCAAAACGGGATGCTGTTGGCGCTGGCATTTCATCAGGCGGGACATGTTCGTTTATGCCCCATTCTCAAACTGACTTTTGAACATGATCCCCAGGGGGATCACTAACAGTATAGGAAACACCGAGGTTTTACGCTGCTTAATTTTCCATCGACCCCAGAGAAATCAAGAGGCAGGTCAGATTATCCGGAATAATGCGCGATCATGAAATTACTTTTACTAACACAGTTCTCCCCGTTTGAAGAATCCACTGGGGCACATCAGCGCACGAAATTTCTATATGAAAGTTTGTGTGCTTTGGGTCGTGTTGATGTGGCAATTTTTGTTTTTGGCAACGAACCGAACAGAGTCATTGAAAACACGAACGGGCACGTTTATTACATCAACCTCCCAACCGGAGGAATACTTAATCGACCTAATATCCCAATTCGTTCAAAAGTATATACAAAAATACTACGTAATTTTGTCGACCTAGATAGTTATGAAATTGTTGTTTCGCGCTACGTACGCTTTGCAACCAAGTTTCACCTTTCGAAAAACAGCCGAGTTATCGTCGACTGGGATGATGCATATTATACGATTCCTTGGAAATCGATTAGAACAATTCAAACATTTATCAAAGAAATCACAAAAAAATTTAACGACGTAGCTACCCGTTGGTTAGTAAACTCTGGTTTATATAGATTTAATCATTATTTTTTTGTTAGTGAACGCGACCAGTCACACTATTCACGCTTATCTACCAGCCTATTACCCAATATACCAGTACGGGCACCCTATGCAGTAAGTTTTACATTGCCGGAAACCCCAGTAATTCTATTTGTTGGCTTGATGACTTATCAGCCAAATATTCAAGCAATTGAAGGATTCATTGATAAATGTTGGGACAGGATTCTTGCTGCATTCCCAGAAGCCAAACTTTTAATTGCCGGAAATTCAAGTTTGCCCCAAGCTGAACAATGGACTCTAGTAAAGAACTGCATCCCTCTCGGCTATGTCGAAAACCTGAGCGATGTCTATCGCCAGGCCACTTTCTCCATCGCCCCTATATGGTCTGGCGGAGGTTCAAATATAAAGGTACTAGAATCGTATATGTACGGTAAGGCCGTTGTCGCATCAAGTCACTCCTACGAAGGCCTTAAAAAGTATATTAGAAAAGATAAGGATATATTAGTGTCCAACGGATTTGAGTCCTTTTCTGAGCAATGCATAGTTCTTTTGAGGCAGCCTCAACTTGCTATTGAAATTGCGAAAAGTGGATACCAAGAAATAGATCGAAACCTTTCCTTTGATCAGTTTCGCAATCGTGTGATACAGGGCTTGGACGCGACTCTCTTCCGTAGTCACCCCTGAAAACCTAGAGATCATGTTGAAAACTCCGCCCCAATCGGCTTGACTGAGGCGCCCAAATTGCGGTCAATGACGGCATGAAACCACAAGACCTTGGCCTTGATCTGAGCACCCGACACACCCGCAAGCAGACCCTTCTCGACGAGATGGATTTGGTCATGCCGTGGGGCGAACTTCTGGCATTGATCGAGCCGCACGCACCTTTGGCCAAGACGGGACGTCCGCCTTTTGAACTTGCAGTGATGCCCCGATGGCCACCCAAATTCCCCCGGGTATGGCCACTTCAAACTCCCCCACCTGAATTGATCGGGAACGGGTAGTCAAGCCGGCGTCGTCGGCACCT
>REAW01000057.1 GCA_004293725.1 Curvibacter sp.
CAGGTGCCGACGACGCCGGCTTGACTACCCGTTCCCGATCAATTCAGGTGGGGGAGTTTGAAGTGGCCATACCCGGGGGAATTTGGGTGGCCATCGGGGTCGTTCACCAGACAAGCCCTTCAAGCCGGTTCCTGATGGTTTTGTGGTGAGCTTTGAGAGAAGAGTGCTGCCGTCTGCAAGCTAGTATTTGAATAAGAAATTGGGGAGTGCAATGGGAAAAATTGGAAATATCACAGGGATAACCCTTGCTGGGTTTCAGGTCTTCGAGGAGCCTACGTTCATTCCGATGGATCGGCTGACCTTGTTGTTTGGTCCCAATTCAGCAGGAAAAAGCTCAGTTCAGGATGCACTTGAACTTTATCAAATGGCTCTAGATGAAGACTGTTCGTACGAGGATCTTCAAAAGGTATTGAAACGGCATTGGCGGCGCACCGGGAGTGGAGTCAATGGGTTGACCAAAAAACTGCACATTTCGGTGATGCATTCCCTTACTGATGAGTTGGGGTTCCTCTCGGCGGTTTTGTCTGAGCGCGACAGAGAAATTAGAAATGGACTATGGCAAGAGCTGAGCGCGAAGCCCCGAAACTTCATAAGTCAATTTGAGTTCGTTTTAGACCCTGACAATATCAAGGGTGACTTAGATTTCACTACTTGCTATCAGCTTTTCAATGGTGATGAGCTGCTTGTTGGCGATGTTGAAAATGGAATTTGTGTGAATATTGCTCATCCACTTCTGAGTACTTCACTAGAAATTTTCACTGAAGCCGCAATGTTATTTCCAGAACAAGTTTCACTTGAAGATGGAATGTTCATCACAAATGGTGGTGTTACTGACTTCACCTCATGTTAGCAATGAGAAAGAGCCCGACATACGGCTCGACGCCAAACAGTCCAATGCGAGGCTTCCTATTGAAATCAAGGTGGCGGAGAGCTGGTCTTTGAAGGAGTTGGAAACCGGCTTAGTGACCCAGCTGATGGGTCGATATTTGAAGAACCGCAGCGACTGCTGGGGCATCCTGCTCGTAGTGCACAAAGCTCGCCGTCCAGAAGGATGGTTCAACGAGTCTGGGGTGGCATTGAAGATTGACCAGGTCATCGAACATTTGCGAGCCATGGCGCGAACCATCGCAGCATCGAGCTTCGACTCGGCCCAAATGGAGGTGGCATTGATCGACGTATCCGCGTTCAATGAGCCGAAACCTCCGAAGGCTCAGAGTCTTCGCCCGAAAAAGAAGGCTTGATTCGAACGAAGTACTTTTTTTGAGCCCAGCCCGTCCGCTGCTCGCCGGCCAAGTGATCGATTGGCGTTTAGCACCAGCTATCGATAGCTACATATTGTCGATAGTCAATTTTTTTGGACGATCAACCTCGCCCTTGCAGATCTATTGAAACCCGGGCGCGACTGGAGAGTTCCGACCACTGAGGTCTTCAACACAATGGTCGAATGCAGCCGTTCACCAGGGGCCGCTCTTGGCCCAGACTTGACCTCCCATCGATTTCATCGAGCACCCGCTATCGAAACAACGCGAACTTACCGATGGACCGCTTTGCCTAAATAACGCCGGGCTACGGGTAACCGGACTTTCAACGGTGACTGCAGCTGTTTTAACGAGCTGCCCTAGCCTATCTACTTGGCTAGCGAAGGAAACATGATTGGCATATGGTTTTCGAAATTCGCCCAATGGTCATTACGGATAGCGCCAAATTTTCTTAGGCTATAGATGGGCTATTCTTGGGCTACAAACAAAAAAGGCTCACCGAAGTGAGCCTTTGCTGTCGTGGATTTCCACGTATCTATTGGTTGCGGAGGCTAGATTTGAACTAACGACCTTTGGGTTATGAGCCCAACGAGCTACCAGGCTGCTCCACTCCGCGTCAAGACTGCTAGTATAACCTATTCTGACTTCGCTGCCGCTGAAGTTTCAGAAACTTCTTCTGTGCGTTCAACCAACTCAACCAAAGCCATGGGTGCATTGTCACCAACGCGGAAACCCATTTTCAAGATACGAGTGTATCCACCGGGACGTGCTTTAAATCGAGGACCCAGCACATCAAATAATTTAGTCACGCTATCGCGATCGCGAAGACGGTCGAATGCCAAGCGGCGATTGGCTACAGTCGCTTCCTTGGCCAAGGTAATCATTGGCTCAACGACGCGCCTAAGCTCTTTTGCTTTTGGAACTGTGGTTTTGATTACTTCGTGTTCGATCAACGAATTCATCATGTTGCGCAGCATCGCCAAACGGTGAGATGTTGTGCGATTAAGTTTACGTAAGCCGTGACCGTGACGCATGGTATTTTCCTTAAGTTTTATTTCAGGCAGCCGTATCAGGTACTGCCCATGTCACAGAACCCATTCAGGGTTCGATTCAATTAACGCTTTTCCAAAGAAGCTGGAGGCCAGCTTTCTAGTTTCATTCCCAATGTTAGACCGCGAGATGCCAACACTTCCTTGATTTCATTGAGGGACTTGCGGCCCAAGTTTGGTGTTTTGAGCAATTCGTTTTCTGTACGCTGAATCAAGTCGCCAATGTAATAGATGTTTTCTGCCTTCAGGCAGTTTGCGGAGCGTACTGTCAACTCCAACTCATCCACTGGACGCAGCAAGATTGGATCAAACTGCGTATTGCCGCGAGGCGCCGGGGATTGGAACGCGCCTAACTCGTCGCCTTCCAACTGTGCAAACACAGCCAATTGCTCGACCAAAATCTTTGCAGATGCACGCACTGCGTCTTCTGCAGACACTGCGCCATTGGTTTCGATCTCAACAACAAGCTTGTCTAAGTCAGTGCGCTGCTCAACGCGAGCACTTTCTACCGTGTAGCTTACACGCTTGACTGGAGAAAAAGAGGCATCCAAAACGATACGCCCGATGGACTTGTTAGGCTCATCTGCGTAACGGCGCATGCTTCCGGGAACATATCCGCGGCCTTTTTCAACTTTAATCTGCATGTCAAGCTTTCCACCATGGGAAAGGGTAGCAATGACATGCTCCGGGTTGATGATCTCTACGTCATGTGGCGTCTGTATGTCCGCTGCGGTTACAACACCTTCTGTATCCTTGCGCAGACTCAACGTAACTTCTTCGCGGTTGTGGAGTTTAAATACCACGCCTTTGAGGTTCAACAAGATGTTCACTACATCTTCTTGCACACCATCGATCGAAGAGTACTCGTGCAGAACACCGGCGATTGTCACCTCGGTTGCTGCAAATCCAGGCATAGAGGACAAAAGCACGCGCCTAAGAGCATTGCCAAGTGTATGTCCGTAGCCACGCTCAAACGGCTCCAGAGAGACTTTAGCGCGATTGACACCGGTGTGTTCAACGCTGATGGACTTGGGCTTCAGCAAACTATTTTGCATTCAAACTTCCTCTCAATACCCCCGACTCGTTACGTCAGTAAGGCTGGTGAAGCACCTATGTCACGGTGCCCCGCGACAAAGGAACGATTTCAACGACTATGGTTCTATTTAGCGTGAATACAATTCGACGATCAACGATTCGTTGATGTCTGCACCGAATTGATCCCGGTCAGGTACCGATTTGAATGTACCTTCAGCTTTGTCAACGCTCACTTCTACCCATGCTGGCATACCGACTTGTTGCGCCAACTGAAGGGCTTCAACGATGCGATTCTGCTTCTTGGACTTGTCGCGTACGGCGATGACGTCGCCAGCCTTGACCATGAAAGACGGAATGTTTACAGGCTGACCATTCACTGTCATCGCTTTGTGGGAAACTAGCTGACGGGCTTCCGCGCGTGTTGAGCCAAATCCCATCCGATAGACCACATTGTCCAGGCGAGATTCAAGCAAAAACATCAAGTTCGCACCGGTGTTACCCTTGCGACGATCTGCTTCAGCAAAATACCGTCGAAATTGACGCTCTAAAACGCCGTACGTGCGCTTTACTTTTTGCTTTTCGCGCAATTGCAGACCGTAGTCAGACGTGCGGGCACCAGAAGTGCGGCCATGCTGACCTGGCTTGGAGTCGAATTTTGCCTTGTCTGCGATAGAGCGACGTGCACTCTTCAAGAACAGATCGGTGCCTTCACGGCGAGAGAGTTTGGCCTTGGGGCCGAGATAGCGTGCCACTTGAACTTCCTTTTATGTCATCTGCCGCACAGAAATGCGGGAGCCGTCAACGAAAGTTGACGGCGGTGGGCTTGTTGATAGATTAAATGCGGCGACGCTTTTGAGGGCGGCAACCGTTGTGCGGCACTGGAGTCACATCAGCAATCATGTTGATGCGAATTCCCAATGCTGCCAAGGCGCGAACAGAAGACTCGCGACCCGGGCCAGGGCCCTTGATCTCGACGTCCAAGTTCTTGATACCTTGTTCAAGCGCAGCACGACCAGCCACTTCGGAAGCTACCTGTGCAGCAAACGGCGTGGACTTACGTGAGCCCTTGAATCCTTGACCACCTGATGAAGCCCAGGACAATGCGTTGCCTTGACGATCAGTAATGGTAATGATTGTGTTATTGAACGACGCATGCACATGTGCGATACCGTCTGCAACGTTCTTACGAACTTTCTTGCGAACGCGCTGTGCAGCGCTGTTGGAAGGGGCTTTTGCCATGTTGGTTTATCCCAATTATTTCTTCAAGGACGCAGCAGCCTTACGCGGGCCTTTGCGGGTACGTGCGTTCGTGCGGGTACGCTGACCACGCATGGGCAGCCCACGGCGGTGGCGGAAGCCACGGTAGCAACCGATGTCCATCAACCGCTTGATGTTCATGGTTGTTTCACGACGTAAATCACCCTCAATTGTAAACTGAGCGATCTGGTCGCGAATTTTCTCCAAATCACCATCAGTCAAGTCTTTGACTTTTTTGGAGTAAGCAATGCCGCATGCTTCGCAGATTTTGCGAGCGCGTGTGCGACCGATACCAAAAATAGCTGTCAAGCCAATTTCAGAATGCTGATGCGGCGGAATGTTGATGCCAGCGATACGTGCCATTTTCGTCCTCTAAAACTCTTGCAATTAACCCTGACGCTGCTTGTGACGAGGATCAGTACAGATCACGCGCACAACGCCTTTACGTCGGATAATTTTGCAGTTACGGCAAATTTTCTTGACCGAAGCCGAAACTTTCATTTTCTTCTCCTAAAACTCTTCGCTCCGTTCCGACTTTGAATCGCGCGGAACATGCGCTCTAACTTGCTTTCTATTCGTGTCTCGACTTGTACTACAAGTCTGAGCCACCTCTACGAACACTCACTTTAATCAAGAAGCCTTGAAATTAGCCTTCTTGAGCAGCGACTCGTACTGCTGCGACATCATGTAATTCTGAACTTGCGCCATAAAATCCATGGTGACGACAACAATAATCAGCAGCGAAGTCCCACCAAAATAGAACGGAACGTTGTACTTCAGAATCAAAAATTCAGGAAGCAAACACACCAATGTGATGTAAATCGCACCAGCAAATGTCAATCGCAACAAAATCTTGTCGATGTAGCGTGCGGTTTGGTCACCTGGACGAATTCCTGGGATGAACGCCCCACTTTTCTTCAGGTTATCTGCTGTTTCACGGCTGTTAAACACCAGCGCCGTATAGAAAAAGCAGAAAAACACAATTGCCGCTGCATACAACATGACGTAAACAGGCTGACCTGGGCTCAGAGTGCTGGCTATGTCTTTCAACCAGCGCATGGAGTCTCCGGTACTGAACCAGTTTGCAATAGTTGCGGGCAACAGAATAATTGACGAGGCAAAAATCGGTGGAATAACTCCGGCCATATTCAGCTTCAAAGGCAGGTGCGACGATTGCCCACCATAAACTTTGTTACCCACCTGGCGGCGAGCGTAATTTACCAAAATCTTGCGTTGTCCACGCTCTACAAACACAACAAAGAACGTGACCAAAACCACTAAAACTACGATCAGTAGCGCAACAATGATGCTCATGGACCCGGTACGGACCAACTCCAGTAGACCGCCAACTGCACTTGGAAGACCAGCGGCAATGCCAGCAAAGATCAGTATCGAAATGCCGTTGCCTAATCCACGCTCGGTAATTTGCTCACCCAGCCACATGAGGAACATTGTTCCCGCCGTTAGCGTCACCACAGCAGTCATGCGGAAACCAAAGCCAGGAGCGATCACAAGACCAGCAGATGACTCTAGTGCTATTGCTATACCAAGCGACTGGAACAGAGCCAATCCCAAAGTACCGTAACGTGTGTACTGAGTAATCTTGCGGCGTCCCGCCTCACCCTCTTTTTTCAGCTGCTCAAATGTCGGCAGGACATAAGTTAGCAGCTGCATCACGATGGATGCCGATATGTACGGCATGATCCCAAGCGCAAAAATTGTGAAGCGGGAAAGCGCGCCACCCGAGAACATATTGAATAAATTCAATATACCTCCCTGTTGACCTTGAAACAACTGCTGGAGCTGCTGAGGGTCAATACCAGGGACTGGAATGTGCGCTCCAAGGCGGTACACCACCAGAGCGAGCAGCAAAAAAACAAGCCTACGACGCAAATCGCCGAACTTACCTGTCTTCGCTGTTTGAGCCGCGTTTGTTGCCACTTGCTAACTTTCGCCTAAGCAGTCTTATGCAACGCTTCCGCCGGCTGCTTCTATAGCAGCCTTGGCACCAGCGGTCGCACCAATACCATTGAGCTTGACAGCCTTGGCAATAGAGCCGGTCTTAACAACCTTGACCACTTTGATCAACTGTCCAACCAAGCCTGCTTGCTTAAGCGCCAAAAGATCAACTTCAGCCAGATCCAATGCATTAAGAGCGGTCAGCGTTACTTCTGCATTGAACTGCAGAAGATGCGACTTGAAACCACGCTTTGGCAAACGGCGATGCATAGGCATCTGGCCGCCTTCGAATCCCACAGCTGGACCGCCGCCAGAACGCGACTTTTGGCCTTTGTGCCCACGACCAGCGGTTTTACCCAATCCAGATCCGATTCCACGGCCAACGCGACGCTTCGCGTGTTTTGCACCCTCTGCGGGCTTGATGTTATTGAGTTCCATCATCAACCTTTAGAGAACTTTGACCAGGTAGCTGATCTTGTTGATCATTCCGCGCACCGCCGGTGTGTCTTGCAACTCACTGGTACTGTTGAGCTTGCGCAGCCCCAAACCGCGCACAGTCGCGCGGTGAGATTCTTTGGTACCAATTGGGCTACGCACCAATTGGATCTTCACTGTTTGTTGTGTTGTCATTTTTGAATTCCTCGATTAGGCGAAGATTTCTTCAACAGTTTTGCCACGCTTGGCCGCTACTTGTGACGGAGTCGTAGACACCGACAGTGCATCCAAAGTAGCACGAACCATGTTGTAAGGATTGGATGATCCATGGCTCTTGGCAACGATATCAGTGATACCAACCACTTCAAACACTGCGCGCATAGGACCACCAGCAATGATGCCGGTACCCTTGGGAGCGGGTGCCATCATGACGCTGGCAGCACCGTGATGACCCATTACCTTATGGTGAATGGTTCCGTTCTTCAGCGAAACTTTGAGCATGTTGCGGCGGGCTTCTTCCATCGCCTTTTGAACGGCAGCAGGAACTTCCTTGGACTTGCCTTTACCCATACCGATGCGACCATCGCCATCACCAACAACGGTTAGGGCTGCAAAACCGAGGATACGGCCGCCCTTAACCACTTTGGTGACGCGATTGATCGCGATCATCTTTTCGCGCAGACCGTCCTCAGGACCCTCGGCCTTACCTTGCATTTTTGCTTGAACTTTAGCCGCCAGCGCCTTGACGCGACCGTGGTAAGCGAAGCCGGAGCGATCAAACGCCACCTTCTCCACGCCAGCTGCCTTGGCTTTTTCTGCCACGCGCTTGCCAATGATCTGGGCTGCTACGACGTTGCCGCCCTTGCCAGCTGCACCCAGTGACTTGCGTACTTCTGCTTCCGCAGTCGATGCACTTGCCAGCACTTTGCCACCATCGCCGGATATCACGCTGGCGTAGATATGCAAGTTGGTCCGTGTCACTGTCAAACGTGCCACGCCTTGCGTTGCAATGCGAATGCGTGTTTGACGTGCTCTGCGAAGACGCTGCTCTTTTTTGGTCAACATGTTGCAGCTCCTTATTTCTTCTTGGTTTCTTTGATCGTTACCTTCTCATCCGCATAACGGATGCCCTTGCCCTTGTAAGGCTCGGGAGGACGAATCGCACGAATCTCAGCCGCAATCTGGCCAACACGTTGGCGATCAGCGCCCTTGATCAAGATTTCGGTGGGCGTGGGGGTCGCTACGCTGATGCCTGCGGGCATGTCAAGGTTGACAGGGTGGGAATATCCCACAGCCAAATTCAGCTTGTTGCCTGAGGCCTGCGCCTTGTAACCCACACCAATCAGGGTCAGCTTACGCTCGAAGCCTTTGGTAACACCAACTACCATGTTGTTGACCAGCTGGCGGAATGTACCAGTCATTGCGTCAGCTTCACGAGAGTCGTTAGCAGGCTGAAAGCTCAGCTTGCCCGCGTCGTTTACGATATTCACCAGGCTGTTTTTCGCCAATTGCAGAGTGCCGCCAGTACCCTTCACGCTGATTTGATCAGCCTTGATGGACACCTCGACACCAGCAGGAACGGTGACAGGAAGTTTGCCTACACGGGACATTGTTTATTACTCCTCAGTGTAGTGTTAAGCGACGTAGCACAGCACTTCGCCACCGACACCGGAGGCTCGCGCTTTGCGATCAGTCATCACACCCTTGGGGGTGGTCACGATGGCAACACCCAGTCCATTCTGGACTTGGGGAATTGCTTCGCTGCCACGGTACACGCGCAGGCCAGGGCGGCTTACGCGCTCAATACGCTCAATCACTGGGCGACCAGCGTAATACTTCAGGGATATTTCAAGCTCAGCTTTTCCACCGTCGGTAGAAACTTTGAAGCCGTCAATGTAGCCTTCGTCTTTCAACACTTGCGCAATTGCAACCTTCACTTTGGAAGAAGGCACCGAGACTGTCGTCTTGGCTACCATTTGCGCATTGCGAATGCGTGTCAACAGGTCGGCGATTGGATCACTCATACTCATGTTCAGTTCTCCTATCGCTTACCAGCTAGCCTTGACTATGCCGGGGATTTCACCAGCAAAAGCCATTTCACGAATCTTCGCCCGAGCCAGACCGAAGTGCTGGAAGGTTCCGCGGGGACGCCCTGTAATGGAGCAGCGATTGCGCTGCCGCGTGGGGTTAGCGTTGCGCGGCAATTTTTGCAGGCCCAAACGGGCCGCTGCGCGCTCTTCGTCTGAACGCTTTGCATCACCAGCGATTGCCTTGAATTCCGCATATTTCTTTGCGTACTTGGCAGCCAACTGATCACGCTTCAGCTCGCGCTGGATTAAAGCCATTTTAGCCACAGGTGACCTCAATTCTTGAACGGGAAACGGAAACCAGCGAGGAGTGCCTTGCACTCTTCGTCGGACTTAGCCGTTGTGGTGATGCTGATATTGAGACCGCGCAAGGCATCAACCTTGTCATACTCAATTTCAGGGAAAATAATCTGCTCTTTCACGCCGATGTTGTAGTTACCACGACCATCGAACGCACGACCAGAAATACCGCGGAAGTCACGTACACGTGGCAACGCCACAGTCACGAAACGATCCAGAAACTCATACATCTGAACGCCACGCAAGGTAACCATGCAACCTATAGCTTGATTCTCACGGATTTTAAAACCGGCGATAGCTTTTTTGGACTTGGTTACCACAGGCTTTTGGCCTGCAATTTTGGTCAGGTCGCTTACCGCGTGATCCATAACTTTCTTGTCAGCAACCGCTTCGCTCACACCCATATTCAGGGTGATCTTGGTCAGACGAGGCACTTGCATGGGCGAGCTATAGCCGAACTTGGCAATCAGCTCGGGAGCCACTTTTTCACGATAGTGTTGTTGGAGACGTGCCATGTTTATGCCACCTTGATTTCTTCGCCGCTGGACTTGTAAACGCGAACGCGCTTTCCATCAGCAAGCACCTTGATACCAACACGGTCAGCCTTGCCAGTCGCAGCATTAAAAATTGCCACGTTGGACTGGTGAATAGGCATGGTTTTTTCAACGATGCCGCCGGTTGTGCCCTTCATGGGATTTGGCTTGGTGTGCTTTTTCACCAAGTTAATTCCATCGACAACCACGTGAGAGTCGTCTTTGCGCAAGGAGATCACTCCGCGCTTACCTTTGTCGCGACCAGCGATAACGATGACTTGGTCGCCTTTGCGAATCTTGTTCATGGCGGATCCTTACAAAACTTCAGGAGCCAAAGACACAATCTTCATGAACTTCTCAGTGCGCAACTCGCGAGTCACCGGTCCAAAGATGCGGGTGCCGATAGGCTCCAACTTGGCGTTAAGCAACACCGCAGCGTTGCCGTCGAATTTAACCAAAGAACCATCGCTACGACGAATGCCCTTGGCGGTGCGAACCACTACAGCACTGTATACCTCGCCTTTTTTGACGCGGCCACGCGGAGCGGCTTCTTTAATGCTAACTTTGATGATGTCGCCGACACTTGCGTAGCGACGCTTAGAACCACCCAGCACCTTGATGCACAGGACGGACTTAGCGCCAGTGTTGTCAGCAACTTCCAATCGAGATTCAGTTTGGATCATTTCAATATTCCCAACTTGCACCAGAAGATTGCATCTGCCACTACGGCATACACCATCAACCAGTCAGTCTTGGGCCCGCTGTCTGCAGCACGAACCACTCGCGCTGCATTCATTTGGGCAGAACCTTCATACTTTTTCAAGCGAAGCCCACGATTGTGCATCCACATGCGCGCTTCGTCAATACTTTTTTAGTCAGCCCAGCAAATATTGTTGGCTGAGAGCCATGGATTTATCGATTTGAGGAAAAATTCGGTCAATTTTTGAAGGTCAATACCCTTTTTGCCCACAAAAACAGCGCCAAGACAGCATCTAAAGACAAATCAGGCCAGCACATCTCCGCCGTCACCGCGCACTCCTAGCAAGCAGCTATACGCACCACGCACTTGGTAAGCCCTTGTGCCGATTGAGTATTTTTGCCAGGAACTTCTTTTACTCTTGCGCTTGCACATCCCCGCCAGCAACGCGACTCACCAACACAGCGTGTTCTTGAAAACTCCTCTCCACGTCCCCGTTTCAACACTACCGCCGGCTCTGGCTCGAAGTGCCACACACCGCCTACGACAAGCGAAAGAGTGGACAAAACGTCCCCAAGCAGAGCCACCTGGGTAACAACTCTTCCTTATATGCATCCTTTTGAGCGGCCAATTCGGACCCATCGATGGACCTTTGAATCTTCTACATCAACGCGAAGGGTGCAGTTTCGTCAATGCATAGAAGGCCTGCCAAAGATTGAAGCATGGGCGCTTAGGCTGGCAACTGAAGATAGTGACGGGCCAAATCGACAAAAGCCTTTGTCTCCGGATCAATTCCCGTTTCTTGCAGCAGGATTTCCCCTACTGCGTACGCAAGGCTTGCCGCAAGACGGGCATCCAAAAAAAGCAATCGAGAACGGCGTGCCAACATGTCTTCGACCGTAATCGCATATTCATAGCGTGCGGCAAAACGAACCATTCCTTCAGTCAGGCCCTCGCACAATGGGTTGTCTGCTCCGGGCATGGCCTGAACGGCAGCCTGCTCGTCACCGTAAGAGTGCAGGCCAGGTGGCATGCATATGGAGCGTAGCTCCTCTGCGGGCATTCCAGCGCCCACCAGCTTCAGATGCGTGGTGACGCCTTTGGCACGTTTTTCCAACAAAGCATTGTCTGCGCAGGCGTCCAATACATCTTCGGCCATCGCTCGATAGGTAGTCCACTTGCCACCGGTCACCGTTACCATGCCACTGCTGCTGACCAAGACCGTGTGCTCGCGGCTGATACCTTTAGTGCTGTCACCCTCGTCGTCCTGGGGTTTGACTAAGGGGCGCAGGCCGACCCACACACTTTTCACATCGGCGCGAGTTGGTGCACGGCTCAGGTAACGTGCTGATTCGTTGAGAATAAAGTCCACCTCTGCCTTGAAAGGCAAAGGCTCGCGGCCCAGGTCCTTACTGGGCGTATCGGTAGTACCCAAAATAACCTTGCCGAGCCAAGGCACCGCAAACAAGACCCGTCCATCGGCGGTCTTGGGCACCATCAAGGCGACATTACTATCCAGGAAGGAACGGTCCACCACAATATGGACGCCTTGGCTAGGCGTGACCATAGGCTTGGTAGCTCGCTTGCTGGGTGCGCCACAGGCAGCGCCGTCTTTTTGGCGAAGCTCATCCACCCATACTCCGGTAGCATTGACCACACAGCGGGACTTGATGGAGTATTGCTTGCCGGTCAGTGTGTCTTCACACACCAAGCCGGACACCTTGCTGTCCTCGTACAACAGATGAACTGCTCGGCAGTAATTCACCAGAAGTGCGCCGCGGGTCGCTGCAGTACGAGCCAGTGCCACGGCCAGCTTGGCGTCGTTGAACTGGCCATCCCAGTATTTGACGCCACCCTGCAGGCCCTGCGCCAGTGCGGTAGGCAGGTACTTAAGGGTTTGGTCGCGGTCCAAAAATTCGGTTTTGCCTAGGCCGGCTTTGCCCGCCAAGGCGTCGTACATCTTGAGCCCTATGCCATAAAACGGCGTCTCCCACCATTTATAGGAGGGCATGATAAAAGGCAGGGGTTGTGCCAGATGTGGCGCATTGTTCAGCAACGTGGTGCGTTCGTGCAACGCCTCTCGCACCAGCGAAATATTGCCCTGCGCCAAGTAACGCACACCACCATGCACCAGTTTGGTTGCGCGAGAAGATGTGCCTTTGGCAAAGTCATGAGACTCCACCAGGACGACTTTAAATCCTCTGGCTGCTGCATCCAACGCAACGCCCAGGCCAGTAGCCCCGCCGCCTACGATGGCAATGTCATAGGGCTGAGATTGTCCCAGTTCGGCGATCAGTTCATCGCGCCGTGTCAATTGGGGCTGCATGTGTATTGGCATAAGCTGGTAGAAAAGGCCGTGTGGCAGAGGTGCTCACACGGCCGACTTTAGAGCATAGAGACGTGCAAAAACGCTTAGCGCACTTTGCCGTTCTTCCAGGCCGTCAACAACGAGTCGTAGGCAATGGTTTGACCCTTTGGCTTTTCGTTGGCCAGTTTCTTCCAAGGCGCACCCTTATCGCTCAGCCATGTGTTTGGATCTTTCTTGGCGTTGAGTTTGGGTGGACAAACAGCCATACCGGAGCGCTCAAGACGGGCCAACACATCGTCCATTTCGCTGGCCAGGTTGTCCATCGCTGCTTGCGGTGTCTTCTCACCGGTCACAGCCACGGCAACGTTTTTCCACCAGAGCTGAGCCAACTTGGGATAGTCAGGCACGTTGGTACCGGTAGGTGTCCAGGCCACGCGGGCTGGGCTGCGGTAGAACTCAACCAAGCCACCCAACTTAGGCGCCATGTCGGTCATGGCTTTGGACTGGATGTCGGACTCGCGAATCGGTGTCAGACCAACCGTAGTCTTCTTCAAAGACGTGGTCTTGGCGGTCACGAACTGGGCATACAACCAAGCGGCTGCCACCTTGTCTGCATCGTGGTCCTTGAAGAATGTCCATGAACCAACGTCTTGGTAGCCGTTTTGCATGCCCTGCTTCCAGTACGGCCCGTTGGGTCCCGGTGCCATGCGCCATTTGGGTGTGCCATCCGCATTCACCACGGGCAGGCCAGGCTTGACCATGTCTGCGGTAAAGGCGGTGTACCAGAAGATTTGCTGTGCGATCTGGCCCTGTGCGGGCACGGGGCCGGCTTCACCAAAGGTCATGCCGATGGCTTCCTTGGGCGAGTACTTCTTCATCCAGTCGATGTACTTGGTCAAGGCATAAACAGCTGCAGGCGAATTCGTTGCACCGCCGCGCGCCACAGATGCACCCTGTGGAGTGCAGCCGTCCGCAGAGGCCCGGATACCCCATTCATCGACCGGTTTTCCGTTAGGAATACCGATGTCTGCAGAGCCGGCCATCGACAACCAGGCATCGGTGAAGCGCCAACCCAGAGAAGGGTCTTTCTTGCCGTAGTCCATGTGCCCATAAATCGGCTTGCCGTCGATATTCTTCACGTCATTGGTAAAGAACTCGGCGATATCCTCGTAGGCACTCCAGTTCAATGGCACACCCAGGTCGTAGCCATATTTGGCCTTGAACTTGTCTTTCAGGTCTTTACGTTCAAACAGGTCTGCACGAAACCAGTACAGGTTGGCAAACTGCTGATCTGGCAACTGGTACAACTTCCCATCTGGACCCGTGGTGAAGCTGGTTCCAATAAAGTCTTTGATGTCCAAGCCTGGATTGGTCCACTCTTTGCCTTTGCCCGCCATGTAGTCGGTCAGGTTCAACACTTTGCCGTAACGATAGTGGGTACCAATCAGGTCGGAGTCCGTGATCCATCCGTCATAAATCGATTTGCCAGACTGCATGGAAGTCTGCAGCTTCTCGACCACATCGCCTTCACCAATCAGGTCATGCTTGACTTTGATGCCTGTGATTTCTTCAAAGGCTTTTGCCAGGGTCTTGGATTCGTACTCATGGGTCGTGATGGTTTCAGATACGACTGAAATCTCTTTCACTCCCTTGGTCTTGAGCTTGGCGGCAGCATCGATGAACCATTTCATCTCGGCCGCTTGTTGGGTCTTGGAGAGGGTTGACGGCTGGAACTCGCTGTCAATCCATTTCTTTGCGGCGGCTTCGTCAGCCCAGCCTTGGCTAGCCATGGCGCCAGCCATTGCCACCGCCAATACGGAATACTTCAACTTCATCGTCTGTCTCCTAAGTTCTAATAAACCCCTGTTTGAATAAATGGTGCGGCCCCAGGGGGAGTGAGCCGCACCGGAACAACCAGATTTCAGCCTTTGCGCAAGATCAGAGCGAGCAGGGCCATAGAAAGTACAAAACTAATCCAGATGGATGGCTCAGCCTCCAGACCCATCCATTCCGCCAGCTTTCCGCTGATACCCACAAAGGCCAGATTCACGTAGGCCGCAGAGAGCAGGCCGATAAAAAGGCGGTCACCTCGGGTGGTTTCAATCGGCAAGAAACCCTTGCGCATGCTGGTGGGCGACTTCAGCTCCCATACCGTCATGCCAAACAGCATCAGCACGATGCAAGAGAAGAACACCGCCACGGGGGTGGTCCATGCCATCCATTCAAACATCTTGAACTCCTCTGTTACACGCGACCCATCGCAAAACCCTTGGCGATGTAGTTGCGAACAAACCAAATAACGATGGCGCCGGGGACGATGGTCAGCACCCCGGCCGCCGCCAGCGTGGCCCAATCCATGCCCGAGGCAGACACCGTGCGGGTCATCGTGGCGGCGATAGGTTTGGCATTCACGCTGGTCAAGGTCCGGGCCAGCAACAACTCAACCCAGCTGAACATGAAGCAGAAGAACGCAGCGACCCCTACACCGGCCTTGATCAACGGCAGGAAAATTTGCACGAAAAAGCGGGGGAACGAGTACCCATCTATATAGGCTGTCTCGTCAATTTCTCGCGGAATACCGCTCATGAATCCTTCCAGAATCCACACAGCCAACGGCACGTTGAACAACAAGTGCACCAGTGCGACGGCGATGTGGGTATCCATCAATCCAACCGAGGTGTAGAGCTGAAAGAACGGCAGCAAAAACACGGCCGGCGGTGTCATGCGGTTGGTCAATAACCAGAAGAACACATGCTTGTCACCGAGAAAGCTGTAACGCGAGAACGCGTACGCCGCCGGCAACGCCACGATCAAGGAAATGACTGTGTTGATACCGACATAGATCAGGCTGTTGATGTAGCCCGAATACCAGGCCGGATCGGTCAGGATAGTCTTGTAGTTGTCCCACGTGAAGTTCTGTGGGAACAAGGAGAACCCGGCCAATATTTCATTGTTGGTCTTGAACGACATGTTGATCATCCAGTAGATGGGCAACAGCGCAAACACCACATAGGCGATCATGAACAGTGATCGCTTCTGGAACTTTGGCTTAAGCATGACCACCCTCCTTTTCCTGGGTGCCCACGCGCTGCATCCAGTTGTACAAGACAAAACACATTAACAAGATGATCAGGAAATAGATCAAAGAGAACGCCGCAGCGGGTCCCAGGTCAAACTGACCCACGGCTTTTTGCGTCAGAAACTGCGACAGGAATGTGGTCGAGTTACCCGGCCCGCCTCCGGTAAGCACAAAGGGTTCGGTGTAAATCATGAAGCTGTCCATAAAGCGCAGTAGCACGGCAATCATCAACACGCCCCGCATTTTGGGTAGCTGCACATACCGAAATACATCCCACTTGCTGGCACCATCAATGCTGGCAGCCTGGTAGTAGGCATCGGGTATGGAGCGCAAACCGGCATACCCCAGCAGTGCCACCAAGGGTGTCCAGTGCCAAACATCCATCAATAACACCGTAAGCCAGGCATGCACCGGATTGCCGGTATAGCTGTAGTCGATGCCCATGCCCAGCAGAGCAGCCCCCATCAAACCGATATCCGTTCGGCCAAAAATCTGCCAGATCGTGCCGACCACGTTCCACGGAATCAACAGCGACAGAGAGACAATCACGAGAGCGGCAGATGACTTCCAGCCGTGGGCTGGCATGGACAAGGCCAGCAAGATGCCCAATGGAATCTCCACCGCCAAGACCGCAAACGAATACGTGATCTGCCGCAGCAAGGCACCATGCAGCTCCTCGTCGCGCATGATGGCGGCAAACCATTCGATGCCTACAAAGACCCGGCGTTCTGGCGAAATAATGTCTTGCACCGAATAGTTAACCACAACCATCAGTGGCAGCACGGCTGAAAACGCCACGCATATCAGCATGGGCAAAATTAGAAACCAGGCTTTTTGGTTCACCGGTTTGGTCGTAGTGCTCATGCCACGATCTCCTCATTCTTGTAGACGCAGGTGTGTTCACCCAGTACCTTGAGCCACACGGTATCGCCGGCAGCGAGCTGGGCCGCATCCGTTGACAGGCGCGCCTTCAGCGTGGTCCCTGCAAAATCCGCGCTCAACATGACGTGGGTTCCTACATCCTGGACACGAGAAACGGTCATCGCCAAGGCCCCATCCGCCTGTGGGGTGGTCAGGGCCAAATACTCTGGTCGTATGCCCAGCTTGATGTCACCGGCAGGCAAGGAGCGCCCTGATGGCAGAGGCAGCGTGGTACCGCCGACCACCACCCCTTGGCCATCCACCCGCCCCGCCAAGAAGTTCATGCCCGGTGAACCAATGAAATGCCCCACAAAGGTATGGCTGGGGCGCTCGAACAAGTCAGCAGGGGAGCCGACCTGCACTGCTCTACCTCGAGTCATCACCACCACCTGGTCGGCAAAGGTCAACGCCTCCACCTGGTCGTGGGTCACGTAGATCAACGTCAGCTTGAGCTCATGGTGAATCTGCTTCAGCTTGCGACGCAGTTGCCATTTCAGATGGGGGTCTATCACCGTCAGGGGTTCGTCAAACAACACTGCGGATACATCCGGGCGCACCAGGCCACGACCCAAGGAAATTTTTTGCTTCGCGTCCGCTGCCAATCCTGCGGCACGCTGGTTCAACTGCCCGCTCATTTCCAGCATCTCGGCAATCTCGCCCACCCGCTTGGCAATCTGCTCCTTGGGCATCTTGCGGTTGCGCAACGGGAATGCCAGGTTTTCTGCCACCGTCATGGTGTCGTAAATCACCGGAAACTGGAACACTTGGGCAATATTGCGTTGCTGTGGCGTCGCGTGGGTCACGTCACGCCCATCAAACAACACACTGCCTTGCGACGGGGTTACCAGACCAGACATGATGTTCAACAGCGTAGTTTTGCCACAGCCAGAGGGGCCTAGCAACGCGTACGCACCGCCATCATCAAAGGTCATCTTCAAGGGCAGCAGCGCGTAGTCGCTGTCCTGCTTGGGGTTAGGCCGGTAGGCATGGGCCATGTCGAGTTCTATACGTGCCATATCAACGTCCCCCGCCGCGCACGGGCGCCAGCAACAGCATCCCTCGGGCGTCAAACACATAAACCTGTATTGGGCTGAAGTACAGGGTGATCTGCTCACCCAATTCAAAATGGTGCACCCCCGTGAGCTGCGCCACCAGTTCCCCCACCAAGGTGTGGACGTGCACAAAGGTATCCGAGCCTGATATTTCGGCCAACTCCACCTTGCCAGGCAGAGCCACATCGCCCTCTTGGGCGTGGACGCGTACTGCATTGGCACGGATACCAACGGTGAGTTTGGGCGTTGCTTTGGAAGCCCCACCCAGCGCCAACAAGGGCCCGCCATCCAGCTGAACGCCGTCTGCGGTCGCCATAGCTTGCAAGAGATTCATCGGGGGATCGCTAAAGGCACGCGCCACCCGCAACGAAGCCGGATTGTGGAAGACCTCAGCGGTCGGACCATATTGCAGCAGTTCACCTGCATCCAAAACCGCGGTGTAGCCCCCCAGCAGCAAGGCCTCGCCCGGTTCGGTGGTGGCGTACACCACGGTAGAGTTGCCCGCCGCAAAAAGCGCAGTCAACTCATCGCGCAACTCCTCGCGCAGTTTGTAATCCAGATTCACCGCCCTCCTGAGAGCTCGGCCGGAAGTCGATCTAAAAACATCTCGATATGCAGCTTTTCAGCGATTTCGCGCACCCGCTGATCGACATTCTTTTCACCGCGCAACTTGAGGGGCGAAGCTATGTTGTCGCGTACCTTGAGTGATGGATAGTTAATGAACTGCTGATAGACCATGGCCACATTGCGCTCGCGCACTGGCATGCCGGTGACATTTACTCCGTCTACGTGTACCTGGCCCGCACTGGGCGTATCCAGCCCAGCCATGATGCGCATCAGGCTGGTTTTTCCAGCCTGTGTAGCCCCCAGCAACACTGTCACAGCACCACTGCGAGGTGCCAAACTCATGTCGTGTAGCCATGTCTGCGGCCCCACTTTTTTGCTGATGCCTTCCAGAGTCAACTGCATCACGCCACCCTTTTTTCTTGCATAAAAGAACTCAAACCATTTTCGAATTCGCGAATTATTGTTCGTTTTGGTTCGTTTTTACTCGGTACTTACCCTATCCATGTTCTTTTCGTTTCGTTTTAAAGTCTGCCGGTCCCCGGAATTCGGGGGTACAAACACACCATGCAACCAAACCCTCGACAACTCACCCTGCTTGCAGTCGTACAGGCGCAAGGCTCCGTCACCGTGGAGTTGCTCGCAGAGACTTTGGGCGTAACCCTTCAGACGGTGCGGCGCGATGTGCAGCGCCTGGCAGACGAAGGACTGCTGGCGCGCTTCCACGGTGGCGTGCGGGTGCCCAGCTCCACGACAGAGAACATTGCCCACCAGCAGCGCGAAAGCTTGAATGCTGATGGCAAGACCCGCATCGCGCGCGCGGTTGCCGCAGCAGTGCCCAATGACTGCTCGTTGATCCTCAATATCGGGACCACTACGGAAGCCATTGCGCGTGCACTTCTGCAGCACACCGGCCTCCGCGTGATCACCAACAACTTGAACGTGGCCCGCATCCTGAGTGCCAATCCACACTGTGAAGTCATCGTCGTCGGCGGCGTGGTCCGCGCCCGCGACCAAGGCATTGTGGGAGAAGCGGCCGTAGACTTCATTCGCCAGTTCAAGGTGGATTTGGCGCTGATCGGCATCTCTGGCATCGAAGCCGATGGCACGCTGCGTGATTTTGACTACCGCGAGGTGAAGGTTGCGCAAACCATCATTTCGCACGCGCGCGAAGTCTGGCTCGCCGCGGACATTAGCAAGTTCAAACGCCCGGCCATGGTGGAAGTCGCCACGCTCTCGCAGATCGACCGGTTGTTCACGGATGCGCCTCCGCCAGAACCCTTTCCTGCCTTGCTGGCCGAAGCCCAGGTCCGCCTGGCCATTGCACCCCCCTGATAAAAAAACGCTTCAACAACATGACTTACCTACTCGCCCTCGACCAAGGCACCTCCAGCTCCCGCAGCATCGTGTTCGACCCTAGCGGCCGCACGGTCGCCATGGCGCAAAAGGAGCTGACCCAGATTTACCCCCAGCCCGGCTGGGTGGAGCACGATGCGCTGGAAATCTGGCGCATTCAGCTGGCCACCGCACACGAGGCGTTGGCGCAGGCTGGCATCACCGCCGCACAGGTGAAGGCCATAGGCATTACCAACCAGCGCGAGACCACGGTGGTGTGGAACCGCAAGACCGGTCAGCCGATCCACCACGCCATCGTCTGGCAAGACCGCCGCGCCGAACCCACCTGCGTGGAACTGCGGGCACGGGGTTTGGCGAACACGATCCGCGAGAAGACCGGGTTGCTGGTCGACGCGTATTTTTCAGGGACCAAACTCAAGTGGATCTTGGACAACGTCCCCGGCGCACGCGCGCAGGCCGCGAATGGTGAACTGGCGTTTGGCACCATCGACAGCTGGCTGATCTGGCAACTAACCGAAGGCCGCGTGCATGTGACCGACGTGAGCAACGCCTCGCGCACCATGCTGTTCAATGTGCACACCAACCTGTGGGACGACGACCTCCTGGCAGCGCTGGACATACCCGTCAGCTTGATGCCGACCGTGCAAGCGTCAGCCTCGATGTTTGGCGAGGTAGCACCCGCACTGCTGGGCCATGCCATTCCGATTGGTGGCGTGGCGGGTGATCAACAAAGCGCACTGTTCGGCCAAGCCTGCTTCAAGGCCGGCATGGTGAAAAACACCTATGGCACCGGCTGCTTCATGCTCATGCACACGGGCCACAACTTCCAGACCTCTGAAAATGGCCTGATCACCACCAGCGCCGCGCAAACCACCTCAAAGCCCGAATTTTCACTGGAAGGCAGCGTGTTTGTAGGCGGTGCCGTCGTGCAATGGCTGCGCGACGGGTTGCAAGCCATCCAAGGCAGTGGCGAAGTACAAAGCCTGGCGCAAAGCGTGCCCGACTCCGGCGGGGTGATCGTGGTCCCTGCCTTCACCGGCTTGGGCGCGCCCTACTGGAAGCCCGATGCGCGCGGCTCGATTACAGGCCTTACCCGCGGCTCAACCCTTGCCCACATTGCGCGAGCTGCTCTCGAAAGCATAGCATTCCAAAGCGCCGCATTGCTGCAGGCCATGAGCCGCGACGCCGTGCGTGCAGGCGGCGCACAGGTGTCCGAGCTGCGTGTGGACGGCGGCGCCTGCGTCAACGACTTGCTCATGCAGTTCCAGGCAGACCTCTTGGGCATTCCGGTGGTGCGCCCGGAAGTGACTGAAACAACCGCACTGGGCGCGGCCTACTTGGCGGGCCTGACCACCGGCGTGTACGCCAGCACCAGCGAACTCACCGACCTCTGGAAGGCAGAGCGCCGCTTCCTGCCCACCTTGCCCCAGGCACGGGCGAAAGAACTGATGGACCGTTGGGAGCACGCGGTACAGCAAACCACGCTGTAAGCCGCTGTCGGTCTTGGGTGGGCGGCTTTGGATAGACTCAGCCGCTCGACCACAGCACCATTCTCAGAGGACACACCATGGGCAAGCGCATTGCATTCATCGGCGGCGGCAATATGGCCAGCGCGATCATCGGCGGACTGATCCGCCAGGGCTTTGCGCCCAGCGAACTTGACGTGGTGGAACCCTGGGCCGAGGCACGGGGGCGTCTTCAGACCGACTTTGGCATTACCGCACGGGCCGAGGCCGGCGCTTTTTTGGCAACGGCCGACCTGATCGTCTGGGCCGTCAAACCCCAGACCTTCAAGGAAGCCGCTGCAGCTGTCGCCGCGCACAACACCAGCGCGCTGCACCTGAGCGTGGCGGCAGGTATTCCCAGCAACAGCATTGCGCAGTGGTTGGGCAGTGAACGCATCATCCGCACCATGCCCAACACGCCCGCACTCATCAGCAAGGGCATCACCGCGCTTTACGCTCGGCCGGCGGTGAACCAGGCCGACAAGGACTGGGCCAACGAGGTGATTGCCACCACCGGCGCCACGGTGTGGCTGACGTCCGAGGCCCAGCTGGACGCGGTGACCGCCATCAGTGGTTCTGGACCGGCGTACATGTTCTATTTCATGGAGGCCATGACCGAGGCCGGTGCCCAGATGGGTCTGGCACGCGAACAGGCCTACCAGCTTGCCGTGGCTACCTTCATTGGTGCCGGTGAGTTGGCCCGTGCCTCTGCCGAAACGCCCGAGAGCCTTCGCGCCAAAGTCACGTCCAAGGGCGGCACCACTTACGCCGCCATCACCTCCATGGACGAAAACGGTGTCAAAGCCCTTTTTGCCCAGGCCCTCTTTGCCGCGCACAAGCGCGCCGGCGAGCTGGGCCAAGAGTTTGGCGCCGCTTAGGGGCTCACGCACTTTAGGCCTCTGACCCTTACAGATATTGCCCAGCCAGCTCTATTTTTCATAGCATTTGTACTGACAACCGCAAGGCCTGCCCGCTGTCACACAGGCTTCACAGCAGGGGAGCACGCTGTGAAACGCGGCGTGTTGCCGTGTTTCATAGAAAAGCGAGCCCTGCATGACCGAAGACCTTTCCCCCCTAGCCGACGCCACTGCGCAAGAACTGGCCGAAGAAGACTTTGAAACCATTGGTGATTACCACCGGATGGCCGCCCACCACTTCCAGGCTGCGGCCAAACACCATCTGGCAGCTGCCACTGCGGACGACGACGGGGATGAAGAAACCCAAGCCCGACACGCCTTCTTGGCCTACCGTCACCAGCTCAATGGCGTGCAATGCGCTGAGATCGCCATGATGGAAAGTGACACACTGGATGACGAATTCGACGTTCCCTCTGACGAAAACGCATAGTTAGCATCAGGCTGGACTGCCCAGCCTTCCAAAAGCCGGCACCGCAAGGATGGGCCGGCTTTTTTTTGCCCCTCAAATGCGGGGGTACACTGTTTTCAGAGGTGGGCCTGCGCGCCCGAATCCACACTGCCACCCAATCAGCGATTAAGGGAGATGTTTTGGGACAGGTCGATACCACTTTGTTCTATATGAACCTGGTGCTCACGGTGATGTGGGCATTCTCTTGGGGCGTCATTGGCGGCGCCATGAAGATGGCACCAAACGCAACCGCCCGTTTTTGTGTGGCCAACCTGCTGTTTGCTGGCACAGTGGCGCTGCTGGTGCAACGCACCGCCGCCCCCAGCTATGTGCACTACCAAGGGGTGGAGTGGCTGGTGTTTATGGGCCTGGCGGCCTTTCACGGCGGCATCATCCGCTTGGTGCGCTTGGGCGAGATGCCGACACTGGCGCGGCGCATCAGCCCCATTTTGATAGCCATGGTAATCACCCTGCAGGTGGCCCCGGACAGCAGCTCCTATATGGTGCGCGCACTGGTGTTTTCGCTCACCGTGGCGGCCCTTTCCTTCAATTGCTTTTGGGACTGCTTGCGCGGCATGCGCAATGACCAGTTCTCAGCCACCGTGCGATGGGCGGTGAGTGGACCCTTTTTGCTAGCCACAGTGGCCATGTTGGCGCGCGCAGTGCTGGTGTTGGTGGAGGGCCCTCCGGCAGTCGAGGGCAATTTTGTTCAGATTCCAAACTTCACGCCGTTTCTGTGGATGCTGACCGTGATCGTCATGTCCATGAACATCACCATGGCAGGCCTGACTGCGGGACGCCTGGTGAAGCGTTTTCGCAGTCTGGCCGAGCAAGACCATCTGACAGGCTGCCTCAACCGCGCTGCTTTGGAAGAGCGCTTCGCCATCGAGTTTGAGCGCGCCCGGCGCACCAGCGAGCCGGTGGCCTGCGTGTTTTTTGACCTGGACCACTTCAAAAGCATTAACGACCGCTATGGCCACGAAGCCGGAGACCATGCACTGTGCCACGCGGTAAAGGTGGCGCAAGTGCAGTTGCGCAGTGTGGATGCATTAGGCCGCTTTGGGGGTGAAGAGTTCATGGTGCTAATGCCCGACACCCACCTCACGCATGCCCGCGAAGTAGCCAACCGCATCCGCGTGGCCCTGGAGGAAACACCTTTGCACGTGCAGGGCATGACCATCCCACTCTCGGCCAGTTTTGGCGCAGCAGTGTTGGGGCCCAGTGAAAGCATCGCCGGCGTACTGCGCCGGGCCGATGCCGCGATGTACCTGGCCAAGCGCAATGGGCGCAACCGGGTGGAAGTTTCTTTGGAGAAGTTTTGATGCCAAATTAGGCAATAGTACTGGTGGATATTGCGCTGGCAGCTCCTTTTTTTGCAGCTCAAATTGAGTGAAATCGTCCATTGAATGGTTGATTTTCGACCATTAGAATGTCGATATGCACACGAGACATATCGCGCCATTGCTTGCCGAAGCGCTATCGGACACGCCCGTTGTTCTCATCAACGGCGCTCGCCAGAGCGGCAAAAGCACGCTGGTGCAATCAGCCTGCGCCCACGCCTCTGGGACTAAAACGCAGCGCCGTTACCTCACACTCGACGATACGGCGGTACTGAGTGCCGCAAAGAGCGATCCAGCCGGTTTCGTCAACGGACTGCAAGGACCGGTCACGCTGGACGAAGTGCAGCGCGCGCCGGAGCTTTTTCTCCCCATCAAAGCCGCAGTAGACCGCCAACGCGATCCAGGGCGGTTTTTGCTAACGGGCTCCGCCGACGTGCTGTTGCTCCCCGACATAGCTGATTCGCTGGCGGGACGCATGGAGATTCTGTCTCTTTGGCCCCTGTCAACAGCCGAGTTGGCTGACAGCCCCACCCGCAACCGAGCAGATGCCCTATTTCTGGGCGATTGGTCCGCCCTCAACGTGCCCCCGTGCGGCAAGGATGAATTCATTGCGCATTTGGTGAGCGGGGGTTTTCCAGAAGCTGCCGCGCGCACAAGTGTGTCGCGCCGGGAAACATGGTTCCAAAGTTATGTACAGGCCATATTGCAACGCGACGTGCGTGATCTGGCCAATATCGAGCAGCTCACCGAGATTCCGAACCTGCTTCAATTGTTAGCCACTCGCAGTGGCACCCTGCTCAATTTGGCTGAGTTGTCGCGTACAGCCCGACTTCCCCAAACCACCCTCAAGCGCTATTTCGCACTGCTCGAAATGCTCTTTTTGGTGGTGCGCTTGCCCTCGTGGGAGCGCAATGCAGGCAAACGCGTGGTCAAAGCACCCAAGGTATTCTTGCCCGACAGTGGTTTGCTGAGCTACTTTCTGGCTGACACACAACAAAACCTGGCCGCAAAACCCGGACTACCAGGAGGCACGGTGGAAACATTTGTGCTGTCCGAGTTGCTTAAACACGTCGCCTTCTCGGCGGAACGCTTGTCCCTTTGGCACTACCGCACGCAAACCAATATAGAAGTCGACTTCATTCTGGAAAACAGGCTCGGCCAGATTACCGGCATAGAAGTGAAAGCCAGCGCCACGGTAGACGGCAAGGACTTCAAAGGTTTACGGCATCTGCAGACAACAGAACCCTCCATCTTTCAGCGTGGCATCGTGCTGTATGCCGGGCGGGAAGTGGTGCCGTTTGGTGAAAACCTGTGGGCGATTCCACTATCCGTGTGGTGGGTCCCTAGCGCATGACCCTACCAAATCTGTCCCCACAAGGCATAGAAATGCAGCAGCAGGTGCAGCGCTATCTGGGGCGTTGCCTGATGCGGATTCAGCAGTACGAATACATTGCCAAAGCGCTTGCGGCACATGCAGATATTGCAGGCTCCGCCAAAGAACTGCTGACTGTTATAGACAAACGCATTGAAAACGCAGCCACCGCGACTCTGGGCACGTTGGTTAAAGGCGAAGGCACGGCTCTCACAAACTTACGCACGTTGTTCACTGCGGAAGAGCAAAGGCAAGATCCTCTATGCAAACTTAAACTCCCTGCAGATCAAGCAGCCTTTGCCTTAAGTTTTCGAGTCCCATTGCCTCCCGAAGACTATGCAGCAATGGTTCGGGAGCTGGATGCGTTTGTGGCACTTCGCAACCGGCTGGTGCATCACTTCATGGACGACTTCGACATCTTCTCAGACGAAGGCTGCTCAAACGCGCTGCTGCATTTGCACGATGCCTATGCAGAGATCGACAAACAATTCAACATACTCTTCGGACACGCAAAACACTTTGAAGTAATCCGACAAGAGTTTGCAGCATACATGCAGACGCCAGAGTTCCGCGCCAAATTGATTGGTGATTCCATCGAACCTGCTACAGACCGCCGCCAGTAGATTGCTGTACTGCGCCGGCAGCTCCTGTTTTTATAGTGCCCGCCAAAACCCCGGCGCACCATACCGCGCCTTGATGAAGTCGATCCACAGCCGCACGCGCAGCGGCAGGTGCTTGCGCTGCGGAAATACCGCGTAGATGCCGTTGGGTGGTGCGGCGTAGTCTTCCAGCACGGCCACCAACTGGCCCGCAGCAATTTCAGCTTCCACCTCCCACGTGCTGCGCCAGGCAATACCCATACCGGCCAGGCACCAGTCGTGCAGCACCTGGCCGTCGCTGCAGTCCAAGGGGCCTGCGGGCTTGAGATAGGTCACTTCGCCTTCTTTGTCACCCGCTGGCAACCTGAATGCCCAGCCCCGGGTTTGAGATGCATCGCTGGACAGCGTGAGGCAGTGAAACTTGGCCAAGTCGGCCGGCGTTTGGGGGGTGCCGTGGCGCTTCAGGTACGCCGGGGTCGCCACACACAGGCGGCGGTTGTCAGCCATGCGCACACTTACCAGCGACGAGTCGGGCATGTCGCCCACCCGCACCGCGCAGTCAAAGCCTTCACCCGCAATGTCGATCACGCGGTCGCTCAGGTTGAGCGAAATCGTCACGTCCGGGTGCAGCTCGCGGAACTTGGGCACCAGCGGCGCCACATGGCGGCGGCCAAAACCCGCCGGCGCGGTAATGCGCAAATGGCCCGCTGCCTTCACGCCACCGGCGCTGACGCTGGCTTCGGCATTGGTCACGTCGGCAATGATGCGCTGGCAGTCTTCCAGAAACGCGCTGCCCTCGTGCGTGAGGGTGATGCGCCGCGTGGTGCGGATCAGCAGCTTCACGCCCAGGCGCTCTTCCAGCGCGTCCAGCCGTCGGCCCATAATGGCAGGGGCAACGCCCTCGGCATTGGCGGCTGCAGTCAGGCTACCGCGGGTAGCGACTGACACGAAGGATTCGAGTTGCTTGAGTTTGTCCATCGCTAACCTCGGGAGGTCTGAACGGCAGAGCGGTCTGCGCAGGTAAAGGGGGAGCCCGCAAAGCGGGCGGAGGACACGGAGCAGAGCGCTCTGCCGTTCAGACCTCCAGCGCACGCCAAATATGCGCAAGCAGCTATATTTTTCATAGCACAACGCCCTGCGCGTGAAGTGCAGCCACATCGTCCGCGCTGTAGCCCAGGCTTTGCAACAAAGCATCGGTGTGCTCGCCCAGCTTGGGCGGGTCCAGCGTCAGGCCCAGGCGCTCGCCACCCAGAGTCAGTGGGAGCAAAGGCACTTGGGTCTGGCGGCCATCAGGCAGCTCCATGGGTGC